>JBEKLO010000075.1:0-20739 GCA_050010155.1 Terriglobales bacterium
GTCGGTCGCATATACTCCGAGGAGGCTGACATCGAGTAACTCCTCGGACGTGATGGTCACGTTGCCGTATCCATTGCCGGCGAGAGCATACGTGCCGGTGACCGATCCGCCAGCAGAGACATCTCCCTCCTCGTCGACATCCCCGATTCCCGAGGTCACGGCGCTGACGCCGTCCGTGGCGAAGCTGCCGGCCGCACCGTAGACGTACCCATAATTCTGGCCGCCAGAAATGGCAAACACGGAGCTTCCGATGGATGCGGCGCTGAAAGTGCCCGTACCCTGGCCGTAGGCGGAGCCGATGCCGGCAGAGCCGCTATCATCGCTGATGAACCGGACCGCTTCCGGACCGACAACATAGTAGGCAAGTTGGCCCGCCAGTTGGGTTCCGGTGATTGTGCCACGCCCGAAGGCGTCGGTCGTAGTCACGGTTCCCGTCGTAAGGGTTTGGTCGAGTAATACATTTCCAGCATCGTTAACGTCATAAACACCCGTGATGGAGCCGCTGCCTACGGTGACTACGCCACCGATTCCGACTGGGTCGTCGTCGCTGTCGATGCCCAACATGGAGAAGGCAAAGTTGCCGGGAGCGCTGGTTGCCGACTGCACGTCAAGGCTTCCGCTGGACGTAGCCGAGCTATCAAATTGCGTGATGAGCGCGTGGTTGGCGTTGACAAACTGGACCGCGAGGGTTTCGACGCCGGCGACGCCGAGATTCGTGTCGCCCACCGTCAACGTAAGTGTCCCCTGGCCGGAAGTAGCATCGACCGTGAGTGCACTACTTGCTGCCAAGATCGGCGTGGGGGCGTCCGTGAGTCCAAAAGCGTCGTTATAGTCTTCTTCGCCGCCGGTGACGTTGCCTGCCGAGTCGATAGTTACAGCCCCCGAGACGGTGTAAAAATTCGGGCCCTCATTGATAGCTTCCGAACCGCTCAGATAGAACACATAGGTGGTGCCCGGGCGGGCTGAGGTGCCCGAACTGCAGCCCGTCAAGAAAGCGAAGGCCATGAAAACTAAGGCAAGAAGGATGCTTAAGTAAGCTTTACGGTTCATAGCCACACCCCCTTGTGGGCAGACTTTTCGCCAGCACGCTCACGTGCCTGCGGTGACACCGGAATCCCGTGCTCGTTGCGCATCGTATAGGCGTGGCCGTTTACTGTCACTGTACGGGTGATCAACACTTGCTTGCCGTTAAGTGTCTTCATGACGCCGGTCACTTCAACTTGTTTGCCCGCTTCGATGGAGAGAGCGCCCCGGCCTTGCAAAGCAAATCTTCCCAAGCTGGCATCGAGGGAACCGACACCGGTTTGGATCAAGAGGTGGGAGCCCATGATCATTCCCTTTGAGGGTTTCTTGAGCACGTCTGAAACCGTGCCGTGGAGAGTGACTTCCTTGCTGATGTCGTAACTCAGCCCATCGTTCCTTGTCCCGGTTGCCGCCTGCAGTGGCGTTAGGGGAGCTATCAAGGATGCGAGGGCCACTACGCATAGAGCTGCGAATAGCCGTTTCATCATATGCCTCCAACTTGAGTTTTGGTTCCGAGGTGCAGTAACAGTTTTTTGGCCCACTTTTGGGTCACACGTCTGCCAAAATAAAACGTCCATCGGAGCGAGCACTGTACACTTTTGCTCACATCCGAAGATTATTCCTGACGCATAGCAGGGTGATTTGGGTATCTGGAGCTGAATGTTACCCCGCTTTTGCCTGTGGAAGCAAGGGAATCCGCGAATAAAATGAGGTACCGACTTTGATGCCCGACTAGTCGGGTGGTCGTTCGGCTGCGACTGAGGTGGGTTTTCTGGCCGGGTCGGAGGGGGCGCCAGTGGTTCCTGAGACGGGAGGTGCGGACACCGGGGGTGCTGGTTTTGAGTCGTGGCGACCGGTGGCGCGCTCATCCCACTTGCCGAAGATCATTTTTCCGGCAGTGGTCTGCAAGACCGAGGTTACCGAGATATCGATGGTTTTGCCGATCATCTTACGGGCGTTATCCACGACCACCATGGTTCCGTCATCGAGATAGGCGACGCCCTGGTTGTACTCTTTGCCTTCCTTGAGAATAAATACCCGCATAATCTCGCCGGGCAGAACGATAGGTTTGAGGGAGTTCGCCAGTTCGTTGATGTTGAGGACGGCCACTCCCTGCAACTGGGCTACCTTGTTGAGATTGAAGTCGTTGGTTAGGATTTTGCCCTCGTAGAGCTTGGCCAGTTCGATGAGCTTCATATCGACTTCGCGGACGGTGGGGAAATCGTCTTCCACGATCTGAATCTGGACGGACGCGGTTTTCTGAAGACGCTGCAGGATGTCGAGGCCGCGGCGTCCGCGATTGCGTTTCAGGGAGTCGGCGGAATCGGCGACCAACTGCAATTCGCGGAGCACGAACTGGGGGATGACGATGAGGCCGTCGAGGAAACCGGTCTCGGCGATGTCGGCTATGCGGCCGTCGATAATGACGCTGGTGTCGAGGATCTTGTAACTCTTCTTGCCAGTTTTTTCGCCGCCGAAGACGCCGCCGAGCGCGGCCAGATTGAGCAGGTCGCCTTTGTTGGCGCCGACCGCCAATCCGACGTAGGCCATGACCAGCATGACCATGATCTGCAGGAAACTCTGGGTCGCGCTGGGAGGGATACTGTTGCGAATGACGAGCGCAAAGAGATAAGCGCCAATGATTCCTAGGACGCTGCCGATGGCAGCGCCAATCAGACGCTTGAGGCTCATCTCGCGCAGCCGCCACTCGAACACGACGATGCCAGCGCCGATCAACAGACCGACACCGGCAGCATAGTTTGCGGGCAGGCCAAAGGGACGAATAAGAAGGCAGATAACGCCGACGATCAGGATAAAGAGAAAACGGATGAATACGACGTCCACGGGTAAAACCTCTCTCGGGAAGGCATCGCTTAAACGATTTCCAACCCCGCCGATCATTCAGGGCGAATGAATATTTAAGAGCCCTGCGCCAGCGTTCTATTCACGGAGCGGGTAGGAATAATGAAAATGTGCTCCGTGCCCGGTCATGGCCGGGTGACTGCAAAAGTATCGGGAGAAGTATATACCGGGTTGGGAGCGGGAACCAGTGCCTTACTTTGAGATACGGACTTACATTCCGTCGTAATTGGGACCGCCGCCGCCTTCCGGTGGCACCCAAGTGATGATCTGATAGGGGTCCTGAATGTCGCAGGTTTTGCAGTGGACACAGTTTGCCGGGTTCAGACTGATGCGCTTGGTGTTGAGCGCGGCCGGGTCGTCCAGCATCTCGTAGACGTTGGCCGGGCAGAAATTCTGGCAGGGATTGCCGAACTCTCTCAGGCAGCGATCGTTGCAGATGTTCGTGTCCTGAATCAGCAGATGAGCGGGCTGATCTTCTTCGTGCTTGGTCCCAGAATGATAAAGGTCGGTGAGCTTGTCGAAGGTGAGCTTGCCATCGCCTTTGGCGGGGCCTAACAGGTGGGCTTCGGGGCCGCCGTCGGCGGGGAGTTTGGCGATTGGCTCTAAATTCTCGTAGCCGGGATGGGACGGCACGCGATTGCGAAGGCCGCCGTCAAAAAGCTCCTGGAGCATCGTATTGAACATGCCTGCGGCCATTCCGTTCTTGAATCCCTGGTGGAAGTTACGGACCGGCCACAGCTCGTCCTGAATCCAGCTGGTTTCGACGCGACGCTGAAACTTGCCGAGAATCGCCGACGAGAAGTCGGATTTCACCAAGGCTTCGAACGCGGTCTCGGCGGCTAACATACCGCTCTTGATCGCTAGATGAATGCCTTTTAGGCGCGCGGAATTCAGGAAACCGGCGGAGTCGCCGACGATCATCCAACCGTCGCCGCCCAGCGGCGGAAGCGACCACCAACCGCCGTAAGGAAGCGACTTCGCGCCATAACGAATCATCTTGCCGCCGGCGAGCAGTTTGGCAATAAAAGGATGCTGTTTGAAGGCTTGCAATACATGCTGCGGATCGAGGCGTGGATCGTGATAATCAAGCCCGGTCACAAAGCCGAGCGACACGATATTCTCTTTCTTGCTACTGCCTGGCGAGCCGTAAATCCAGGCGCCGCCGTATTCTTTCGTGGTCAGCGGATAACCCATGGTGTAGATGACTTCGCCCGCCTCGATGCGTCCGGAGGGAACTTCCCACAGTTCCTTTACGCCAACGCCATAAGTCTGCGGGTTGCGATCTTTCATCAAGTCGAGCTTCTGGATGAGCTGCTTGGTGAGCGATCCGCGAGTGCCTTCGGCGAGTACAACAACCTTCGCCTTCACGTCATAACCGGGCTCAAAATTCGACTTCTGCTGGTTCTGTTTGTCGACACCCTTGTCATCGGTGCGCACGCCAACGACGCGACCGCCATCGCCGTTCGTATCCTTTTCAAAAAGGAGCTCTGATCCCGCGAAGCCGGTGAAAATGGTGATGCCCGCCGCTTCTACTTTACTGGCCAGCCACTTTACGAAACGATTGATCGAGATGACATAGTTGCCGTGATCCTTTAGCGGCGGTGGCGTGAGCGGAAGCTGGTGGTGCCCGGTGCGGGTGAGGAAGTGGACCGCTTCTTTGTGCACAATGGCGTCGAGTGGAGCTTCGTTCTCGAACCCGGGCAGGAGTTCTTTCATGGAGCGGGGATCGAGGAGCGCACCGGAAAGACAGTGCTGTCCAGCTTCGCGCGCCTTTTCCAGCACGTAGATATTTTCCTTACTCAAGGGCGCGTCGGGATGGCGCGCATTGTGATCGTCGATCAACTGCGAAAGCCGCAGCGCGCAGGCCATGCCAGCGGGACCACCTCCGACGATCACGACATCGGCGGGCATCTCGGGGTGCTCAACGTCGGGGAGCGGTTTGCGGAAGGTCAACGTCATGGTTTGATGGCCGAAAGGCAACTGGAAATGGGAACACACTCTGCAGTTCGTTGGCAAGCGTTCGATCCAGAGTCACGAAGTCGCAGTGCCGGCGCTCCACCGTCAAGAGCGGCGGGCTTCCGCGATTGCTTCGCGAATGACTTGCGAGACGCCATTCATTTGGCTGGGCGTGCCTATGGTGATCCGAACGCATCCGTCGCAGGCGGGGCTCGCCGAGAAATCGCGGACTAGAATGCCGAGCCGCTGCATCGACTCCACGAATGTTTTTGCGGACGCACCTACTCGCACAAAAACGAAATTCGTCTGGCTCGGCCAGAACTGGAGGCCGAGTTGGTTGAACAATTGCGACAATTGATCGCGCCCCTGCTGCACTTGCGCTATGTGTTCGCGGACGAACGCCTGATCGAGCAGCGCCTCTTCGAGACAAGCTAATGCCACGGCATTCACGTTGAATGGCAAGCTTAACCGACGCAGGTGGCCGATCTGCTCCGCCGCTCCGATTAGCACTCCTAGACGCAGGCCGGCTAGTCCATAGGCTTTCGAGAACGTGCGCCCGATGAAAAGGTTGGGATGGCTGGCAAGATCCGGAAGTAGCGTCTGGCCGTAGAACTCGAAGTAGGCCTCGTCGATTAGCACGGCCGCATGGGGCGCGGCTTCTGAAATCTTCAGCAAATCCGGACGCGATGCCGCCAAGCCGGTGGGGTTGTTGGGATTCGCGATTGCGATAACCCGGGTGCGCGGGGAAATTCGCGCCAACAGACCGGCTACGGGGAGCGCGAGGTCTTCGCCCGACTGCACGCGCACTACGTTCGCACTTAGCGCCGCGCCCAAGATTGGATACATTACGAATGTGGGATCGGCAAAAAGGAGTTCGTCGCCTTCGGCTAGGTATGCTGTAAACAGCAGCGACAGCGCCTCATCCATTCCGTTGGTGAGCAATACCTGATCGGACGGGATGCCCAGGAAATTTGCGACCATCTGCTCGCCCAGATCGCGGTGCGGATACCGTGAGACGTCTGCCGCTGAGAGCGAGCGCAGGCGTGCCAACACGCGCGGCGAGCATCCGGCCAGGCTCTCATTGAGATCGAGACCTAAACCGTCGCGGCTCACGATGGGCGAGCGGTACGGGGCCAGACCTGCAATTGATGCGCGCGGCTTCAGCATAGGGTGCTTGGGAACAACGGTGCGATGAGTTTACGACAATCATCTTTCATCTTTCGTACCGCCTCGTGTACTTCACGGCCGCAAAGATCACGGAGCAAATCGCGAAATCCACCAACAAGCCCAGATCTTCCCGGAAAAGCCTGTGGCGCGCTGCCGCCGGAAGATGTGGCATGAGGAGGAAGTAAATTGCGTTGCCTGCCAGCACGGCCACGAGCGCATCGAGAAAATTCCTCATCGTTTTGCTGCTTGAAGTCTTGTCCAAGTCTCCGCTTCTTTCGCCCCAATGCGTCAAACCGGGCGCAATGAGGAGCGTGGCTGCTAACATTCCTTGAGATGCTGGAACCGTCCACTCCAGTGCAGTATGTGAAAGGCATCGGCCCACGGCTGGCCGAGGTGCTTGCCGCCAAGGGCATTCGGACGGTTGACGACCTGCTGCACTACCTTCCATTTCGCTATGAGGACCGACTGAACCCGCGATCGGTGGCCGAACTGCGCGCCGGAGAAATGGCGACGGTGGTCGCCGAGGTGCGCAACTCGGGGCTGTTTCGCACGCGGCGCATGCCCATCTTCCAACTCACGGTGGGGCAGGGTCGCAGCCGACTGAAGTGTATCTGGTTCAACGCCACCTATCTTCGGGACCGCTTTCAGGCCGGCCAGATGGTGGCGCTCTATGGCAAGGTCGAAGAAGACCGCGACGGGAACCTGCAGATTAATCAGCCGCAATTTGAGATTCTTGGCGACATCAATGAAGAAGGCGGCGCCGACGAGGCCGAAAAGAAGGCAGCCGCTTCGCTCGAAATTGGCCGGATTGTTCCCATCTACGAATCGACCGGGCAGGGCAAGCTAACGCCGCGCTGGTTCCGGCGCATCATTCGAGGGACGCTCGAGAATTTAAATCCCGATCTTCCCGATCCCATCCCGGCGGCAGTGCGCGCGCACCTAAGCCTGGTGTCTCCGCGCGAAGCGTTGTGGAAGGTGCACTGGCCGGATGCCGGCGAGAGCTTTACGGATTTGCAATCTTCGCGGACGGCGGCGCACGTCCGGATGATTTTCGATGAACTGTTTTTTATCGAGCTTGGGCTGGAACTCAAGCGCCGCGAGCAGAAGGCGCAGACCGGAATCGCCTTTGCGCTCAACGACCGCGTTCGCGAGGCTATTAAGAAGATACTGCCGTTTCACCCGACGGCGGCGCAAAAACGAGTACTCAAAGAAATTGCCAGCGACATGCAAATGCCTTCGCCCATGCGGCGTCTGCTTCAAGGCGACGTGGGTTCGGGGAAAACGATTGTGGCGTTTCAGGCCGCGATCATTGCTATTGAAAATGGGTACCAGGTCGCGCTGATGGCGCCGACTGAGATTCTGGCGCAGCAACATTATTTTTCAGCGCGGCAGATTCTCGAGCGCGCGGGATACCGTATCGTGCTGCTGACGGGCTCGCTGGAACAGGACCGAAAACGCGACGTGCGTCGCCACATCGCGCAAGGAAACGCGCAGCTGGTCATCGGTACGCACGCGCTGATTCAGGATCGCGTCGAATTTGAGAACCTCGGACTGGTCGTGGTGGACGAGCAGCATCGCTTCGGCGTGATGCAGCGGCTGAAGCTGATGAAGAAGACCGACGCGCCTGGTGTGGGGACGCCGGGCGAGGCTGCCCCGCGCTCCACAGAAACCAAGCCCACCGACCCGGAACCCGACGTTTTGGTGATGACGGCGACGCCCATTCCTCGCACGCTTGCACTCACTCTTTACGGCGATCTTGATGTCTCGGTGCTTGATGAACTTCCGCCGGGACGAACGCCGGTGATCACCCGCTCGGTGCTCGATGAGCGGTCGGCTGAGGTTTGGGACTTCGTTCGCAAGCAGATCGGCGCCGGACATCAGGCGTATGTCGTGTATCCAGTGATTGAGGAGAGCGAAGAACGCGAACTGAAGGCTGCGCAACAGATGCACCGGCAATTGCGGGAGAAGATTTTTCCCGATCTTCATGTGGGGTTGCTGCATGGTCGTCTGGATGCCAACGAAAAAGAACATGTCATGCGCGAATTCCAGGCGGGCAAGATCGAAATTCTGGTGGCGACGACGGTGATCGAAGTTGGCGTCGACGTGTCAAACGCGACCGTCATGGTGATCGAACATGCCGACCGCTTTGGATTGGCGCAGCTTCACCAGTTGCGCGGACGCATTGGGCGCGGGGCGGCGAAATCCTATTGCGTGCTGATGCGGAGCGGCAAGGTCTCGGAAGAAGGCGAACGCCGTCTTGACGCTATGGTGCGCTCGAATGACGGGTTCCAGATTGCGGAACTCGATCTTGAACTGCGCGGACCGGGCGAATTTTTTGGGACGAAGCAGGCAGGGATTCCAAGCTTCCGCGTTGCCAACATCATCCGCGATCGGCAACTGCTGGAAGCGGCGAAACGGGAGGCTGCGTGGGTAATCTCCGGGCCGAATTCGGAAATCTCAAAAGCAGAGATCGATGCCGCACTTCGGGAAATGCGCTCGCGCTCGGCTTTTAACTATGGACTGGTGGAGGTGGGTTAGGTCGCGCGGCGTGCACTCTCATGCCAGAATCGAGTCGTCTAGGCGCTTGCGGCGGAAATCGGCGACGTGCTGGACGAAAGCCATGATCAGCGGATGCGGGTTGTCCTCGCGCGACGAAAGTTGCGGTTGAAATAATGTCGCGATGAAAAACAAGTGGGAGGGCGACTCGATGGCCCGGCATTCCTCCTTCGATCCGCGGGCTACGACTGGAAAGCCCGCTTCCATTGCCATCCACTCGAACTCGGGATTGAGTTCGTAGTTGCACCAAAATTCTTCCTCGATGATTTCCTTGCCGTAAAAAGCTGCGAGATAGGAGCCGGGACGGAGGCGGATCTGACTGATTTTTCCGGAGAGCTTGGGCGCGTTTGGACCGCGATTGGGAACGGCGCAAGAGACGGGATAGATGACAATGTTCTTGGCGTGGGGATCTTCTTCGGCGGTGGTGGCATCGCGGACGCCCAGCACATTGCGGGCGCACTCAATGAGCGCGTACTGAAATCCTGAGCAGGTGCCGAGATATGGGCGGTCGTTGACGCGGGCAAACTCAATGCCCTTTAGCATGCCGTCGAAACTTTTGTAGGGGCTGCCGGCCGAGCCAAACAGACCGTCGAAGGAATCAAGCATGGCGGCCGCTCCGGGCTCGAGCAGCGAAGGCGTGGGAAGCCACGCCGATTCGACATTGAGCTGGAGTTTGCGTGCCGCGTGCTGCAGCGCATCGTTCGTCGCGTTATGGGAACGGAGTTCGGGATTGAAATCGCCGAGGATCCCGATCCGAACGGATTCGGTCACAGGTGACATTCTAAATTAGTGGTTCCCGTCTGACATTAAGCAGTTAGCTACGGGCATTCGAGGTGACCTCAGATTGGCCGGGGAACCTAGAATCGTCCCGTTTGTGCCAACAGCATATAGACACCGAGCAGGGTGATGGCGGCGCCTCCCCAGATCATGGCGGAAGATTTCCAGCCAAGGGCAAGAGCGAATTCTTTCTGGCTGCGGAAAGAAATCACGAAGGTAGGATCATTGTCGCCTTTCATCAATACGGCAGGGGGAGTGAGATTGAAACTACCCGACTGGGATTCGTTTGGTGGTGCGTCGTGCGGTTTCCCTTGTGAGTCGGCGGACGAGGGCGGTGCGCTCTCATCCACCTCCACAGTTTGGTACGGGACTCCGGCAACAGACCACGCCTCTGGTTTGGTGATGCCGGCGCGCGTGAGTGCGGCAGCAATCCTTTCCTGCTGGGTCATTTCGTGACTGGTCGAAGGAGTAGCGCCATTCTCAAGCCGGATAATCTGCGGGGCAGGAATGTGCCGCAAAGAATCGCCGGGGACGGGGTTGCGCGGTGAAGCGGGGGCCGAGTCGTCTGGATACGCAACGCTGGAATGTAATTCTGTGCGCGGCGCGAACGGGCGCACCTGAACGCCCGGATTTTCCGCGAGCGTTCCGGCGACGAAGAGCGCGTCTTCGGGCTCGATCGAGCTTTCTTCGATGCGCAAACGGCGGCCCGGAACGACGCCATGGCGTGAAAGAAATACGCTGATGCGCGGCGGAACATTTTCCAGGTTCAACGAGAAGAACGACGCGTCGTATTCCTCGCGAAAATCGTGGCGCAAGTCTAGATCGGCCCCGAGAGGCTCGATGAGCAACTGGCCGGTCGAATCGTCGATGAAGAAGGGGAGGTGCAGAGTTTCATCGGCAACTTTCTCCCATTCCTGTTTTTTGCCGGTCCGCTGCCGCCAGGCGACGGTGCGGTAAAGGAAGCAAGGCTTGCCGGTGATGGGCGCAAACACGGTGTAAGGACCGGCAGCCACGCCGTTGACCTCGACCAGTCCCAGGGCGGCGCTGCGAATCCTTGAGGTGGGCGTGGCCAGCAATAAGCGCTTACGCGCGAGGAGTTGGAATCCGAAAAAGAAAAAATACAAGCCGCCTGCAATCGCGACCAGCGAAAGAATCGTGAGGTAGTTGATCGGGATGAAGAGGCACAGGCCGGGGGTCACAGTGCTTTCCTGAATCGCTCGCGGGACCTGCTATAGAGGATAAGGAAGGAACTGCGAGAATGGCAGGGGAAAAGGGGCAGGGCGGTGTCACGGAGGTAACGTTACGAACCGACGAGAGCGGATTCGTCGGAGTTAGACGAGGCAAGCCTCGTCTCTCGGCTTATGCGGTTACAGCACGTGCTTTCAGAATGTCGGACACGGCTGACAAGGCTGCATCCACTTCGGCGTCGGTGTTGTAGAAGTGCGGGGAGAAACGGACTCCGGCTTTTGGACGCCAGTCTACGAGAATATCGTGGGCTAGCAGATCGCGGCTCACCTGCTGCGAATCCGGCATGTCGATGGAAACGGTGCCGCCGCGTTGCTCGGGATCGCGGGGAGTGTTGACTCGCCATCCGTGGTGGTTGGCGATCTCGATGAGGCGAGCGGTTTGGCGTTTGGATTTCTCTCGGATTTTTTCCACTCCAACCTGTTGAATGATTTTCAGACCGGGACGCGCGGCTTCGATCGCGGGAATGTGCGTCGTTCCGTTCATGAAGCGCAGAGGCGGATCGGCGTAACGGATGGGACCAGTGGCAAATTCAAAAGAATTTTCGTGCGCGAACCAGCCGGTGAGTTTCGGCTCGAGTTTCTTGCCCAGGTCGGGGCGGACGTAGAGATAGGCTACGCCTGGGCCTCCGCAGAGCCACTTGAGGACACCTCCGCAGGCAAAATCGGCGTTAAGAGATTGGATGTCAATGGGAACGGTTCCTAAGGATTGATACGTGTCTAGGACGACGTGGGCTCCAACCTTGTGCGCTTTTTCGATGATGGCTTTGGCGTCGTTGATGTAGGAACTGCGGAAGATCACGTGCGAAACGGGAACGATGAGAGTGTGGTCGTCGATGGCATCGAGCAGGCGATCGGTGGGGACAGTGATGCCGTCGTCGGTTTTGACCATGTGAACGCGCGCGCCGTACTGGCGCTGCGCTTCCCAGAAATACATGACGGAGGGAAAGTTCATGTCGCTGTAAACGACCTTGTTGCGCGGGCCGGTGAAATCGAAACACGATGCGACTATCGCCTGGCAGGTGGTGACGTTCTGATGCAGAGAGACGGAATCTTTGGGCGCGTTCATCAGGGCGCCGACTTCGTTGCCAACTTCGAGAGCAAGCATCCACCAGCGCTCTTCCCAGGCGCGAACGCCGCGGGTAGCCCAGATGTCGGCGTAGGCGTGGAGCGCGTCGTAAACGGCTCGGGGCATAGCTCCGAGGGAGTTGGAGATCATGTAGTTGGTGCGTTCGAGGATGGGAAACTCGGAGCGATAACGGAGAAGATCGTCGGGCATGAAGGACATTGTAATTCTTGGAGTGTGCGTACGGGGTTCCTTGGCAGTTTAAGAAATCCCTTGCTGTCGACTACGGTGGAATCCCACCCTTCAACAAACGAAGGGTGGGGCACCCCGGCGATTGGTTAGGCTGCGGATTCTTTGGATTTGCGCGGCTTTGCGGCGTGGATGCTGGATGATCCGGCTGCCGTTCCGGTCAACGCCGCTTCTAATGAGACGCCATCGGGACTGCCTAGGCCGGTGCACGGATCCCAGCCCTTGGCTGCACTGAAGGCGCCATTGTTGCCTTGAGTAATGTCGTGAAATCCGGAAGCTTCCACGGCTTGCTTGTAGATTAACGGGTTCAGGAAACCGATCGGCTTCCCCATTTGCTGATTGACGCGCGCCACCAGCGCCGCCCATAACGGCGCGACCGCACTCGTGCCGCCTTCTACCACGCTGTCGCCATCGACGAGAACGTTGTAGCCAGTGTTGGGATCGGCATCGCCGGAGACGTCGGGGACGCCTCGTCCGCCGCCTTGAACCGTGGGCGACGGAACGTTGAAGCCTTCTTGCCAAGTTGGAAGCGGAAAGACGTTGCTTACTCCTCCACCGGTTGCTCCACCATTGGGCAGGTCGTCCCAGACGGTTTCGCTGATGATCTGGTCGTTCGAGGCTTGCAGCGTGGTGCCGCCGCAGCCGAGCACGAACGGATCAGACGCGGGGAAATCAACGTGGTTGTTGCCATCGTTGACTCCGTCGGAAGAGCCGTTGTCTCCGGCGGCTACGCAGACGGTTACGCCCATTGCCCCGGCCGCTTGAAAGGCTTCGTCAAAATTGGTCATCGCCTGAGTGGTCCAAGTGGACTCGGCCGAACCCCAGCTTATGGAAATGACGGAAGGCTGATTGGTGGTGTCGTGGACGGCGGTGGTGACGGCGTCCAGAAAACCCTGGTCGGTGTTGGGAGCGAAATAGACGGCAATCTTCGCGGCGGGAGCGATCGCACCCGCCACTTCAATGTCGAGCATCACTTCGCCGTCGGCGCTGTCGGCAGTAGTGGGACTGTTTTGGCCTCCGTCAACCGAGACGGAAATGACTTGCGGAACCTTGATATTGAGTGAGTTGAAATAATTGCTCAGGTCGTCGAGTTGGAAGCCTCCTCCTAGCTCGATTAGGCCGATGCACTGGCCGGTGCCGTCGCCCGCGGGGTAGGCGTAGATTTGCGCTACCTGATTGGGATCGTAGGTGACATCGGAGGCAGCGGTCTTGTGCTTATGCTTGTCGGGCCGGGACAAGCGCCGGAAATGCGGCTCAGCCTGGGGGCGGTTGTCCAAGCCAAACACTCCGGTGATGATGTCCGCGTACTCGGCGGGCACGCTGATCGGGCCCGAGCGGCCGCGAAAATTTCCCTTGGGATGGCTGTACTCCTTGAGCTCCACGTTAAAAGCCTTTTGGAGATTGCTTACCGTTCCGGAGACCATAACGGTCCGGCGCGCGAGCTCGGTGCCGTTTTCTTGCACCTTGAGGCCGAATTCTTGGGCGAATCTCTTAATCTGCTCAACATCGGCAGGATCGGCGCCATAGACTTTTTCATACTCGGCGCGCGACAGATGCTCGAAAGCAGACTTTGCGAGGGCGCTCTTGAGTTCTTCACGCTTAGCCTCCGCTTTCGAGCGAATGCGTATGGAGACTTCGATGGTTTGGTCCGGATGCGAATTGTGGGTGAGGCGGGCGCCACGGACCGGCTTACGTTCACTGCCTGGAATTACGGCGAATTTTCGAGGGGAAGACATGATTGCTCCTTCGTTCGGGGGAACAGAACGGCTGGGAACTGATGGCGACAGAGAGTCGCACAGGCAGGAAAGTCCGAAGTCGTCCTGGCGTTCAAATGGAACCCGAAACTGGTTGAGAATAGCAAGAAAAAATGCGAGTTACAATTCGGAGAAACAGGCTGCGTGCTTTCCGCGTTTGCGTTGAAATGTATTGCGACGAGACTGACAATTTAGTCGAATTCTGAAAAAACCCTGGAGCTGCTAAGGAGCGATCGCATCGTCCGAACCGAGCTTGATGACCGCGCCGCAGCCGGAATTCGGCTGACAGTCGTCCAGGTTTCCACCTTGATTGGTGGTGAGGTAAAGATTGCCGGCGGCATCGATGATGACTCCGCCGAGAGGATTGGCTCCGAATCGCTTTCCGCCAACGACGAAACTGTAGAGCAAGTTTTCAGTCCATCCGTTCGGGCCGGGCACGAGTTGAAAGATGCTGCCCCAATCGTTTGCGCCGCCTTCGTAGGTCGCGCCGTAAAGGTTACCAACAGTGTCGAAGGCGAGGTTGCCTGCTGGCTGCAGGCCGTCGAGTCCGTCGAAGTTGTAGACCGTTCCGAACTTCCAGCGGCCCGACTGCTGGGTTAACGAGAAGACGATACCGGCGTTGTCGGTTCCTCCGAAGAGCGTAGTGCCGAAGAGTGCGCCGTCAGCGGTCAACGTCAGAGGGCCCCAGGAAAGTGCGCCATCGATACCGTTGAAGTCAAACAAGTTCTTGAATTGCCAGCGTTTTTTCCCTGCGGCGGGAGCAATCAGTTCGAAAACTGAGCCGCAGCCCTCGCCATTGCACTGTTCATTGTTGCCGCCCTCGTAGGTGGTGCCGTACAGGTTGCCCGAGGCATCCATGACGAGGCCGACGCGGGGTTCCGCACCCTCGCCGAAAGCATCGCTAAAACGGTGAATAACCCTTTCGCTCCAGGAGCCACCGCCAGCGGGCGACAGTTCGTAGACTGTGCCGCACCCATGATTGGGAGAGCACCCGATATGCAATTTGCCGCCGTACACCGTGGTGCCGTAGAGATTGCCTGCAGCGTCGAAGATCAGGCTGCCATGTGGCTGGTCACCATCGCTGCCGCCTTGGAAACTGTATAGAACCTTTTCGTCCCACGGTTTGCCTGGGGTGGGGCGCGCGGGTGGGCTCAACTCGAATACGGCGCCTACCCCGTTCGCTCCGCCGGACGACACCGTTGCATAGGCGTTGCCGGCCGCGTCAAATACCAGGCTTCCCAGAGGGCTCCCGCCGTCGGTTCCGCCAGTAAAGGTATAGAGCACCGAAAACCGCCATTTGTCGTCTGGAGTCGGGGAAAGCTCGAACACCGTGCCCCCTCCATAAGCTCCCCCAATCTGCGTGGTTCCGTAGAAGTTGCCGTTGGCGTCAGCGGTGAGGCTGCCGTCTGGGTAGGATCCATCTTTCCCGCCGGTGAAGGTGTGAAGAACGGTTACATCGGCGGCGTACGCTCGGGAAGGCAGCGCCAGGAGTAGGGCCGTCGCAGTCAATATCGTCATTATCAGTGCCGGGCGCGGCACCACCCGTAGGCTGAGAACGGCGGCATGAGTTCTGGCGAGTTTCATAGAGCTTGCGACCCCTAAACGAAAATGAGATAACGCCCCGAACCCGGCGTCCGACGGGACATTACGGGAACCTGGCGTACATGACGATAACAGACGCCGGGGACGATTATTCCCACGGAATGTCAACAATATGTCAACAGTTCCAGAGATTGAGCGGTGACTCAACTCGCTCAGTAAGAGTTGTTCTCCATGGCGTCACGGCGGAGAAGGAAGTAGAAAAGAGTTAAAACGACCAGAAAGGTCAGGCCAACGACGAAGTTGACGCGGGAATCCCACCAGGTCTTGGCGGTTGAGGCCAGGACAACAACCAGACCGATGATGGATCCCCATTGGCCTAGAGGCGAGCGGGCGGGAATTTCTGCGGTCTGGGTGGAAGTAAGGCGTCGGCGGAAGGAGATGTGGGCGGCGAGCGAGACGATCCAGGCCAGCATCATGCCGAATAAGGCTCCGCGGAGGATGTACTCAAAGGCTTTGGCGGGAGCCCAGCGCTCGAGCACCAGGGCGACGATGATTCCGTACGATGAAACAAGCACGGCCAGGGTCGGAGAGCCTTTGGTGTTGAGACGTCCGAGCGCGCGGGGAGCCCATCCGGTGCGGGCCAGCGAGAAGATCATGCGAGACGAGATGTAGAGGGCGGCGTTGGCTCCGGAGAGGGCAGCGGTCAGCACCACGAAATTCATGAAGTGAGCGGCGCCGGGGAGGCTGATGGAACGGAAGACGGTGACGAATGGGCTTTCGGCGACACCGGCGCGGTTCCAGGGCATGACGCCGACGAGAATAGTGATGGCGCCGAGGTAAAGGAAGGTGAGGACAAGAAAAGTCATGCGCGCAGCGCTGGAGACGGCTGTGGGAGAAGTGGATTCTCCTGAGGTCACGGCAACGTATTCGACACCGCCGAAAGTGTAAAGGGCAAAAGTGAGAGCGAGGAGTGGGGCTGCGGGTCCGAGGGGGAAGAATCCACCGTGGGTGGTGTATTGGGGAGCGGCTCGTCCGGTGAGAAGCAGGGCGGCGCCGATGGCGATGAAGATAACGATGACTACGGCCTTGATCATGGCAAACCAGAATTCGAATCGTCCGAAGCTATGAACGCCGAGAAAATTGATGGACAGAAGAAAGGCGGAAAACGCGAAGACCCAGACGATGGCGGGAACGTGCGGAAGCCAGAGTTGCATGTAGGTAGCGGAAGCGACCATCTCGGCTCCGATGGAGACGGCGATGGCGAGCCAGTAGCCTGCTCGGGAGATGAATCCCGCCCAACGATTGAGATAGAGATCTCCGTACACGCCGAAGGAACCGGCAGCGGGATGTGCGCTGGCGAGTTCTCCCAAGGCGAGCGCGACGGTCCAACTGATGAAGGCGGCTAGGACGAAGCTGAGGATGACGGCGGGGCCGGCAAGTTGGATGGCAGCAGCGGTGCCGAGGAGAAGTCCGGTGCCGATGGAGCCACCGACGGCGACCATGGTCATTTGTCCGGCGGTGAGTTGGTGGCGGAGGCCGGCCTCTGGGTTCGCCGGGGACGGGTTCGCGGGGAGAGCGGGCATTGGAGTCCGTACTCATATATCAGAAATGAGGGGCGTGGCGCGAGATACGTTTGGGAAGCAAGCCGAACTGCACTCGGTGGACGGCACGAGGGCGGCCCTCACTGTAACCCCATGACTTTCGTAATCACCTGGCGGGCGAACCGCGTTGCTGGTGTCGGGGGCCAATCCTAGAATCAGGGTGGAGCTCTCTGTCTCCGAATACCACCCATGCCGGAATCACCGAATCGTACCGAGGTCGCCCGCCGCGTCGAAAAGGCGGAAAAACTTTTGCAGAAGGGGAAAACGGCTGACGCCCTGGTGGAATACCTGCAAATCCTGGAAAGCGACCCGCAAAACGACAATGTACGGCAGATGGCGGCGGACCTGTGTCTCTCGTTGAATAAAGGGCCACAGGCAGTGCAGTTGATGGGAGAGCTGTTTGAGCGGCAGGTAGCAGCAGCGGATGCGACGCGAGCCAGCCTGACCTACAAGAAAATGGCGCGATATACCAACCCGACATGGGAACAGAAAGTGCGCTTTGGGCAACTGCTGGAGCACTCGAACAAGAAACTGGCGATCGGGACGTACGAAAATGCGCTGGACGATTTACGGAAGCAGGGCAAGCAAGAAGAAGGATTGCTGGTGTTGCGGAGGATCGTGAGCCTGGATCCATCGCAAGGCAATCACTTGCGGGTGGCGGAATTGGCGGCGGAACTGGGCGAGCACCTCATGGCCTCGCAATCATTTCTGCAACTGGCGGAACTGACGGAAACGTCGGGGGGAAATTCGAGCCAATGGTTCGAGCGGGCGTATACGGAGGATCCGACAGATTCGAAGGTCGCAGTCGCCTACGGGAAGAGCCTGTTGTCGCGGGGCGAGGCGGGAGCAGCGATTTTCATTTTTGAGCCGCTGGTGCATGCCGGAGACGCATCGCTGGAGGCGCGAGATCTGTACGCGCAGGCGCTGCTCGCCGCGGGCCGATGCCTGGATAGCGAACCGCTGATTTGGGAGCTGTTCGAGCAGAACCCGGCGCGCATGCACCAAGTGGTAAGCCTGATCGGAATGATGATCGACTCCGAACTGGATGCGGAGGCGGTGGCGCTGGCGCGAAAGCTGGAAGCATTTCAACGGCGGCGAGGGGAGCGGCGGTCGTTCATCGCGACCATGCAGGAGCTTCTGGCGTCGCACCGGCCGTCGGCGGAAATGCTGGAATTTCTAGCGGAACTGTTCAACGCGTCGAACCGCGAAACCGACTACGCGCAGGCGCTGCTGAAGCTGTTTGATCTGTATTGTGCGAAGCACAATTATCAGAAGGCAGGGGAGTGTCTGGACCGGGCGGCGGAAGTGGATCCGTATGAACCGGGACATCAGAAACGGTTGGAGGCGCTGCGCGGCAAAATCGACGATCAGCGTTTCAAAGTGATCGCGTCGCGATTCACTACCGTGAAAAAAGAGGACCAGCAAGTTAAGGTGCAAGAACCGACGCTGGGAGCCGCCGCGCTGCAGGATCTGATGTTGCAAGCCGAGATTTTGGTGCAGTACGGAATGCGTTCGAAGGCGATCGAGCGTTTGCAGCGCATTCAGGAACTGTTTCCGCGGGAGGAAGAACGGAACGGGGATCTACAGAAGTTATACATTGCGGCGGGCATCGAACCGCAATATGCAAAGTCGGCTAACGCAGGGACGGCCGCGCCGGCGGTTGCAGCGGCGGCCACGACGGCAACCACCACCGGCGATCAGGCGACTACAGCAGCGGCGGCGAGTGAGGCGGCCGATGTCAGCAGCTTGGCGAGAGTGGCGGAGATCACACGCAAGCTTTATCACCAGGGAAATGCCGAAGGAGTTTTGAAAACGGCGGCGAACGAAATCGGGTCGAATTGGCGGACCGCGCGCTGTATGGTGGCGCTGCGCAAACCGGGTCTGCCGCCATCGAGCGTCCAGGAATATCACACGGATGGACTGATTCCGGCGAGTTCGGCGGGTTTGATCAGTGTGGTAGAGACGCTGCAGGATCTAGCGGTGGCGCGAGGCACCGTTACGATTGGGGATGCGAAGAATGCTCCAGAGCTGATCGATATGCGGACCGCGATCGAGGAGTTGCAGATCGTATCGCTGCTGGCTTTACCGCTGACAGAGGGTAATGACCAGATTGGCGTGCTGATTCTGACCCAGAACACGGCGCGGGTATGGCAGGCTTCGGAGGTGCTGGTGATCCGGACGTTGAGCGACCAGGTGTTGATCGCGCTCAACAACGCGGGGCTGCGGCGGTTGGTGAAAAATCTCTCCGTGACGGACGAAAAATCGGGACTGCTGAAACGGGCTTCCTATCTGGACCTGCTGCAAGCGGAAACGCGGCGCGGATTGCAGCAGGGGACGGCGGTGACCGTGCTGCTGATGCAGTTTGGACGGCGCAGCGCGCTGATCAAGGAATATGGCGAGCAGGCGGTGACGGCGGTGATGGAGCAGATCGGCCAGCTGTTCTCGGCGAACATCCGGACAAACGATTTGGCATTCCGCTACGAGGCGACCACGGTCGCGCTGGTGCTCGGCGACACAGGAGAAAAAGAAGCGCTGCTGGCGGTGGAGAAATTGCGGCGACTAATGGCGGATGTGCGTTTCCCGGGTCACAACAAGGGAGTCGAGTTCAGCGCAGGGCTGGCACAGGCGGTGATGCGTCAGCATTACGATCCGGTGGACATTGTGACCGAAGTAGCGAACCGCGCCGATCACGCGCTGGAACTAGCGGTGACGCAGGGCGCGGGAAAAGTCGTGAGCCAGGCACCACAGTTCACGGCTTCGGCGGCGGTAGCGTAGATCAAGAGCTTTAACCGCCGAGTGCGCTGAGTGCGCCGAGAAAATCTTAGACCTTCGACCTTGAAACCCTGAAGCCTTGCAACCTTGAAACCTCGCCCTTCCTGATAAACTCACAAGTTGGCTTCTGGCCAGCCATCTCTTCTAGAGAAATTGGGACTCATGTTGAAACCTGGAGATATTGCGATTGTCAGCGGGGCGCGCACGCCCTTTGGACGCTATTGCGGGAAGATCAAAGACTACACGGCGCAGGAATTGGGCGCCGTGGCGGGAAAGGCCGCGATCGAACGGGCTGGGATCGATCCCAAGGAATTCGATCATGCGGTGTTTGGCAATGCGCAGCAGACTTCGGGCGACGCGCTGTATGGAGCGCGGCACGTGGGCTTGCGGGCGGGATTGCCGATCGAGAGTCCGGCGCTGACCGTGAATCGGCTGTGCGGGTCGGGGATGCAGGCGATGGTCAGCGCAGCGCAGATGATTCAAACCGACGAAGCGAAGATCGTGCTGGCGGGCGGAATGGAATCCATGTCGCAGGCTCCGTTTTCGATTCGGGGACGCGATGGGTTCACGCTGGCTCCGGGCGGGAAGCTGGAAGATTCGCTGATGGTGGCGCTGCTGGATACGTATTGCGGACTGTACATGGCGAATACGGCGGAGCTTTATGGCGAGCAGCAAGGAATTACTCGGCAGGCGCAGGACGAGTTCGCTCTGCGCTCGCAGCAGACGGCCGAAGCGGCTTACAAGGCGGGACGGTTGCAGGAAGAGTTGGCGCCGGTGCCGCTGCGGAATTCCAAGGGTGAGGCTACGGGAGAGATGCTGACGGAGGACGATCACCGGCGGCCGCAGACGACGCTGGAGGGCCTGGCTAAGTTGCGGCCTGCGTTTGGCAAGAATGGGACGGTGACTGCGGGCAATGCTAGCGGCATTGTCGATGGAGGAGCAGCGGTGGTGCTGATGTCTCTGGAGCAGGCGCAGAAGAGAAATCTGAGTCCGCTGGGGCGGATTGTGAATTGGGGAATTGCGGGCGTTGATCCGAAGATCATGGGCAGCGGTCCGGTTCCGGCTACGAAGATTGCGCTGCAGCGCGCGGGGCTGACTTTGGATTACGTCGATTTGATCGAAGTGAACGAGGCGTTCGCGGCGCAGTATCTGGCGGTGGAGAAAGAATT
>JBEKLO010000076.1:0-20720 GCA_050010155.1 Terriglobales bacterium
CGCCGCTACAATCACGAAACGTTGTCGGTTCACTACAACGGTTCTTCGATCGCCGATCTGCTCGAAATGCCCGTATCCGATGCGCTCCAGATTCTTGAGAACATTCCGCAGGTCAAACAAAAGCTGCAAACGCTGGTTGACGTCGGCCTGGGTTACATTCACCTCGGTCAATCTGCGGTCACACTGTCGGGAGGCGAAGCCCAGCGCATCAAACTGGCCCGGGAACTCAGCAAACGCCAGACTGGAAAAACTCTCTACCTGCTGGACGAGCCGACAACAGGTCTGCACTTCGACGATGTGCGCAAACTCCTTGACGTTCTGCACCGTCTCACCGATCTCGGAAACACGGTCATCATCATCGAGCACAACCTCGATGTAATTCGCAACGCCGACTGGATCCTCGATCTCGGCCCCGAAGGTGGAGAGGAAGGCGGACGCATCGTAGCCCAGGGCACCCCCGAACAAGTCGCGCGCGTGAAAAAGTCCTACACCGGGCAAGCCCTGACCGCATATTTCAACGGGTCGGAAAAAAATGGATCAGAGAAACATGGATCGGCCAAGAACGGCTCGGCAAGAAGCTTGCCTGTCGCCACCGCGGAGCTCGTGTGAACTCTTCGCCCGACGATCTCCCCAAGAGTCCAGAGCCAAATTCGGAGCCCGCGGACGTTGCGCCCGCGTGGGGACGGGAGCGCACGCCCGTCCAAGCAGAGTATCGCTCAGCAGACACGTCAGACCCTAGCGTCACGCCGGACGTCATTCGCGTTCCAGACGCCGAATCCGCCGGACTGATTCCCGCCGCGCCGCCCGATCCGGCTTGGAATGGCTGGGATGTCCTCCGCCTGATGGTCCTCACCATTGTGGCACTCTTCGTCGGCGTGTTTGCCGTGCTGTTCGTCGCGCGCATCTGGCTTTACCCGCATGGGGACCTCGGCGTAATTGCGCATATCCCCCTCGTCCTGGTCGCCGGACAATCTGTGGCCTACCTTCTCGTCCTCGCCTATATGTACGTGCTTGTCACGCGTGAGCGCGGCCGCCCAGATTTTCTCGCGGCGGTCCACTGGAACTGGCCTTCCAATATTGCCGGTTACGTGTTCGCCGGCTTCGCGCTTTCGCTCACCCTGCAAGCACTCGCTCATTTCCTGCCGATTCCAAAGGAACTGCCCATTGATACGTATTTCCGTACGCCCGCCGAAGCGTGGGCGCTCGGCATTTTGAGCATTACCCTCGCGCCTCTGATGGAAGAGCTTTTCTTTCGCGGATTTCTGTACCCCGTGCTCGCGCGCCGTCTCGGCCTGCCGGTCGCCGTCTTACTGACGGCTCTCGGGTTCGCCCTGCTCCACGGTTCGCAACTGAAGTTTTCTTGGGGGCCGGTGCTTGTGATTTTCCTCGTCGGTCTCGTATTGACCATGGTGCGAGCAAAAACAAATTCCGTAGCTGCTGGCGTCGTCATTCACATGGCCTACAACGGAACCATCACCGTAGCCATGTTCGCTGCCACCGACGGCTTTCGGCATCTGGAGAGACTGAATCAGTGAAACGATTGGGGGGCAGGTGTCAGCAGTCCGCCGCTCGATTGCCCAGACTTCGAGTTGGCAGTCATCAGTTGTTCGCTATACCCTGAGACCTGAGACCTAACACCTGAGACCTGATCTTTCATGTCCCCTGCACGACAAGAGCTCTTGCAACTGTTGGCACGCAAATCCTTTCGCCTTGGCGAATTCAAACTCTCCTCCGGCGGCACCAGCGACTATTACATCGACTGCCGCACCACCACGCTTGATGCCCGCGGCGCGCAACTCGTCGGCCAGGTCTTCCTCGATGAAATGCGCGGCCGAGGCTGGCACGCAGACGCCATCGGGGGACTCACCATGGGCGCCGACCCCATCGTAGTGGCTGTCGCCGTCACTAGCGGAACCCTCCACGGCTTCCTCGTGCGCAAGGCCGAGAAGCAGCACGGCACCGGCCAGCGAGTCGAAGGCTTCCGCGAAAAAGGCGCTCGCGTGGTGATCGTGGACGACGTCTGCACCACCGGTTCTTCTACCGTGCAAGCCATCGAGGCCGCCCGGGAATTCGGCTTCAAGGTTGTAGGCGGAATGTGTCTGGTTGAGCGCGAGGAAGCCCATGGCCGTTCCAACGTGGAAAAAGCTGCCGCTCCCGCGCCCTTCATTTCCGTTTTCACTGCCAACGACGTCCGCCAGGAGCACATCGCGCAACAAGAGGCCAACGCCGCGAAATGATTCCCGACGGATACACCGACCTCGCTCCGGGAAAACTCGCGTCGGTTGTCACCTATCTCGAAATGCTCCAACGGCCAGCGCTATCTGACGTTTCGTCGAGCCCCGTGCAGCTGCGGCACGTGGAAAATCCCGAGCTCTCTTGGTATCGTGCAATCTTCCGCAGAGCCGGCGCGCAGTGGTTGTGGTTCAGCCGCCTGGAAATGACGGACGCGCAACTCGCCGCGGTGCTGCAAAACCCGAATATCGAATTTTTCCTTGCGGAATCTGCTGGCAGCGAGATCGGGATGGCCGAACTCGACCGTTCGCAGTCTCCCGATGTGGAGATTACGAGCTTCGCACTGTTTTCTGAAGCCATCGGCAAGGGCCTCGGAAAGCCTTTCATGACGCAACTGCTCGACCGCGCATGGAGCCGCTCGACCGCGCGGGTCTGGTTGCATACTTGCAATTTGGATGGTCCGGCGGCGTTGACCTTCTACATAAAATCCGGTTTCCGTCCCTACAAGCGGGCGATCGAAGTGGCGGACGATCCGCGCCTTCGCGGGATCTTGCCCGAAGACGCCGCGCCGCAGGTCCCGATTATCCGTTAATCTTGAGACGACCGACCAACCCTTATGATCCAAACTCTAGAATGGACCCCTCAAGGCGTAGTCTTCATCGACCAGACGAAGCTGCCCACCGAAGAAGTCTACGTAAGTTGCACCACGCACCAGCAGGTAGCCGACGTAATTCGCAACATGGTAGTCCGCGGAGCACCCGCGATTGGCGTGGCCGCAGCCATGGGCATAGCGCTAGGCATAAAGAATTCCAAAGCCGAGAACGCCGCCGATCTCAAAATAGAGCTCGACCAGATCTGCGAAATCATCGGGCAGACGCGCCCCACCGCCGTGAATCTATTCTGGGCGATCCGCCGCATGAAGGAGAAATTTGAATCCCTCCGGCCGCGCCCCATCGCCGAAATCCAGCAATCGTTGATCGAAGAATCCCAGCGCATGCACGCCGAAGACATAGCCGCCAACCAAGCCATGGGCCGCCACGGAGCCACGCTCATGCCCTCGACCGGAGGCGTCCTCACACATTGCAATGCCGGAGCCCTCGCCACCGCCGGCTACGGCACCGCGCTGGGAGTCATCCGCGCCGCCATCGAAGCCGGCAAGAAGATTCACGTCTACGCCGACGAGACGCGTCCCTTCCTGCAAGGCGCGCGCCTGACCGCATGGGAGCTGATGAAAGATGGCATCCCGACGACGGTCATCTCCGACAACATGGCCGGAGTCATGATGCAGCAGGGCAAAATCGGAGCCATCGTGGTAGGCGCCGACCGCATAGCCGCCAACGGAGACGTGGCCAACAAAGTCGGCACTTACACCGTAGCCATTCTGGCCAAAGAGCACGGCATCCCGTTCTACGTAGCCGCGCCGATTTCTACCGTCGATCTAGCCACGCCCGACGGCAGCAAGATCCCCATCGAGCAGCGCAACGCGAGAGAAGTGACGCACATCGGCGGCAGGCAGATGACGCCCGACGGAGTCCAGATCGAGAATCCAGCCTTCGACGTAACGCCCGCAAAATACGTGGCCGCCATAATCACCGAACGCGGCATCGCCCGCGCTCCGTATGCAGAATCCCTGCGTAAGTTAGCGGAGTCAGCCAGCGTGCTCGCATAGCGGGGACCTATGCCCTTCTATCGTTTTCAGATCGACGTGAATGCGTCACCGCAAGTTGTTGTTGAACGGCTGCGGTTGATCGTGCGGGCAAAACTTACGTGGCGGGGATCGCTTCGCAGGATGTGGCCCTTCGGCGGTCAGGTAACCGCGCCGTTTATCGGGTCCGTCTCCGATGAGTCGTTCAAAATTCGCAGAGATATTCTTTATCATAATTCGTTCTTGCCGATAATCCGGGGCCGCGTGACTCGGAATGGCTCCGGTTCGCGCGTTG
Organism: Terriglobales bacterium; assembly: GCA_050010155.1. Taxonomy (GTDB): domain Bacteria; phylum Acidobacteriota; class Terriglobia; order Terriglobales; family Acidobacteriaceae; genus Acidiflorens. Next base: position 4,173 of record JBEKLO010000076.1, read on the forward strand.
ACGGAACCATGTCTCTACATCCGTTGGTGGCGCTCTTTATGATCTTCTGGCTCGGAGCGGTTGGGTTGGGCGCATTCTCTCTCCGATCCTCGTCTTCCGCGATTCCAGCGGGAATGTTTGTCGCTGGCATCGCACTGACGGTCGGGGCCTTTTTCCCCGAAGCGCTGAAGGCGAAGCGGCTAATTTCCGATGCTGTGACCAATCCACAGTTGACGCCTGACACGCAATTTTCGAAGCAAGGAGCTTAGACGAGTCCGTTGGCATCACTCGTAGCGACCTCAGTAGTTGACACCGGGGCCTATAATTGAGGCTTGAGGTCTTAACCGGCGCGGAATGCTCCAAGTGATTGCGACCGGTGCGGGGCATCAAGCCAATCTGTTGATTCTAAAGACATGGCGTAAGACGATCTCCGATAACTGCTTTAGAATGAATATTTTGGATATAAGTACCTTGAAATGAATATTTTGACCGAGAATCGGGGGGGGATGGGGGGTACCCTGGAAACGCAACGCTAACCACAATCCCGAATTATTCGCGCCAAGAACCCGCCCAAGAGATTCAATCCAATCGAACTTCTGGTGCAGCATTTCTAGCTGCTGACAATAGTTGCACGAACTTGATGCGTATCATCATCGCGGGCGGAGGCACCGGCGGACACGTAATCCCGGCCCTAGCCATCGCCCAACAACTTAAGAAACAATTCGGAGCCGAGATTCTCTTCATAGGCACCGCGCGCGGCATTGAGACGCGCCTCGTGCCGCAGGCAGGCTTTCCGCTCGAACTAATTCAAGTCGGTGCACTGAAAAATGTCAGCCTGACGACGCGCTTGAAAACAATGTTCGACCTCCCGCGCGCCATCGCCGCTTCTTCGCGGATGCTCTCCGACTTCGATCCTGAAGTGGTAATTGGTGTAGGCGGTTACGCCTCCGGACCGGCGATGGTGGCTGCGATTCGCCGCCGGTTGCCGACACTGGCCTTCGAACCGAACGTCGTGCCTGGATTTGCCAATCGCATGATCGCGCGCTGGGTTTCCGCCGCCGCCGTGCACTTTGAAGAAACCTGCCAGTATTTTCCTCACTGCAAAGTGACGGGGGTACCGGTGCGCGCGGCTTTTTTTGATATTCCCGCGAAAGCCAGCGGCGCTCCCACCCTCCTCGTTTTTGGAGGCAGTCAGGGCGCGCGCGCCATCAATCAGGCGCTGATTGAGTCACTTCCCGGTTTGCGCCAGAAGATTCCCGGCATCCACATCATTCATCAAACCGGCCAACGCGACTATGACCGTGTCCTCGCCGCCTACCAGCAATCGGGCATCTCGGGCGAGGTTCACAAGTTCATCGACGACATGCCGGGCACGTTCAGCTGCGCCGATCTGCTCGTCTGCCGTTCCGGCGCAAGCACCGTCGGTGAGATCACGGCGGCGGGAAAGCCGGCGATTTTTGTGCCCTTCCCCGCCGCGGCCGATGACCATCAGAACGTGAATGCGCGGGCTCTCGAACGCGTGGGCGCCGCGATTGTGGTCGAAGAAAACAATCTGGCCGCGGCCTACCTGGTCGACACGGTTGCGGCCTTGATTGGCGACGCAAGACGGTTGCAAGGCATGTCGGAGGCGGCGAAGTCGCTGGCGCATCCGAAGGCAGTCGAGGAAATCGCGGAGATGGTGGAGCAACTGGTCGCCGCAGATCATTGAACGCAGAGTTCGCTGAGAAAGTCTTGAGCGCAGAGGTCGCAGAACCGCGACCGGGTAAGGCCAAGTTCCCTCGGCGCACTCGGCGTCTCGGCCGTGAAATCGTCTATCATCAGCGTTCGACATCAGCGTTCGGCATCAGAGTTCAGCATCAGAGTTCAGCATTCCGTCGTGGGCTAGCTTTTTATGTTTGCCAAGATTCAGCGCATTCATTTCGTGGGTATCGGCGGCATCGGCATGAGCGGAATTGCCGAGGTGCTGCTGAATCTCGGCTATAGGATTTCTGGATCTGACCTGAAGCATTCGGCGGTCACCAACCGTCTATCCACCTTGGGCGCGACCATTCGTGAAGGCCATGACGCCGCCAATATCGCTGGCGCGGATGTAGTGGTCACTAGTTCGGCAATCCCGATCGCGAACCCTGAAGTCGCCGAAGCTCGACGGTTGCATATCCCCGTGATTCAACGCGCCGAGATGCTGGCCGAGCTGATGCGGTTGAAATACGGCATCGCGATTGCCGGCATGCATGGCAAGACCACCACCACTTCCATGGTCGCGGCCGTGCTGGCTGCAGGCGGTCTTGATCCGACGGTCGTGGTCGGAGGCCGCGTGGATGCTCTGGGATCGAATGCCCGTCTCGGCAAGTCGCAATACCTTGTCGCCGAAGCAGACGAAAGCGACCGCTCGTTTCTTAAGCTCTCTCCCATCTTATCGGTGGTCACAAACATCGACCGCGAGCACATGGATTGCTACCGGGATATGCGCGATGTTCGCCGGACGTTCCTCGAATTTATGGAGCGCGTACCGTTTTACGGCATGGTCGTTGGCTGCAATGACGACGCCGCGCTCCGGCGCTTGCTGCCCCGCGTCCATCGGCGAGTGACGACCTATGGAACCAGCCCTGGCTCCGATTTCCTGATTCGCATGGGGACGCCGCTCGGTGCCGGTGAGCACACCCCGCTCGTCCGTTTTCAGGTGACGTACAAAGATAAGGATTTGGGAGAGTTTACGCTTCACGTTCCGGGCGTGCACAACGTGCTGAACGCGACTGCGGCCATCGCCGTGGGTACCGCGCTCGACATTTCGCCCGCGCAGATCCGCTCCGCGCTCGACGCTTTTCGCGGCGTCGATCGCCGCTTCCAGTTGAAGGGCAAGGCTGCGGGTGTCAGCGTGATTGACGACTACGGCCACCATCCGACGGAAATACGGGCCACGCTCGCCGCCGCTCGCCAGTGCGGATTTCGCCGCATCCACGTGATCTTCCAGCCGCATCGCTTCACCCGCACTCGCGACTTGATGGATGACTTTGCGACCGCTTTCGCCGATGCCGACACGCTTTGCCTGCTCGATATTTACCCCGCCAGCGAGAAGCCGATCGAAGGCATCACCGCCGGAACTCTCGTAAGCCGCATCGCCGGAGCGGGAAACCGCAGCGTTGCATTTGCTCCTTCTTTCGCCGACGCCGTCTCCACCGTTGTCGCCCTCGCTAAGCCAGGCGATATGGTCCTGACCCTGGGCGCGGGCAGCGTCTCCCAACTGGGGGCGATGATTGTGGAAAAGCTGGAGACGAAAGCGACTCCTGCTTAGCAATGGCGGCTTATGAGCTGCCTTTTCGCCGGTTGACCTTTTTCCCTGGTGCTCGTCCAATGTCCATACGGTGAGGACCACTCTCATGAACACAGATAAAGCCGTTTATTGGATCGCAGTCGGAGTTTTGGCGCTGGGTTTGAACAGCGAATATCAGCATGGAAATCTTGCGGCGCTGCATCGGGTCGCCGAGCGGGCCGATTCCGTGGTGTGCCGCGTGACGATGCGTGCTGAGCGAACTTTGGCAGTTGCGAGACTACTGACGAGCCGCGACGGTTCTTCGGCCGACGATCTGGTCGCGTCCGCGGGCGCTGCCGAAACGGCGCGCGATAAAGCCGTGCTTCTTCGAGATATGCTTCGCCACCGCGTAACTGACGAACTCCGCGCCCAAGCCGAGGTAATTCGAGCGCAAGCCGAAGTGCGCTCGAACATCGAACAGATTCGGTTGCACGCGCGCTCGCAATTCCGATTTGTCGGCGCGGCCCACCACCGCCTCACGGTGCTTTGCCCTGAGACGAATCTTCGGATTGCCGAGGATGCAGGACCAGACTTCCAGGACGACTCCCCTGAAGATTGAAATGCAGCGAATTCTTAGCGGGAACCGCCGGTCGACTCCGACAATGAGCGCTCCGAACCAACTTGGCACTGTCTCAATTCGCGAAAACCAGTTATAGTATTTTTGCTCAGCGGTTTTCTGTCGACAACTGACTCGAACGAGTGGCGCGGAAATCAAGTTCTACCGCGGTTCAGGAAGAACTGTATCCTCTTCCCCACGAGGCTCCCGAGCGAGAGCCCTTCGACGATGCACGGCTTGTCGACCTCGAAGCAGAGCAGGAATCCCCTTTTCTCCGCGGACAAAAGCGCGTCTCCGTCCGCCGCGGATCTCTTCCCAAGAAAACTGCCAATCGACTGTTGTGGGCTGCCGCCGCGCTTGTCGTGTTGGCAATTCTGGCGGCTGCCGCCCTGGGCCTCTACCGATACGGCAAGCACTCGTGGCGTTTCCGCATCGACTCCAGCGATCAGATCGAGGTCACTGGAGCCGAGCACGTTCCGCACGCCCAGATCATGGAAGTGATGGGCGGAGATATTGGCCGCAACATTTTCTTCGTCCCGCTCGCGCAGCGCAAACAGCAAATCGAGCAGATACCCTGGGTGGAATCGGCGAGCGTGATGCGCTTTGTGCCGAATCGCCTGCGCATCGAAATCCATGAACGCACGCCGGTTGCCTTCGCCCGCATCGGCTCTCACATTTCCCTCATCGACGCCGGAGGCACGCTCATGGAACTTGCTCCCGGCAGCAAGCACAAGTATTCCTTTGCGGTGATTGCAGGCATGAATGCTGGCGAGCCGCTCTCCACTCGCGCGGCGCGTATGAAGAACTACGACGCGCTGGTTCGCGAACTCGATTCGAGCGGCGCTCATTATTCGCAGGAACTGAGCGAAGTGGATGTCAGCGATCCGGAAGACGTGAAGGTGTTAGCCGCCGATTCGAACGGCGAGGTGCTCGTGCATCTAGGCTCAGGAAGTTACCTGCAGCGCTATAAAACCTACGTGACGCATGTGCAGCAGTGGCGGCAGCAGTTCGACAAGCTCGAATCCGTGGACTTGCGCTACGACGGCCAGATCATCGTGAATCCCGATCTTGCAGGAATGGCCAGGCAACCCGCTTTAACGCCAGCGGCCGCCAAAGCGGCAGTGGCGGCGGGAGTGAAGACCGCGGCGCTCGTGAACTACGAAAAATATGTGACGCATCCGGCCCCTCCGGTACCGCCGAAGAAGGAAGTGAAGCCGAAGGGGAAAACCAGTTCCAAAGCCGCTGCGCATCATCCTCAGGCTAAACCCGTTCGGACGAAGCAAGCGTCTCCGAAACTCGCGCGGGTTAACCAGGCACCCATTACGCAAGCGTCATCCAAACAAGCCGAGAAGAAGCCGACTAATAGCAACCCGGCACCGGCACCTGCTGCGAAAAATAGCCCGCCGCATCCGGTTGCATCTGCGCCGCCCGCGGCCGTAGCGGGACAAAAGAAACCGAGCGCCGCGATACCCAAGGAGACCCCGCAGAACTAGCGATCGCCATGCCGAGCCATCAGCCCAATTTCATCACCGCCATTGACGTAGGCAGCGCCAAGACTTCTGTCCTGGTGGCCGAGCTCAGCGAGAACGGATTGCGTTATCGCGGCCACGGCATCAGCGAATCGCGAGGTCTGCGCAAGGGCGTGATTACCGAACTCGACAAGGCCGTCAGCAGCATTCAAAAAGCGGTGGAGCATGCCGAGGACGTGGCCGGCATTCCTATAGAGCACGCGCTGATTGGGATCGCGGGCGCACACATTCGCGGCATGAACAGCCACGGCGGCATTTCTTTCGGCACGCGTTCCCGAGAGATCGGACGCGATGAAATCCGTCAGGCCGTGGATAAAGCGCGCACCGTGCCTTTACCCGCCGATCGCGAAATTCTCCATTTATTGCCGCAGGAATTCATCCTCGATGATCAGCCCGGTGTGAAGGATCCCACCGGCATGATGTGCACGCGCCTCGAGGTGCGGGTACACATTGTGACCGCTTCTTCAAGCGCGATCCAGAACCTGGTGACTGCCGTGAACAGAGCCGGTGTTCATGTAGACGATACAATCTTCGAACCGCTCGCCGCCGCGGATTCCGTCTTGCGCTCGGACGAACGCGAACTCGGCGTCTGCCTCGTCGATCTCGGCGCCGGCTCGTGCGATCTAATCGTTTTTCAACAGGGCGCGGTCGCGCACACGGCCGTCATCCCAATCGGCGGCGATCACTTTACCAGCGATCTCTCGGTCGGCATGTGCACCGGGCTGGCGGACGCGGAGACGCTCAAGAAAAACTTTGGCAATGCTGTCCCGACGCTCATCCCTGAGGGCAACGAGGTCGAGGTACCATCCGTGGGAGACCGTCCCTCGCGCATGATGCCGCAGCGCATGGCGGGTGAGATTCTAGGGCCCCGCGCCTACGAGCTTTTCGAGATGCTTCGCGAAAACCTGCGTCACGCTGGCGTTCTGGAGCACTGTATCGCAGGATTGGTACTGAGCGGCGGCGCCTCACGCCTTCCCGGGATTATGGACGTGGCCGAATCCGTGCTGCGCAAAGCCGCTCGTCTGGCGTGGCCAACTCCGATGGCAAGAATGCCTTCGTTCCTGGCCGAGCCCGAGTTCGCGACCGTGCTGGGTATGACTTATTACGGCCACCGCGCCCGTCTCGCCCGCGGCTTGCAGGAGCCCGGATTAGGTTCGCGCATGAAAGCCCTGTTCGCGAGAAAGGGCGCGTGAGGTTTGGTTCTTACTGGGAACCGAGAGTTGATTTTAAGAGGTGATTTATGACTGAAGATAACGGACTCCGCATCTGTTTCAACGAAGAAGCGCGCAACGACGCTCGTATCAAGGTCATCGGCGTGGGTGGCGGCGGCAACAACGCCGTCAATCGCATGATCGACTCGGGCATGGAACACATCGAATTCATCGTGGCTAACACCGACTTGCAGGCTTTGCGCATGTCGCGCGCCGCCACCAAGATTCAACTCGGAGTCAAGCTGACCAACGGACTCGGCGCGGGCGCCAATCCCGAAATCGGCCGCAAAGCTGCGCTCGAAGATTCCGACAAAATCATAGAAGTCCTCGAAGGCGCGGACATGATCTTCGTCACGGCCGGCCTCGGCGGCGGCACCGGAACCGGCGCTGCGCCGATCATCGCCTCGCTGGCCAGCGAGATGGGCGCGCTCACCGTCGCCGTCGTCACCAAGCCTTTTGCGTTCGAAGGCAAACGCCGGATGCAGCAGGCCGAGCGCGGCATTTCCGAACTCATGGAGTCGGTCGACACCACCATCGTGATCCCCAACGAAAAATTACTGGCCGTCGCCGAGAACGCTGGCTTCTTCGAGTCCTTCCGCATCGCCGACGACATTCTTCGTCAAGGAGTCCAGGGTATTTCCGACATCATCACTATCCCTGGCATCATCAATCGCGACTTCGCCGATGTGAAGGCCATTATGGCGGGCATGGGCTATGCGGTGATGGGCACGGCCACAGCGGCCGGCGAGCATCGCACCGTCGAAGCCGCGCAGCGAGCCATCGCGTCGCCGCTACTCGAAGCAGGCGCGATCGACGGAGCGCGCGGCATTCTCATCAACATCACTGGTTCGAACTCACTGAAACTGGCCGAAGTGCAGCAGGCTTGCACCATTATTCAGGGTGCGGCTCATGAAGATGCCAACATCATTTTCGGCGCTGTGCTTGACGAGAAGATGAAGGACTCGGTGAAGATTACGGTGATTGCAACCGGCTTCAAAGAATCTGACGTGCGCCGTCCGCGGCACCACGAAAATTTCGATCCGGTCATACTATCGAGAGACGTTTCGCGAGAGTCGTCGCGTCTCGGTTCTCGCCAGCGCGATCCGTTCCACGAGCCTGAACCGATGGCCGAACCCGGGCCTGTATTCGAGCCTGAGCCCGCCTTTGAGCCAGATCCCGCGCCCGCAGTCTTTCAGGAATCGGCGGCCGTAAGCATGTCGCAGCAGGCTGAGGTGATTTCGCTGGATGCTATGCGGTCGGCTCCTCCGAGTTACCAGGCGGAGGATCTCGATATTCCGGCCTTCCTGCGAAAACGCACCGACGTGATGTAGGAAAATTCCAGGTTTCAGAGTTTCAAGGTTGCAAGGGTTCGAAGAAAATCCGTGCCGTTAAGGATGCGCTTTGAAACCTTCAAACTCTGAAACCTTGAAACCTGCTTCTTCATGACCACGGCATACAACCGCATTGCCGGGCAAAGTGTGGAGCGCCTCGCGGCACTCAGCGACGGCATCTTCGCCTTCGCCATGACCTTGCTGGTGCTCGATCTGCGCGTGCCCGCGCTGGAAGCCATACATAGCGAGCACGACCTCTGGCAAGGCCTGACTGCGCTTTCGCCGCGGCTCGTCATGTACATGATGAGCTTCCTGACGCTCGGAATTTTCTGGGTTGGCCAGCAAACTCAACTCAATCATCTCGAGCGCTCCGATCGAAGTCTTTCGTGGATCCACATCGCGTTCCTGTTCTTCGTTTCCATCACGCCTTTCTCCACTGCGCTGCTGGCGGAATTTACTGTTTACCGGATCGCCCTGGTCACCTACTGGCTGAACATCTTTTGCCTAGGTTTCGCACTGTACCTGAGCTGGGGATGCGCGACGCGATTAGGACTGGTCAAGAGTGACATCGGCCCCGAAGTGCCCGCGGCGGTCTGCCGCCGCATCGTAATTGCGCAGGCGCTGTATGCATTCGGAGCCCTGCTCTGTATCATCAACACCCATTGGAGTATCGCTTTCATCGTGCTGGTCCAACTCTATTACGCCGTTGCGCCGCGCTGGTCGCGGTAATTCAGACGAATGCCTTCTCTATCCAAGGGATCGAAATCTCTCCTGCTGCTGCTGGTGTTGCTGGCGGCGTCTGAATTCGTGGTGCGCGGTCCGCTGCGCTTTCTTCGGGCGGCGGATTTCAACGACTTCATCTCGCCGTATACCCAATCTCGGGCTCTGATCCTCGGAATGGATCCTTACAGCCCTGAAGTTCTGGTGCAGCTCTGGCCGCTCAAGGGCGCTCATCGGCCGGAGTTTCTCGCCAAAGATCTGGCGGACGGATCTCTCATCATGAAGCGCGGCATTCCGACTGCTTATCCACTTACCTGTCTGCTCCTGCTTGCGCCGCTGGCGGTTTTGCCTTGGCCAGCTGCTTACTTTGCCTGGTTAGTCATCACTGCATGTCTGACTTTCGGCGTGATCTGGTCTCTGGCGTCGTTTGTTGGGGAGGGGATTGGGCGCGATAGAGTTGCGTTCGATAAGAACGACTGGCGTTCCTATGTTTTTGTGGCCTTCACGCTTGCCCTTGCGCCTCTGCACACCGGTTTTGCCGCGGCCAGTATTGTGATCAGCACTGTGGCTCTTTGCGGCATCGCTTTATCTCTGGAGCAACGCGGGAGCGAAACTTCCTCGGGAATCCTCCTCGGCATAGCGATCTGTTTGAAACCTCAAATCGGGTTGCCATTTCTTGCCTGCTACCTGTTGCGGCGGCGTTGGCGTCTATCCGCGATTGCGATTGTTGTTGCCCCAATTACGGCACTTCTGGCATCGGCGCGGCTGGCGATCGGCGGGACGCCTTGGCTGCAGAACTATCGCATGGACAACAAGGTTCTGTTGGCGACAGGAATCCTGAGTGACTTCACGGAACGAAACCCGATCCGTTTCAGCCTGATCAATCTGCAGGTGCTTTTCTATGCCCTTCTGCACCGCGCCGCTGCTGCCAATGCTCTGGCATTCGCGATATCCGCTGCCTTGTTTGGAATCTGGCTTGTACTGATGCTGCGGAATGTGTCCACGAATCGCGATCTGCTGCTGCCGATCAGCACTCTTGTGGTTCTCAGCCTGTTTCCGGTTTACCACCGTTTTTACGATGCATTCCTGCTCATCTTCCCGCTGTGCTGGAGTCTGCGGGAATTCTCCGGCCCTCGAAACAAATTTGCGCGTGGCGCTTTTGTGCTGATGATTCCTTTTCTTGTACCGGGTGGCTCAGCATTAGAGCAATTGCAAGCGAGCGGCAAGATTCCGCAAGCGATTGTCGGCTCGTGGTGGTGGAATGGCGTCGTCATGCCCCACCAGATTTGGATTCTTCTGTTTCTGAGCTTGCTGCTTCTTTGGTCTATGGCCTCTGAGCGATTTTCTGAGCAACGATCCAGTCGTTAATCTTCGTTTCGAGCAGATCGAGCGGCAGCGGACCCTGATCGAGCACCGCGTCGTGAAAGGCGCGAATATCGAATTTTGTTCCCAGCTCCTTCTGCGCTCGGGCCCTCAGTTCAAGAATCTTCATTTGCCCCATCTTGTAGGAAAGCGCTTGCGCCGGCCACGCTATGTAGCGATCCACTTCCGTATTGATGTTCTCATCATCCATCGCCGTGTGCTCGTGAAAGTAGTCGATCATCTGCTGACGCGTCCAGTGCTGGGAATGCACTCCGGTATCGACCACCCAACGCACGGCGCGCCACATCTCGTTTTGCAGACGTCCGTATTCGCTGTACGGATCCTGATAAAAACCGACTTCCTTTCCCAAACGCTCAGAGTAGAACGCCCAGCCTTCGGTGTATGCATTCAGGTCGAGGTTGTACTTGCGGAACGGCGGCAGGCCGGTGAGTTCCTGCGCGATCGAGAATTGCAGGTGATGTCCGGGAACCCCTTCGTGGTAGGCGATGGCTTCGACGTTGAGCAGCAGCCGCTTCTCGGGCGCATATTCGTTGACGTTGATCCGCCCCGGCCGCGAGCCGTCTCCGGCGCCAATCGAATAATCGGCAGGCGGCGCAGACGCACTACGGAACGACTCCATTGGCACCACGTCGAGCTTATTCTTCGGCAGCCGTCCGAATAGTTCCGGCAGCTTCGCGTACATCTGGTCGCGATAGTGCGTGTACAAGTCGAACAATTGCTGACCGGACTTGGCGTAGAGTTTCGGATCGTTCCGGATGTGCTCGTTGAATGACTTCAGATCGCTGAAGCCCTGGGCGCGGGCGATGGCGAGCATCTGCGTCTCGATTTCCGCCACGCTCTTCAGGCCCAGCTGATGAATCTGCTCGGCGGTGAAATCTGTCGTCGTCTGATGACGCACCGCAAAGCGATACCTGGCTTCTCCGTCGGGCAAGGACCAGACGCCGGGATCAAGGCGTCCGTGAGGCGCGTAATCGTCACGCACGAACTTCGCGAATTTCGCGTAGGCGGGCGCGACCTCATTCTTGACCGCGGCTTCGATTGTCTCTCGCAGTCGCTTGCGGTCGCCTTCGGAAATCGACTCGGGAAACTTCCGCAGGGGATCGGTGAATGGACTTTTCTCGAGCGAATCGTCGGCAATGCCTTGCGCCTGACTGGACACTTTTTCGAGCAGATCTTTCGGCGGCATGAGATGGTCGCGCAGTCCGTCGCGCATGTGCGCCGTCGCCTGATCGAGTACGCGCGGAATCTGGTGCAGGCGCGACAGGTAGTCTTCGTAATCTTTCACGTTGCGGAATGGAGAATCGAAGGCGAGCGAAGCGTAGCCAAGGTGAACGCCGCCAAACTGCGTTGCCGGCATCTCCCAGTCTTTGAAGGGCGCGGCGTCGAGTGCTTCGTGCAGGCTGCGCAGCATCAGGGCCCGGTTGACTTTTTCCTGCTCGAGAAATCCGGTGACGTCGACCGCCTCAAACCGCGCCAGGGACTGACGCGCGTGTTCGAGATCGTCGGCGATTGCCTTGTCTGAGAAATCGCTGAGCCGATCGTTGTAACGGTCGTCGCCCACCTGCGTGGCGAGCTCCGGCTGAGTACGCAGCGTGTACTCCCACTCATCGGCCAGCAGACGATTGAGTTCGGCGCGCCGCGCTTCAAGCGTCTTTTCGGCGGAGTGAGCTACGAGTGGAACGAGCAGACCGACGGCCAGAGAAACAATCACCAACGATGTTCGCAAGAAACACGCCTCCTCGAAATTGGAGAAAATACGCCGTCCGAAAAATAGCAGAAAAGCGTGATGGTTGGGGACTTCGCTCACCGGGGAGTGTCTCCGCAGCGGCCCTGAAGACTCCGGAGCCCGAGCTAAACGCCAACACAAGATGTGCAAACTGATGCGGCTCCCAGTACCTCGGAAGGTAACAAGCGGAGCTGATTACCAACGTGCGTGTCCTACTCACGAAATCCGCCTAAGAGCTATCTAATCAGAGAGTTGCCGCGAAAATTCGACTGTGAACGGCTTCGCACTTTGCCATTGCGTCGAACCGGCTAAATCGCCTACTATCGGACAGTTGCATGGGCATGCCTTCCGTGTGGGAATTTGGCGACACTCTTGCATCTAAATCAGTAGGCCAACATAGAAATTAAAGTACTGGAATGGCCCTCCACCGGGGATGGTTTACGTGAAGTTTAGCGCTTCGTTTCTTCGTCTCGCATTTATCCTGGAATTAGCAATTCTGCTGGAGGCGAGCAGCATCGCCGCCAACATCAACCCCAGCACGCTCCCGCCGCATAAGAAAAGTCACAGCATTACTGAGAATCAGCACGCGAAGAAACGCATGCGAACACTGGCGCACAGCCGCGCTCCGCATTCGCAATACGCACATACTGCGAGCACGAGCACGCATTCCTCTACCAGCACCTCTCGCCATCATTATTACGAGCGCTTCTACACCAGTTCGTTTGCTTCCGATATCACTGAAGGCGATGTGACTGCCGGCGAAGATCCCATTGTTCGTCAGGCTGCAATCGATGCCCTCGGCAACATGAATGGCACCGTGGTCGCGATTGAACCGACCAGCGGACGCGTCCTGGCCATGGTGAATCAGAAGCTAGCGCTTTCAAGCGGTGCGCAGCCCTGCTCGACCATCAAACTTTCCGTGGCATTGGCGGCGCTGAGCGAAGGCGTGATTGACGAGCAAACGGAAGTTTCTCTCGGAAGCCGCAGCCGCATGAATCTCACAGAGGCGCTGGCGCACTCGAACAACGCCTACTTTGAAGCCGTCGGCCGCAAGCTGGGCTTCGAAAAAGTGCAGTATTACGCCCACCAGTTCGGGCTTGGCGAACTCGCCGGCTTTCATATTCCGGGCGAGCAGTTGGGTACCTATCCGGAAACTGAGATCCCCGCCAAACTTGGTGGCGTCAGCAAGATGTGCTCTTTTGGCGAAGGCATTTCGATGACCCCGCTGCAACTGGGCGCGCTCGTAACCGCGATCTCCAACGGCGGCACGCTTTACTACCTGCAACATCCGACCAGCCCCGAGGCCGTGGCGAACTTCCAGCCTCGCATCAAGCGTCATCTCGACATCGAGCCCGTGATTCCTGAACTCTCGGACGGCATGGCGGGAGCGGTCAACTACGGCACGGCGCGTAGCGTGCGCTTGAACTTTAATGAAGAATCGATCCTGGGCAAGACCGGAACTTGCTCGCACGCCGGCACGCGCTTCGGATGGTTCGCCTCCTACGCCAACACCGACATTGGACGCATTGTTACAGTCGTATTCCTGCAGGGCGGGCGTCCGACCTTCGGACCCAAGGCAGCGGAGATCGCAGGCCGCATGTACCGCAATCTCTACGACCACAACTTCTTTGTGGCCGGGAGTGCGGGAACAACATCAACTCCAGACCTGGAAAAAATCAGCAACCGCGCGCAGCAATAATCCTCGCGCTTGCGTGTCTGGCAGCGGATACGCGGTAGAAATTTGCTTCCCTATCTTGCTGCGGTTGCTTCAGCAATCACATAATTACGCGTGACCAAAGGAACGCGGACTTCGCGGTTCTTTCTCTCGAGCCTTTCCCACTGCGTTACGATGGTCGAATCCATGAGTTCGTTCTCCTCTGCCACCGTGATGAAACGCCAGGAGCGAACGGACGCTCCGGCTCCGTCGGGATCCTTGCAATTGAGGTTGTTTGAATCGCCGAGAGAACGCACTTTACTGCTGTGTTTGCTGCTGACCATCGCTGTCATCGTGTCGTACAGTCCGGTGACCCGCAACGCTTACCTCAACCATGACGATTATGGCTATATCACCCAGAACCCTCATGTGCGCGCGGGCTTGACGTGGGCGACCGTGAAGTACGCCTTCACCACTTACGACATGGCGAACTGGCATCCGCTGACTTGGCTTTCCTATGAACTGGACTGCCAACTCTTCGGCCTCAATCCTGTCGGGCCGCACTACGAAAATGTTCTGCTGCATGCGGCCGACGCTGTCCTTCTGTTTTTGCTGCTGCAGAGTGTTACGGGGTTCCGCTGGCGCAGTTTGATGGTCGCCGCGCTGTTTGCACTTCATCCGATCAACGTCGAGTCCGTGGCCTGGGCATCCGAGCGGAAGAATGTGCTGAGCATGCTGTTCTTCCTGCTCGCTCTACACGCCTATGTTTGGTACACGAGAAAACCCGCGCTCCTTCGCTACGCGGTAATGTTTTTTCTCCTCGCGCTCGGATTCATGAGCAAGTCTCAAGTCATCACTTTCCCATTTCTGGTTTTGTTGTTGGATTACTGGCCACTTCGGCGGATGAACGCTGGGATGAGCGCTCTCGCCGCGGCCGCGACGACAGAGCCTGGCACGAATTCGCCAAAACACCCGCCGAAACGGTCGATCGGGTGGCTGCTGGTGGAGAAAGTGCCGCTCCTGCTTCTTTCTGGCGCGAGCGCACTCATCACCATGCAAGCGCAAAAGGTCGGAGGCGCCGTCCAGTCTCTTTCCCAGTACAGCCTGCTGTTACGCCTCGAGACTGCCGTGATCTCTTATGTGCGTTATCTCGGCAAGGCGTTCTGGCCGTCGAACCTGGTGGCGCTGTATCCGCATCCCACGAAGCTCTATCCAGCTTGGGAAGTAGTCGCGGCCGCCGTCCTGTTGTTGTTGATCACGGCCTGGGTTCTTCGCACAACCGACAAACCGTACCTCGCGGTGGGATGGTTTTGGTTTCTGGGGAGCATGGTGCCGATGCTTGGCTTGGTGCAGGTGGGCGCTCAGGCAATGGCGGATCGCTATGCCTATATTCCGTTCATCGGTTTGTTTGTGATGTCGACGTGGCTGGTGGCCGACTGGGAGGGGTCCCACAAAATTTCCGCCGTTGGGCTGGCCATTCCGGCAGTTGCTTGTCTGCTGATCTTATCGACGCTGACTTACCATCAGGTCGGCTACTGGCACGATACCGAATCATTCTGGCTCCGCACTCTGGCGCTGACGGAAAACAATTGGTTTGCCCACGACACACTGGCAGGATTTCTGAGCAACCAGGGCAGGGATGAAGAGGCGTTTGCGCACTACCGCGCAGCACTCGCCATTTGGCCGGAGGATCTGCCCGCCAACCTGAACATGGGGGCTTACGAGCAAAGCCGCGGCAATCTGCCGGCGGCCATCGGACGATATCAGGTAGTGGCCCTCCACGCTGCCGACGTGGGCCTGCGCGCAACAGCGTATGGAAACCTCGGGTCTGTTTATCGGCAGATGGGGGAACTGGATCATGCAAAGCAGTGTTTTGAAATGGCGCTGCGGCTGACGCCCGATCGGCCGATGGCAATGATCGGACTCGGTTTGATCGCCGAAAAAAACGGCGACCTGCCCGAAGCCGTTCGTCAGTATTCCAATGCTATGCGAGTGCAGCCGACCGACGTGGGATTCCTGCTGCTTGCGGACGCTTTGCGGCGGCAAGGAAGCGTCGACGAGGCCAACGCCATCTCAGAGCGCGTGGCGCGCTTCTCCCCAAATCTTCCAGCAGCGCAGAAAATGGCGGAGTCGTTGCTCGCCGGAAAATAATGCGGCTTACTCTTTCACTTCATCCTTGGCGACGACACCGTCTTTGATGTAGACGATGCGGTGAGCGTACTCGGCTATGTCGTGCTCATGCGTCACCAGTACGATCGTATTTCCCTCTGAGTGCAGGCGGTCGAACAGCGCCATGATTTCGTTGCCGGTTTGTGAATCCAGATTGCCGGTCGGTTCGTCTGCCAGGATGATGGCCGGCTTGTTGACCAGAGCGCGGGCGATGGCCACGCGCTGGCGCTGTCCACCGGAAAGTTCGTTGGGCTTGTGGTTCATGCGCGATTCCATGCCCACCGAAGTGAGCGCTTCTTTGGCACGCTCAACCCGTACGTCCGAGGGGACGCCGGCATAGATCAGCGGCAGTTCCACGTTGTGCAGGGATGTGGCACGCGCCAGCAGGTTGAACGTCTGGAAGACGAACCCGATCTCTTTATTGCGGATGCGCGCCAGTTCGTCGTCGTCGAGTTCACTGACTAGTTGCCCGTTGAGCCAGTATTGCCCCTTCGACGGCGAGTCGAGGCAGCCGATCAGGTTCATCAGGGTGGATTTCCCCGAACCCGACGGGCCCATGATGGCAACATATTCGTTGCGCTGGATCTTCAGGTTGATGCCGCGGAGCGCATGCACCTGCTCCGAGCCCATGTCGTAACTCTTCCACAGATCCTCGGTCGTGATCATGTAGGAGTTGGGCGCAGCCCAATTCGCGGGCTTTTATTCAGATCGGGCTCGGGCACGCACGCTCCTATAGCCGTTTTATCTTGGACGTTCCAACGCGGTAAAGGTCTCAGGTGTCAGGTCTCAGGTGTCAGGAAAAACGGAAAGTCCAAGGCCTGACACCTGAGACCTGAGACCTGACACCTGATTTCCTAGCTGCCTTCATCTTCTTTCTTTGGGGCCGAGTTATCGATCTTGATGCTCGTTCCCGGTTTCAGAGTACGCAAAACCTTGTAGCTGCCGGTGATCACTTCATCACCCTCCTGCAAACCTTTGGT
>JBEKLO010000077.1:0-20423 GCA_050010155.1 Terriglobales bacterium
CAGTTCCTGAGCGCTGAGCGGGCACGCACGGAATTGAACTGGAAGCCCATGTTCACTCTGGACCAGGGATTGGAAAAAACCATCGCATGGTACCGGGAGGCGGTGAAGTAGTGTCACGAGCAGACGCGTTGCGCGATCGGATCCGGAGCCTGGTGGGCGAGTACTACCATGAGGCCTTCCCTGCCCCGAACTTCGTGCCGGGCTCGTCTCCCGTGCCAGTTTCCGGACGTGTGTTCGACGAACAAGAACTTGAACTACTGGTCGATTCTTCGCTCGATTTCTGGCTGACCACCGGACGATTCGCGGAGCAGTTCGAACGTGAGTTCGCCAAGTTCGTCGGTGTGCGCGAGGCGGTGCTGGTGAATTCCGGCTCGTCGGCCAATCTTCTGGCGGTCGCGGCCCTAACTTCACAGAGATTAGGCGATCGGCAGCTGAAGCCCGGAGACGAAGTCATCACCCTCGCTGCGGGTTTCCCGACCACGGTCAATCCGATCCTGCAAAACGGGCTGGTTCCCGTCTTTGTCGATGTTGAGATTCCCACGTTTAACGTGGATGTCAGTTATCTTGAAGCCGCGTTATCCGATCGCACGCGCGCCGTCATCTTTGCACACACGCTGGGGAACCCGTTCGATCTCGGTGCTGTGACCGCGTTCGCAAAGAAGCACGGCTTGTGGCTGATCGAAGACTGCTGCGATGCTCTCGGTTCGACGTATGGCGGACGGAAAGTTGGAACCTTCGGCGATCTCGCGACGGTCAGCTTTTATCCCGCGCACCATATCACGATGGGCGAAGGGGGATGCGTCTTGACGGAGAAGCCCCTTCTGCGCACTCTCGTCGAATCTTTTCGCGACTGGGGACGGGACTGCTGGTGTGCCCCCGGTAAAGAGAATACCTGCGGGAAGCGGTTCGACTGGCAACTCGGCGAACTGCCGCACGGCTACGATCACAAATACATCTATTCGCATGTGGGCTATAACCTGAAGGCCACTGACATGCAAGCTGCCGTGGGAGTTGCACAGTTGAAAAAACTACCGGCATTCATCGAAGCAAGAAAACGACATTTCTCGTACTTGAAGGCGGGACTCAAAGACAAGAATGCCGATGAGCACTTCGTCTTGCCAGAGGCAACTCCGAATTCCGATCCCAGTTGGTTTGGGTTTCCACTTCTGCTACGGGAAACAGCTCCGTTCTCGCGCAACACGCTCATCGACTTCCTGAATGCAAAAAAGATTGGCACTCGACAGTTGTTTGGCGGAAATTTAGTCCGTCAACCTGCGTATGCGGGGCTTAGCTATCGTGTGGTGGGCGGTCTCGGAGCCAGTGACCGCGTGATGAATCAAGCGTTCTGGATTGGTGTCTATCCAGGACTCACGCCGGAGATGTTGGATTATGTTGTGGAATCGATCAATGAAATCGCACTTAAGGGGGTACTTTCTGATGCCGCAGGCAAGTAATAGACATTCCGCTGATCAGCCCGAGATTCGTCTGGGGTCCAAGGTGGTCGGACCGGGCAAACCTTGCTATGTAATCGCTGAGATTGGAATCAACCACAATGGCGATATTGATATCGCGAAGAAGCTCATCAACGTGGCGTCCGGCGCCGGTTGTGACGCCGTCAAGTTTCAGAAGCGGACGATCGATGTCGTCTACACGCCGGAGGAACTCGCAAAGCCCCGGGAAAACCCATTTGGAGAAACAAACGGCGATCTGAAGCGCGGCCTGGAATTCGAGATTGAAGAGTATCGAGAGATAGACCGTTATTGCCGCGAGGTCAAGATAGACTGGTTCGCGTCATGCTGGGATGAGGCCTCCGTCGACTTTATCGCGCAGTTTCAGGTCCCCTGTTTTAAAGTCGCATCCGCATCCCTCACCGATGACAAACTGCTGCGCCATACTCGCGCAGTGGGAAAGCCGGTCCTGTTATCGACCGGAATGAGTACGATTCAAGAGGTCGATCACGCGGTCGACGTTCTGGGCAAGAAGGATCTCCTGCTGCTTCACGCCTGCAGTACATATCCCGCATATTACGAAGAATTGAACCTGCATGTTATCGACGTGCTGAGAGAGCGGTATGGATTGCCGGTTGGTTACTCCGGCCACGAAACCGGGTTGGCCTCGAGTGTCGCGGCCGCGGTGCTCGGCTGCTGCGTGATCGAGCGACACATCACGCTGGATCGCTCGATGTGGGGCTCCGACCATGCGGCGTCACTGGAACCGAATGGCATCACGCGCTTGATTCGTGACATTCGCTTAATCGAAAAATCGATGGGTGACGGCGTCAAGCGGGTGTTGGAGCGCGAGCAACCGATCATCAAAAAACTGCGGCGCGCGCGGGCGTCGTAGTGCCGAAGAAAGTGCCACGGGGCGTGCCGGAAATCGCTAGGAACATCAAGGCCATCGCTATGGACGTCGACGGAGTGCTTACCGACGGCGGCGTGTGGTGGGGACCGAACGGCGAAGAATGGAAGCGTTTTCACTTTGCCGACATCATGGGCCTGTCGCTGGCGCGAAAAGCGGGGATGGTGATTGCTCTGATGTCGGGCGAGAACAGTCCTCTTGTTGACCGGCTCGCCGCCAAGTTCTCTATCACTGACGTTCACAAGGAGTGCAAGGACAAAGCCGGGGCGTTGCGCTCATTCTCGGAAGAGCACGGGCTGCGCCTGCACGAGATTTGCTTCATCGGGGACGATGTAAACGATTTACCCGCGCTTAACATCGTCGGCCTCAGTGCCTGTCCCGCGGACGCGCGTCCTTCCGTTCGAGAACATTGCCAGGTGGTCACCAAGCTCGGCGGCGGTAATGGCGCTGTGCGCGAGGTCGTGGATATGTTGCTCGTCGCGTTCAGCAAGGCGGCCAAATCGGTTCGCTGAAAGAGCATGAGACTCGCCGGCCATTCAGATCGCGAGCGTATACGAGAGAGCACGACGATTGACCGCATCCGCTCTGCGCTCCGAAAACATCCTTGGTTGGAATGGCTGATCCCCCTTACGTTTTGCCTCATCCTGCTGGCGCAAATGCTGTTCAGCGTACGACAGATGTCGCAGCACGCGGATGAGGCGACTCATTTATATGCGGGCTACCGCGTTCTGAAATGCGGCGACTACACGTTTGGCCGTGAGCATCCCCCGCTGGCGAAGATGCTGGCCGCAACTCCTCTGCTGTGGAGCGATATATCCATGGATTGCTCGCAGCGGGAAGCGGGCGAAGACGAAGAGGATCAGGCCACCCATTGGCTATATTCGCGGGAAGACTGGTGGTCCCTGCTGATGAAGGCGCGAGTCGCATCCAGCCTAGCAGGGGTGTCGCTATGCCTCGGAGTGTGGATTACAGCACGGCGCATGTTCGGACGGGCCGTCGCAGTCGTAGCTGCGACGATCCTGGTATTTGAGCCGAACATCCTGGCCCACGGCGCGCTCGTGTTGAATAACGTTCTTCTATCCACTCTGTTTTTGCTCACGGTGTCGGGGTTTTATCTCTGGACCAGGCAGCGCTCGATGCTCTTGCTGGTGGGGACCGGAGTTCTTCTGGGGTTGGCTCTGCTAACCAAGCATTCGGCAGTGTTACTGATTCCCGTGCTGATTCTGCTCATGATGTCCGACGTATGCCTGAAGAATAAGAAGAATCAATGGGCAGGCAGGTCGTGGCGGGACCTCGGCTCGTTAGCGGCGATGCTTGTCATTGCGGCGGCGGTCATCTGGTGCGGATTTGGCGTTCGCGCCTCGGCGACGGTTGCAAGAGCTTCCGATGACCTCACTAAGGAGCAGTTGGCGGGGATTAAATCCGTGGACGGGCAGATTCTGAAGATGGTGCGCGCATCCCATCTTCTGCCGCAGGATTATCTTGACGGTCTTATCAATGTGCGCGGCCTCCTCTCGGTAGATGCAAACGTCATAGAAATTCTGAGCCGGCCCTATGCGAAGACTCCCTGGTTTTTCTTTCCCCTCTCCGTATCGATCAAGTTCACTGCGGCATTCTTAGCGATGTTGGCGATGGGGGGAGTAGGGCTCATTCTGATGGGGCGGGAACATCGCCGGGAATCCATCTTTCTGTTGTTACCGGCGCTGTTGTTTCTCGCGACGAGCATGAGTGTTCAGAGACCAGCCATCGGTATCTGGCATTTGTTCCCAATGATCCCGTTCCTGGTGATTGCGGCGGCGGCGGGATGCGTTTATGTTGCACGAGCGCATCGCTGGGCAGCTGTGGTTTTGGCGTGCTTGCTTGTGCTGCACGCAGGTTCTTCCCTGCGGGCATATCCAAATTATCTTTCCTATGCGAATGGGCTTTGGGGTGGACCGCAGAAACTCTACCAGCACCTGCCCTGGACCGATCTCAATCAAACGTATTGGCAAGTGAGCCGATACATGGAGCAACATCCCAAGACGCCGTGCTGGCTGGACAGTGACTGGCGCGTTCCGATCGGCAAATACAAAATTCCCTGCACGCAAATGGGCGATCATTGGGAGACAGAATTGCCAGCACGGATGAAAGGAATCGTTTTTGTCAGCAGTTCGTGGCTCCAGATTAATGGCCATCCAGGCGATCCACTTGCCGCTTTCAACGAATCGCAGCCGAAGGCTCTGCTGGGCGGGAGTGCGATGATGGTATATGAAGGTGAGTTTGATTCAAGAGCGGCGGCGGGCGGAGCTCTCGAAAACAAGACGCTCAGGCTATTGCACAGCGCCGATCCCAAATCCGCGCTATTACCGGCTGCGCAGGCGGTTGAGATGGCACCATGGTCGGCCCGTGCCCACTACTATCATTGTGTAGCGCTGGCGTTTAACGGTTACCCGCAACTGGAGATCGCTGAGTGTGAGACGGCGATAAGCCTAGCGCAGCGTGATCCTCTCCACCGCTCCGACCGTTTGATCGAAGACGCAGGAGAGATCCTCCGAGGGCTGCAGGCACGCCGGTAATCGGCCGAATCGATGACGTGGTTTATTCCACCTCGCACTGCGTTAGGATACAGATACATATATGCAATTCCTCAAGGACTATCTCGTCCGGCTTGGACCGAATAATTTGCTCGTTCAAGGGGCATTGCGGATGCATGGACTTCGTCACGGATACCGGATTGAGTTCGTGAATAATGCCATCAGCCTCCGCAAAGCGCAGCGGGAGATGATACTGAACAAAGCCCAGTACGTTCAGGTTCCGATCATGATGGATCTCTATAGCCTTTTCTTCGACACCGTGGAGGGTCAAACCGTTGAGGGCCGAACAGTCCTGGATTTCTCGAAGCCCAGCCTACAACGGTACCGCAAGAGTGGCACTGCATTTCATTTTCCGTCAGTTCCCGAAGATGACGTGATGGATGCCTATATTCATGGCTATGCACCTCAACCCGGCGACGTTCTCTGGGATGCTGGCGCGCATGCGGGTGCCACTGCCTATTTCCTAGCGCAGATGGTAGGACCCAGCGGCAAGGTCTATGCCTTTGAACCCGACGAGAATAACTATAACTTCCTCTTACAGAACATCGAATTGCACAAGCTCCATAACGTGACACCGGTAAAGAAGGCACTTTCAGGGTCTAGCGGCACAGCGGAATTTTGCATGGACGGCTCCATGAGCGCAGGGCTTTCCAACTTTCTCACGTACTCGGAAAAGGCCAAGTTTCAGAAGGTCGAAACCGTTAGTTTTGCGGATGCCTGCGCCGAACTCGGCGAGGTTCCCACGTACGTAAAGATGGATATAGAAGGTGCAGAGATCGCCACAGTAGAAGGCGCGCTGGAATTCCTGAAGGCGCATCCGGTCAATTTCGCTATCGAGAGCTATCACCTGGTTGACGGCGAGCGGACCTGGAAACCTTTGGAAAAACTGTTTTCGAATATCGGATACGAGGTCTGGTCGTCAGATAAGTTTGGCCAGATGTTTACCTGGGCGAAATCAGTTTCTCGGTAACCTTTCCGTTCTCAGAACCTAATCATGGCTGCAAGGTCGCTCATCAATCCGCCTGCAGCGTAACTACCGGGTTTCGTAAGCCGAGGGTCGTGATCCGGTTGCGGATGCCTTGGGTATGCAACAAGGTCGCCAGGATAATCGGCGCATTCTGATTCTTCAATAGTTCGGGACGAATGATCGGCACACCGCGCAAGGTTTTCCCGACGTTGACCGGATTCCCGTCCACGAAAGCGACCACGTTCGCATCTTTCAACGCTGTATCGCACAAGAGCTTCATGGTCAGTTGGCCCGTCCCCCAAACGATCACTTCTTTTGAAGATGCAAGCGCATTCCGTAGATGCCGATCGATGTTTTGCATCATGACGCGGGATTCATTGATATAGCGCTCCATCTGCCCGCGAAATGCGCTGTCGATGACCCACGGTTGCTCGACCTGATCACTACGACGTTCGTATCCGACTTCGAGGCCCGGGAAAATCAGGCTGGACGGCCCAGGCACCAGCACGTGTTTTTCGAGTACTGGCGCAAAGCCAAACTGGGTCATTAAATTTCGCAGCGAGGCTATGGAGAAGTGATTGATATGCTCCGTATTAATGTCTTGAAATGGGGCGTACAGGTAGTCCGCGTATCCGGCAGCGTCCGGAACCTCCAAGAATATTCGGCCATTGTCGGTGCAAACGTTGACCAATGCTGTGATTGCACCTTTTACGTCGAGGACATGTTCCAACACCGAAGTAAGTATTACGACGTCGAAACGACCTATCTCTGCTGGAAGATGAGCGAGCTCTCCGCGAAATGCCTGGCAGCCAACCTTTCGGGTATTTTCTACACATGCGGGTGAAGGATCAACGCCAACGAGATTCGCAAATCCCAGACGACCCAGCACTTGAAGTAGTCCTCCGTTGGCGCACCCTACGTCAAGGACGCGAGACTGCTCCGAGAGAATATGCTTGGCGAATAGGGCGCCGGTTTGCTCAAGACGCGGAACATCTTCCGGGGGAGTCGCACCCGTTTGCGCTCCGGCTGGCTGCTCGTAGATAGAGCAGGTAGCGTAGAACTCTTCGTAGTCGGCTTGCGTCGCCGGCGTGTCGGCATACACCATTCCGCATGTTTCACAGATCACAACGTCGTATTGATCGGGGAGCGGATAATCGTCTGTGACTGCGAATCTTTGGTGATGCAGAACATCACCACGCTTGCCTCCACAGATCGGACACGGTCGTAGGAGATTTTTCATGGCTGCTTTACCAGCAACTCCTACCACCGTCCACCACCAGGTTCGTACCCGTCATATATGACGATGCGTCCGAACACAGAAATACAATGGCGCCCTGATACTCGTTGATCGCGGCCATGCGTCCGAGCGGGATCAGGTTCGTCAGACGCACAACGAAGTCTTCTGGCTGGCCGTTGTACACGCCACCCGGCGAAATGGCATTAACCCGCACTTTCTTGTCGGCCCAGTAGCTGGCCAGATACCGCGTCAGACCCACCAGCGCGGACTTTACTACCGAATAGGTGACGGGTTTAACAGGCTGCATTTGTTCTTGCACACCGGGCTGGCGGTAGATCCGCTGATCGGGAGCGATCAGCGCGAGATCCGACGCCACGTTTACGATGACCCCGCCACCACTTGTGGCCATGTGACTGCCAAAGACCTTGCTGCATAGAAACGCGCCGGTCAGGCCGACGGCAATGTCACCTTCCCACTGCGCTAAGGGAAAATTCTCCAGCCGCGAAAAGTTGACCTCCGCGCTGGCTTCCATCTTGGGATTATTAGCTGCGTTATTGATGAGAATGTCGAGGCGTCCAAACTTGGCCAAGACTTTATCCCGGAGCGCTTCAATTTCCGGCTCTTTGGTGATGTCCGCAGCGCAACCGATGGCCGGAACACCGAATTCTCTCGACAACGTTGCTGCTTTCTCGCCGGCACGCTGTTGTTGAATGTCGACCAGAACCGGGATACCGCCCGCCGCTGCTATAGCCCGCGCGTGCTGTTCGCCGAGCAATCCGGCGCCCCCGGTGATCACGGCAACGCGCCCGGATAAATCAAACAAACTCCCAACTTCTGCCATGCTTTCTCGATTCTTCAGGAAAGTTCCACCACACGGCCAGTCGCGATCGATTCCTTCGCGGCGAGTGCCAGCTTAAGGCTCCAAATGCCTTCACCCAAGTCTACGACTGGTTTGCTTCGGGTTTTCACACAGTCAAGAAAATGCTGCATCTCGCTAATAAACAGTTGGTTGCGGTCCAGTTGCTCGCAAGTGAACCGATCCGCCACGTTTCCTTCTGTGCCGTACACGGTGACCGACAGCGTTGGAAAATCTAGAACGGCCTTGCCCGCGTCTCCGACCACCTCACACAGCCGCTGGGGCGGGCGCTGCAGATAGTCCTGCTGCAAGTGGACGGGAAGTGGCCTTCCGGCGAATTCGCACTCCATTAGCGTGCTGGCTACGTCCTCAACGTCGATCTCCAGATTACTCCAGTGTCCACCGACGGAGAACAAACGCTTCGCCTTACCAAAGAGGGAGTAGAGATAATCGAACTCGTGAATCTGCGAGAGGATTACCCCACCGCCCAAGTCTGCCCGCGCGGCGTACATTTGCCGGTAGTCCTCATAACGATGCCAAGCGGGAAGGTATTCACCAACGGCGGCCCGAACCGCAAGCAGATTTCCGAGTACGCCTGAGCGCACGATTTCCTGCATGCGCAGAAAGCAGGGATGGAAACGGAGCTGATAGCCGACCATGACGATTCGTCGCTGCTTCTCAACCAAAGCTTGCAGCTCAGGCAAACCAGCAAGTCCATCCGACAGAGGCTTCTCTACGAAGAGATCGCAGCCAGCGCGGACGCAATCCAGCGCCACGGAAACATGCAAGCTGCTCGGGTTACAAATAAATGCGATGTCAGGCTTTTCCGCAAGCGCCGACACCAGGTCTCCAAAAACGCGGACCCCATATTCGCGCGCGACATCGCGATCCGTGTCAATCTGCAAGGTTGGTGTAATCACGTGGGAAAGCTTACGAACGCGGTAGGCGAGAATCTCCACAGCGTCGCCGAGGAGTGTGCGCAGGTTACGAAGATGGCGTTGTCCAACACCCCCAAGTCCGACGATCAAAATTCTCATCGGTTCGCTCCGAGTGCGAACCCCGCCGCCTGCAGTTGACTCAGCACGAGTTCCCGATTATGGCGAATCCAAGCAGGTTCTTTTCCGGCTTCGCCTCGCGCAATCTGCATGACAAAGTCGCCCCTGTATCTGATGCGGGAAAGCAGAGAAAGCAAAACCGGGATCTCCGCATTGCCCGTTCCCAGCGGAACGGTCCCGCCGCCGCGCACCCGATCCTTTATATGTACGCTGCCTATTCGGTCGCCATAGGCCGCAATTTCTTCGCGGACATCGTACCCGAGTGAAGAACTGTTCCCCGAGTCGTAGTTCGCTTTCAAGTGGGAGTGCGGCAACTTGGCTAAAAGGACGGCGAAGCGTTTTGGATCGAGCGATGTCTCCAGGTGCAATTCGACACCGGCCTTTTCGGGCTGCCCAAGAACGCGCTGCAGCGCCTGCACAACCTGGTTCTCTTCGGCATCGCTGTCAATTCTGGAGTTGTCGACAAATGGTAGAACCACTCGGCTGATGCCGGCCAACCGGCAGCGCTCCAGCAGCCACAGTAATTTGTTGATTCTCTTTTCCTGTTCCGCTGCCTCGGTTTTCACCAGCGGACACTCCATGAAGTAGTCAGCACAGACGGAGACGACTGCGATATTGGACTTCTTCGACAGCTGACGCATCTCGGCCAGGCCATTCTCGGAGCCAAGCGGATTCTCGCGCTCGCCGGGAGAATCGTATATCCACTCAATCGCGTCAAGGCCCGCCTCTGCTGCCAGCGGAAATTCCTCTCTCCACTGTTTTCTGGGGAAACACTGAAAGCATCCGTCAGATGGCGGTAGAAGCCGGCCTTGCATCACGGCGATCCTCATCATCGTGACTCCTCTTCCACAGGGATCAACATGTTTGAAAGAAACTCCTCGCGCGAGAGAAATGGGTAAAGATCTTCCAGTGGCTTGGAGACAAACGATCCGTCCGGGCGTTGAACGGAAGAAAGTCGCGGAGCGCGAACCTCATCGGGAAGAACGTACGTGTCGCAAACCAGCGGACCGCCTCGGCTGAGCACTCGTTGCAGGTCGGCGCGGAGGTTGGATTGATCGCGGATCACGTCGGTTTGCAACCCGTAAGCCTGGGCGACCTTCGAGATGTCTGGCAGCGTCTGGCCCGTCTCTGGGCTGCACCCGATGCGAGGCTCGCCAAAGAAGCTCGTCTGCGAAATGCGTATGGAAGCATAACCTCCATTGTTCAACACAAAAAACGTGATCGGCAGTTTGAGGCGCGAGACAGTCTCCAGTTCCTGGATGTTGAATTGAAAACCGCCGTCACCATCTACGCACACGACGGGGCGGCGACCGTTTGCCACGCAGACGCCAATGGAGGCGGCGATGCCAAACCCCATCGCTCCCAACGCCGTAGTA
This sequence comes from Terriglobales bacterium, assembly GCA_050010155.1. Classification (GTDB taxonomy): domain Bacteria; phylum Acidobacteriota; class Terriglobia; order Terriglobales; family Acidobacteriaceae; genus Acidiflorens. Next base: position 10,423 of record JBEKLO010000077.1, read on the forward strand.
TGAAACACCCTCTGCCCTGCTTTGACGCGCAGCGCAAGCAGAAAGAGTTCAATTGCGCTGCCCGAACTACCAGAGACGATCGGAGTGTTCGCTGGCAGCACATCCTGAAGCGCTTCCGCCAGGTGATACATACTTACAGGCCCTTCGGGCTTGCGATGTTCCGGCAGGATGACGGGATAGCGGTTCTTCCAATCCACGCAGCGCTGCTTCCAGGGGGAACGAGGCTTTCGCAGAATCTCCGACTTGCAGCTAAGCAAAGCGCGAATGAATGCGCCCGCGTCGGCCTGCACTTTCGTCTGAATGGAATCGCCCATCTTGGCCAACTCGAACGGATCAACATCCACCATGACTTTGTGAGCGGCACGGGCAAATCGCTCTGGGGAGTAGCCCGTAATCACGCGATCCAGGCGTGCACCGAGCGCGAGCAGAAAATCAGAATTCTGCACAGCGAAGTTTGCCCCGCGCGGCGCAAGTGAACCGGGACGACCAATAAATAAAGGATGATCATCGGCAATCAGATCGATCGCGAGCCACGTCGCCTCAACCGGAATGTCTAGCGCCTCGACCAGTTCCAGAAACTCCTTTTCCGCACGGGCCAAGCGAATGCCGTTGCCCGCCAAAAGAATCGGCCGCTCGGACTTGTTCAATGCGCGGATCGTTTCCGTGACCAGCGCTTCCATATCAACAGGTGGGCGAACCTCGCATTCGGAACGATCGAAGCCGCGCAGGGTCTCCGGGTCAATCGGGCTGGCCTGTACGTCGAGAGGAATATCAATCCAAACCGGACCTGGACGGCCCGATTTTGCAAGATAAAGCGCCTTCTCCATGTGGTAGCGGATCGAACCGGGATCGTCGACGGTGATCGCGTACTTGGTCAGGGGGCGGACAATCGAGACAATATCTACCTCCTGCATTCCAACTTGCCGAACTCCGAGCGGCGAACCATCGGGCGTAAACATCCGGTCCGCGCGTTTCACCTGACCGGAAAGAAAGAGGCAGGGCGTTGAATCCAGCCAGGCGCCGGCTAGGCCGGTGATCGCATTTGTGGCGCCTGGACCCGTAGTCACCAGTGCTACACCGAGATGATTGGTAGCTTTGGAATAGTTTTCCGCTGCAATTGCACTCGCCTGCTCATGCAGATTGCAAACGAAATCGACCCCGGTACAGCGACTGAGGGAGTCGTTGAGATGCATGGCCCCACCGCCGGGCACGAGAAAGACGTGCTTCACGCCAGCGTCTGCTACCATGCGAAAAACGTAGTCCGAAAGCTTCATTGCTAGTTGGGCTCCATTGGCGGCAACTCTGAAATGTAACCGAACTCCTCAAATGCGCAAAGCTGCAGCGACTGTTCACAGCCAGACACTGTGCGCACGGGCTGCCTCTCCAACATTGTAGAGTGTCCGGCGTAGTATGACTGCGTGCTGGTGGAAATGCAGGAACCGGATATTAAACGAGATGCAATAAATCGGCGCTAGGGTAGCTTAATATTAGGCGGCAGACTGCATTGAGACGGGGTGTTCTGCTTCACGTTTTGCATGTCGGCGGACGATCTCTCGATTCCAAATTCGAATAAATCCGGGGTTGATTCTTTCCATCCACCACATCACTCGGGCATAAAGGGGAAAGACGATGATGCGCTCATTGTGAGAGATCCCTTTCACGATGCGCCGAGCAGCGACTGCTGGACTCACCGAAGGAAGGACTGACGATGGCCTGGCCATCCCGGTAGCCAGATTTCCAGGACAAACCAAGCTGACGTGGACCCCGTGGAGTTCTGCTTCCGCGGCAAGACCCAGGGTGAATCCGGTCAGCGCAGTCTTGCTGGCAGTGTATGGGCCTAAAAAAGGAACCGGAATTAATCCACCGAGCGAACCGATGTTGCTGATGTGGCCAAAACCTTGGTACCGCATAACAGAGTATGCGGAGATGGAAACGGCCACCGTACCTGAAAGATTCACACTGAGTATCCTTCGCCACTCCTCGGGTGCAAACCTCTGTAACTCCTCGCTTGGGCAAATAATGCCAGCGTTGTTAATGACGATATCTAGCGCGCCAGGCTTTTTGCTTACTTCTCGAATAACCGTCTCGACCTGAGCTGCATTCGACACATCAAGGTAGATGGGAACTCCGCCGATCTTGCGGGCGGTCACTTGCGCCTTCTGGAAATCGATATCGGCTAGGTATACGACGGCGCCACGCGCCGAGAGTTCTCTGGAAATAGCTGCTCCTAAACCTGATGCGGCTCCAGTAACCAGCGCGATTTTTCCACCTAATTCCATATTCATCTATCAGCTGGACTTCGGACTTATGTGCGACGCATTCGCCAGTTCGGCAATAATCGGCTCGTTCGAAGGGAACGTCTTTGAAGAAGAACAGCCTCGTGATCGGCGCGGAGGAATCAAAAAACCACAACGTTTCTAGCGAATTGGAGATTAACTGTTACTTCGGCCATGTGAGGGCAGAGTAGCCAAGAACCACAGGCTTGTCAGTAGCAGAGATCACACTCATAAGTTCGGCCTTCCACCAACACTGCGCCCACACTTTCGACGCTACTGAGAATCTGTGGAAATCGCTGAACCCAAACCGGATAACGCCCAGAGAGCGGTGCAATTTTGCTGCCTCGTGCCATCGCCGAATCATGCCCGGATGCGCGCTCGTTTAGCAGGTACCTGGGTCGGCACGACGCGCTTTAAAAGTCGGGGCTTGATAATATCGCAGTGGCGTATTTGCCCCTGTAAACATGTAAAGAAATGAGCCTTTCGGATTTTGCCAACCAATGGATCGCGAAACTTACGCGCCACCTCCCACCCGGCCAATTTGGGCGCTACTTGCTGGTGGGCGCGTGGAATACCCTGTTCGGATACGGCTCGTTCGCCTTTTTTACTGCAATTCTCAGCCCGATGATTCCGCACAGTTACATCGTCGCGTCGGTGATTTCGAGCCTGCTTAACATCTCCGTCTCCTACCTCGGCTACAAATGGTTTGTATTCAAAACCAAGGGCAACTATCTGCGCGAATGGATCCGTTGCGTCGGGGTGTACAGCGGCGGGATTCTCTTCGGGGTACTCGCGTTACCCGTGCTGGTCACGCTCATTCGACGGAATACACGGTTTTTCACCCAGGCACCCTATATAGCCGGCGCTTTTCTGACGGCATTTATGGTTGTGTACAGCTTTGTGGGACACAAGAAATTCTCCTTTCGGACGCCTGCATAATGCGCATACTCATCACCGGCGGGTCGGGGTTCATTGGACGAAACTTGGCGGAGCAGCTTGCTTCCACATATGAAGTGCTGGCACCCTCCTCGGCGGAACTGGATCTGCTCAATGAGCAGGCAGTGCGCGATTACCTCAGCGAAGACCGTTTCGATGTAATCCTCCATGCAGCGACTACGCGGTCGAACCGGGGATTGGGCTCTCCAGTTGACTTGCTCGACCGGAATTGCCGCATGTTCTTTAACCTGGTACGCAATAGCGGGCTGTTCGGAAAGATGATCCATTATGGCTCCGGCGCCGAGTATGACAAGACGGGGCTGCCGTCCAGAGTGAAAGAAGAATATTTCGACACTCGCGTTCCCACCGACCCCTATGGATTCTCGAAGTATATTTGCGCCAAGTACACGGAGCGCTCCGAGCGACTGGTAGAGTTGCGCCTGTTTGCCGTTTTCGGCCAGTATGAGGACTACGCCGTCCGCTTCATTTCGAATGCTTGCTGCCGGGCAGTGAAAGGATTGCCGATTGTGCTGCGGCAGGATATCGTGTTTGACTACCTGTACATCAAAGATCTGGTAAAGCTGACGATGTGGTTCATCGAGAATGACGCCCGCCACAAAGCGTACAACGTCTGCAGCGGACACCCCGTTGCGATTACAGAATTGGCCCGGATGATTGCCCATATCTCGGCGCAGGTCTCGGGACGCTCTCCCAATGTGTCAGTCCTGAATGGAGGAATCGGGCCAGAGTACTCGGCCGACAACGCGCGTATGCTGGCGGAAATGGGCAAGTATCAGTTTTGGGATTTGGAGAGCGCGATCAGGGACGTCTATTCGTGGTATGAGCGGAATGACAACATCACGATCGAATCGCTGAGGTTCGACGAGAAAGCTGCCACTCGTGCCTAAGACGCTGACCGTCCTCACGCCCTGTTTTAACGAAGAGCTCAACGTGCGCGAGCTCTACGTCCGCGTTCGCGATGCCATCGCCGTCGCAGGCAACTATCAGTACGAGCACATCTTCATCGACAATGCGTCAACCGACAACACCCTAGGCGAACTGAAGGTGCTGGCGGCGAAGGACAAGAACGTAAAAGTAATCAGAAACACGCGTAACTTTGGACATGTCCGCTCTCCGATGCACGCCTTCAACCAGGCTACAGGGGATGCCGTCATAGGCATTGTGGCCGACATGCAGGACCCTCCCGAGATGATTGTTGAAATGATTCGCAAGTGGGAGGAGGGGTACCCGGTCGTGATCTGCATCAAGACGACGAGCGGTGAGAGCGGTCTGATGTTCTGGATTCGAAAGCAATACTACAAGCTGGTGAAGCGACTTTCCGGAGTTGAAACCTACGAGAATTTTACCGGTTACGGCCTATATGACCGCCAAGTAGTGGATACGATCAAAGGCTTCGCTGATCCGTACCCCTACTTCCGCGGCATGATCGCGGAGGCGGGATTTCGGCATTTCGATATTCCGTATCATCAGCCAGCGCGCAAACACGGAATCACCAAGAACAATTTCTATACTCTTTACGATTTGGCAATGCTCGCGATCACAAACCTGTCCAAGGTGCCGCTGCGACTGGTAACGTTTTCGGGGTTTGCGGGCGCACTGGTTTCGATTCTGGTGTCAGTGGCGTACTTGCTGTACAAGCTGATTTTTTGGAATAACTTCTCCGTTGGCATCGCACCGTTGGTCATCGGAGTATTTTTCTTCATGTCTGTCCAAATGCTGTTTATGGGCATTATCGGCGAATACATCGGCACCATCCATACTCTCGTACAGAACCGGCCTTTGGTAGTCGAGCAGGAGAGAATCAACTTCGAATATGGCATGAGTGAACCATTGCGCGACTCATTGCCAGACGGCGAAGCCCAACCCAGCGCGACTTCGTGAATGCCAGCGCTGGACAGGAGATGTTCTATGAACGCGGATACTGCGCAGTCTCTGGCGGTCGCCAGAATTCGCGACTGCGCGTCGGTAATGCAAAGTCTGCTGGAATCTACCCCGTACTTGAGCGCAGTCGTCAAGGTCGCGGACGCGATGACCAAGTGTCTACGCTCCGGGAATAAGATCCTGTTTTTCGGCAACGGCGGCAGTGCTGCGGACGCACAACACCTGGCTGCAGAATTGAGCGGGCGGTTCCTGCGGGAACGAGAAAGCCTCTCGGGCTGGGCGCTGACCACTAATTCTTCGGTGCTAACCGCCATCGGGAATGATTATTCCTTCGACGAGGTTTTCGCGCGTCAAGTCCGTGGGATCGGCAGCCCGAATGATGTCGCCTTCGGCATCACCACCAGCGGAAATTCTCCCAACGTCCTGCGAGCGGTAAACGTGGCCCACGAGAAAAAGCTCGTCACAGTGGGTCTGACTGGACGAACCGGCGGAAAGTTGCTAAACGCTGTCGATCACTGCATCTGCATCCCGAGCGATCAAACCCCTCGCATCCAGGAAGCGCACATCTTGACAGGACACATTCTTTGCGAGCTGATTGAAGAGACGTTGTTTGCGCAAAGGTAACGATGGATGTAACAAGGATCAGCATCACGCAGATGTAATCCCATGGGAAATTTCACGGTGGTGGACACGCTGGGGACTTTCAAGGCGTGCCTTGCTCTTTTCCCATTCGTATTCGCCCCCGGGTATGTAGCGGGATGGGCGCTCGACCTCTTTGAGTTTCGGCAGCGGCGTCCAATTGTGCGGTTGATTCTCGCAGTCCCTCTCTCCATCGCCATTTGCCCGATGCTTTCGTATCTTCTTGCCCGGTTCCTGGAGCCTGGTCTCTGGATTTTCTATATCAGTGCGTTCGCGCTCTGCGCGCTGCTTCTAGCCAAGGAGGCTCGGAGAGGACAGATCCGGCCGATTTCAAAATACGCCTTGGTCGGTCTGGGCCTGATGGCGCTATGGGTAATGGCGGCTGTCGGATCGCTGGTGGATCTACAAGTCGGGGACAAGCTCTATCCGCCAATTGCTGCTTTTGACCACTCCGTACGGACCGCGATGACCGTTGAGATTGCTCGCCACGTTCCCCCGAGCAATCCCTTCTTTGCCAATGCAGCGGCGCCCTTGCGCTATCACTACCTGTGGTTGCTGTTTTGCAGCTTGCCTATGAAGGTGCTCCTTTTGTCGCCGCGGTACGTGGTGTATTCCGGAGTGGTCTGGTGCGGCCTAGGCTTAATTTGCATGGTTGCGATCGGACTCAAGTTCATGGTGCGAGTCCAAACGAGCATCGAGCGAAAGACTTTACTCGCGGTTGGCCTGCTGTCTGTCACGGGTCTGGATATCTTTCCAAACTTGTACTTTGGAATTGCGCGTCGGTTCTGGATGGCGGATATGGAGTGGTGGAACGGCGAACAGATCACCTCCTGGGTTGACTCCATGCTTTGGGTGCCGCACCACCTTGCTGCGTTGATTGCATGTTTCGTCGGATTCTTGCTGCTGCGACACCAGGCTGATGTCCACCGCAAATGGGCGACGTGGCCCGTCATCGTGGCGGGTATGGCCTTTGCCAGCGCGTCGGGGATGTCGGTTTACGTTACCTTCACCTTCGTCGTTGCTGTCGTACTTTGGCTTCTGGTGTTGATCGCGCGGAAGGGCTGGATTGAAGTAGCAATGTTCGCGACCGCGGGTGTGGTAGCGTTGTGTTGTGCGCTACCCTATCTAGCCGGCCTTCGCAGTCCCGGCAGCGGCGCCGCTTTTGTGGAATTCGGCCTACGACCGTTTCCACTCGGACTTTATTTCGCTCGCCGAATCGGTATCCAGTTCCCGACAGAATTCGCTTTGACTGTCGGCAACGCGCTGTTCCTGCCCATCAACTATGCGATGGAACTCGGATTCTTTCTCGCCGTCGGCGTTCAACGCCAACGACAACTCACGAGTGGCAGAATTGCGGCCACTACTAACGAACTAGCTGCATGGACGTTGGTCCTCACGAGTTTCCTGATCGGTACATTCCTGCGTTCGGGCACCATCATCAATAACGATTTGGGATGGAGGTGCTTTCTTCCGGCGCAACTGATCCTGCTGCTGTGGGGGGCGACGATGGTTCATGATTGGTGGTTTCATCGTTCCAGCGTCCCGCGACAATCTGCACATCGCCCGTGGGTTCGCGCCGTGCTAGCGACGCTGTTGATTCTAGGCATCGTCGGAACTGCGTACCAGGTATTCATGTTGCGCATGTTTCCACTCCTCATCGATCGCGGGGCGATTAGGGGAGAAAGCTGGGTGGATACGGACCGACAGTTCGGCAAAAGGACATTTGCTCTGCGTTCAGCTTACGAAGTTCTTGATGCGCAACTTCCTTCTTCGGCTGTCTTCCAGAGCAATCCGAATGGTAAGGATTCCATACTGAACATGCTGTATTCCGGTCACGACACCGCTGCCAGCAATGAGGAATGTGGGACGCCTTTTGGCGGTGACGCCGGTCTATGTGCAAAGCGCGTGCACGAACTCCGTGGCTTATTCACGCTTCTGGACAGCAGTTCTTTAGACGCCACGTGCCAAGAGTATGGCATTAATGCAGTCGTCGTGGAGGACTTGGATGGCGTGTGGCGGGAGCCGTCAAGTTGGGTTTGGATTAGGCATCCGGTGGTCGCGAACGATTATGTTAGGGTATTTCGCTGTGGAGCAGATAAGGCTGTCCCTGAACATTAGTGCCCGTGAGTTTTGTTTCCGCCGTGATGTGCGATGGCGTGGCATACCGTGCACAGCGTGATCAAGTTTTCTTCAGAATCGAATCCGGAATGGCTGCGGAATTCCCTGTGGTGCACTTCGAGATTCGTCATCGTGCCACAGGACTGACACCTCCAGCCGTCCCGACGCAGGACCTGCTGGCGGAGAATTTCGTACGACAGGGGGTCCAGCCGCACGGGAGCGATTTTGGAGTAGATCATTTCAGGACGCCTTTTAACGCAGGTTTTCGAGGAAAGCCTGCTGTTGTTCTTCGGGTAAGAATTTGTAGTAGCGCGAGATCGAATTGAGTAGGATCTCCGGGTTGCCATTATCCAGGTGAGCGCCTGCGAGGAAGTCCGCACAAATCATCTCCAAGCAGTAACCGCGCGATTTGTCCGTGCCCAGCATCAGGGATGCCGTTTCGATTGCCTGCTCGACGACCGGAACTTGGCTCTTGTAAACCTTGAAGTAGATCAACTCCGACGGCTCCTCTTCCCTTCCCGTCAGTTCCTTTTCCACAGCCCTCCCGAAGTCTTCCCTACGCATGGAGCGGGCTTTGTGCACCCAGGGTGCACAAGCGAATTCCTGACCCTGCGCCCGCGCCAGCTTCGCCAACTCCCTCCCCTTCGTCCAGCCGATTTCTTTGAGATCTTTTCTGGCTTCCGGGGGCAGATGTTCGTGGATGGACATCAGGTAGTACGCCTTCCTTCTCGACTCCGGGAATCGTCTCTGGAGGAAGTCGTCGAATGATGCCAGCTTTTCCACTCGCCAGTATTGCCCCGCCCGCACCTCGCACAGATACCGGCCAAGGTCGACGAAGCGGGTGTCCCGCTCCACTTCTTTCTGCTTCTCCCACGCCAGAATCTCGTCGATCTTGGTGAGGACAAACAGTGCGCGTTTGCGATTGAGCTGTGGCGGCATCGGCGGATACTTAGTAAACAAGTTCGTCAAACAGACCAAGATCAGCTCCCGGTTTGCGGACAAGCGCGGCTTCGACCAAATCGGGTTTGTCCAGGCAAATCCCGATGAAGGGACAGGTTGTGCAGGGATTCTGTGGAAAGCGGATGCCGCTGTGTGGCAGGAAGAGACCGGACTCGATCCGTCGCACCGTGTCATCAACCAGGGACGCGAACTCCTGCCGCTGCTCGTCAGTAATCGTGGCACGCAAATACTGAACTTCGACGAGTCGCTTGCGGACGAACACAACCTGTGCGACTTCGTCGATGCCTGTCATCCACGAATAGCAGATGAGTTGCGGATCGAGTGCGGAAATGCCAGCGGGCTCTTCCGGAAATCGTGCCGAGGTGGTCTTCCATTCCAGAACGCAAGGCGTGCCGTCCAGTTCACCAATAGCGTCGACGTAAGCGACAAAATTGTTGCCAGAACCGAGAGTGCGATTGAACTGAACCTGCTGGGTTGAACGAGGGCGTCGGACGCGAACGCGGCCGTCCTGTGCGAAGCGCTCCAGCAACTGTATGCCTTGCTGCAGCATGCGATCCCATGTGTCGTTGCCGGAGTAGGTCAGGCCCATGTCCTTGCACAAGCTCCACTGCTCGAACAGCACTGCCGCCGGGTCTTCATGACGAAACAGGGCCGCAACGGCCTGTTCGAACGCACGACCGAAGAGCATGGCGGCACGCGTGTCCTTTTCTTGCCATCCGTCGAGGTAGCGGTGCCGGTAACGGCGCGGGCAGCTGAGATACTGGCTGATCTGCGTGTAGGAGTAGTTCATCGAGATGCCTCCGCAGAACTAGAGCGAGGAGCACTCGAACCCGAGGTTGTGGACAGTTCTCCCCACTGACTAGCCGGGGCGAAGCCGTCGAGGTTGATGAGCGAAATACCGTTGATCACGGTGTGGCTGATCTTGACGACGCCGCGGAGTCCGGGCAGCGCTTTCTCATCGACCTGTTCGTGGGCCAGAAGTTCCGGGTCATAGAGGAAGTCGCGTAGGAACCAGCCCAACTTCCACATCGCCTTTTGCGTGCAGTAGAGACGACCGATGATGGGCTGACCGGCGCAGGCGTGAGGTTCAACTATGGAGAGTCGGAGGACGTAGAACGGTTTGTGGGCGTGCCAACGGAACTGGGCGCCATCGACGCGAACGAGGAAGAC
>JBEKLO010000078.1:0-28171 GCA_050010155.1 Terriglobales bacterium
AACTCGACATCGGTAAGCCCGTGAAATTTTTCCGGTAAGGGTAGTAGATCCTTCGCTAAAAACGACAGTTCCTCGGCATGAATGCTCAGCTCGCCCGTGCGCGTGCGAAACAGATATCCGCGCACTCCGATGTGATCGCCCAGATCGAGCAGCTTCCATAGTTCGTAGCCCGCATCGCCAATCGCATCTTTTTTGACGTAGATCTGCAGCCGCTGCCCATCCTGCTGCAGGTGCGCGAACCCGGCCTTGCCCATCAGCCGTATCGCCATAATGCGTCCCGCAACCCGCACCGTCACCCGCGGAGCTTCCAGTTCCTCGGTAGTCTGTCCGCCATACTCAGCCAGAATCTGCGCCACGGTATGGCTGAAGTTAAACTTCCGCGGATAAGCCGGATGCCCGAGATCCTCAATCTTCTTCAGCTTCTCGCGCCGTATTTCATAAATATTTTCGTCAAGTGACAATGGGTGTCCTCAGAAGGAGTGTCCTAGCCCAGCAAAAAGCTAAAAACTGGGAACAGCGATTATAAATAACCAAGCCCGTGTACGGCGTCGATTCCCTCATTCACGTTGTCATCCTGAGCGGAGCGGAGACTTCACGAAGTGAAGTCCCCGCGGAGTCGAAGGACCTCTGCACCCTTCACGTCCAGCAGGAAAGTCCCAGGAAGTACCACCCGAATCCCGCTCGTTACTGTTCAGGTTCCTCCTCGCATCCCATACTCATCTCATGGCTTTGGATGCGAACGCCCGAACGCTGAGCTCGTTCCTCGACTACCTGCGAGTCGAGCGAGGTTCGGCGAAGCTGACGATCGCTGCCTACGCGAGCGACCTTGCGCAGTTCGCCGGCTTTCTGGAGAAGCGCCATGTCGAGCTGAGCGCAGCGCGCCGCGACGATGTGCGCGAATACATCCAGGAACTGTTTTCGAACCAGCTCGATGGACGATCAGTAGGAAGGAAGCTTTCCGCCATCCGCCATCTGTACCGCCATTTGCTGCTCGACGGAAAGATCGACAAAGACCCGACTCTGAACATTGACCTGCCCAAGCAGTGGAAAGTGCTGCCCAAAGCGCTAAGCCGCGCCGAAGTTGGAGCTATGCTCGGCGAAAGAACGCTCGGCGAAACTAAGCCCGGGCGCGAAACCGTCCGCGGACAAGCCTTGCGGCTGCGCGATCGCGCCATGCTCGAACTGCTCTATGCAGGAGGAGTGCGCGTCTCCGAAGTAGCCGATGCGCGCCTCGAAGACCTGAAACTGGAAATGGGATACATTCTGGTGCGAGGCAAGGGCGACAAGGAGCGCATGGTCCCCCTCGGAGTGCCCGCGCAGCAGGCGTTGCAGCAGTATCTGAAAAACGGCAGGGAAGCGATCACAGCAACGAAGAAAACCAAAATAAAGAAAAGCTCGCCGCTATTGTTTCTAGGCGCAGGCGGTCGTCGCCTGACGCGCCAGCGAGTGTGGCAGTTAGTGGGGAAAGCAAGCCTCGCCGCGGGACGTCACGCCAGTCCGCACATGCTGCGGCACTCCTGTGCGACGCACATGGTCGAGAACGGAGCCGATCTTCGCACGGTGCAGACGATCCTCGGCCACTCCGACATTTCGACCACGCAGATTTATACGCACGTTGCGCTCGACCGGCTGAAGAGCGTGTACGCGAAGCATCATCCGCGAGCGAAAGCGAAAACCTAAATCCACCACGGAGACCCGGAAACACGGAGAAAAAGAGAGCGGATTTTCAACTTCGATGAAACAACGGCGGCCGTACAAGCACCCAATGAAAAAGCTTTCCTCCGTGTCTCAGTGTCTCCGTGGTGGATTATTTGTAGTGTGCGAAAGGGCATCGTGAAAGAATCGCGCACCATCCTCGAACGCGCCACCGACGACTTCCTGCGCCATTTGCGCGAGCGGAATGCCTCCCCGCACACGATCAAGGCTTACGCCGGAGATCTCGACGTCTTCGGCGCCTATATCGGACCACGCGACTGGAAAGCAATCGACCACATCGCAATTCGCGGCTTCCTATCGCACCTGTACGACAAAGGCCTGAGCAAGACGTCGGTAGCGCGCGCCCTCGCCGCCGTGCGGTCGCTCTATCGCTGGCTGGCGCAAGAAGGAGTAGTCGAGCAGAATCCGGCGAAGCTGGTTTCGACGCCACGCCTGCCGAAGAAACTGCCGCGCGTTCCGACGATTGAGGAGATGAATTTCGTGCTCGACGGCAAAATGCCGGAAGTGGCGTCGTTTCCCGAGCGCGACCGCCTGATGTTCGAACTGCTCTACGGCTGCGGCATTCGCAACTCGGAGCTCGTCGGCATCAATCTCGACGACATCAGCCTGAGCAACGAGGCGATCCTGATTCGCGGCAAAGGGAAGAAGGAGCGTTACGTTCCCTTCGGAGGCTCGGCGCTAGCGGCGCTGTCCGTCTATCTGCCGTGGCGGCAGCACCTGCTGGCCACGCTCAAAAAGACAATGCCCTCGAAAGGCATGCCTGCACTGCTCGTCAACCAGCGCGGCGGAAGGCTTACGACACGCAGCGTGGGCCGCATCGTAAAGCGCATCGCGGTCGCCAAGGGACTGTCGCCTGAAGTCCATCCGCACACTCTGCGTCACGCCTTTGGCACGCACATGCTCGAAGAGGGAGCGGACCTGCGCGCCATCCAGGAGTTGCTGGGGCACGAGCGGCTGGCGACGACCGAGCGCTACACCCAGCTTTCGGTCAAGCACGTGATGAACGTTTATGATCAGACGCATCCGCGGGCGAAGTGAGTGCGCCATCGTCCATGCGCGAATAGGAGCTCTCCCAATGCTGTTCGAAGGCCGCGATTTGTGTCGAGTAATTCGCTTCTGCTGCTTGGCATTCCTTCTGCTGACGACAGTGCTTCCTGTAATTAGCCACGCGCAAACCCAGCAACCACCGAAGCCGATGGGCGCAGACCCAACTCCAGAGCCAGCCATACCCGCCATTCTTGCGGCTTTCGACAAATACGAAGTCGTTGCTATGCCCGAAGCTCATGGGATGAAAGACATGGATGATTTCATTCTTTCGCTGATTCGAAACCCGGCGTTCGCAGAGAACGTGAACGACATCGAGGTCGAATGCGGCAATTCGCTGTATCAGCCGGTATTGGATCGCTATCTCGCTGGATAGGATGTGCCTTTTACGGAAGTTCGAAAAGTGTGGCGAAACACGACGCAATCGATGTGCGGCACGTCGGGATTCTTTGAGCTGTTTTTCCCTCTGGTGCGAGCCATCAACCAGAAACTAGCGCCAGCCAAGCGGCTGCGCGTGTTGGCGGGCGATCCGCCCATTGACTGGGACCAGATCAAAAGCTTTGAGGACATGAAGAAATTCGGCTATCGCGATCCCAGCATTGCCGCTGTGATGGAAAAAGAAGTTCTGTCGAAGCATCATAAGGCGCTCATGCTCTTCGGCACATTTCATCTTTTCCACGGCCAGGAGCGGAGCGCGGTGTCGATTTATGAAAGGGATTATCCCAACGTCACGTTGGTCATTACCGACGTCGGGCCTTTCTATAAAGGCTCCGCCGATCGGCCCGGCAGTTCACTCGCCGGTTGGTCGGCACCATCACTCGTGCGGGCAAAGGGGACGTGGCTTGGGGCCTTTGATTTGGGCCACTTTCTGCCGCCGCCGTTCATGATCGATCAGGACTGCAACGTGCACAATGACTTCCCCAAGCCTCTGCAAAAGCCGATGGAGGAGTTGGTGGATGCCTTCCTCTATCTTGGTCCTCCGGATCTTAGCCTGAACGAGCAACTGCCCGCGGATATTGGTTTGGATGCCGATTACAGGAAGGAATTGCAGCGGCGAGAATCTCTGCCAGGATTCCCGCCGATGCCGGTTGAGGACGATCAGCAGATTTTGAATGGGGCCGAGAACCCTTTCTATGTTATTTCCAAGCCGCCCGATACGAAGCGGCTTATTCAAGGTTGTCTTGACCGCAAAAAGACGAGTAGTACGCGTCAATAGCCGTCCGCGTTGCTAGCTTTCCGACTTCGCCGCGCGCGTCATCAGCTCTTCGATGGCGTGGTGCGGCGATTTACCGTGTTCGAGGATGGCAAACATCTGTTCGGTAATCGGCATTTCGACGTTCTTCTTGCGGGCCAGACCGACTGCGGCCTTAGTGGTGAAAACTCCTTCCGCGACGGCTCCGTGCATGCCGGAGATGATGTCGGAAAGTTTGCGGCCTTTTCCGAGTTCGACGCCGACAGTGCGATTACGCGAGAGATCACCGGTGCAGGTTAAGACGAGGTCGCCGAGGCCCGCGAGTCCGGCCATGGTGTCGAGCCGTCCTCCGCAAGCAACGACCAGGCGCGCGACTTCGGCTAGACCTCGCGTGATCAGCGCTGCAACCGAATTGTGGCCGAGGCCGAGGCCGTCGCAGACGCCCGCCGCAATGGCAATAGTGTTCTTCAGCGCGCCGCCTAACTCGACGCCAATCACGTCGTCGTTGGTATAGACGCGAAAGCGGGAATCGTTAAAAGCCTGCTGGGCGCGAGTCACCTCGCCGTCGACGGACGCCACGGTGACGGCCGTCGGATCGCCGCGCGCCACCTCTTTGGCAAAGGACGGGCCACTGAGCGCCGCCACCCGCGGCGTGAAATGGCGGCTGCGCAAGACATCGGCGATCACTTCGGTCATGCGCAGCAGAGTGTCGCCTTCGAGTCCCTTCGTGCAGCTGACCAGAAGTGTCTCGGGGCGAAGCGAAGGCGCCATACGCTCGAACAAAGCCCGACAATGCTGCGAGGGCATGACGCTGACGACGATTTCCGCGCCGTCGAGCGCAGCGTTCAGATCGTTGGTAGCTGAGATGGATTCGGGCAAGCTGAATCCCGGCAGGAAGCGTTCGTTGATCCGGCTTCGTGTGATGTTCTCCGAAACCTCGGGCTCATTGGCCCAGAGGCGAACATCGTGCTTAACATCGTTCCGGACATCGTGCCGGACGTCGCGCGGAACATCGTGCCCGAAACCGCCCTTTCCTTTACGCCCGAGGACGATGGCCAGTGCAGTGCCCCACGCGCCTCCGCCGATGACGGCTACGTGGCTCGTCGTGATGGTCATTGCCTGGCTCCTAACGTTCCCGACTCTCTATCTATCTTCCTTGTCGCTTTACTTCTGAGTCTCGCTTCCGTTCCGGCAGCGAGGCGCCCGATGTTCTTGCGATGCTTCCAGATAACGAGCGCTGAAACCGCCGCCATCAAAGCCAGTTGTCGCGGGTCCGTGTATTCGTGGAACGCCCATGCCAGTACCGGAAAAGCTATCGCCGCTGCCACCGACCCCAACGACACGTAGCGGAAGGCCGCGGTGATAAGCAGGAACAGACCCACCATGCACAAAATAGATTTCGGCGTGAGCAAAACGAAGGCTCCGAGGCTGGTGGCGACGCCCTTGCCGCCGTGAAACCTGAGCCACACCGGAAACAGATGCCCGAGCACAGCGAAGAATGCCGCCGTCGTCATGATGAGTTGCGGATGCGGCCCGCTAAGCAGCGTCCGCGCCAAAACAACCGCAGCCAGGCCCTTGGCGGCGTCGAGGAGCAAGGTTGCAACACCGAGCGCAGGCGACTTTCGGGCCACGTTCGTCGCGCCAATGTTGCCGCTACCGCCCGCACGTACATCCTCGCCTCTAAAAATCCGCACCAACAGGTAGCCGAAGGGGATCGACCCCAGCAGGTAGCTCACAAAGGCAGAGATGAGGTAGGGATGCATTTTATTCAGATGGACGCGCGCCCAGCGGAAATCGTTTCAGCTTCGTGTACTTTGATCCTCCCGGTGAAAGCTGGCTCTGATAGAGAATAAACTCGCGGGCCGTCGTGGTGCCGAAATCAAGCTCGGCCATCGCGGCGAGACGCTTTTCCAGCACGGCGAAAATTGGATTGGGACCATCACTCTTCTGCCGCTTCGGCGAGCCCGATCGGCCTCCAGCACGCGCCAGCGTCAGATGCGGATTATACGGCCGATCTTCCCGCGGGATGCCTAGTTCGGCCGTCGCCATATCGACCCTTCCGGCTAGTTCCGCCAGTTGCGGTACAGCATGAACTCCGATCCAGAATACGCGCGGAGCTTTTGCGGTGGGAAAGAATCCGTATCCGCCGTAGCGAATTTCAAATGCTCTAGCTTCGACCTGCCGCAAACGGGCGGCAATGGCCTCGACTTGCTCCGGCGTCTGTTCGCCGATGAACTTTAACGTAATGTGCAGCGACTCCGGGCGCACCCAGCGCGCATCGGGCGCGAAGCCCTGCACGCCTTCGAGAAAGCGCGAGATGCGGTCGCGGACTTCCTGGTCGAGATCGATGCCGATGAATATTCGCATTTTTATATAAGGCGTCGTCCGCAGCAACTCTTACAACAGCGCCCGGCGAATCATTTCCAGCGCCTGCTGGCTTGCGAATTGGCGGATGCGTTTGCGGTCGCCGGGAAAATTGCGCTCGACGACTTGCGTACCTTCTTCTCCCGCAAGAGCGACGTAGACGAGGCCGACGGGCTTCTGTTCAGTTCCTCCGCTGGGGCCAGCGACTCCAGTGATACCGACTCCGTAGCTCGACACACAGCGCTTGCGAATGCCTTCAGCCATGGCCGCTGCGACTTCGCGGCTCACCGCTCCGTGTTGGTCGATCAGGGCCTTCGGGACATTGGCGAATTGCGTTTTCAATTCGTTGGAGTAGACCACAGCGCCGCCAATGAAATAGCGCGAGCTGCCGCCGAGCGAAGTGATGCGCTCGGCCAGCAGGCCGCCCGTGCAGGATTCAGCCACGGACAGCGTCATGCTGCGCATCTGCAGCAGATAGCTGACGATCTGCTCGATGGTTTCGCCTTTGCGGGAGAAGATGGCGTCGCCCAGTTCATCTTCGATTTTTTCCGCGAGTTCCTCGACGCGGCTCTCGGCTTCGGCTGGCAAGTCCTTGCGGCAGCGCAGGTGGAGCTGAATTTCTCCGCCGCCGGCGAGGATCGTGGTCTCAACATCGGTGTAGGTTTTGTAGATGGGCGCGACTCGCGCGTCCACTTGTGATTCGGCCATCATCGCCAGCTTGAGCGTGCGGGTCGCAATGTGCTGCGGCGGAACCCGTGCGCGCAGCCGCGGAATGCATTCGGCTTCAAACAGCGCCTTTAATTCGTAAGGAGGGCCGGGGAGCAGTATCACCAGCCGTTCCTGGCCGTCGTATTTTCCGCCAATCCACTGGCCGGGCGCGCTGCCCATCCGATTCGGCAACACGGTGGCGCTGGTCAGAACATCGGCCTGCTTGGCATTGTTGGAAGACATCTTGAATCCGCGTTTGGCGAAGCGCTCTTCGAGCTTGGCAATGATTTCGGGATCGCGCTGCAGTTTCAAGCCGAGCGCGTCGGCGACCGCTTCGCGCGTCAAGTCATCTTCGGTGGGGCCAAGGCCGCCGGTGAAAATGATGATGTCCGAACGGCGCATGGCGAGTTTGGCGGCTGCGGTAAGCGCTTCGGCATCGTCGCCCACGACGCACTTGAAACGCACCTCCACGCCTAGGTCGTTCAGTTGTTCGGTGAGGTAAAGCGAGTTGGTGTCCTGGCGATGGGGAGTGAGCATCTCAGAGCCGACAGCAATGATCTCGGCGTTCACGAGTAAAAGTGTAAATGAAGTCTCAGTACTCAGCAGCCACTACCCAGTTTCCAGAAGAGTGTGCTCGTACTCGGTACTAAGCACTGACGACTGGTTGTTGCTGCGTCATGCAGTGCAGAGCACCGAATCCCCAAATCAGATCGCCAGAGTAGATGGGCACGATTTCGCGGGTTGGAAACAACGCCGCGAGCGTGTTGAGCGCGATGCGATCGTCTGGATCGTTGAAGACCGGCACCAGCACCACTCCATTCGCGATATAAAAATTAGCGTAGCTGGCGGGCAACTGGCGGCCTTCGAAAACGACTGGCCGCGGCATGGGAATTTCGACGATCTCGAGTCTCTGTCCATCGGTGCTGCGGGCGTTTTTCAGGCGCCCCAGGTTCGCACGAAGCGCCGCGTGATTCTCGCTCCGCTCATTCGGCTCGATCATCGTGACCACGGCATTAGGGGCGACGAAGCGGGTGATGTCATCGACGTGGCCATGCGTGTCGTCACCGGCGATGCCGCTCTCGAGCCAGATGACGGTCGGCGCGCCGAAATAGTCAGCGAAGAGCCGCTCATAGGCTGCCCGGTCCATAGGCGGGTTACGTTGCTGCGTGGTCGAGAGCAGACATTCTTCTGTGGTCAGCAGCGCACCGCATCCATTGACGTCGATCGATCCACCTTCAAGCACGACGCGGTGCTTGTCTTGAACAGAATCATCGACGAACGGCCGCTCGATGCGTACACCAGCGGCTTTGGCCATGCGCTCGCCAACCTTTGCGTCGAGTTTGTAATTCGGATATTTTGCCCAGGCGTTAAATTGAAAATGCAGAGCGAGCAGACCGGAGTCGCCTGGCTCAGGATGATGCTCGTCAGCCGGAGTTAGAAAGATGCAGCCCGAGTCGCGCGTCCATACGCGATCGGTGCGCCAGTGATGAAAGCAAACATTGGCAGAGAGCGCGTCGGCCTTTTCGAGCATTGCGCGCGCCCGTTCTTCGCTGCTCGCGTTATTGACGATCAGATCCACGCGCTCATGCCGAGCGACATTGCGGACGATCTCGGCGTAGACCCACGGGATCGGCTCGAATTTGCCCGGCCAGTCGCCGCGAAAGTGCGGCCAGGCGAGCCATGTGGACTCGTGCGGTTCCCACTCGGCGGGCATGCGATAACCCTGTGCGGCGGGGAGAAGTTTGGTGCGCGAAGTGGATTTTCTGGCCATGGATCGTTCGATTATTTTCCGTCGATCATTTCCCATCAATCATGCGGCTGGTGATGGGAGCGTAGCTGTCGATGCGGCGGTCGCGCAGGAAGGGCCAGTTGCGGCGAATGTCTTCGAGGTGATGCAGGTCAACTTCGCCGAGCAGGATTTCTTCCTTGTCGTGGGAGGCCTCGGCAAGCACGCGGCCGAAAGGATCGCAGAAGAATGACCCTCCCCAGAATTCGAGGCCTTTGCCCGGCGTGCAATTGCCGCGAATGTCACCGGTTTCGAAGCCGACACGATTTACCACGCCGACATAGACGCCGTTCGCGATGGCATGCGCCCGCTGGATCGTCCGCCAGGCATCGTGCTGCGCCACGCCGAACTCGGCCTTTTCCGACGGGTGCCATCCGATCGCCGTGGGGTAAAACAGAATGCTCGCTCCCTGCAGCGCCGTGAGGCGCGCACCTTCGGGATACCACTGATCCCAGCAGACCAGCGTGCCGAGTCTTCCAGCCGAGGTATCAAAAGCTTTGAAGCCGAGGTCGCCGGGGGTGAAATAATATTTTTCGTAATAGAGCGGATCGTCGGGAATATGCATCTTTCGGTAGATGCCGGCCAGCGACCCGTCCGAATCGAAGATCGCAGCCGTGTTGTGATAGAGGCCCGGAGCGCGCTTCTCGAAGAGCGACGCGACCAGCACAACTTTATTTTGCCGGGCAGCGGCGGCAAGCTTTTCGGTCGTTGGTCCGGGAATCGGTTCCGCGAGATCGAATAGCGCTGCGTCTTCGCGCTGGCAGAAATATTGCGTCTGAAAAAGCTCGGGCAGGCAGACAACGTTAGCGCCTTTGTGCGCCGCCTCGGCAACACGATCGAGCGCCTTGGCCAGATTATCGGCGGGCTCAGGACCGCACGACATTTGGATCAAAGCGACGGTGAACTTGTCTGGCACTTTTTATCCCTTGGGAGATCGCGGCTGGCCGCGTCTCTACAGATGTGGAATCAGGCTCGTAGGATATCAAAGTGCCGGACACGAATGGGAATGTTACGCACCTGTAAACGCAAGTCGCCGCATTCTCCTCACTTCTAGTAAATTGTTTCTTCGACCAAATTTGCTTTTTTACTTCGGAGGTTGTTTCCTTGGCGCAGAAAAAGACGCGGAAAAAAGATTCGAAGCACGGCCATCATGAAGAGGGTGCGGGTATCGACCGCAAACTGCACGATCCGGTAGCCGATCGTTTGATTCCCCTCGAGCCGCTTGACCTCAGCAAGATTCAATCCATTGACGACCTGGTGCGCGCGATGTCGAAAACCGCCTTCACAGGTCGCCAGCTTGGCGAAGCTGCCGACGTGTTAGAAGCCATGGCCCGCGATCAGGAATGCTTCGTCGTCATGACGCTCGCGGGCGCGATGACCGTCGCCAAACAGGGCCTGGTGATTTCCGAGCTGATCGATCGCGGAATCGTGAATGCCATCGTTTCGACCGGAGCCCTCATGGCGCATGGCCTGGTGGAAGCAACGGGCCGCGCGCATTTCCGCCATAATCCCGAACTCAGCGACGAAGAACTTTACGAGGCCGGATACAACCGCGTTTACGACACGCTCGAGCCCGAGCAGAATCTCGATGACGTGGAACGCGTGATGGCCGCGGTGTTCGGCGGCTGGGACTCCGACGAAGTGATGTGCTCGTACAAATTGAATCGCGCCATTGGAGCGCATCTGGCGAAGCGGGAAAAAGAACGCGGCATTCTAAAGTCCGCTTACGAAAAAAATGTTCCGGTATTTGTGCCCGCGTTTTCGGACTCCGAGCTTGGCCTCGATTACGCACTGACCAACCGCGAGCGCGACAAAAAAGGGAAAGCGCGATTCCGTTTCGATCCCTTCGAAGACCTAGAATATTTTGCTGCGACTCTACTCAGCCAGAAACGGCTGGGAATCTTCACCATTGGCGGAGGCGTTCCGCGCAACTGGTCACAGCAGTTTGGGCCGTTCATCGAGTTGCGCCACCGGCGGGGCGGGGAAGACTTGCCGCTAAAGCGCTATCACTACGGACTACGCATCTGCCCGGAGCCGGTGTTCTGGGGCGGCCTTTCGGGCAGTCCCTACAGCGAAGCGGTTTCATGGGGCAAGTTTGTGCCGCCGGCGGAAGGTGGAAAGTTCGGCGAGGTATTTGTCGATGCCACTGTAGGATTGCCAATCATTGTGGCCGCCGTGTTGGAGCGTCTGAAGAAGAAGCCAGCAGGAAAAAAGGCGCTGGGGAAGGCAGGATAAATCGGAGGGAGATGAGCCGAGGGAGGAGATGTGAGGGTCCGCAAGTCCTGGTACAACAACCCGCTCTACGTTCACTCGAAGCAGTGGTTTTTTAATTTCCTGTTCCGCAGCGGTTTGCTGAATATTTTTCGTTTCTTGCGGCGCCATTCCGTGCTCATCGCGATTTACCATGACGTCCTTCCGGCGGGGTTTCCCGAAGGCAACCCACTGTTTGGCATGACGGTGAGCGTCGAAGAATTCACCTGGCAAATTCGCTATTTCAAGAAGCACTACAATCCCATCAGCTTTGAACAGTTTGACGATTGGTATTTTCGAGGCCACGCCCTCCCGCCGCGGCCCGTGCTGATTACTTTCGATGATGGGCATGCGAACAACCTCCGCTTCGCGCTGCCCGTTCTTCAAAAAGAAAAGGTGACAGCTGCATGCTTCGTATTAACGGGAGCAATGGGATTGTCGCGCCAGACCTGGTTCGAAGACGCTTACTGCCGGCTGATGTTTTCGAACGCACAGAGCTGGAAGCTGCGAAACGGAGAATGTTGGCCACTGGAGACCGCTCAGCAGCGGGCCGCCGCTTGCGGGAAGTTTTTCAGCCTGTGCCGCACTTTATCCGAGGCCGGGCAACAACAGGAACTGCAATCGCTACAAAGCCAACTTCCCCTGACGCAGGTTAACGGCGAAATGGGCGCCCGATTCGACTTTCTGAGCCCTGACGATGTTCGCCGGCTTGCCGAAAATGGCATCGAAATCGGATCCCATACCATCACGCATCCCATTCTCGGCGCGTCAGAGCCGGAGAACGCCCGGCGCGAAATTGCGGACAGCAAATCGGAACTCGAGCGTTTGCTGGGAAAACCGGTGCGCGCATTCGCCTATCCCTTTGGAGCTCCCGGCCTTGATTTCATGCCCCGGGACGAAGCCTTGGTGCAAGCCAGCGGCTATTCTCTGGCCTTCGCGGGCGAGGGTGGATTCGTCAGCCGCTCCAGCAACCGGTATGCGTTGCCGCGTGTGGGCATCGGAAGAATGACCCGCGCTCAGTTTGCTGCCACCGTGGCTGGAGCCGTCGATTCTCTCAAAAGCGTATTGGCGATTGGAGGACGCGGGAAGTGAAGCGTCGGGAAGTGAAGCGCCAATGAGTTTGGAATTAGAAGTCATTCCCTCGATTGCCGCCTGCGAGACACTCAAGCCGGAATGGGTACAACTTCATTCCTCGTGTCCGCAGGCGACAGTGTTCAACACGTTTGGATGGATCAAAGCGAACCTTCTGGCTTTTCCGAACCGCGAAACGTGGATTCTCGTCTTTCGTCAATCGTCCTCGTCTCTGGCGGCCGTGGTGCCTCTGGTGGTGCGCGGCGGCCGTCGGTATTTCCGGGAACGTCGCTGGGTGGAATTTGCCGGCCAGCCCTACGCAGACTATGACTCGTGCCTCGTGCGTCCTGGTCACGAAGCCGCGGTGGCCGAGAGCCTGGTCGGCTTCTGGGTTTCTAAGGCTGCCAGTTGGGACGGCATCTTCCTCGATCGTTTCAAAGCCTGCGCTCCTTTTGTAGCTTCGCTTGCTTCTGCGGCCAAAAGTCATGGACTGTCGACAACGGTGCGGGAGAGCGAACACATTCGCCGCCTCACCCGGGAGGAGTTCGGTGCCGAAGGACTGAGAAGCGGTCATGCGAGCAAGAGTCTCAGGAAAGCCAGGAACCGGCTGCAGGAACGAGGAGATGTAAGGTTCGAGGTGTATGGCCATGCCGCGCAAATCCACGAACGCCTGGAGATGTTTTTCACCTGGCACGTGGAGCGCTTTGCCGCCAAAGGCCAGCTCAGTCCACTGGCGGACCCGCAGCATCGTGACTTCTATCGGCGCATTGTCGAGGAACTCGCCCCGCTAGGCCATGTCTGGCTTTCCGTACTTAGTTGCGGAGACGTGGCCATCGCTATGAAGCTGACTCCGTTGTTTGCGGGAACGCTGCATCTGTACTCAACCTGCTTCAACGAAGCATTCGCAAGGTACTCGCCTTCCATGCTGCAACTGGAACTGCTCCTCGAACATGCATTCCGGTCGGGAATTTCCTGCGTGGATTTCGGCATCGGTGAGTCGCCTCAGAAGGACTACGCAAGCGCTGACATCGACCACACTTTGACTACCCTTGAAATCTATCGGGAAAGGATTTCACCCCTGGAGGGTCGCCTCTACCAAGCGGCAGGTCAGGCCCGATCCCAGTCGCGGCTCATCCCCTGGGCTGGAAGACTGTTTCGCCGCTTCTTCCCGTACAACGTCCGCTAACCGGCACTGGTTGGGAGCTAAGGTGCTTGGGTAGGCGCTGCGTGTCTGTCGCCGCACGTCTTAATCAAAAATCAGCACTGCCGAGGCGATTACCGTGGTCCAAAGCCCGCGCTTGTCGCCCACTGCCGACTGCGTCACGTTCGCCGTGCGGACGATTTTGTTCGAAATACGATAGATTTCCTTTTTCTCGTCCCACGATCGGTCTGAATCGAATTCCACATTCAGAGTGGTGGCCAGCATTTCAGCAGCGAGCTCTTCGGCGTAGTCTCCGGCGGCGTCCTCGGTCTCGCCGAACGAGTGGTGCTCGCTGAGGTATCCGTAGGTATTGCGATCAGCGGGAATGGCTACTCCAATCGAAGAGGCCAGCAGGCGATGCGGCTCATGCGTCGAGTTCTCGGCTACGACGGCGAAGACTACTTCTCCAGGATGCAAATAGGTAAGCCCCTGCGACCGGGGAACGAGCTTGCAGTTGGGCGGGAAAATGGATGAGACCCGCACCAGGTTTTGCGCTGCGATACCGGCGTCGCGCAGGGCGAGCTCGAAAGAAGTGAGGCGCTCACGGTGTTTCCCCACACCTTTGGTGAAGAAGATTTTCTTGGGGACCATGTCCTTGCCCAATTCAGTTTCCTCCAGAAAATTTGAATTGTTCCGAGAAGGGCAAATCTAACACAGGGATTCGTGAAGATTGTATGAAAAAAGAGTGGGATACAGTATTTTCCCGATGCCTGTCCGGTCGGCTGCCGATGGCCAACGAAACCGGCGGCCGTTACCGGACGCGAAGACGTTCTGCCTCCGCAACCCTCACGCCGCGTGCGAATGAGCTTTCGTCGCCGCTAGCGGGATGATGACTGGTTTCACCAAAGCGAAGAAGTCGGCAGATTTCATCCGCACCAGTTCCCGATGCGAACCTGCGTTAAAAGCGATTTCCTCGTCCTCGGCCAGAGTCTCGTCCACGAAAACATCCATGCCATACAGATTACCGAAGGGCGGCATGGATCCGGTTTCGCAGTCCGGAAAGCGGCCGCGAAATTCGAGCTCGCTGGCCAGTTCTACTTGGTCTGCGCCGAGATATTTCGTCAGACGGTATAAATCAACCCGGAACGATGCTGGCACCACCGCCATGGCAAGACGTCCGTCGACCATGACCATGACAGTTTTCGCAAGTTCTTTTCCGGGTGTGTGAGTAAGGGCGGCAATCCCCTGCGCCGTGTAGGCCACCGAGTGCGAGATCACCAGGTATTGAATGCGGTGACGATCCAGGAATTCACGAAGCATGGAAAGAGGCACAGACACCTCCCGTCCGAACCGCAAGCAGAAACGCTTCTGAAGGACAGCCGAAGTATGGCTCTGCAGCTCGGCGCCAACCCAATTATGCGCTTCCCCGAGACCAGAGAGTTAGTGAAATTTCGGAAGTGGATCAAGAGCAGGGAACTGAAGCGAGAACAGGGAGAGGCTGGTGAGGGATGTTCATTTTTCGCCGCTCAGCATTCCGCAGAATGCGACGCGTGGGGAATGCGTGGCCTGCTTGCTGCAGCTAATCTTGCTAGCCTTAGGCCGCTTCTTTCGTGACCAGCGAGGGCGCGGCTTCTCTGCCTTGCGATCCCACAATCTTCATTTCCTGCCAGTCATAGCGAAATTCTTTGCCGCAATCCAGGCAAGCGACATAGGTGCCTGTGCGCTGGGCTTTTGGGTTGCGACGGGAGCCGGCGCGTACCGTGATGGGGAAACTGTAACGAGCATGCCGGCAGCCGAACACAGCGTCCATTAGTTTGGAAAGCATAAGGGTCCTCCCACGGAAGTGGTCCCATCCCGTTTAGCGTTGAGGTTAATAGGATGGATATCTACTTAGATTCCAGTAGGCGTTAAAAGGTTCGCGATTGGAAGTGACGGAGTAGGTGCGCCTTCTACAGTTCGGAAATGAAGGACTTACGAAGACTGATGAGAAATAAAGCAGGAAATTCTATGCACATTGAGGAAACATGGCACGTGCAAATCGCGCCTAGCCAGTCGTCGGGCCTGACTTCTTGTGCGCCGTGCACTTGGTCATAATCGCGGAGCGAAGCCGCGTGCGCAGATCATCGGGCAATTCGTAGAGTTCCGAATCGCGATAGATCTCGATTGTCTTACGGGTGGTATCGCAGACGACGTAACAGTTGTGGCACCACGCCAAATGATCGTCGAGTTCGGACTTGGTCCGCGCGTCCAGCGCCCCATCGAGGTAATTGGTCAGTTCGTTTAAAAACTCAGAACACTTCACTGGTCGCCATCTCCACTCGCCTTTTTCTGAAAGAAGCGGTTTAGCCGCTCGCGCAACTGCAGTCGCGCTCGCAACAACCGCGACTTCACCGCCGGGATGCTCAGTTCGAGCGCATCGGCCGTCTCTTCGGTCGAAAGGCCTTCCACGTCACGAAGCACGAACACCGTCCGAAATCCCTGCGGCAACCCTTGAATGGTGCGAGTCAGGATATCCCGCAACTCCGCCTGGTTGTACATCTGCTCTGGATTGGGGCTCCAATCCGCAACCTCACGGGGCAGCGAGTCGTCTTCAGTTTTTACGTCTTCGTCGAGGGAAACCGTGCGTTCCGGTTTCCTCCGGCGCAATTTCATCAGCGCTTCGTTAACCGCAATCCGCACCAGCCAGGTATAAAACTTTGACTGCTCCTGGAACTTGGACAGATTCCCATACGCTTTGAGGAACGCTTCCTGCACTACATCTTCCGCGTCCTCGCGGTTCTGCGTAATATGCTGCGCAATGCGGAAAACATTGCGGTCGTACCGCCGTACCAATTCTTCAAACGCGGAATCGTCGCCGCGTTTGGCACGCCGGACCAGCTGCATTTCTTCGCTGACCGGTTGCTCTATGTTGGGTTGGATGGTACTCATTCGTAACTTGATGCAGATTTTTCCGACCGCCCGACTCAATCCGCAGTGCTATTGTACTTGGTGGCTGCGGTTTTTGGGGACGCTGTTTTGAAGAATGCTGCGCAGCATCATTCCTTGCGGGAAACCCACCCCTCAGGTAACACTGTGGGTCAGGTACCAAGGTGTCCCGAGAATGCCTGCAACAGACCGTATAATAAGAGGTTAGAAGGTAATCTTCCCCCCCAAAAGAGCTTCACCAGATGAGCTTTACCTCGGAGTACGCATGAAGGACCGCGGTTGGATTGAACCAAGCTCGCTCGAACCAATTGTGGAACGGGTTGTGGGCCAGGTGTTGGACGCTAACGTCGTCCAACTCCGCAGCGAGATTGTCCGCCGCGTGATGGAAGAGATCGCGGCCGAAGCCGCGACTTTCGAAGCAACCCGCGCCGAAGCCGCGGCTGCAGAAACGACTGCCGAAACAACTTCCGGCGAACCCGCCAGCCAGCATGATGCTTCCGTGTCCGGCGCCGACAATCTGGCACGCGCCGTTGCCGAAATCCAACTGGGTTCCTCACAACGAGAGATTCTGCGCGCATTGCTCGATACCAGCGCTCGCTATGCGTCTCGCGTCGCGCTTTTTGTGGTGAAGGGCAGCCACGCCACGGGCTGGCAGGGACGTGGTTTCACCAACAGCGACGCGGTGAAGGATTTTGTACTCGACGACAGCGCTCCGGCGGTGCTGCACGCGATCGGCGATCGTGTTGTGGCGAGCGCGCCGGTTGCTGACCTCGACTCGCGTTTCCTCGAGGAATTTGGAGCGCCCGCCAGTGGCGAAGGCCGGATGCTCCCCTTGATTTTGAAAGATAAAGTTGCCGCGCTGGTTTACGCTGACAGCGGAAGCGACACTGCGGGCATGCTCGAAGCAGGCGCGCTCGATTTGCTCGTACTTTCGACCAGCGCTTGGCTCGAAGTGAACTCGCTGCGCAAGCACGCGCAGAAGGAACCGTCGGCGGATCACGCCGGGGCTCATGGGGAGCCCGTGAGCGCGGCCTCGTCGCACCAGGCGCCGCCTTTCAACGATCCTTTCGCTTCCCATGCGCCGGCGTTCGCATCCGGCCACGCCATGGCAGCAGCGGCGTCCGCGGGCGAAACCGCGCTGTCAACTGCTAGCGCCGCAATGGATTCTCCAACTCCGGTGCCGGCCGCCGAAGCCCACAGCGCTACGACTGAACTCCAGTCTGCGGTCGCAGAAATGGAACCAGCTCTCGCAGAGCCGCTTCCCATCGGTCAACCGGAAATCGAAGTTCCGCACGAGACGCCGGTAGCTCCGTCGCTTTCACCCGCCGATCAGGAGGTCCACCACAAGGCTCAGCGTTTTGCCCGCCTGCTGGTCGACGAGATCAAACTTTATAATCAAGCCAAAGTGGCGGAGGGCCGGAAGAACAAGGATCTCTACGACCGCCTGAAAGAAACGATCGAGAAGAGCCGGGCGACGTACCAGAAACGTTACGGGAGTACGGTTGCAGGTTCCGGCAATTACTTCCAACATGAAATAATAAGAAGTCTCGCAGAAGACGATCTCTCGATTATGGGTGCCAACTTTCGGCACTAGGTAGGGTTTGAGTGCGCAGTTTCGCAGTTGCAGTTTTCGCTGGATTGTTCTTTCTCCTTTGGCTCGGCTTGGTAGCGCCTGCAGCCGCCCAGTCCCCGTCATCTTCAACGGAAAGCACGGCCTCGAAAAGCACTCCAACCAAAAGCGCGTCCGTGAAACGCACGCCCGCAAAAAGTACCGCAGCAAAAAGCACGCCAGCCAAAAGCACACAAGGCAAGAGCGCACCAACCAAGACCGCAGTCGCGAAAAAGAAGGCAGTCGCTTCGACCAGCGCCAGAAAAAAGCACAGACCCATTTCTCCGCGCGTGCGCCGGGCGCGGCAGGCTTTCGTAGCCTCCGCCAGTCTTCGGCCCATGGCGCAGCAGTTGCTGCAGGACCGCACCCCCACGGCTTATACCGGAGTGGAAGCCTATGCGCGCCGTCATGCGAAAGAAGATGCCGGAGCGCTGGCATGGCTCGTCGTAGGCTACGCGCACACGCTCGACCACGACTACGCGAAAGCGATCGACCCGTTCAGCCGGGCCAAGGCCGGAGCCAGCGAACTTGGAGACTACGTTGCCTACTATCTCGGCGACTCCTACCTGAAAACGGGTCGCAATGCCGAGGCGCTTTCCGCGCTCGCCGATTTCAGCAAGAATTTTCCCGATTCACTTCTAATCCGCGACGCCCACCTGGTCTACGCTACGGCGCTGCTCGAGGAGAGCCGGGCGGCGGAGGCGGCGGCTCTGCTCGAAAAAGACCGGGCTCCCGTGCGCAGCGATCTTGAACTGGCAATCGGTCGCGCTTACGAGGCTGCGGGCGACAATCAGAAGGCTGCGAGCGCATTCCGCAACCTTTACTTCAACTTTCCCAATAGCTTCGAAGCGGAAATGGCAGGCACGGAATTGCGCAAGCTCGGGATTTCCGGCTCCGTTGCCGACCGCCGCACGCGCGCTGATCTTCTGCTCAAGGCCAAGCACTATGAAGAAGCGGCCCACGAGTACCGCGATTTGCTGAATGAGGATCAAATCGCTCCACCGGAGCGTCCCGCGGTGCAGTTGGCGCTCGCAAACGCGCTCGAGAAAAGCAGCAGCAGTAACGATGCTCGCAAGGTTCTCACTTCCATGGGAGTGCAGAGCGGTGACGCCGAGGCCGAGCGCTTGTACTTGCTGAGTGAGACCGCGCGTTCCACGAGCGATGAAGAATCCGTGCAACGGACGCTCAACGAGTTGCGGCAGTTTGGACCGTCAAGCCCGTGGCTGGAGCAGGCGCTTCTTTCGGCCGGCAATATGTACCTGTTGAAGCGCGACTACGACCACGCCATCGACTATTTCCGCGAGTTGCAGCAGCGTTTTCCGAATGGCACGCGCGCCTCCTATGCGCACTGGAAGGCTTCGTGGTTAGCCTTCCGGCAAGGCCGAACCGACGAGGCCCGTAAGGGTTTCGAGGATCAGATTGCGCTCTATCCCGACTCCGCCGAAATTCCCGCAGCGCTCTACTGGCGTGCGCGTATCGCGGAAGAAGAAGGCAACCCGGCGATGGCGCGGGCGTTCTATCAGAAGCTCTCGGACCGCTTCCACAATTACTACTACGCGGAGTTCGGCCGGCAGCGCCTGCAAGCCTTGCATAGCGCCGCCGCAGTGGCGCCACCCACAGAAGACGCGCCGCGCTTCGCCTTGCTGGATCATGTATCGGCGCTTTCCACTCCGGGAAAAATTATTGCCTCCGATCCTCCCGACGACAACCTGCGCGTTGCGCGGGCGCGGTTACTTTCAAATGGAGGCCTCGCCGATATGGCGGTGCGCGAGTTGCAAGCCGCCGCCAGCCTGGTTGATGGAGCCTGGGCGCCGCCGGAAATGGCGCGCGTATATCAGGATCTGGGCCGCTACGATCGCGGAATCGAGATCATGAAGCGCTCGACGCCCAATTATTTCGCCGTCGACCTACCCGATCTGCCGCGCCCCTACTGGGAAGCGCTTTTCCCCAAAGCGTATTGGCCCGACCTGCGCAAATATTCCGAGCTAAATGGACTCGACCCCTATCTGGTGGCATCGCTCATCCGGCAGGAGTCGGAGTTCAACGCGGGCGCAATTTCGCACGCGAACGCCGTGGGCCTGATGCAGCTTCTGCCAAAGACCGGCAAAAATGTTGCCAGGCAAGTCAAGCTCAAGGGATACAGCGCGCCGCAACTCTACACTCCGGCCGTCAATCTCGAACTCGGCACGCGCTACTTCAAAGAAATGGTCGACAAGTACAACGGACAGTTCGAGTACGCGCTCGCCGCCTACAATGCCGGCAGTGACCGCGTCGGAGACTGGCTCGGGCAGGGCCACTACCGCGATGCGCAGGAATTTGTCGAGTCCATCCCCTTCACCGAAACTCGCGAATACGTGCAGGCTATTTTGCGGAATGCCAACGTTTACCGTCAGCTATATGGAACGCCGTAGGGGCTGATTCCTGTAAAATCACAGCACAGGTTCACAGCGGTAATTGAAGTCGCGGTAATCTCCAGTACAAATCAGGGCAGGCGTCCCCAACCGCCGATAACTTAGGGAGACAACATGGCTCAAAATCATTACACGACAAAAACCAAGCGACGTCCTAAGAACAGCAGCCGCAAAGACCCGACAGCAGCTACCATGGCGGCCTTGCGGGAACGCGAAGCCAACGCAAAGAAGTAAATAGGAGAACAGCGATCGAGTCGCTGATTGCACGACGTGTGTAAATGGGGATCGCTCCTCGTATTACAGCGCACGTGCAGCCGTCGGGCCCGGCATGAAACGCGCTTTACGCTGACTGCTGGCTGGGCGATTTCGTAAACACGATCTCAAACACCAGCAGGCCCGCTCCCACCACAATCGCGCTATCGGCCACATTGAAAGCTGGCCACTGGTGCGGGCCTATGTAGAAGAGCAGAAAATCTACGACGCGCCGGCTGACCAGGCGATCCCACAAATTGCCGATCGCACCCCCCAGAATCAGTGACAGCCCGATACCCGAGGAGGTCAGGGTATGGCTGTTTTTCCAAAGTAGGGCAGAGACGATGAGCAGCGCAATGATAGAAAACCCAATCAGAAGCGCGGTTTTCCATTCCGCCGGAGAATCCGCAAAAATACCGAACGCGGCCCCTGGGTTTTCGGCGTGAATGATGCGGAAAAATCCAGGAATGACCGTGATGCTGTCATGCAAGGAAAGGCGATGTGCGACCGTCCTCTTGGTGATGCGATCGAGAGCGACGATGAACAACGCGATCAGGAAATGGTATTTGCGCATTTATTTATAAGAGTTTGTCATTCTTTAAGAGTTGTCATCCCGAACGAAGTGAGGGATATGCACTTTGCGGCAAACTACACATCCCTCACTTCGTTCAGGATGACAATTGGTAGCTTATCGCGTTTAAGGGAGCCGCGATCACGCTCCATTAATTTCTTTCAGCACGGCGCTGCAGCGTTCGCACACGGTCGGATTATCCTTGTCCTCGCCGACGTGAGTCGAATAATTCCAGCAGCGTTCGCATTTCTGGCCATCGGCTTTGCGGACCTCAACATGCACGCCGCCCGCACCATTGCCAGACCCTTCAGTCAGGTTGACCGCGGAGACGATGAATAGGTACCGCAGTTCGCCTTCGTGACGCTTCAGAAGCGAGTGCATAGGATCCGGCGCGGCGATGGATACCTGGGCTTCGAGACCCGTGCCAATCAGTTTGTTGTTGCGGGCTTCTTCGAGCTTCTTGAGTACTTCGTCGCGAACAGCGCGCAATTCGTTCCAATCGCGTTTCTGCGCGTCTCCACGCAGGTTTGACTCTCGATCCGTCGAGAGAATGCCGACGATGTTCTCGTCTCCGTAGAAACCCGCCAGATGCACGCTCTCTTCGCGTCCTTCGATCTTGGGCAGGTATTGCCAGATCTCTTCGCAGGTAAAGCTCAGAATGGGTGCGAGCAGGCGGACTAAAGCTTCCCCGATGTGCCACACAGCAGTCTGCGCGGAGCGTCGTCCATGCGATTTTGGCGCAGAAATGTAGAGCCGATCTTTGAGCACATCGAAGTAGAACGCGCTTAGATCGACAATGCAGAAATCGTTTACGCGATGATAGATCCTGTGGAAAGCGAACTCGTTGTAACCCTTGCGCACATCGGCCGCAAAAGCGCACGTCTGGCGCAACATGTACTGGTCGAGTTCCTCCATCTGTTCAAACGGCACCGCGTCCTTCGCCGGATCGAAATCGTAAAGATTGCTCAGAATGTAGCGGAACGTGTTGCGAATCTTCTTGTAGTTTTCGCCCACGCGCTGCATCAGGGCTTCCGAGCCGACAACGTCTTCGCGGAAGTCGACTGAAGCGGTCCAGAAGCGCACGATCTCTCCGCCGAGGCGGCTGGCGATGTCGACCGGATCGACGTCGTTGCCACGCGACTTCGACATCGCTTGCCCTTTTTCGTCGAGCGTCCAACCGGGTGTGACGACGCCGCGATACGGAGGGGTCGCGCGGGTGCCCATCGCGCAAAGCAGCGATGACTGGAACCATCCCCGGTACTGGTCGCCGCCTTCGAGATAAAGATCGGAGGGCCAGGGATAGTCCGGTTCGTCTGCAATTAAGGCCAGATAACTAGCTCCCGATTCGAGCCAGACGTCGAAAATGTCGGTTTCCTTTTCGAACTTTGTGCCGCCGCAATGCGGGCACTTTGTTCCGGCAGGCACAATGTTGTCGGACTCAGCCGTAAACCAGGCGTCGGCACCCGAGCGGGCAAACAACTCGACGACTTTGCGGTTGATGGCGTGGTCGTTGAGCGGCTTGCCGCAGCCTTCGCAAAGAAAAACCGCGATGGGCACGCCCCACACGCGCTGGCGCGAAATGCACCAGTCGGGGCGGGTCTGAATCATGTTGGAGAGACGTTCTTCGCCCCACGCCGGATCCCATTTCACATGCTTGATTTCGCTGAGCGTACGCGTGCGCAGCGTGTCTTCTTTTCCCTGGCCGCCGGGCATGGGCGTTTCCATGGAAATAAACCACTGCTCGGTGGCGCGAAAAATCACGGGGTTATGGCAGCGCCAGCAGTGGGGATACGAGTGCTCGGTTTTCTCCGTGTGCAGCAGCGCGCCCCGGCTTTTGACCAGGTCGATGATGGGTTGATTCGCATCCCACACCCGCTTGCCGGTATATTCGGGCAGTCCGTTGCGGAGAATGCCTTTCTCGTCGACGTTGCTGGTGGCATCAAGACCGTATTTGACGCCGGTGATGAAGTCTTCGGCGCCATGCGAGGGTGCGGTATGGACGACGCCGGTTCCGGTGTCCATGGTCACGTAGTCGGCGAGCACACCTAGAACCTTGCGGTCGAGGAACGGGTGCTGGAAATTGAGGCGCTCGAGTTCGCGTCCCGGGAAATGGGCAAGTTCGCGCGTATTGGCGAGGCCGCATTTCTCGGCGGTGTCTTTCGCGAGCTTGGACGCAACGATATAGACCTCGCCGCCAGATTCGAGAGCGACATACTCTTCATCGGGATGAAACGCTACCGCCATAGACGCGGGCAGCGTCCAGGGAGTCGTCGTCCAGATGATGGTGTTGACTTTCTTGCTGGCGAGCGCTGGATCGATGGCCGCCGGATCGTCGAGCAGCGCGTACTTCACCCAGACCGTCGAGCTGGTGTGGTTTTCGTATTCGACTTCGGCCTCGGCGAGCGCAGTCTCGTCGTGCATGCACCAGTAGACGGCGCGCAGGCCCTTATACACGAATCCATTTTCATAGAACGAAAAGAAAGTGGAGAGCACCGTCGACTCGTACTGCGGATTCATCGTGGCGTAAGGCTTGTCGAAGCGGCCGAAGACGCCAATGCGCTTGAACTGCTGGCGTTGCAAGTCGAGGAACTTCTGCGCGTACTTGCGGCACTCGGCGCGGACGTCAGTTGGGTGCATCTCGAGCTTCTTGCCGCCGAGTTCCTTGTCGACCTTGATTTCGATAGGCAGGCCGTGGCAATCCCAGCCCGGAACGTAGGGCGCGTCAAATCCGGACATGGTTTTGGATTTGACGATGAAATCCTTGAGGCACTTGTTCATCGCTGTGCCCAGGTGGATCGGTCCGCTGGTGTAGGGCGGCCCGTCGTGCAGGATGTATTTTTCCTTGCCCTTCCGGGCCTGGCGGATGCGCTCATACAGGCCCATTTGCTCCCAACGCTCCAGCATCTTGGGCTCATTTTGGGGCAGTCCAGCCTTCATGGGGAAGGCGGTTTTGGGCAAATTGATGGTGGATTTCAGGTCCATCGGCACTCGCAATGTTCTCCCAACTGATTGAATCTTTTCATTATATAGGGAGAGCGAAAAGGACACGTCTCTTCGGGAGGCGGCGGTTCGAGGGAATGCAAAAAGTACTGTTTCCGGTCTCGAAAAAGCGTGTACAATTTTTAGCAGATCGAAGTCTGCGTGCATCTTAACTGACTAGGGATAGACGGGTCGTGCGTCCCTTTTGCCAGCGATTCTTTAGCGTTACCGTTGATGTTGCAGGCATCTTGCAGGCTATGTTCGCAAACTTTGGCCGGCGCCGAAGCATCTAAACAGGCGGCTGCCCGCATCGCAACTTTGGGGTTACTGCTCGGGAAAATATGCCAGAATTTGAAACACCGCAGAATCCAATAGGACCAGAGCCGGAGTTGCATCTTCTGCTGAGCAATCAGACTCTGGACGAGCCTCTGTGGAAATCCCTGTTTCGCAACATTGACGAATTCTTCTTTCCCAAAAAACTTCCTCCGCTGGTCCTGACTTCAAAGCCCGTTCCGGTGCGCGACATCTGGGGCTTTTACAATTACAAGAGCCGCGGAGCCGCGGGTTCGACCGTCATTCACTTGTTGGCCATAGCCGCGATTATTGGCATTACCTACCTGGGAAAGAGGATGGTGGATGTAGTCAAGCCGAAGCAGACCGTCGAATTGATCATGCCCGATGATATCCCCGCGCTGCCGGCTGCGAAGGACGTTAGCGGCGGCGGTGGTGGCGGCGGCGATCGCGACAAACTGAAGGCATCACCTGGTCCGACTATCGTAGCTCCCGACTTGCACTTGGCCAGCACGGCGCCCGACTTGGGTGATCCGTTGTCTCATCTGCCGTCTGTACCGTCGAATGGAACGGGATACGGTGGCGGCATTGGTACAGGCAACGGTGGCGGCGTGGGATCCGGCGAAGGCCCTGGCTACGGCCCTGGTCATGGCGGCGGCGCTGGAGGCGGAATTTACCGGGTTGGCGGTGGTGTCTCGGCTCCGAAGAAAATTTTCGACCCAGAGCCGGAGTATTCGGAGGAGGCCCGGAAGGCGAAATTTCAGGGAACATGCGTGCTGTACGTAGTCGTAGGGCCGGATGGCAAGACGCGGGATATTCGAGTGCAGCGGACGCTTGGTTTAGGGTTGGACGAGAAGGCAATTGAAGCCGTAAAGACCTGGCGTTTTGAACCCGCTACGAAAGATGGCAAGCCGGTCGCGGTGGCGATCAACATCGAGGTTGATTTCCGGCTGTATTAAGCAAACAGTTTGGGAGCCCAGAGAACGGTCGCGCAAGCGGCCGTTTTTGTTTGTGTGTTGGGACCGGGACTTTGCTCCGTCCGTCCTCGTCTCTTTATTTGACAGTCGCTAGAAGTTACGCTTCCTATTCCTTCAAATCCACGTGGACCACATCTTCCACCGGAAGCCCTAGGAACCTCGTTCCCATCTTTCTGAATTTCTCCGCCGAATCGGTGGCGAAGAACTTGAGCGAAGGAGAATGAACCGCGCTCCGGCCGCCGACGGCCGAAGACGGGGCGGGCAGGGACTTCGCTTGGCGTTCCAGTTGATGTGCCACGTCCTCGGCCGTCGACTCAGCCGAGTCCACGATTGCGATGTGCGCTGGCGCCAATCTCCGCAGCAGCGGCTTGATTAACGGATAGTGGGTGCAGCCTAGCACGAGGACGTCGGCATCGCTTGCGTCATCGGAAAAAGCTTCCGACAAGTAGATTTTTGCCACCTGCTCGGTCACCGGGTGCTCGATCCACCCCTCCTCGACCAGGGGAACAAACAGCGGACAAGCTTTTTCCCGCACCGCGACTTTTCTGGCTTCGAGCGCGCGCCGGTAGGCATGGCTGGTGACGGTCGCCTCTGTGCCGATGACCACCGCCTTCTGCTTACGAGTGGCCGCGGCCGCGGCAGCCGCCCCCGGTTCGACGACGCCAATGACGGGCACGCCCGCCGCCGCTTTGATCTCGTCGAGCGCCAGCGCGGTAGCCGTGTTGCAGGCGATCACCAGCAAGTCCGCTCCTTGCTCCTGCAGATAGCGCACCGCCCCGACCGCATAGTGCGCCACGGTGGCGGCTGATTTCGATCCGTAGGGAAGGCGCGCCGTATCGCCGAAGTAGAGATAGTCGGCGTCGGGAATCCGCGCGACCATGGCGCCGAGAACGGTGAGGCCGCCGACGCCTGAGTCAAATACGCCGATGATCGGCCTGTGTGAATTGGATACGGTGGTCAGATTTAACCTTCCGCTGTGGTCGGACCGATCACCGACCGGACCGCGGAAATTCGATTTGCGGGAAATCCTCCCTGACGTGCGTGTTCGCGGATCGTCTCCTCGTTGG
Organism: Terriglobales bacterium; assembly: GCA_050010155.1. Lineage (GTDB taxonomy): Bacteria > Acidobacteriota > Terriglobia > Terriglobales > Acidobacteriaceae > Acidiflorens. Next base: position 26,355 of record JBEKLO010000078.1, read on the forward strand.
GCGCGATATAGACACAGTAAATCTTGTCGTCGGTCACGAAGCTTTCAAGCCACTGGACTTGTGGACCAAGCTTCTGCAGAACGCCGCAGGACTTCTGCGAGATTCCCTGGAGTTCCTCCGGGGTCAACTTGCCGGCATTGGGGATCTCCCGCTCGATGACATATTTCGGCATGGTGCGCTCCTGTGGTTGAATGTCTGAGTTGTTGCGAACCGCAAATTCGGATTCTAGCACTGCTCGAAGTTCGGACGACAGCGCAGACATTTCTACCGCGAGGCGCTGACTTTGGTTGGCGCCGGACCGACATCCTCGAACGAAAACGCGATCGAAACATTGGGGTAGTCTTTTCCGGCGATCTCCACATAGGGATAGACAAAGTAGTTCAGGGGTGGACCGTCCTGCGCCGGGGCGAGTTTCAGGTCACGTCCCTGAGTGAATTGCATTCGATTCGCATCGTGTGCGCCAAAAAAATAATCGTGCTTCTCCTGATGTTTCCATGCTTCCGATATATCCACCGGAACCCAGCCCGTCGAATCGAGATAGAACTCGGCCCAGCAGTGGTATCCGGGAATTTCGGCGGAGTGTTTATCGGACGGAAGCGGGAATCCGATCTCAAAGCGCGCCGGAATCTTTTCAGCCCGCGCCATCGAAATGAAGACGGAATGGAAATCGGTGCAGTTGCCATGCTTCGAGTCGCAGGCCCAGAGCGTATCGCCGTGTCCCCAGCCCTCGCCGCTCTTGTCGTATTTCATGGTACGAAAAACGTATTCGTAGATGTCTTTGGCTTTTTCGAGTGGCGTGGTCGCGCCTTTTGTTTCCTGCGCAGCCAGTTGCGCTGGAAGTCCGGTCACCGGCACCAGGCGGTCCGCTTCAAGAAATCGCGCCAATTCGAGCCGCGGAACTTTCACGGGCCGCGAGTCTGGCACTAATTTTCCGTTCACCAGCACCACGTGCTCTCTCCGCACCACGTTATAGTCCACGGAGAACTTGTACTCGCCCTGGTTCGCTTTCGCAGTTTCGGCATACAGAACTTCGTTCCCGTACTCAGGCTGGCGAACCTGCTTCAGCGGCAAGTCTCCACTTTCGGAAACGACTGTCACATCCTGGAAGGAATCGGAGTGAGCGAGCGGAATCCAAACCCGTACCTGCGCGCCGGGGCTCACATTCCGAACCGTGAATGTGTAGTGAAACTGAAAGTGGCGTTCGTTTTGCGCGAACGCATGTGGACTCAGCGCGTGGAGTGATGACAACACAAGCAACGAGGCGAGCAGAGAGCGATGCGGCATGACGTATCCTTTCGACAAGATTACTCAGAAACAAGCAGGGAAACGGCCAACGGACGTTTTAGGCGGGACTATCGTCAAGTAAAACCGCGGCCGGAGAGTCGAGGAGCACACCGCATAGTCAGAGTGTGACTGGCAGTCTGCCTGTTACGCGCGCAGCTTGTCAAATCGCTAAGGGCCGCAGTTGCTCAACCCGTCCACCGCCCGTTATCCTTACTGGCGATGCCGAGCACTCTTGTCGAATGTGTTCCTAATTTTTCCGAAGGCCGCGATCCGGCCAAAGTCGATGCCATTATCGAAGCCATGAAGATTCCCGGAGTCTATCTCCTCGACCGTGAGATGGATTCCGACCACAACCGCTGCGTGATCACCCTCGTCGGCGAACGCGAAGCCATTCAGGAGGCCGCGATTCGCGGCGTAGGCAAAGCCTCCGAGTTGATCGATCTCACCAAGCATCAAGGCGCTCACCCACGCATGGGAGCGGCCGATGTTGTCCCTTTTATTCCAATTGACGGCGTCACCATCGAAGACTGCGT
>JBEKLO010000079.1:0-37390 GCA_050010155.1 Terriglobales bacterium
AAACCAACGACACAATCTACGTCCTCGGCCCCGTTCTCACACGGAGCCAGTTGTTGAAAGTGACGCTGCACGGGCCGACGAAACTAGCCATCGTCGGCAACAATGCGCATCTACTGGATGACTACGGGAAAAACCAGAGATTGCGGGTCATCGAGAAAATCGCGCGTCCGGAATCTGCCAACCCGCAGCAAGCGCCGAGATAATCCCACACTCGATAGGACTTCGACCGAAACCGATAGTTGTTCACCACGCCAAAACGCTCATTGAGCGGTTTCGTGGGCGCCTGCTTTGCCCGCTTACAACCGTTGCACCTTATTAACACTCTAACCAAACCTGTCTAAATCGAGCGGGCGCGATTGAACTGCACCAACGAGCAAAGTTGCAACGGAGAAACTAATTGAGCCAGAAAAATCATCCCCTAATGAAGACGGCAACCGGCCGCCTCGCACTTTATGCTGGATTGGCCATTGTCAGCCTGCTAGCACCTTCCATCCTGCACGCGGACGACGTACTCGTCCGACACCACCAGGGCGCCCTTCGCGGTTTTCTCTCATTGCGAACCCACGACGGAACCCTGATTGCCGACGGGGAATCCGCACAGGTGGTCAGCGGCGGTCGTGTCACCACTAAGACTCAATTTCACTTCAAGGACGGTTCCATCTACGAAGAGACGGCCGTCTTTTCTCAGTCGAAGAGCTTTCGGGTGCTGAACTACCACTTGATACAGCACGGTCCTTCGTTTCCGAATCCCGTAGATCTGGTCATGGACTGCCTGCGAGGCCAGGTCGAGGTCCGCACCCAGGATGACAAGGAACATGACAAAGTAATCAAACAGCACATGGATCTACCGACCGATCTCTCCAACGGCATTCTCTTCACTCTCTTGGAAAACTTGAAACCGGGCTCGCCCAAAACCACCGTGTCTATGCTCGTAACGACTCCGAAACCACGAATCGTTCGAATCAACATAACTCCGACTGGTACGAAAGACCCCTTCTGGATTGGCAACTCCAAGTACGAGGCAAAACACTATGTGCTGAAAATCGATATTGGGGGAATTGCCGGAAAGGTGGCTCCTCTGGTAGGAAAGCAACCGGCCGATATCGAGGTCTCGATTCTCGAAGGCGCTCCTCCTCAAGTCGTCAAGTTCGCAGGGCAGCTTTTCGAGGGTGGGCCAATCTGGCAAATGGAACTCACAGCTCCCACGTGGACGGCACCTGCTAGCAGCAATCATCAATAACAACTTCGTTATTATTATTCTCGCAACTCGAACATGGACTTGGAACTCTGAACCACAAAGCCAAATGTTGCTGTCATCCTGATGCGCTAGCGGATCCTTGGCCATTCTCCGCCGGCGTTTCTGGCTCCCCACTAACCCGTTTACCGCCCAATACTTACCGTTCGATCCCAAAATCAATCAATTCCATGCCGACCCTTGCGCGAATCGGTAGCTGCGTTTAGTATTGAAGTGCGACCGAAACAGTCGGATTTGAATCCGACCATATAAGTCGGTATTTGCCCAATGCTGAAACTGACTAAAAAAGCGGACTACGGCCTCATGGCCATGAAGCATCTGGCCGAACACGCCGATCAAGGCGCATGCAGCGCCAAAGACGTGGCCGAGGCTTACGGCATTCCGCAGGAAGCGCTGGCAAAAATTCTGCAACGCCTCGCGAAGGTCGGGCTGATACGGTCGCAGCACGGGATGAACGGCGGTTACACGTTGACGCGCGATCCGAAAATGATTTCCGCGTTCGAAGTAATTAAGGCCATCGATGGCCCTCTGTTCATCACATCATGTGTAACCGTGCGCGGCGAATGCGGACAGAGCGATCGCTGCACGATTCGTGAGCCCTTGCGCAAAGTGAATGAAAGCATCGAGCAGGTGCTGAAGAACATCAAAATTTCCCAGATGAGAGAAGAGCCGGAAGTTCTACAGGTCAATAACCCAGAGGCCAGAAAGCCGGTGGAGTTGGTAACGATTTCGTGAGCAGGTTTGTATCAGGGCATCGCTTCAGCGATGCCGTAAGCGGCAAAAATTATCGCCCCTTCAGGGGCTGGGTAGGAGAAAAGCAATCATGAGCACGAATGGCAATAAGGCAACCCAGGCGGAACAGCACGTGGCTCCCAACGGGATCAAGCTTCCCATCTACATGGATAATCACGCTACCACGCCGATGGATCCGCGAGTTCTAGAAGAAATGTTGCCCTACTTCATGGAAAAGTTCGGCAACGCCGCCAGCCGTAATCACCCCTTTGGATGGGTGGCGGAAGAAGCGGTCGAGTTGTCGCGCGAACGCATCGCCAAGCTGATTGGCGCGAGCGCGAAAGAGATCGTCTTCACCTCAGGCGCCACTGAAAGCGACAACCTCGCCATCAAGGGTGTGGCCGAGATGTATCGCGAAAAGGGCAACCATATCATCACCGAGGTCACAGAACACAAAGCGGTGCTCGATACCTGCAAGCATCTTGAGAAACTCGGCTTTCGCGTGACCTATCTGCCGGTGCAGAAGGATGGGCTGATCGACCTCGACGACCTGAAGCGCGCCATGGACGACAAGACGATTCTGGTCACGATCATGGCGGCCAACAATGAAATCGGCATACTGCAACCGCTCGCGGAAATCGGCAAACTATGTCGCGAACGCGGCGTGGTCTTCCACAGCGACGCGGTGCAGGCAATTGGCAAGGTTCCGATCGACGTGAACAAGATGAACATTGACGTCGCTTCGATTACAGGACACAAGCTCTACGGGCCGAAAGGCGCGGGCGCTCTTTATGTCCGCCGCAAGAATCCCCGCGTGCAGTTGGTGGCGCAGATTGATGGTGGCGGCCACGAGCGCGGCATGCGTTCTGGAACGCTGAATGTTCCCGGCATTGTTGGCCTCGGCAAGGCTTGCGCCATCGCACAGGAAGAGATGCCCCAGGAATCCTGCAAAATGGCGGGCCTGCGCAACCGACTGAAAGACAGCATCATGAGCCGCCTTGACGAGGTTTACATCAACGGCTCCATGGAGCATCGCCTCCCCGGCAACCTGAATATCAGCTTTGCTTACGTGGAAGGCGAGTCGCTGCTGATGGGCATCAACGATATCGCAGTTTCAAGCGGATCGGCATGCACCTCCGCGACACTTGAACCATCTTATGTATTGAAGGCGCTCGGCACCGGTGACGATCTGGCGCACAGCTCGATCCGCTTCGGCATCGGACGCTTCAACACCGAAGCCGAGGTCGATTACGTGGCCGACCGCGTGGTTGAAACCGTGGCGCGTTTGCGCGAGCTTTCACCGCTTTACGAAATGGCGAAAGAGGGCGTGGACTTGAAAAGTGTAAAGTGGGCGGCAGAAGCACATTAATGTAGCGCGGGCGCCCTCGCCCGCGAAAAAGCCGGCTGCTTGGGTAGCGGCTAAAAAATCAACGTGGGGTTTCCAAGAAGGGGTGAAGAAAAATGTCATACAGCGATAAGGTAATCGACCATTACAACAATCCACGCAACGTGGGCTCCATGGATAAAAAGGATGCCGACGTGGGCACCGGCCTGGTCGGGGCGCCCGAGTGCGGCGACGTGATGAAGCTGCAGATCAAGGTCAATCCGCAGACCAACGTCATCGAAGACGCAAAGTTCAAGACCTTCGGCTGCGGTTCGGCGATTGCATCGTCTTCACTCGCGACCGAGTGGGTCAAGGGCAAGACCGTCGATGAGGCCCTCGCGATCAAGAACACCGAGATCGTGAAAGAACTGGCCCTGCCGCCGGTGAAGATTCACTGCTCGGTGCTGGCTGAAGATGCCATCCGAGCGGCAATTGGAGACTGGAAAAAGAAGCAGGAATCCGTGAAACCAGTGGAAGTGCGAGCGGCACAGTAAGACCGTAGTTCGCTGTTCGTTACTCGTCGTTCGCCGGTTGATTGTCCACCTCCGATCGGAGAAGCGACCGGCGAAAAGCGAACAACGAACCGCGCCTAAGAGTTTTTATGGAAGACACAGTCAAAACCGTAGCGCCACCTGCCCCGCCCACGGCCTCGGCCAAGGGCATCCAGGTGACCGACAACGCGCTCAAGAAGATTCGCTCCGCGATACTGAAGGAAAACATTTCGCCGGAGCAAGGTGGACTTCGCTTGGGCGTGCAAGGTGGAGGTTGCTCGGGACTGAGTTATAACATTCGGTTCGATACGCAACCGCGCGAGCGCGACCGTGTCTTTCAGTTCGGAGATGTGCGGGTTTTTGTGGATCCAAAATCCTTCATCTATCTGCACGGAATGACTCTTGACTACCAGGAAACCCTGATGCAGCAAGGATTCGTGTTCGTGAATCCAAACTCGACGAAATCCTGCGGCTGCGGCAGCTCTTTCTCGTAGTGGGAAGTTACAATCGGAAGCTAAGTGGAGAGGCGGGCGTTTAGCCCGTCAGAGGGCGGGCCGCGCGCTCGCCCTAAATTTTGTATGCCAAATGCAGAATCCAAATCGTCGTTGATCCTCCCGGGACAAGGCCCCAGAGAGGCAACCGCCAGTTGCTGGTCGTGCGGAACGACGCGCGCGGCTCAGTTCTGCAGTTCGTGCGGCAAAGTGCAGCCGCCAGTTCCAGTCGACTATTTCACCTTTTTTGGATTCCCCCGCAAGCTCAACCTGGACACGGCCGAACTGGAAAAAGAATTTTACGCGCTAAGCCGCCGTCTCCATCCTGACCTGTTTGCGCAGGCGAATCCCGAAGAACGTGCCTTCAGCCTGGAACAAAGCTCCATGCTCAACGACGCCTACCGCACGCTGAAAGATCCGATCAAGCGCACCGAGTATCTGTTGCGCCTCGAAGGCGTGGAATTAGAAGAGCAATCGAAACAGGCGACGGAAAAGGCCCGCGCCACGGGAGAACTGAAGAAGCAGGTCGTTCCCCCCGATCTTCTGGAAGAAGTTTTTGAACTCAACATGCATCTGGAAGAACTGCGCACCCAGAAAAAGATGGGCGAAGACGATCCCGCTTTACTGGAGGAAATCGGCAAAGCCAAGCTTTCCCTCGAAGAAAAGTTCGACGCGCTCTTCAGCGAACTCAAGACCGAATGGAGCAAGTGGGACCAGTGCGTGGACCAACAATCCGAAAGCAATGGAACCGAAGCCGACCGCCAGAAAATCCTCGCCCGGATGCTGGATGTGCTGAACCGCAGAAATTATGTCCGCAACCTAGTACGCGACGTGAATGAGGCAATGGAATAGGATTTTGTAATTTGGTAATCGGGCAATGTTGTAATCTACCCGCCGAGGCCGATCGCCTTCAAATTACCAAATTACCCGATTACAAAATTACAAAATGGCTTCTGATTACATTGTCGGCATCGATCTCGGCACCACGAACTCGCTCGTGGCCTACATGCAGGGGGATACCCCGGTCGTCATCCCCGGCGAAGACGGACTGAACCTTGTCCCCTCCGTAGTAGCGCTCGACGAGAACAATCAAGTCATCGTCGGTAACGCCGCGCGACGGTATCTGATCGAAACGCCGGAACGCGCCGTTTACTCCATCAAGCGATTGATGGGCCGCGGCCTCGAAGATATATTCGACGAACTCAAACTATTTCCGTTCCACCTGGCGGACGATCTTCAGCCGGGAGAGGTGTTGCGCATCAAGATTGGCGAGCGCACCTACACCCCGCCCGAGATTTCGGCGCTGGTGTTGCGTCAACTCAAGCGCAATGCCGAGCGTTTTTTCGGAGCACCCGTAACCCAAGCGGTCATTACCGTCCCCGCCTACTTTAACGACGCGCAACGGCAGGCCACGAAAGATGCCGGCCGCATCGCCGGGCTGAATGTCTTGCGTCTGGTGAACGAACCGACGGCAGCATCGCTCGCCTACGGTCTGGACAAGAAGAAACACGGCATCGTGGTGGTCTACGACCTGGGCGGCGGCACGTTCGACATTTCGATTCTCAAGCTGCATGACGGCATCTTCGAGGTGATCGCAACCAACGGTGACACCCATCTCGGCGGGGACGACATCGACAATCTGCTGATCGCCATCGCCCTCGACGATATTCGCGGCGATCTCGGAATCGACTTGCGTAAAGATGCGCGGCGAAACGGTGAAGCCGTTGCCCGCATTCGCAAATCGGTGATTGAAGCCAAGATTGCGCTCTCCTCGCAGCCTTCGGCGAAGCTCGATGTCGATTTGCCCAACGGCAAGAAGTATCAGCGCGAAATCTCACTCGAGATGTTCGAGCAGTTGATTCAGCCAATCCTCGACCGCACCATCGGCCCCTGCAAGCAGGCCCTCAAAGACGCGGGCCTGAAGCCGGAACAAATCGACGAAGTCGTGCTGGTTGGAGGTTCGACGCGCATCCCCAAAGTGCGGCGACTGGTGCAGGATCTCTTCGGACGCTTGCCGCACACGGATCTGAATCCCGACGAAGTGGTGGCGCTCGGCGCGGCGGTGCAGGCAAATATTCTCGGCGGCGGTTCCGAAATCACGCAAGACATGTTGCTGCTCGACGTGACTCCTCTGTCTTTGGGAATCGAAGTGGCGGGCGGGGTGACCGACAAGATCATTCTGCGCAACTCGACGGTGCCCGCGTCGGCGACACAGTACTACACGACCCAGGTGGATGGCCAAACCAACATCGCAATTCACGTGTTGCAAGGCGAACGCGAACTGGCGCGGGATTGCCGGTCCCTGGCGCGCTTCGATCTGAAGGGCGTTCCGCCCATGCCTGCCGGAATGCCGCGCATTGAAGTGAAATTTCTGATCGACGCCAACGGCATCCTACGCGTCTCGGCCCGCGAGCAGCGCAGCGGAAGAGAAGCAGAAATCGACGTCCAGCCCAGCTACGGCCTTACCGACGAACAAGTTGAGCACATGCTGTTGGAATCGATCGACTATGCCGAAGAGGATTTCCGCCAGCGTCAGGTGATTGAAGCGCGGCGTGAGGCAGACACGATCTTGACAGCGCTCGCAAAAGGCAAGAAGAGTCCAGCTTGGCAGGAACTCACGAGCGAAGATCATAGTAACATCGCGAAGCTCGAAAAATCCCTGATTAAAGTAAAAGATGGCGACGACTATCACGCGATTCGCGAGGCGCTTGATGCGCTAAACCATGCCACGATGCATTTGGCGGAGTTGATGATGGATACCGCCGTCGCGACTGCGCTCAAAGGAAAAGCGATGGACGATACCGACATCGAGGAGGGCCCGCAGGCTGGCCATCCCGTAGCGAAAGCAGATTTTGAATAGAGGATTCTATGTCAGAAGATAAAACGCAGGGCACCGGAGCTAGCACCATGGATGCTCCCCCCGTCGACAATAACGAAAACACAGTTGAAGTCACTTTTCTTCCCGAAGGCAAGACGGTGACCTTCGAGCACGGCAAACTGCCTTACAAAGACCATGGCAAGGAAGAGTCGTTGCTCGATGTGGCGTTGAATTTCGGCATTCACCTCGACCACGCTTGCGGGGGAAACTGCGCCTGCACAACCTGCCACGTTTGGGTGAAAGAAGGCGCGGACCTCATCTCGGAAATGGACGATGATGAAGCTGACAAGCTCGACATGGCCGCCGATCTTCAGTTAAACTCGCGGCTCGGATGCCAGACCGTAATCAAGAAGCCGGGCAAACTGGTCGTCGAGATTCCGGCGTGGAACCGGAATTACGTCTCGGAAGAACATTAAGAACTGGCTGTTCGGTGTTCGTCGTTCGCGGTTTGCCTGCGATGAACGACAGCGAAATCGAACCAAGCGAATCGCGAACAGCGAAAGACGAAAAGCGGGGTTTACCATGCCAAAAGAACTCACCTGGAGCGATCCTGAAGATATCGGGATTCTGCTCTCTGAAGCCCATCCCGAGATCGACCCACTCGCAGTCCGCTTTACCGACCTGCACAAATATGTGATCGCGCTCCCCGGCTTCAAAGACGATCCTGCGAAGTCGAACGAAGCCAAGCTGGAAGCAATTCAGATGGCGTGGCACGCAGAAGTTCTCGACCGAACACAGGGATAACCGTGCCGTTCGGCGAGCATCATATCGCCCCACGCTGATCAATGAACCAATCGCCTTCTTGAAATAACTATCCAGCCGGCACGTAAAATAGGGCGTGGAACAAACCGCTGAACTTCGAACTGCTATCGAGAACTTGTATGCCACGTTTGCGTCTTACCCTCTTCGTCGCGACACGAATGCCTGTACGTGTTGCCATAGCCCGGAAGACGAGAAACGGCTCCATAAGAATTCACTACGAGAACTGAGAGCGGAAGACTTGGAGCTATATGCTACCGACGCTTTATTCGTTTGGGGAGATGTTGACGATTTCAAGCATTTCCTGCCACGCATTTTCGAGTTGGCTGCAAAGTACGGCGAGGAGTTCGCAGACCAACCAATCATTTTCAACAAGCTGTATCACGGCGAATGGCGGTATTGGCCGGACGCAGAACAGTCAGCTGTTGAACACTTCTTTCGGGCACTCTGGACGTGTCTTCTCAACCAGGAACCACGCGATCATTTCGGTGATGAAATCGAGGATTGGCTTTGCGGAATCGCTCAGGCCGCCTTCTGTTTGTCACCGTATCTCGATGCTTGGCTTGCGCTGGAAACAGAGAATGCACGACTGAATTTGGCTAGGTTCATAGCAGAAACCGACTTTCTACTTCCAAATCACCACGCTACCGCGTTCTGGGGAGAGCGTGCGGAACTATTTAGTGAGGTTGCGGTTTGGGTTCGAGGTGATGCTGTGAAAGCGAGAATGAGCGTAATTGCTTCCGAATATCCGCAATATGATTTTGTTGAACGAGCATTCACTTCTCTGCCCTGACACTGCCTACTTTTGCGATAGGCAATGCGCTCCTAACGCGCTCCCGTCGCACTCGGCGCCACATCTTCCACGCTCGCTTCGCGCAGAAACTTCGCCGCTTCTTCCGGTGGCGTGGGATTGATGTAGAAGCCGGTTCCCCATTCAAATCCCGCCGTCTTGGTCAATTTCGGCATGAATTCGATGTGCCAGTGGTAATACTCGTTCGTTGGATCCTGCGCCGGCGTTGTGTGTACCACCAGGTTGTAAGGTGGATTGTCGAGCACGCGATCCGCTTTCATCAGCAGTTGCTTCGAGATTTTCAAACATGTGCGACGACGAGTTCTCGAACGCCGACTCGTGGGTTTTGGGCAGAATCCAGGTTTCAAACGGAAAGCGCGGAGCATATGGGGCGAGCGTAAGAAAATCCTCGTTCTCTGCCACGACCCGCGTGCCATTATCAATTTCCTGCCGGATGGCGTCGCAGAAAACGCAACGTTCTTTGTAGATGTAATACTGCTTCGCTCCCTGCAACTCCTCCACCACGTAAATGGGCACAATCGGCAAGGCGATCAGTTGCGAGTGCGAGTGTTCGAGCGAGGCGCCGGCTGCTTCCCCATGATTCTTGAAGAGCAAAATGTACTTGAAGCGCCGGTCCTTCTTGAGATCGAGTATGCGGTCACGGAAAGCCCATAAAACGTCTTCGATTTTTTTCGACGAAAGCGACGCCAGAGTGGCATGGTGGTCCGGCGTTTCGATGACCACTTCGTGGGCGCCGATGCCATTCATCTTGTCAAACATGCCCTCGGCCTGCTTATTCAAGCTGCCTTCGATCCCCAGTGCCGGAAATTTGTTGGGAACGACACGCACCGACCAGCCTGGACTGTCTTTCTGCGGAGTATTGCCATTGCTGCTTGGCCGGTATGCCAGAATCTCCGGCGGCGTCTTGCTTTCATTGCCATAACAGAACGGACAAAATCCACCCTTGATCTTGACAGCGTCGCGGGCAAAGTCGGTCGGACGCTTGGCGCGATCCGTGGAAATAATCACCCACCGGCCCACGATGGGGTCTTTTCTCAGTTCAGGCACGTACTAATTCCTTTCAGTATGAGTCTCGGAATCCCCGATTGTACGATATGGGAAACGCATTTTGAAACAGCTCGAATGAAGGTCGGCCCCGCTCATAGTATACGGCGAGCACGTCGAACCGCCACTGGCACGAAGGGGACATGGGACGCACAAAGTCGCGGGCAACCAGTGATAGCTCCCTTTGTTTATCGCGATCTACGGCGGCTTCGGCAGGTTTGACATCACGCGTCGTCCGGGTCTTCACTTCGATCACACACAGGACGTCGCGCTCCCACCCGACAAGATCGAGTTCACCGCGATGATGAGGGGACCGGTAGTTGCGGGCGATGATCGTGTAGCCACGGCGGCGAAGATAAAAGTAGGCGTCTTCCTCCCCGCGACGGCCGGTGCGCTGATGCACGGGCATCTCCTCCGGCGAAAGCATTTTCGCCGCCAGCCAATCGAGTATGTGCAGCGTCGCTTGCGTCAGGCGCCCCGCGAACATGGAAGGCTCCATGTTTACCCTAGTTTGAAACGCCAGTCCATCATGTGATGGTGGTCACGGCGCGTCCGGTACAATTTGACGCTCCCACCCTTGCTAACTTCACCAGGTGTCACCACCGCGCCGGGGAGGCCACGCCCCAAACTGTCGGCGGAGCAGCGCAATCTGGCCCGTGTGGTAGCTGTTATGAGCCACAATTTGCCACAACATGGCGTGAAAAGTGGACGGATGAGCAGACTGATCGGAATCCAATTTCTGAACCTTTCGCGCCAACGTCGTGTTATCGGATTCCGCGAAATGTGCAAGCCGCGCCAGCAGATCGCTGAAGCGGCGAGTGGTTGCCTGCCATTGCTGATCGGCCGTCTGATGGTTAGCGGTTGAATGCGGATTCTCCGGCCAGCTTTCAATCGCCTTCTCCGGATAAGGACGATTTTCGCCGGCGAGCTTGCCGAGGTCATAGTCCATCCAGTAGTTCATGTGCTCCACGATTTGCCAGATGGAATGCGGAGATCCCGCCAAGGTCCGAGCCGCAAGTTCGGCGGAAACATCTTCGACGCAAGCGGCCGGGTCCACGTGGGCGCCCTTGCCATGTACAAGTTCGCGCAGTGTCGTGTCGCTCATTCGTTCTATCCTTTTCGCACGACGCGGCCAGTCGCCTCTCTATGAGATCACGGTGACTTTGTCCCCGACGTGAAGCGTCCCTGGTGTCAGAATCTGCGCCCTCAATCCCCCGCGGTGCAACAAGCCTTTGATGACCGGCTTCCCGGTCAGTTTCTCCAAGTGTTCGCAAGGCTCGCACAAGCGAATGCCGCGGATGCGCACCTCCCCGATGGCAAACTCTTTGCCCACCAGGTGATTCAGCGGCACATTGCGAGTCACGATGTTGCGGCGAGCTTCGCCAACAGGCAATTCGAAGTGATAGTCGCGTTGCAGCGCCTCAATCGCCTCCGCCTCAATCAGCGTGAGCTCGAAATCCGGCTTAGGCTTGTAGAACGTGCCCAGTTTGAGCGCGTACCGATCACCCTCTAGACCCGCGCCCGGAATCGCGGTCGCCTGACCGACAGATTGCGGCGTCCCCTGCGCGGTAGCGGCGATATGAATCGATTCGACGGTTCCGCTCGACATGGGGCACCTCGGCAATCACGAGTCTTTTCGTTTTCTAATGATGTAGGTTCAACGACTTAATTTCAATGGCCAATTTTATTGATCCAATCTCAATGATCCAGGTTTTCAACGCTCGCGATCGACTCTTCCAGCACATCGACTGCAACGTCAGCTTCATCCCTGGTGACGATGAGCGGCGGCGCAATGCGAATCGTGCTGGGACCGCAGCCTAGAAAAAGAACGCCGCGTTGGAACGCCTGCTGCACGATCCGATCACGTTCAACGTTGCCGTACTCGAGGGTCGTCTGGTCTTTCACGATCTCGACGCCGATCATCAGGCCGCGCCCGCGAACATCGCCGACAATCTTGTGTTTCTTCGGCCAATCAGCCATGCGCTTCATCATGTGATTGCCGACCTCTTGCGAATTCCTGAGCAACCCTTCTTTCTCGATCACATCGAGCGTAGCCAGCGCGGCGGCAATGCAGACCGGATTCCCCCCAAAGGTGGAAGCATGCGAGCCGGGTACCCAGTCCATGATGTCGGCCTTGCTCATAGTGACGCCGAGCGGCATCCCGGAGGCAATGCCCTTCGCCATGCAAACGATGTCGGGATGCACGCCGGTGTGCTCGACCGCAAACCATTTGCCCGTGCGGCCGATGCCACTCTGCACTTCGTCCACCACCAGCAGGATGCCGTGCTTGTCGCAGATGCGGCGCAGTTCCTGCATGAAGACTGTGGGAGCGACCACGTATCCGCCTTCACCCTGAATCGGCTCGACAAAAATCGCCGCCACTTCTTCCGGCGCGAGCACGGTCTTGAACAGCTTGTCTTCGATGTATCGAGCACAGCCGAGCGCAAATTTCTCCGGATCCTGCGAACCGGCCACGCAGCCCCGGTACACGTCGGGATAACGCACGTGGGTAACACCCGGCACCATCGGCGAGAAGCGCCGCTTCTGCTGCGGCTTCGAGGCCGTCAACGAGAGCGCGCCCATGGTCCGTCCGTGAAAGGCACCCAGAAAGGCGATGATGTGTTGCCGCTTAGTGTGATAGCGTGCCAGCTTCAAAGCGCACTCAATGGCTTCGGCGCCGGAGTTCCCGTAATAAAACTTGTGCGGTCCCGGCATCGGCGCGATCTTCGAAAGCCGCTCGGCCAGCGTCACCATGCCTTCGTAATAGAAGTCGGTGCCTGACATGTGGATCAGTTCGCCCGCCTGCTTCTGAATCGCCGCAACCACGTCCGGATGGCAATGGCCGGTCGAAACCACGGCAATGCCCGCGGAAAAATCGAAGAATTCATTGCCATCCACGTCTTCGACCACAATGCCGCGGCCGCGTTTGGCCACCATCGGATAAGAGCGCGTATAAGAAGGTGAAATATACTTTTCGTCGCCCGCAAGAATGCGCTTGGCGTTAGGTCCGGGAATCGCAGTCTTGAGTTTGGGGCCGGCAGTCAAAGTCTTGGTGGTCATGGAGTCCTCCAGATAGTTCTAAATTCCGGGTTTCAGTTCTCAGTGGCTCTTGAGCGAGTGTCGCATTCGTCCACGGAGAGGTCTCGCGTTGGCAAAGAGCGAAAAGCGAAATCGCGGTTAGCTAAGCAACGAAGAGAGAGTTAGTCGCCAAAGAGATTGGCGCGCGCGTGCGAAGGCAGCAAGGAGAGGTACCGGCGCGGACAGGCGCGTCCCTCAATCCAGCAGGCCTGAAAAAGCGGAATGTATCCGTTTGAGCGCATAGTAGCTACGTACAGTATATCCCGGGTTGGAGCCCGGCGTAACCCCCAAACCGTTCGTGCCCGCTGTTCGTCCTCGGCGAAGACACACCCCGAAAGGCAATTGGTGCTGTGGCGTTATTCTCGATCGAGGTTCTCGGTTTCATCTGTAAGGTACTCGCCAAAACACAACCTCGCGGCGACCTTTCTGCAGACCGACTGAGAATCACGCCCTATTTACCAATTGGTAATACAGTATCTGCTGGATTTGGATTGTCCCTATTGTACGCTAGCGTACTTTTATCATTTATCTTTCGAGTGGGTTTGTTAAAGGCGACCACACTGGCCTGAATGCACTCTCAGTTCGAGGAGCCGGATGTTCCGAAACTCGAAGACTCGATTCAACAAGCTTCGAACGTCCTGAGTGAACGTGGAGGCATCCGGCGTTTTTTCACAACGATGTTGCTAAAGGCGGCCTATGATCAATATTGGGCAGTCCGCGGAGCCCAGCCGGGAGCTTATAGAAGGCGCCATCGTTGAAGTCCTAAAGATTGCCGGGCGCCAAGGTATAACGCCCGCTGATCTTATTCGGATGTTGGACTCCGGCATGCGAATATCGGAATTTCTGACCGCGCTGGACCCATTGACAAACGCCAATCAACTTAAGGATTGAGTGCCGCGCCCCACCTATCTGATTGCGAGAGTTCAGGCACCACCGAGACTTCATTCTTGGTTCGATCGTCGCGAACCAGTAAAAGGTATTTCAAATTACCTACCTCCGGCGCGGGCCAATGCTCGCTTGACGGTTCCTTCCAGAGCTTCTTTGGCAGTAGCGTACTCTTCCACAGTGATGGTGCCGAGCGACCGGTCGATTTCAAGCTGAAGCAACTCTCCTTGTAAAGCGTCTGCCAGAGATACCGTCCTTTCCTCGCGGTGTTGGGATTGTTGCACGATCTTCATTGTTTTGTTGCCGGCGAGGCGCTCCCTGTGCCAGAGCAAGAAACCGCAGGCACCAAGCACGACAACGCTCGCGCCCATCAACACCCACAGCAGCCGCGATTGCATTCGCGGCAACCCAGCAAGAATCCCGGGAGCAACTGCCGTATCCAGACCGTTCGCGTTTTGAGTTGGAGCGCGGGAACTGGCCGGGGCCGCAGGAGTCGGTTGATCCGCGATCTGTGGCTTGGTTGGAGATTGAGCCTCCGCTTGCAACGCGGGAAGCTCGCCAACTCCCGAGATTTCGAACCCGGGCCCGTCCCCTTTTTTGAGGACATTGGCAGCCTCTACTTGATAACGATCGTTGCCCGTTCGAAGCACTTGGAAAGCGGTGGACCGCGACGTGAATTTCATAGTCGGCGGAATCATCACTGCCAACTGCTGCAGCGCATACAGGTTCTTGGGGCGAAATGTGGCGTAGCCATCGTAGGGTAGATCGTAATTGAATGCGAACTTTGTGGCTCCCGGCCGCAAGGGAAAGTTCACAGTGTAGTGCCCAGGCTCACCGGGGACGGGTATTGTAGAAATCAGCGCGGCGGTTCTTCCTTGATTAGCAACTGGACTGGCGGCCGAACTTGCGGCCAAGACTGAATCGATCGTCGCTTGGGCGGGCAGGTAAACCTCGAATGTACGGTCGCCGGACTGCGTCAACGGTGGGCTGGAATCATTTTTGATCTCGATCATGTCGGAGACATGCAGCAGGTTTCCGTTGCTTCCGATGCGAATGATTTCAATGCTGCCGGTTATGCCTTGCACCGTGACGGCCGCATCGAATACATCGACGGAGATCGCCTCACCTACGGAGGCCGGACGATCGTAGTTGACGCCCTGGTGAACCACACGCACCAGATGCGGCGAACCGGGATATCGGACACTCAGCGCAAACCAACCTTCCGAGTTCGTGCTGGTGCGTGCTTCCTCCTGCATGCCCGCATTCGGATCAGTTCGGTTCAAACCAACGTGGTTCGGATCAGCTTGATCGAGCCGAAGAAGAATGACTTCGTCGCCAGCCGCGAGCTGGCCGCGGGTGCGATTGTGCACCGAGCCAATGATGGTGTCTGCCGCCACCATGGAACAAAGACCAATGAGGCCGCCACAAACCAAGAGCGTTCTGGATCTTATGTAAGTCATCTGATGTATGTAATCTGGTCGTAAGTTGTCGGTTCCAGACTTATTCCGTTATTCCGCTTGCCGGGGATATCGCCGGACGGGACACTCGCCCGAACATAATGCCGGTTTCCACTTCAGTCGGATGCCCATCTTGCACGAGCGGCTTGAACTTCCATTGCTTGAGGGCATCGGTGATGGCTTTTGCCTGGCCAGGAAATGCGCTGAGAAAGTGGATGTGTTTAACCTTGCCTTCTTTATCGATGATGATCCGGACGGCTACCGGGTTAAACGTCTTCTCGGTAAAGACCGGATCAACCCGCGCAATCACGTTCTCGTCGCGGGCGTAATCCCTGACGCACACCGGAACCGCGCCTCCGCCCGTCCCCGCAGTGGGATCGGCTTCCTCGGGCACCTTCATCTTATTCATGTCCAGGAGCAAGCTCTCCAGCAGTTTCGTGTCCCGGCTGGTTAGCACAATTTCCACCGCATGACATCGGATCTGAGTAGCGGCGACATACCAGTGCAGCTCAGCTACTGGAGACTCATAGGCAAAAAAGCGGAAGGCGTGGCCACCGATCTTGAGCTCAGTCGGCGGGAGTTCCACTTTGTAATATGACTGCAGATTGTCTTTCGTGTAATTGATGAGTTCGAAAGCGTTGGCCACAGGCAGCGGCGTAAAGAACATGTCTTGAGCGGTGATCAAGATATTCCCTCGAGTTGGTCCCTTGTATGCGTCCGCAGGTCCGATCTGGGCCAGTACATAGCGACCGCTATCGGACGGAGGCGGCCCTTTATATTTCTCGGTCCAACCCGGAGGTAGAGCGTACGTTATTCCAAAATACTGGTTACTGAAGACGTTGTTGGTTACGCTCCCGCCTTCGGGCAGAGGAGTTACGGAGTCACTGGCGCTCGACCATGCGCCCTTTACCAGGATGACTCCCTCCGGGACCTTGGTGAGGGGATGCGTGTTGTCGGAGAAATCCCCGCCGTTCTTAATCGCATCTTGAGCGTCAAGTCTTAAGCCACAGGACAGGATTGATAAAGACCAGGCGAGAGTAAACAAGAAACGTGAGAATTGAGAACGCATATTTCTCCTTCGAAACCAGGTGAAGTTGCTGCCAGTCGTCGCGGCCCTTCAGACGCCCATCGTCTTCTGCTTTCTTATTTCGCTCTAACTTCGAGAAAACTGGCGAGACACGTTCATGTCTCGCCAGAAGGAACGCTGGTAATTACAACGAGCGGAGGAAATCCAACACCTCCTGTTGCTGCGTGGGGTTAAGGCTGAAGAAAGTTTGTTCGACCGTTGTGGCTTCACTGCCGTGGCTCGCATGATCCTGAATGGCCGTAAGCAGGTTCGTGGTGCGGCCGTCGTGCAGCAGGAAGATTCGCTGTCCCAGGCCCCACAAGGGAGCAGTGCGGAACTGGTCGCCGCCAGCAGTGCCTTGCGAGACGTTGTCCGCCAACCCGGTACCCATGTGATGGATCTCGATATCCGAGAACGCCGGCACCGGGGCGCCGCTCAACGCGGGAGCGAAGCCCGATGCCTGCGTCTTGCCGGGCGTCGGATTGTGGCAGGTAGCGCAGCCGATCGAATTGAACAAGGAACTGCCGGTGGCAATCGACTGTTCAGAGACCTGCTGTCCACTTAATACGACTCCACCCGTTGGCGGCGGAGCCAGAAAACGCATGAAGTTGGCAAACGCCGAAACGTCATCAAGAACTGCTGCGTTCGGCGATTGTTTTGGATTGGACGTGTCTTCTGGATAACCGGCGCCGCCAAGGTTAAGGCAATTCGCGGGTAGCCCAGTGAGACCGCTGCCGCCATTGCCGTCTTCCCCAGGCAACGGGCGTTCGTTGGGAAATAACTCGTTGGTGATGCCCATCTCCACGTTGTAAGCCTCGCCGGCAAAGATGTGCAGCGACTTGTTTTGCGCTTTCCACCCGAAACGGCTGATCGTGCCGTCGTTGCCGTTGTGGTTGAAGGTGCCGGCAATGCCGAAGTTGTTATTGAGATTGGCTGCCTGGTTGATTAGAAGGGTTGATTCATCGAGGTTCTCGATCAAGCCCGCTCCGAAGGTCGGGGTGGGAATGCGGAAGATGATGTTATTGGCTGCTTCGGCTGCGGCGAAACTCGGCTGCGACAGGCTACAGCTCCCCGCGTCGGAGCGGCCAGTAACTGTGAACAGGCCTTCCACTCCGCCATTGGGAGCGTTGGTGTCGGCCGAGCCGTTCGGATTGAAGAAGAACGGAAACCGGGCCTCGCGGGTCGGGCCATTGGCTGTGATGAAATACGGAGTCGTGCTGCCAGGCGCGACCCCGTTGCTGGCGAAAAGGAATTGGGGATTGACGGCGGCACCAGTTCCACCGATCGCAGGTTGCGCATGACATGAACTGCACTGATTCGAGTTAAACCGCGGTCCGAGGCCAACGTTCGCGGAGTTGGAAACCGTTTCCACTTCCTGAAAGCGAGCGAGTCCGTCCTCGAAAAAAGCGGTGAAGCCATTTGGGTCGTCCGCCGGATTGATGATCGTTGCGCCTGTGCCGCGACTGGCACTCTGAACTCCAGGGTCGGTTTGAGCGAATGCCATTCCAGCGAGGAATAGCACCGCCAACGCTAAGGCTGCTATGGATCTCTCTCTGCTGATCACGATTCCTCCTTGTGACGTCTCTCTCTTGACTAACTCCGAAACCCCGCTTCTGGATTTTGGGTTGAGTTACCCCGGGGCGGCATCGCCGGGGCGTGCAATGCCGTCGCCCTGCCCCATGGCAGACACGCCGGAGACAGAACTACCCTCAATATTCTTCAGACGATAGTGTCGGAGGTTAGCTTCCTCTTGAGGTCAGAAGATCGAAGAGGTAGCGTGCAACGCACAGTCCTGACGATAGGTCACAGACCCGCGTTTCTCGTTCATATTAAGCTCCCGCATTGCCTTGCAGTCGAAACTGTCAGCGGTCTGGCTGCGGGTTGACCCCCGAGTGAATCGCTCGCGGCCCTCTCGTTGATGAGAGAGTCGTCTTGCGGCGGCTCAGAGTGTTTGCGACTTGGTGCGAGATATTAGCACTTTCGAATGTGATGTCAAGTTAAATTAACCAACTATGCACTAATAGAACCAGCAAAAGGCTTGTCCGGCACCGGCTTTCAGGCGGCACCGGAAGAGACCGTGGAGCACAACCGTTCAAAAGTGCATCCTTTTGGATAGGTTCCGGTCGGCCGAAAATCCAGCAACATCCGTAACATCATCAGCTATATGGCCAATACCGCTGATGGCGCGAGAACTTCTCTGGCGATCTCCCTCGCTGAAGCCGACTTCTGTCCGACAACAGCGGAACGACTTAGGCTAACTGTCAGGATGTCGATGGGGCTTGTATCACGGGCAGCGCGGCTAACTTTGTATCTTCTATATCTTCATTGAGGAGACGTCCTTTGACATGGCCCTGGGCAGTGACGTTAGTCGAAAACAATTTTTTCGAATCCCAAACCCTGCAACAGGCTGTCGATGGTCGAGGCCGCATTTTTCTGGGCGGTTTGCAAAATTCCGTCCGCCAAGGCGGCCTCTTGCAGCTCACGCTCCGCCTCCTGGCGCACTTGCGTTTCCAGATTAGGGTCGGTGGGCACCAGCAACCCAGTTTGTCTGGAATACACGCGGGTTTTCGCGCTGTCGATCCGAGTCTGGAACACTTGCGACGCGGGAAGATGCAGGTGAATCTGCGTACCATTCACGCTGACATCTCCCGGCTTTAAATTCGAGAAATCAATCCCCGCGACAACTTCGCCGTGAACCATCATCAAAAGGCGATCTCCGGCAAGAAAATCCGGGAAGATGGGGTTTTCTTTCGCGCCGGTTACCAGTTTGTCCATGGTGTAAACCACAGTCTCAAGCCGCTGCAGCCGCTGAATACGATCGACCACAGTGGGCTGACTCATGTCGATAGTGAGAGCTCTGCCCGTCACGGCTGACCACATGTGGCTCAATAGAGCTCGCCCGGAATTTCGCGACCACATTAACCATCCAACCGAGCCTACAGACAAAATTCCGAGGAAGAGTCCGATGAGCAGAGCAAACACAATTGCCGCAGATGATCGAGCCGGGGCAGGAGGTGGACCCACGTCAGGATCGTGCAACGTCTTACGAGCAAAAGGTTCGCCGGGGGGCATTGAGTTTACCCGAGAAGCCCAGAATGTAAGGACCCAAATCAGGTGGCCGCACAAGCAGTTTTACTTTAAGTGATTCTACAACAGTCTCGGGTCGCGGCAGCGCGTTTCGAGAGTTGCTACCACATACGTTGTCCGCCGAGATCGGGGCCGATAGAAGCAATGTGCATGATGGTCACCCTGTATATCCACAGGCGTGAAGTCGGCCGATCGGAAAGACGCTGCGCCTGGAAAGCGCTAGAGGTTTCACAATACCTTCCGCTTTGGCGACAAACCCTCCGGGAATCACCGCATCCCTGCAGTTTGCCGTACCGGGCTATAATGACGCCCACGGATGGCACTTAACTCTGGTACAAAACTCAGGGGGATCTTACACAAGAGCAACGGTGAGATCTCGCGCAAGCCCAACCGGCGATCGACACGGTCTTCAACTTCCTTCGGATAACGGCTGGTTACGACCAGAATGGGTTTAGTCATACCCAGCACCTCTCCTGTGCGAGTCTCTAACCGGCCGCTCGGCTCAGACGATTCCCACGTTTCGCCCCATCTCCTTGATCACTGTATCCAGTCTGCCGCTCAGCTCTCTGCGTACCTCAAGAGTTCGCTCGTTGAGCTAAGTGCCGATTTTCCGGACCTGTTATCGATCCCGCGGTCCAACTTCGTTCGTCTTTTGAGTTTCGAAACGCAAAATGTACAAAGAAATTACTGCGGCAAATCCCGCCGATCGGGCCGATTCACCAGGCTTTTCTGACCAGCCTCGTAGGTAGTCGCAAGGAAACGTCGACACCGCCCACAGGATACGATTTGCGGAGTTTGGCTTATTCTGGTGGCCGTTGAGGGATTGTTGCGGGAGAATAGGAGCGGCGCGAGGTGCAATTGCAGTCCAGAGAGCTCGGCGTGACACATCTGCGACTGGTTCCTGTTCGAGGGGTGGTGAAAACCGTCTCGGCGGGTGTGATCCTGCGCGCGGTCGTCGCGCTAGTCTTTTGCTCGTTGGCGTTAGCACTCCCTCCGGACCGCCAAATTTCACAGTACGCGCACACAGCGTGGCGCATTCAGGACGGCGTTTTCAGCGGGACTCCCCAGACCATCACGCAGACCGCAGATGGATACCTGTGGATTGGAACCGAGGCGGGATTGGTGCGCTTTGATGGAATCAGTTTCGTTCCCTGGACACCACCGAAGGGCGAGGCGTTGCCGAGTTCCCGAATTCATTCGGTGCTGGGCACAAGCGATGGAAGCCTATGGATTGGAACTGCGAGAGGATTGGCGCGCTGGAGTCAGGGTAAGCTTTCCACTTTGCATGGCGAACCAGCGTTTGTCGAGGCCATCGTACAAGACTCTGACGGCAAGGTCTGGATGACGCGCAGTCAGGTGCGGGACGCGGAGGGCAGTCTTTGTGAAGTGGCGGGCAGCGCACTGCGGTGCCACGGTACGGCGGACGGAATTCCGTTTGCTTATGCCCAGCCATTGCTCAATGACGCCCGAGGGAATTTGTGGATCGGCAGCTCGGTTGGCGTTTGCCGGTGGAAAGCGGGCGACGCGAAGACGTACACGGTCAAAGCCTTGATGCGCGTCCAAGGCCTGGCTGGAGTGAGCGCGATTGCTCCGGGCAACGATGGTGCGGTCCTCGTGGGCATGAGGCAACAGGGGAAAGGACTCGGACTCCAGGAATTGCGCGAGGGGGTTTGGCGGGATTCTATCTTGCCTGGACTCGATGGTCCCGAGATGCAGGTTTCGACGTTGCTGAGAGACCGCGAAGGCAACCTGTGGATCGGCACCGCCAACCATGGACTTTACAGGGTCTACGCCGGCCGGGCCGACCACTTCGGGAGCCCTGACGGCTTGTCGAGCGATGCAGTGCAGGGTCTTTATGAGGATCGCGAGGGCGATCTGTGGGTGGCAACTTCCAGAGGTATCGACCGCTTTCGCAATACTCGCGTCGTGAGCTATTCCATCCGGGAGGGACTGACTTCGGAAGACGTTGATTCGGTGCTCGCGTCCCGTGACGGCACTGTGTGGATTGGGAACATACATGCGTTGGACGTTTTTCGCCTTGGGAAGTTCATGGGAATCGGTCGACAAAAAGGGCTGCCGGGCACGTTGATCACCTCGCTCTTCGAAGACCAGAGTGGACATGTGTGGATTGGAGTGGATCGCGGACTTACGCTCTACGAGAACGCTCGATTTCGCTGGATCAAAAAACCTGACGGCGGGTCCCTTGGAGTGGTCACCTCTATTGCCGAAGATGTTGATCACAACATTTGGGTGGCAACTACGGAACCGGCCCTTTTTCGGATCCAGAACCTGGCAGTGCGTGAGGAAATCAAGCCGCCACGAATTCCGCGGGTGCTCTCTCTGGCGGCCGACCCGAAGGACGGCATCTGGCTGGGACTATCGAACGGGAATTTGGCCCGCTACCAGCGCGGTCAGTTGGAGATGATGACGACAAATCGTCCCGGAAATGTTTCGGTTCGAAACGTGTTGGCAGACGCGGATGGTTCGGCGTGGTGGGTAACGCAAGAAGGCTTGTTCCGCTGGAAAACAGGCAGGGTAGAAACCCTGAATTCTCACAATGGGCTTCCTTGCGACGATATGTTCACCCTGGTGAGAGATGGCCGGGGTTCTCTTTGGCTGGATACGCAATGCGGACTCGTGGCAATCGATTCCGCTGAACTGGGACGCTGGTGGCAAGAACCCGATCTCAAGTTGCGAGTGAAAACTTTGGATGTCTTCGACGGCGCGCAGCCCGGTCTGACTAACTTCCGACCGGAAGTTTCGAGAGCGCCTGACGGCAAGCTATGGTTTGCCAACGAAAACATCTTGCAGGTGGTTGATCCCGAGCATCTGGACGGGAACGGCATTGCGCCCCCCGTGGTTGTGGAACAGATCATTGCAGACCGAAAAAAGTATGCTGTGAGCGATACGCTTCAGCTCCCAGCACGCACTCGGGACCTCGAGATCGACTACACGGCACTCAGCCTTGTAGTGCCGGAAAAAGTGAAGTTTCGCTATAAGCTTGAAGGGCGCGATGCGGACTGGCAGGATCCGGAGAATCGTCGCCGAGCTTTCTACAGCGATCTGCCGCCTGGGAACTATCGATTCCATGTCATCGCGTCGAACAACGATGGAGTGTGGAACGAACAGGGTGCGACCGCGCGCTTTACCATTCTCGCCGCGTTCTTTCAGACCGCATGGTTTCGAGCACTTAGCGTTTTGGCGGGGGCTGGAGTCCTGTGGTTGCTCTATGCTCTTCGAGTGCGGCGGTTGGCGACCAACATACAAGCGCGGTTCGATGACCGCCTTGAGGAACGCGTGAGGATCGCGCGCGACCTGCATGACACCCTCTTGCAGGGAATTTTCAGTGCATCCATCCACTTTGATGTTGCGAATCACCGCTTGCCCAGCGACTCCCCGGCGAAGCCTTCGGTCGAACGCGGCATGGAGTTATTAACGCAGGTGAGCAAGGAAGGGCGCAATACTCTGTTGGCCTTGCGCACAACCGCATCGCCGCAGAGCGATCTGGAAGAAGCGCTTTCGCGGCTTCGCGGCGAATTTTCTCTTCCCGCGGACGTTGACTTTCGAGTCATTACTGTGGGAGAAGCCGAGCTCTTGCGACCACTGATTCGGGATGAGGTCTACCTTATTGTTCGCGAAGCTGTGATCAATGCGTTTCGACACGCGAAAGCAAGCGCGATTCAAGTCAAGGTGGACTACATTACACGCAACTTGCGCGTGTCGGTTCGAGACGATGGTTGCGGTATCGATGAAGAACTCTTGAAGTCAGGAAGAGAAGGACACTGGGGCTTGACGAACATGCGGGAGCGGGCGGAACGGATTGGCGGCCGCTTCAAGGTGTTAAGTCGGGCCAAGGCGGGAACCGTCGTGCGACTTTGGATTCCGGGCAAGCTGGCATTCGAGCGCGCCTCCTCGAACGCATTTTGGAGTTGGCTGACCAGACTGTATCCTTGGCGGTCGCGGCGGATCATCGCGAAATCTAACGAGGAGCCACCCAAGTGAGCGATGCTCAGTGTATCCGTGTTCTCAGTGTCGACGACCATCCGCTAGTGCGCGAAGGGATTGCCGCGCTGATCAACAGTCAGGCTGAAATGAAACTCGCGGCCCAGGGGTCGACGGGCAAGGAAGCGATTCAACTCTTTCGGGAGCATCGACCGGATGTCGTGCTCCTGGATGTAAGACTGCCCGACATGAACGGAATCGACGCCATGATCACCATCCGAAGCGAGTTTCCAGAAGCTCGGATCATCATAGTCACATCCTCAGAAGGTGATGTTGAAATGCAGCGAGCTCTCGAAGGCGGAGCGGCAGGCTACGTCGTCAAGAGCATGCCGCCGCAGGTCTTGCTGGAGGCGATTCGTAAAGTGCAGAACGGCAAGAAGGCAATTCCTGCCGAAGTAGCGGCGCGGCTTGCCGACCACTACAGCGATGAAGGGCTGACAAGCCGCGAGATTGAGATCTTGCAGCAGGTTGCCGAAGGCAGCCGTAACCGGGACATTGCCGAAAAACTGTTTATCGCGGAAGGGACGGTCAAGGTTCACATCCAACATATCATGGCCAAGTTGGGGGCGAACGACCGTACCCAGGCAATCACAATTGC
The DNA here is from genome assembly GCA_050010155.1 of Terriglobales bacterium. Classification (GTDB taxonomy): domain Bacteria; phylum Acidobacteriota; class Terriglobia; order Terriglobales; family Acidobacteriaceae; genus Acidiflorens. The sequence continues at coordinate 24,019 of JBEKLO010000079.1, forward strand.
CGTTCGCCGCGGCATCATTCATCTTTGAGGCTCCCAATCGGGAGTATCACCGACTATTACTTTCGTAGTACTTCAAAACCCCAGATCCGGCAGATTCGCCTCCCGCGAACGCTCGATAGTCTGTTGTTCCGGCATTGCGGAGCAGTTGAGGAGGCCACTCTTGCGTCGGTTGTATTCCACATTTCCAGGCAGCTTGCCGGGAGCCGGGTTGTTGCTCTTGCGAGTCACAATCGGGGGAGGTCTTGTGATGCATGCTATCTCCTGGTTGATTGCGCCGCAAACTTCCAACAATGGAACGTGGGCTCCGGGCCTGCTCGCGCTGATAATTGGCATCTCCTTTATTGTGGGCTTCCTGACTCCCCTGGCAGGTTCCGTTTCGGCGCTGGCGGGCGTTGCGATCCATTCGCTGCATCCGGAGTGGAGCGCTCCGATGACGGGCCTGGCAGGTTTGATCCCGCTGGCTATGGTCGTTGCGATCACATTGCTGGGGCCGGGAGCATTCTCGCTCGATGCCTACTTCTTCGGGCGCCGTAGAATCATTGTCCCTCGGGTAACCAATACCTAAGCCTTCGCCTTAGGCTTCCCTCCGCGTTTTCGTTACTCCCGCTGCTTTCGTCGCCCGAGTTCCGGCATTCGATGCCGGTTGACAGTTGGCATAGCCAAAAGTGGTATCTCGCATATCTCCCGCAGCATTAGCGAAAAAACTTCTTATCGTGAGATGCCCCGTCCTTGCAAGAAATCGCATAGTACCTGCAGCGAACACGAAGATTCCTGACCGGGGCGATGATCCCGAAGCGACAGGATGAAACGAAAAAATCGCAAATTCAAATCGTAGTAGCAGGAGGACATTATGAAAACAATGAGAGCGACACTAGGGCTTGCAGGTTTTGTTTTTGCATCGCTGCTCTTTTGCAAGACAGTAGTGGCCCAACAGCCACCAGACGACGTGCAAGGCAACTGGACAATTTACTCCACGAGTACGAAGGATGGCTCGGTTGAGATCAAGCACGTCCAAATCGCACAATACGGCAACCACCTCACCGGATACTTCGAGGGCCCCTTCCAATCGGGTCCTATCGAGGGTGAGGTCCATGGCCATCGCGTCCGGTTCGACACGGTGACTCGCAATGTTCTCCACTTTTCGGGGGACGCCTTTGGAGACACCATGTCGGGAACATACGGGATCCATGGCAGGCATGCGCCGTGGCAGGGTACACGTCCGGCTACGACTCCAGTTGCGGTGCCACCGAGCAGTGGGGCGGCGTACCCGACGCAGCCAGAATTAGCTCCGCCGGTGGCGCAGACCGCGTATGAAGCGCCTGCGCAGGCCAGCTATCAAGCTCCGACGCCGGCTTACTCGTCTCCGCCTCAGACTTCGGCGTACCCGGCGACGAGTGCGCCGCAAACCACTTCGGCACCGCCGGCTGCACAGGGTCCGGCGCCGGCGCCGCTGTCGTCGGATCAGCTGGACGCACTGGTTGCACCCATCGCGTTGTATCCCGATGCGCTGGTCGCGCAGGTGCTCGCAGCGGCTACGAATCCGGACCAGATCGCATACGCAGATGACTGGCTGGCACAAAACAGAAACCTGACCGGCGCGGCGCTCGGGCAGGCTGTCGACCAGCAATCGTGGGATCCCAGCGTCAAGGCTCTAACGCAGTTTTCTTCTGTGCTGGATAACCTGGCTCATAACCTTTCGTGGACGTCGAGCCTGGGGCAGGCGTTCGCGAATCAACAGTCCGATGTGATGGCGGCAGTGCAAGCGATGCGCGCGAAAGCGCAAGCGGCAGGAACGCTGCAATCGAATTCGCAGATCACGGTCACTCAGCCCGCGTCCGCTACGATCGTGATTCAACCGGCGAACCCGCAGGTTGTCTATGTTCCGCAGTACAACCCGGCCGTGGTTTACGGCGGGCCCGTGGTGGTGCCGATGTACGTCGCTCCGCCACTGCCGGTTGCATCATTTGGCCTCTACTTTGGAACTGGAATCTCGATCGGCGCGACGTTTGGTGGCGGCGGTTGGGGTGGAGGGTTTGGCTGGGGCTGGCACTCCTGGAATGTGAACTGGGGTGGTGGTGGTTGGGGTGGTGGGGGCGGTTCCACCATCATCTATAACCACAATACCTATATCAACAACCACACCTGGAACAACACGCATTACAACGGGTATCACCCCTGGGGCGGCGGTGCGGCCGGATCGCAAAATCATGCCTGGTACGGCGCCAACGGAACCTTGCACCCCGACGGTAACTACAAGCCCGGAGAAGACACGCACTACGGCCCGAACGGCGCTTATCACCCGAATGGGTATTTCGGCCCCGACGGCGGCTGGCACCCTGACAAAGGAACCGCTTCGAACAATACGCCGAACGGTGGGAACAACGGCAATCACGGGCTGATTGGCGGAAATGGCGGCGTGCAGCACGCAGGTGCGACACAGCCTCACGCTGACGGCAGTTCCTGGGGAGACCGTGGTCCCAATGGCGGACACAATGGCGATCACGGCATGATCGGCGGCAATGGCGGTGTCCACGACCAGCAGAGCAGAAACGCCGACCGTTGGAACAACGGAAATCTGAACCGCTCGCGCATGAGCGGAGACGGCCGGGCAAACCGTATGGAAAGTGATCGCGGCCGAGGAAGCATGGAAGGACGGCGGTCCCAGCCACGTATGGCAAGAGCGCACGCACCGGCTGAGCATCGCTCGGGTGGAGGCGGCGGACGCCGGCGGTAACGGGCCGGAAATGAGGTCCTGCAATCTCGGCTACTCCATAGCAGTCATTCCCAGGGGAAAAGACAAATCAAAATTTTTCATAAGGAGATTGGAAATGAAATCGAATGCGAACCAAACGATGAAGAAGTGGAAGCGGGTCGGAATCGGAGTGCTGGCGCTGGCCGCGATAGCCCTCGGGGTTCTACAACTCAAGACTAGAAATTCGGTGTTTGCCGAAGACGAACCGATGGCGTTTCCGTCATCGGCCGAGGCCGGCGCCGCGCTGGCCAAGGCGGCGAAGGCTGGCGATGAGACTGCGGTTTCAGAAATCCTCGGGCTTGACACCAAGGTCCTGCTGAGCGCGGGAGACCAAAAAGCAGACAAGGCCGCGTTAGAGGCCTTTGCGTCAAAGTACGAGAAGATGAATCGTTGGGTCGACATGACCGACGGCACCCGCGTGCTCTACATTGGAGCGGACAACTTTGCTTTCCCAGTGCCGCTGGCGAAGAATGGCTCGCGGAGGTGGTACTTCGATGCGGTTGCCGGCGCTGAGGAAATCAGGGCTCGCGACATTGGGCGCAACGAGCTGTTAACGATCGACGCCTGTTCCGCGCTCGCCGGCGCACAAGAGGTTTATTTTGCCGCCGGTGGTGATTCGGCAGAATTCGCCCAGCGCATCATCAGCACTTCGGGCAAGCAGAATGGGCTTTATTGGGCCGCGTCGGAGCAGCAGGTTGCCAGTCCGCTCGCGAACCTCGGCGAATTCGCCGGGTCGTCACTCGCGACGCTCCCTCCGAATGAACCTCTGGTCATTGATGGCTACACGCTGCGCATCCTGACCGCTCAAGGCGACGATGCCCCGGGCGGCGCCAAGAACTACATCGTGAATGGCAAGATGACCGGCGGCTTCGCCATCCTGGCAACGCCTGTTAAGTATGCAGAAACCGGCATCATGACGTTCATCACAGGCCGCGATGGTGTGGTTTACGAGCGGGACTTGGGTCCGGACACGGTCCAGATTACGGCGTCTATTCAGGAATACAATCCGACTGACGATTGGTCGCCGGTCGACTAGTGCTTAGCCGAAAACGGGAGACGCGAAAGGAACGCGTTTCCCGGTTTTGGCGTTTCCGAACGAGATGCACCAAAGATCGGTTTTCTTGATCGTCTAATACCGAGCGCAGGGAGTCGTGATGACAACAACTAGAACGCCGCGACAGACATTTTTTCAACTGCAAATGAGCGAGTTCTGGTCTGGAGACCTCGGGCTTACTCTACTCACGATTTCGCTGGTTGTACTCGTCTTCATAATTACGCCGCTCCGCGAGGCGGGCTTTCCAGGGCGCGTCTTCTTTGATCTCATCGTGGGATCTCTAATGATTTTCGGAGTCCTTGCCATAGAGCAGAGCCGCGCTGCAAAAATCTCCCTGATCGCTTTCCTTCTGATAACTACAGCCTTCCTGGGTGCGGGGCGCTTCCATCCGACGCCGCTCCTGCACCAGTTCGGCAGCATTCTCTCCACAATTACTTTGCTTCTTTATGTTCGCATCGTACTCATGGTGATGTTTCGCGGAGGCCCGGTGACTTGGAGCCGCATCCAGGGTGGCGTGTGTGCCTATCTGCTCCTGGGAATGGCCTGGGCTTCCGCTTTTCAGGTGGTCGAACAATTCCGGCCCGGTTCATTTCGCTTCGTCAGTGCTCCTGTGGATTTTGACCAGCTGATCTCGAAGCTAACGTACTTCAGCTTTTGCACTCTCACGACTGTGGGCGGCGAGGTCACTCCGGTTTCTCCTCTCGCGCGTTCATTCACCATCGCCGAGTCCATGGTTGGTCAGCTTTTCCCCGCAATCCTGATCGGTGCGCTAGTGGCAATGGCGATGCAATCTCGTACCAAGTCCTGAGATCTTTCTGCGCGCGGCCGCAGGCTTAAATACTCACCGGAGTCGCAAAATTCCGAACACAGGCGTCGGCAGTACAAAAGCAGTACAAAATTTTGGGATTTAACGTAAGCGGTTGGAAAATCAGGGACAAAGAATGGCTCCTCAGGTAGGAGACTCGAACCTACAACCCTCCGGTTAACAGCCGGATGCTCTGCCATTGAGCTACTGAGGAGTGGGAGCACGCTTCGACGCGTGCTTGAATTTCCAAGGAAATCATATCAGAGGCTACGGCGGATTGGAAATTCGCGCGTTGGCGGTCTGCGCATCCGCGCGGTCGTGCACCCGGGTGGTCGCGCGTCTGCTAACCTGTTGCTCGGTGTCTCGTCCACAGTAGAAGTGAGGTGCTGATGATGGGAGGTTCGCGTTTGCTGATTGCACTGATGCTTTTCTTTGGAATTGTCTCCCTGGTCCAAGCCGAGGATTCCCGTTCCGGCGATTCCCGTTACGACGATTCCGCCACTCCGTCCCTTCCTGCCGACCCTCCGAAAGCGAAGGTGGCTCCGGTCGAAGATATTGTCCAGGGACGCAAGATTTCCGACCGTTACCGCTATCTGGAAAACCCGAACGATCCCGACACGAAGCTTTACGTCGAGCAGGAACTCAGCTACACGCGCGCCCTCCTCGATCCGCTACCCGGTCGCGACAAGATTAAGACCCGTCTTGCGCAGTTGCTGGCGATTGGCAGCGTGGGCGCGCCACAGATGGGCGGCAAGTATTACTTCCATACCCGCCGCGAAGGCAACCAGAACCAGCCCATCCTCTATGTGCGCGAGGGACTGCAGGGCGACGATCGCGTTTTAGTCGATGTCAACAAACTGGCGGACGACGGCACCACCGCTCTGGATTGGTGGTATGTATCGGACGACGGTAAATATGTTGCGTATGGGACGTCTGCGAGTGGTTCCGAGATCAGCACGCTGCGCGTGATCGAAACTGCTAGCGGAAAACTGCTGCCCGATGCAATTGAGCGAACGCGAGCGGCCAGCCTCGCCTGGAAACCAGACAATTCCGGTTTCTTCTATACCCGCTATCCGAAGAAAGGAGAAGTTCCCGCGGGGCAGGAGGTGTACTACCGGCACGTGTTCTATCACGCGCTCGGCACCGATGCGGCGGCAGACCCGCTGATTTTTGGCGCTGGCCGCGACCCCGAGTCGTGGCCCAATGTCAGCCTTTCGGAAGACGGGCGCTGGCTGCTGATCGACGAGGAACACGGCTGGACGAAAACCGAATTGTTTCTGCAGGATCTCACTTCCAGGAATCCTCCCGTCGAAATCACCAGCGGCAAGGATTTCCTTTACAGCGCCGACTTCTATGCCGGCAAACTTTACATCACCACGAACGAGGACGCGCCTCGCTATCGCGTGCTGGTCGCGGATTTGAGCCATGACGCGACAAATGCCCGGCGCGAAAACTGGAAAGAGCTAATTCCGCAAACTGATGCTGTGCTCCAGAGCGCAAGCGTTACAGGCGGTAAACTTCTGGCGCAGTATGAACACAACGCTACTTCTGAGCTGAAGCTATTCGGTCTTGACGGAAAAAAGCTTGCCGACATCCCGCTGCCGGCCATTGGAAACGTTTTCAGCCTCTCCGGCCGCTATGACCGGAAGGAAATCTTTTTTGGCTTCCAGTCGTTCACCGTGCCGCCCTCGGTCTACCGGGTTGATTTGACCGACGCTTTGACCGACGTGAAAAGCGCGCTGTGGGCCAAAGTCGAAGCTCCCTCGATCGATTCTTCTGCCTATGACGTGCAGCAGGTTTGGTACACATCGAAGGACGGCACGAAGGTTCCGATGTTTGTCGTTGGCAAGAAGGGGATCGAAAGGAACGGCAAGAACCCCACGCTGCTCACCGGCTACGGCGGCTTTAACGTCTCGCTGACACCGAGTTTCAACCGCAGCATGTATCTCTGGATGGAGCACGGCGGCGTCTACGCTGTGGCCAACCTGCGCGGAGGCGCCGAGTTTGGCGAAGACTGGCATCGCGCGGGTATGCTCGAGAAAAAACAGAACGTGTTTGATGATTTCATAGCCGCCGGCGAATATCTTATTTCACAGAAATATACCGACCGCGATCACCTTGCGATTCAAGGCGGCTCCAACGGAGGGTTGCTGATGGGCGCCATGATTACGCAACGGCCGGACCTGTTCCGCGCCGTGGTGTGCGCCGTCCCGCTGCTTGACATGCTGCGCTACCAGAATTTTCAGATCGCAAAACTCTGGATCCCGGAATACGGCTCAGCCGACGACCCCAAGCAGTTCGAATCGCTCTACGCTTACTCTCCCTATCATCATGTGAAGCCGGGACAGGAGTATCCCGCCATCCTCTTTATGACAGGCGATACAGATACGCGCGTCGATCCCATGCACGCCAAGAAAATGGCCGCGCTCATGCAGGCTGAAGCGAAGAACGGAGCCAGCCGGGAGAAACCCATTTTGCTGCGGATCGAAACCAAGGCTGGACACGGTCAGGGCAAGCCCGTCACCAAGCAGATCGAAGAGAGCACCGATATGTATTCGTTTCTGTTCTGGCAGTTGGGCGTGAAACCGTGATCGTGGAGGGGCGGGCGTTCCCGCGAGTCAGCCTGAGCGAAGCCAACGGGTCTGGTTTCCACTGTGCGCCCCCGTGCCCTATGTGGTTAAATGATGTCGGTGGCCACTGAGCAGAAAATCCGCGTCCTCGTCGCGAAGCCCGGCCTCGACGGCCACGACCGTGGCGCCAAAGTGATCGCTCGCGCGCTTCGCGATGCCGGGATGGAGGTCATCTACACTGGGCTGCGCCAGACGCCGGAGATGATCGTCAACGCCTCGCTTCAGGAAGACGTCCAGGTCATCGGCCTCTCGATTCTCTCAGGGGCGCACAATGCCATCGTTCCGCGCGTGATGGATCTGCTGAAGCAAAACAAAATGGACGACGTGCTGGTGCTGGTTGGCGGCATCATCCCCGATCAGGATATCGAAGGCCTCAAGAACATCGGCGTGTCCGGCATCTTCCAGCCCGGCACTCCCATGGACGACATCGTGAGGTTCATCCGCGAGCACGTGAAACCGCACAGCGTGCCAGCCGTCTAGCTGTTTTTACCGATGTGGGTGGTACCCGGCTCGTGGCGTGGGAGCGGTTCCGAACATGCCTCGAGGTGCAGCCCGTCTAAGAAGCTTAGCGCGGCAAGATCTCCTTCAACGCTTCTTCAATTCTGTCCACCTCTTCGCGGATCACTCGAATCGACTGCTGGTTTTTCACTGGATGGGCCAAGGGCGTAATGCCTTCCAGAGCGCCACGGATCTGGTGATTGCGCGCCCAAATGAAGTTAAGCCTGGCCCTCCTCTCCTTGCGATTCCGGTAAACGTCGCCGACAAACCTGATTGCGAGCCATGCGAAAACCAAACCGAACATGGCCTCGATCGGAAGACGATCCGTCGCGCCGTCAAACTCGGAAAACAAAACGCGGTAGACCGCCTCCCCCATCCCGAGCGCCGCAAATAATACCGTCACCCCGAAGAAATATACTTTCAAGCGTTCCAGTGGTTGAAAACGTACAGAGTCGTCGACTCCGTCCAGTGGTTGCGCGAACTTCATCGCCATAAGTACCCCAATGTGATCGGTCACTGATCCCGGGCTATAGCCTGCGGTACAGTGCGAATTTTCAGAAATGATAACTTGAAATCGCAATTCGTGGAGCCATTTTTCTTCCACATAGAACTGCCCACCAGTCCTAACGCCGTTCCACGAGTCCTCCTCACGCCGGTCAGGGTATCCGAGGGACGCGACCTTCAGGCGCGGCCGCGGAATTCATACGTGCAGGCCGCGCGGGGGCCTTGAGGCGCGCCAGCACCCTTTCGAGCGCCGCTTCCACGCTGATCCCGTACTTGGCCCGCAACGCCTCAGGCTTGCCGTGCTCAATGAACTGATCGGGCCAGCCGACGCGCACCACCGTCGTATCAAGCCCGAGATTATTCAACTCCTCCAGAACCGCGCTACCGAATCCGCCCTTCAGCACGTGATCCTCAAGGGTGAGGATCACATCCACGCTGCCCGCGTAAAATTCCAGCATCTCTACGTCGATCGGCTTGGTGAAGCGCGCATTAATGACCGCCGCCGAGAAACCTTCCCCCTCGATCTTGCGAGCGATTTCCTGCGCCATGGGAATCAGAGCACCGAGGGCGAAAATTGCCACCCGGTCGTGGTCGCCGTGCTGCAGCAGTTCCGCCTTGCCGATCGGAATCGCCTTGGGTACGTCCTTCACCGGAGTCCCCGGCCCGACGCCCCGCGGATAGCGCACTGCAATTGGCCCGTTATACAACATGGCCGTAAACAGCATATCGGCAAGCTCGTCCTCATCCTTCGGAACCATGTGTACCAGGTTCGGAATCGAACGCAGGTAGCTGATATCGAACAGGCCATGATGGGTAGGACCGTCGTCCCCGGAAAGGCCACCCCGGTCCATGCAGAACACAACCGGAAGATTCTGCAAGCAGACGTCGTGTACTACTGGATCAAAGGCCCGCTGCAAAAAAGTCGAATAGATGGCGCAGAAAGGTTTGAAGCCCTTCGCCGCTAAGCCCGCCGCAAACAGTACCGCATGTTCCTCGGCAATTCCGACATCGAAGTATCGGCGCGGATGGTGCGGACGGAAGCGGTCGAGCGCGGTGCCGTTCGGCATGGCGGCGGTGATCGCGACAACCTTCTCATTCATGGAGGCCAGCTTCACCAGGGTATCGGCAAATACCTCCGAATAGGTCCTGTGGCCAAGTGGTTTCGTTTCCCCAGTCTCTGGGTCGTACGGACCCAATCCGTGGAATTGCTTTTGCTTCAGCAGCGCCGGCTCGAACCCTTTGCCTTTCTGGGTGAGCACATGCAGCAGCACCGGCCGCTCTTGCGTCTTTAGGAACTCGAAGGTCTTGATCAGCGTCGCGATGTTATGGCCGTCAATCGGACCGTAGTACTTCAGCCCCAATTCTTCAAAAATCACGCTCGGCCACAGCATGCTCTTGGCGGCTTCTTCGGCTTTCCGCGCCATCAGAAGCGCGCTCTTTCCAGCCACCTTTTCGACGATTTTTGCCGCCCTTTCGTGCAGATGCTCGTACTTCGGATTGGTGACGATCCGATGAAGATAACTCGCAATCGCCCCCACATTCTTGTCGATGGACCACTCATTGTCATTCAGCACGACCACCATACGCCGGGTGTGATGCGCAATATTATTGAGCGCCTCATAGGTGATCCCGCAAGTAAAAGCGGCGTCGCCCGCCAACGCGACCACGTGTTCCCTGCCACCCATGCGATCGCGCGCCACCGCCATTCCGAGTGCCGCGGAGAGCGCCGTGCCGGCATGCCCAGCCCCGTAACAATCGTGTGGGCTCTCGCTCCGCAGCATAAAACCATTCAACCCTCCAGGAGTGCGGATGGTCCGAAATTGTTCCCGCCGCCCGGTGAGCAGCTTATGCACGTAAGCCTGATGGCTGACATCAAAAAGAAAGTGGTCTTCCGGAGTGCTGAAGACGTAGTGCATCGCGATGGTCAACTCAACCACACCCAGGTTGGGACCCAGGTGGCCTCCGGTTCTGGAGAGCACCGTAATCAGCTCCTGACGAATCTCGGCGGCCAGTTTTTCCAAGTCCGAAATCACGAGCCGTTTTACATCCGCTGGCGAATTGATATGGTCCAGTATGCGATCCATAGGTATTTCTGCACGTACCCTCGGAAACGTTGAAATGATGTGCGCGCACAGAGGTCCGCGGCGGCGCTCAAGTTCTCGGTTTTCGGGGCATACCTATAATAGATGCAAACTACAGCCCGGATGACGGAGCCAACGGGCGCAGTCAGCTCTTCCCCAGCTGTCAGCCTCAAAATGAGCAGACCGCCGCAGTGGTCAAGGCAAGTCTGGCTCTGGTTCGCGGGAATCCCCTCGCAGCGCGCAGGCTGGCGCCTGCGAACCGCGCTGATGTTGGTCGATCCCATTCCCTACTGCAGATCCCTACTGCAGCAATCCCAACACGCCCACTCCCGTCTGCGTCCCGACGTACACTTTGCCGTTGGCAATGGTAGGCGTAATGAACTTGTTCCCGTTCCCAAACTGGTCGCGACCACCGGACGCCTGATTCGAGTTGTATAACTCCACCGCAAGGTTTTTCGCGTTGTAGGCGTGGAGCACCGCGGGCGAAGTATTTTCTGTAGCCCACAAAATTAAATCGCTCGTAGAACTCCCCGAGATGCTGGGCGATGCTCCCGGATAACCGAATTGCGTGCTCGTAGCCGACGCCGGCGTCGTATTGAGCAAGCCGCTCCCGTTGAACGTGAACTGCTTGATCGAGTCCCCCACCGCCCCGTAATAAATGCTCTGGTCGGCAAATGCCGGAGCCGAATAGACCGACCCTGCCAGCGCGCCCGTTATTTCCTGGTAAATCTGGTTATTGTTATTCGGATTAAACTTCCCCATATTGGTCCGATTCGCCAGATAAATGTTGCTGTCTTTCCCCGCCCCCACCACCAGTTCGTGCATCACGTGGCTGGAGTCTTTGAAATTCGGTATCACCATCGCGCCACCCGATCCCAAGTCTTCGTCCGCCTCCGATTCGGCAACAGTGTTGTACATATTGAAGTAGTCGGCCACCGCCAGTTTGCCTTTTTTGGTCGACAGTTTCACAATGGCGTTCCCATAATCGCCATTGATCGGAAACCCATCGCCATTCAGCGTGGTGTCGAAAGTTCCATTTGCATCGTCAAAGTAAATGTTGCTGTTGGAGTCCGCCGCCAGCCCCGCTCCTGCCGCCCAAATCGCGCCCTCACCGCCATTTGGAGTCACATTCAGGACCGACTGTTGCGCCAACGTCGTCTCGTTGTAACTGATGATCCATCCGGTATAAGGCTGGTCGTCGCAATGCGACGCCCACGACGTATACACAACATGATTCAGCAGCAGTAGCCCGGCGCGCTCTTTATACTGTTTCGGATCGAAAACTACATACCCGTTCTGGCTGTTCTCGCCCGTCCCGGGATACTGCGCCGCGATCGCCACTGGCCCGCCAAACTGCTCTGCTCCGGTGGTGATGTCCAAAGCATGCAGCCGTTGATAGTAGTTGGAGTTCGAGTCTTTACTCATCGCGACCACATAAATCGTGCCGTGTGGTCCCGCCGTGAGATCAATGACCGGAGTGGAAGTGACTCCGATCTCCGGAGTGACCTGCCCGCACCCGCGATTATCCGACGGCACTTCGCCTTGCGCGAGCATGGTCACCTGCCAAAGCGTCGATCCGCTATCCGCGTCAAAGCCATACACCGTGTCATTCTCACTGGCAACAAACAGCACGTTGTGCGTCCCACCTGCAATACTTATATTCGGCGCATACAAGGGCTGCGCATCCACCAATCCGTCGGTTGGAATCACAAACAACTTCCCAAACGTATTGACATTTACATTCTTGAGCGTGAGCGTGTTCTCGGTCGAGTTCTGGGCCGTCCTCGTGTTGTCGTTGTGATAAGTAAGAACGCCCTTAAACGCCGGTGCCGCTCCCACCAGCATCTCGCGGCGGAAGATCAGCACCGAAAGCAGCGACAGCAGCAAAAGCACAGCGGAAAGCAGAAGGATTCGCGCAGGCAGAGTTCGTCTCATGACACACCTCGGAATTTAGAGAAAGATTTCGAACCGGCGGTTGCCAGATTTCGAGACGATGAGGCGGTGCAGTGATTCTACCCGAACTCGGTGACAGAAACCGCACAAAAAATCGCGAATGCGGCGCGGGGAGCCCGTTCGCGGATCGCGCGTTCGCAGGCACAATCAGTTAAACTATCAGCAGGTTTCTGAAGGATTCCGGTTCCGTTTTCCAGGAAAGAAAGAAAAGAACCAGCCGCAAAGGAAATGCATGCCCCTCGCACAAGATGACGTTCTGAACGCACTCAAGCAGTGCTACGACCCCGAAATCCCCGTTAACATTGTCGATCTCGGCCTGATCTACAACATCCGCTTCGACGACCTACCCGAAGGTCAGCAAGACGTCACAGTTGATATGACCCTGACCGCCCAAGGTTGTCCCGAGCACGTCAACATCAGCGCCCAAGTCAAATCCCGAGTAGAGCAACTCCCAGGCGTCCGCAACGCCAACGTCAACGTGATCTGGGAACCCGCCTGGACCCCCGAACGCCTAAGCCCGGAAGCCCGCAAACAACTGGGCATCGACTGATTCCGTCGTTCGTCGTTCGCTGTTCGTCAATCGCAACTGTGTTTGTCATCGCCGTATCTTGGTCTAGCGAACAGCGAACGACGATCAGCGCGCCACTAGAACTCGCCCAGTTCTTCAAACGCCTGCACCGCGCGTTTTTCAGCCAGTTCCTCGATCTTGCTCCCAATCTTGATCGCAAGATCCAGAAACTTCGTTCCCTGTCGCACGTACGAAGGCAGCTCTTCGCGAATCCGCACGAACTGATCCGGATACTCGGAAGCCAGCACTGCCAATCCCACACTTCCCACCAACACGGCCGCTGGACGTCTTCCCTTCACCGCCAACACCAACGCGGTTCCCGCCGTTCCCGCAATCACTGCCCGCTTCCAGTTCTCCATGTCATCTCCTGACGCCACTGTTCTGACGTCGCATCAACGTCGCGAATCTATGACACGCAACCCTAGCAGGATTCTAAACCAAGCCTCCATGCTTTATACTTCCGCCGACACTCGAACAGCCACCCCTATGATGCGATTCCGAATATTTTCGTTTCTAGTCATTCTTGT
>JBEKLO010000080.1:0-21061 GCA_050010155.1 Terriglobales bacterium
AGCGGCGAAAGCTGGGAATTTCCGGCGAGTGCAATGTTTCTTGGCATCGGCCACATCCCGAATGCCAAGATCTTCGCAGGCCAACTTGAAACCGATTCCGATGGCTACCTGGTCACGCAGAAGAACGTCTTCACGAAAGTGCCGGGAGTATTCGCGTGCGGCGACGTCCAGGACCGCCGTTATCGCCAAGCCATCACCGCGGCCGGTTCCGGTTGCATGGCCGCACTCGAAGTAGAGAAATTTCTGGAAGAAGAAGGACACTGACCGCCCGTACATTCCGAAGTTTCAGAGTCGCGAGCTTTTAGAATCGCGGCCCGCAGAGGCAGATCGCTCGGTTGGAGCGTCTAAGCGAGAACCGGCCTTCGCGTTGAAGGACTCAGCGTCTCACAGGCGGTCCGCAGCACGAGTCGTGGCGCTTCCTTTCGGATCTTCATCAAATAGGGTACGGTGCGCTTCGAATCGGCTTTAACCGTTTCGCGCAAGAGCCAGGCCAAGCCCTTCAAAACCATCTCGTCTTCTTCTTCGTGCTGCAACAATTGATTCGAAAGCCGCACGATCTCTTCAAAGAACTGGTGCTCGCGCGTCCCCCGAATCAGCGCGACGCATGCCGCACGCCGCCGCCAGGGATTCGGCGACTTCGCCCAGCGCAAAACCTCCCGGCAACGGACAGGGTCGGCAGCCACCATCGGCGCCAGCAGATCGTGCGCTAGGGCGTCGTGATCGGCCCAACTGCTGACCCGATCGAGCCAGGACGCAAAGAGCTGAAATTCTTTGTCGCCAAAATGCTTCGTTTGCTTTTCGAGTAGCAGAACAGCCATCACCTTCTCTTCGAGAACGTGGCCCGAGAAGAGTCGGTCGGCGACCTGCACCACGAAATCCATCCCCCGTTCGCGATCGATGCTGCGCCGGAAACGCACCGCAAATTTTCTTAATTCGGCCGTGTACCAGCCGCGCGACGTGATGACTTCCTTGAAAAAATGTCGGACGTCTTCCGAGTGCGGCGCCGACCCGCCGTTCTTCAGCACGCGCCGGATGTGATCCGCAATGTAATCGGGAGTGATTTTACGCGGAGGCATACTCTCCTCGGGGAACAAAGATTTCCCCGCCGGACGGCTCGCGGGGGATTGTTCATCATAAAACCATTGCCATGTGAAACGCTGTGACCCCTTGTCACGGTTGCTTGTGACCAATAGGCCGGAACCTGCCCTACTGACGGGCCATCTGGCTGGACGGAGGCGCGCCCGACGCCACGATTTTGTCATAAATCCAGAGGACCGCGGCCGTGACCAGGCCAACCGCCGTCACCGTCCACCAAATGCGCGCCGGTTGATGCGTGACTTCTCCGAAATGGTGAACCAGGGTGCCCCCAAACCAGCCCCCGATCAGCGATCCGATTCCGATCGGCAAAAACGCGAACCCCATGTACGTGCCCTGCTGCCCGGGAGGCGCGAGGCGCGAAATGTATTCGTAGTAGCGCGGAGACTGAATGATTTCGCCGAGCGCCAGCACAAACAAAGAAAGCACCGCGCCCCAGAGCGTAGGCCGCAGCGCGAGAATTACCCACGACAGAGAAGTGATCACCGTGCCCAGAATTACGGCTTGAAATGCCGGAATCCTGCGGGTCAGATAATTCACCGCAAGCGTCAGGCAGATCACAGTTAGCCCATCTGTCACCAAAATGGTTTCGACGGCTGCGCTGGAGTTGATGTAGTTGTGAATGTAGCCGGGCAGGCTGATGTACTGCTGCCAGAACACTACCCAGTAACCGGTGAAGAGTATAAGGAACCACATGAAGCGGCTGATCCCGGCAAGCACAAGAACCAGGAGCGCGCACCAGACCCACCAGGGCACGGCGTACTGCGGATAGACAAACAACCCAATCCGCAACAACAGCGAGACCAGCAGCACCGGCAGAACAAGTCGGTAATTTCCGACCACCACGCAGAAGTTTCGCGCGACCGTCGCGATCGATGGCGGAGGTGCGTCTCCGGCCTTGCGCGGCTCGCGGAAAAAGATAATGACCACGAAGAACATGGCGAAGACACTGATCGCGGCCACGCGGTAAACATTCTCTACACCGAGATGGCTATGAGACCATCCCGCGAACAATGGGCCGAGCGCGCCGCCGATGTTGACCATCGTGTAGTAAATCGAGTAGCCGATGGAGCGGACGTTTTCTTTCGAGGCACGCGCGGTTGTGCCCACGACGCAAGGTTTCACCATCGAAATGCCGAGCGCCGGCAGGATGAGAATGCAACCCACAAACAACCCCAGCGGCATCGCATTGCGCACGGGAGCCAGCCAGGGCGCGCCAATCGATCCGATCAGGAAATAGGCTGCCGCCAGAATGAGGTAGGCGATCGAAAGCGCGCGGCGAAAGCCTAGGCGGTCGGCGGCTGCTCCTCCAAAAATGGCAAGAAACCAGACCATGCCGCCAAACAGGCCCGTCAGAGTCCCAGTCTGCTCGGTCGAGAAATTCAGCTTCTCTTGCAGATACAAAGCGAGAGACGCGAACGCTCCGTAGTAGGAAAGACGCTCAAAGATCTCGGTAATGTTCGCGACCCAGAAGGGACGTTCGAAGCCGGTGCGGATTTCCTGCAAACGTTCAGAAAAGGTCAATCGTCGCTCCCCATGGCTCGTGTACCGCGGGCGCCCTCGCCCGCGATTGTCATAAAGGGCCGAGCCGTTCGCGTACTTGTTCGGCTGTCAGGCCCGCCACTCGGATCACTTTATTCCGGCTGGTCTGGCCGGCTGCAATAGTAACGGAGGAACGCGGTACCTTCAAAAGCTTTGCGAAAAATTCGATGCAGGCGTCGTTGGCCTTGCCGTCGACGGGAGGCGCGGTAAGCGCAAGTTTCAACGCATCACCCGTTTCGCCGGTA
Source organism: Terriglobales bacterium (assembly GCA_050010155.1). Taxonomy (GTDB): domain Bacteria; phylum Acidobacteriota; class Terriglobia; order Terriglobales; family Acidobacteriaceae; genus Acidiflorens. The sequence continues at coordinate 2,883 of JBEKLO010000080.1, forward strand.
ATGGCATTCTTCTTCGCGCGCGGGTGAACCTTGACCGCGAAGGTTGCGCCGCCGGGCGAATTTGTTATTGCTGCCATCGAAAGGCTTTAACGCGGAGAACGCAGAGAGGCACACGGTGGGAAACCCCGCGCCTTTTTTGTGACCTCTGCGTGACCTCTGCGCTCTCTGCGTTTAAGGTTTTGCTCTCCCGCCAAAAATTGCCGTGCCCACGCGCACCCATGTCGCTCCCTCTTCAATCGCGACTTCGAAATCGTGCGACATCCCCATGGAGAGAACTGCCATGCCGATGTTCGGCAGAGAGCGCGCGGCAATGCGGTCGCGAATCTGCCGGAGCCGGCGAAAATAGGGCCGCGAGCCCTCCGGATCTTCTGTGTACGGCGGGACGGTCATCAGGCCGTGAATCTGCAGATTGCTCCAGCGCGGCGCGCCTTGCAGAATCTGTTCGAGTTCGTCTGCGTCTGGAGCTAGCCCGCTTTTTGCCTGCTCTCCACCGACGTTGATCTCGATGAGAACGGATAATATCTTGCCCATGTTTCCGGAAGATGCATTCAGCTTCTCCGCCATGCGCACTGAGTCCACGGAATCCACGGCATCGAACAACTCCGCCGCCTTCGCAGCTTTATTGGTCTGCAGATGTCCGATGAGGTGCCATTCGATGTCAGGCAAACCGCGCAGGGCGGTCGCTTTCGCTGAAAATTCCTGCACCCGGTTCTCGCCAAAGAAGCGCAGTCCCGCCGTGTAGGCCTCGCGAATGCGCTCGATGGTAACGGTCTTGCTCACGCCCATCAGCATAATTTCGGAGGGATTGCGGCTGGCCCGCCGCGTCGCCGCCGCGATCCGCTCCCGCACCAGAGCGATATTTTCCACAATCGACATAAAACGAAAACCACGAAGGACACAAAGTATCACGAAGGAGAATCTCCATCGAACTGGTTCCTTCGTGAACCTTAGTGTGCTTCGTGGTTAAGGCACTCGGTTGCAGCGGCGCAAAACGAAACCTCTGCAAGCGCACCCGCACCTCACATAATCGCTGTCGGCGGCGCCGGATCTTCGGGCCTGCCGGCATTGGCCAGCGGAACACGGATCATTACGATTGCCAGTATCGCGAGCGCGCCCAGCGCCAGGAAAAACGACGGAGTCCACTTAAAGAGCGTTACGTCGTGCCCAGAGCCCACAAGGCCTGCGATGGCCAACCCACACAGCGCCTCGCCTGCGATCAGACCCGAAGCGGTCAGGACACCGGCATTCTCCACGCGCGCCTTCTGTGCGTCATTGAGGCCGCGGCGATCGCGCAGTTTGTCGGTCAGCCAGCGAATTACACCGCCAACAAAAATGGCAAACGTTGTGCCCAACGGCAGATACATGCCCACAGCAAAGAGCATCACGCTCTTCACTTCGATCATGATCATAGCGAGTCCCAGCAGGATGCCAACGATCACCAGCGGCCAAGCCATGTCGCCGCCGACGATTCCTTTTGAGAGCATCGCCATCAATCCCGCCTGTGGCGCCGGAAGCGCGGGGCTGCCGAAGGTATACGCCTTGGCGAGAATCGCGATGGGGAAAAACAGAACGAGCGAGGCGACGACGATGCCGAAAAGATCTCCTATCTGCATCTTGGCCGGCGTTCCGCCGAGAATGTGTCCAACCTTCAAGTCTTGCAACATCTCACCCGCCACAGCGGACGAAACGCAGACCACGGCGGCCACTCCAAGCACCGCCGCTACTCCGCCGATTCCTGATACGCCGAGCGCGACCATGAGCAGGGCCGCGATCACCAGCGTACACAGGGTGAGTCCCGATACCGGATTATTCGACGATCCGATCATGCCGACCAGGTTTCCAGAAACCGCGGCGAAGAAGAATCCGACGATAATCATCACGCCGGCCGCAACCAGGCAACCTGATATCACACGCGAACTGGAGAGCGTGCCAGCCGCGCTGATGAAATAGTAGTAGAGCAAAATCATGGCGACGAATACGACGCCGATGCCGGCAAACACTGCCTTGGCAGGCAAGTCACGCTCGGTGCGATTGGCGGCGGCGTGCGCTGCTGCCGACTTTTTCAGATCGGAAACGGCGCGGCCCATCCCAAGCGCCAACTGTTTGCGCATCTTGAAAAGAGTGTACGAAGCGCCGACGAGCATTCCGCCGACCGCGATTGGCCGCACAATCGAAAAGTAGATGGCCTGCGCCAGCAGCGGCCAGGCGATGGGCTCTCCCGGCGGCATCGAGGCCTGAATGTAGGGTCCAATGGTGAAGGTTAGGAGTGGAACCAGTAAACCCCACGCCAGCAAGCCTCCCGCGAAGTTCAGCGCAGCGAGCCGGGGACCGATGATGTATCCCACGCCGAGATAGGCGGGACTGATGTCGGGCGCCGTCATTAATGTGGCGCCACCGGTAATCGTTGTAGCCACGTTTGGATTCGTGCTGGTGCGGAGCAGCAACTTCTTTCCCAGGTCGCTGATCTTTACCGGGAAAGTGTTGTTGGGATTAAAAACGTTGACCGCTCCGAGCAGGTACATAAACGCGCCAAAGCCCATATTGGCAAACAGAATCTTTGCCGCTTTGGCTCCCTGCTGACCGGCCTTGTGAATTTCGGAGGCGGCCACGGATTCGGGGAACGGCAGATCGGGATCTTCCACCATTACCCGGCGGAGCAGGGTCACGAAGAGAATGCCGAGCGTGCCCCCGATCATCATCAGGGCAACGGATTTCCAGTATTCGGGAGTGCGGACGCTGGGCGTCAATGTTGGCCACAGCCCCGCCATCACAAAGGCAGGGATCGTAAATATCGCACCCGCTGCTACCGATTCGCCGATCGACCCCACGGTTCGCGCGATGTTTTCTTCGAGCAGCGACCCCTTCATCAGCCGCAGCAATGCCATCGAGATCACCGCTGCCGGATAGGTGGCGGCAATCGTCATCCCCGCCTTCAGGCCGAGGTACGCGTTGGCCGAGCCCAGCAGGGCCGTCAGGAACAGCCCGATTAGTACGGCCCGGAAGGTAAATTCCTTCATCTCCATGGTTTCCGGAACGTAGGGGCGATGCTTGCGTGGACTTTCAGTACTGGCCACAACCGGAGTGCTCATGAGAACCTCGCGACCTTGGATTCGCAGAAATTTAATTGCCCGTTCATATTAGCAGCGACGGCGCACCTTACCATGCCGAAAGTGAGCTTTACAAGCGCGGCGGTCTCTCGGAACCGCATGGCGAAAGCGATTCCCGTACAGGAAACTTGAGTTTTTCGGTAAACTGTACGTGCGCGCACGTCGCCTTTTGTCCGCAAAGACAGCTGCAACTTTTGCGGGTAACTTTGCGTCTTAAGCCGGGTTTGAATACCCCAACCCATGGAGGTGTCCCGTGCCAGCGCCTGCCACGTCCGCTTGGAGCCGGTTTTTCGAAGAATTCTACTGCCGGGGATGCGGCTTTCAGGAAGCTTATCGCTCCCGCCCTCGCGGTGTCTTCGAAAGATACGTGCTTCCATTATTGTTACTGCAAGCGGTCCGCTGCGAACGTTGCTATCACCGCCGCTATGTCTGGTGCACGATTCCCACAATCGGAGGCGATCGGAGTGAACGCAAGCAACCCACGAGTGAAACACCAGCCGATTCGAAGTCTGATGGCCGCGTTGCATAGCGCGTGCGGTCCAGCTTATACTGACTGCGTGTAACCCGGCGAAGGTTGGTCGGATTGCTGGGTGTGGGAGGCCGTCTTCAGCAGTAGCAGTACTGGGTTTCGAATACGGGCTGCCCAGGGCCAAGCGGCGGACCAGGGATTAGCCAAGCACGAGTTAGCGCAAAATCGGCTAGCGCAGGATGCGTTAGCGCAAGATGGGCCGGCGCACCCGGGCTTGGCGGATCGCGGTATCGTTGGCTTTGGCGAGCGTCTGGCTGCGACTTTATTCTTCACTTTCTTCCCTGCCGATTGCCGTATCTGTGGTTCCCCGCTGCTGAGAGTTTCCCGTCTCCCCGTTTGCAAAACCTGTTTACTTACACTGCGCCCGCTGCATGGATCGTATTGCTCAGTTTGCGGCGAAGCTCTGCACTTGCCCTCCTACGCGACTGGCGAAAACGCCGCTTCCTTCGACGCCGCTTGCGCCGAATCCCGGTGCACGCTCTGCCAGCGCACCGATCCTCCGTTCGAGCGGGCGGTCGCCTATGGCAGCTATGAAGGCCAATTGCGCGACCTGATTCATTTGCTCAAGTTCCAGCAGGTTCGACCTGCGGCCGCGGTTTTGGGACGCATGCTGGCCGACGCGATTGCAAACTTGGAACGGAACATGCCGGTTGGGACCATCGCGGTGGTTCCCGTTCCGCTGTATCCACGCAAGCAAACCCAACGCGGATTCAATCAGGCAGAGATGATCGCTCGGGCCGCGCTGAAGCAACTAGCGCGTCCGAAACGCTTTGATCTGTGTGCGGGAGTGCTGGCACGCCGTCGCGAGACCGGAAGCCAGATTGGCCTGACACGTCACCAGCGTCGCGAGAATCTGCGTGGCGCTTTTGCGGTCCGTGATCGAGCGCGAATCTTGAACCGCGACATCTTGCTCATCGACGACGTGCTCACCACCGGTACCACCGCGTCCGAGTGCGCGCGTGTGCTACTGCGCGGAGGAGCAGCGCGCGTATGGGTGGCAACGGTGGCACGGACGTTGAAGATTTCCGATTTCATCTCGTTGTCGGGAGATATGCCGGGAAATCTGCCGGAGGATTTGCCGGACGATCTGCCAGACGAGGGAAGTGCAAATCGCGTGGGCATGGCGGCTAACGGGTAGAGGTTTATGTCGTTGCGATTACACAATTTCGCGGGCAGCATGCGGTCGCACCTTCCGCTGGCGATGCTTGCCTCGGGCATGCACGCCGAGGGCGATGGCCACGCCCTGCACCAACCCGTCCTGGTGCTGAACGCCTCCTACGAGCCGATCAATGTCTGTGCCGCGCGCCGTGCCATCGTGCTGGTGTTGAAGGGCGTGGCCATGACCGAAGAAGAAAATGGACACTTCCTGCACGCCGCCCGCGTTGCCATGCGCGTGCCCTCTGTAATCCGTCTGCTGGAGTATCGCCGGATTCCGCACCAGTCGCGCGCGCTATCGCGGAAAAACATTCTGCTGCGCGACCGCAACACGTGCCAGTATTGCAGTGCCACGCTTCCTTCCGGCGAACTCACGCTGGATCACGTGATTCCACGCTCCCGCGGCGGCCTCTCCACGTGGGAGAACCTCGTAGCGTGCTGCCATTCCTGCAACCGCCGCAAAGGCAACCAACTTCCGCACGAAGCCAACATGAAGCCCGCCCGCGAGCCCCGCTCCTTCAATCTCCACACCAGCCGCCACATCATGCGCCTGATGGGGCACTCGGATGATAAGTGGCGGAAGTATTTGTTCTATTAGCCCGGCTGTCAGCTATCAGCTATCAGTAAGATCACCCAGATTTCGGCACCACTCTTGGCGGCGAGCTCGCAGGATCCATGGGCTCAACTCGGTTGGATAGAACGCCACAGGACGTGGCTATGAGCCTTTACTGATGGCTGATGGCTGATGGCTGATGGCTGATGGCTGACGGCTGAGAGCTGACAGCTTCTACTGCGGCTTTGGCGGCTCCGCCGGCTTCTGGTCAGGCTCCGGCTTCTGATTTGGATCCGCCTTCTGCACGTCCTGCCCTTCGTAGGTAATCCTCGATTTTGATCCGAAGCGCCGGTAGTTCGTGTATTTGATGATCTCGCGAATCCTGACTCCGCCCAGCGAGAACTGCAGCGTGTCCTCGGCGCGCGTGTACGTGGGAAACCAGTATTGTCCGTCAATCTGTTCGCGCCATGTCGTGAACTTCGGGAACAGGTTCTCCTGCCCCTTCTTCTTCTTGATATCAGGCACGGTCTTGCCGAACGTTTCCACAATCTGGAAATCGTGGTCGTCGACCCAGATTCTTCCGGAGAAATATCGCTTGTTCTTCTCCATCTGCTTGGGGTTAATGTCGAACACATACGTATTCAGCTCGTCCTGTTTTTGCTGGCCGACGTACATGATGTCGTATTCCCCGACTTCATCGGAGGTCAGCACAAACGGCAGTCGGTTCTCAATGTCGTCAAAATCTTCCGAGGTCATCTGGATGCGTGTCAGCGATGGCTGCGGCGCAAAAACCACATTTTTGACTTTGTGTCCCTTGTCGTCGAAAGTCACGTCGAATACTTCCTGGTAGGTGCCGTCGACCGTGTCGCCGTCGAGCGTCATGACCTTGACGTCCTGCCGGTAGGTGTACTGATCGCGCGCCTCCTTGAATTCTTTTTCCTTGGCGGCGAAGCGCTTGATGATTTCTTCGACCGTGGTTCCTTTGGGAGCGGATTTATCGAGCGGGCCCTCTTGCGCACGTGCCGCATTGGGAAGCAGGACGATGGGCGATACGAGGGTGAACACTACGGCCGCAAAAAACGAAAAAAACGCAGGTCGGGAACGGAATCTCATAAACCCTATTCTAGCGAAAAGGGACCCGGGAGAGTTAACAGCAGCCTCCACCCCCAAAGCCGCCGTGCATACGGCCTTTTTACCGGGGGTGGACGACTGCAGTTCTGCCTGCTCCATTCGATGCGATAGGGGTCGGAAGGTTTGCTGACTTTACTTTTCTTTACCTTTGTATCAGGGTATCGCTTTAGCGATACCATCAGCCGAAATCCCAGCGCATGAAGGCGCGTTCCTTTAATGAACTCGCGGCATGCCTCAAGGTATGCCCTCATACGAATCTCCTGTACTACGGAATGCTAGCGCGAATTCCGCATGGCCTTGCCGATCCCCCACTCGACCACTCCCGGCAACAACTGGTAGAGCTTGATCGCAGGAATCATGGTCCAGGGCACGACCACCTCGCGCTTACCTTTGCGATAACCGCGATACGCTGCCCGCGCCACCCGCTCCGCCGTGATCCCGCGCACGGACTGTGGGCGGACATTCCCCTGCCGGTTGGCAACCAGGTGCGCGCCGAATTCCGTGCTTACGTAGCCTGGGCAGACCGTAAGCACGTTGATGTGGTCGCGCTTCAGTTCCATCCGGGCGCCTTTGCCGAGCGCGTTCACGGCAAACTTGCTGGCACAATACAAAGTCATAAACGGGACCGGAATATGCCCGGCAACACTCGAAATGTTGATGATGGCTCCGCCGCCTTGTTTGCGCATGGCCGGTACCACGGCTTGCATGCAAGCGATAACGCCGAACAAATTGGTTTCGAACAACTCGCGGCATGCGGCCGGCTCCGCATCGGCGACCGAGTCACGGATGCCCACTCCCGCGTTATTCACCCACACATCCACGCGATGAAAGCGCTCAAGGGTAAGGGCCAGCGCGCGGTCGATATCTTCGCGATTGCGAACATCGCAAGCCGCCGCCAGAGTGCGGTCGGCGTGGCCAACCCTCTGCCGGGCGGCCTCGGCGCGTCCGGCATCGCGCGAAAGCAAGACGACGCGGGCGCCCTCGTCGGCAAACACCTTGGCGATCTCCTCCCCAATTCCCATGGAAGCCCCGGTCACGACGACGACCTTGCCACCCATCTCTTTTCCGTCCATCTCCATGGCGACTCTTGTATCGCGTGGAGCGCGGCAAGTCAAACGGCAAGCTCTCAGCCATCAGCTGTCAGCTCTCAGTAAACGCAACATCCATTAGGTTTTTACTGAGAGCTGAAAGCTGACAGCTGATAGCTTCTTTCATAGCGTAAAATCGTCTGCACTGGAGCTGCCTTGAGTCCTCTGTTGCCCATCTTTCCGCTCGAACTGGTGCTGCTGCCCGGCGTTCCGCTGCCGCTGCATATCTTCGAACCTCGCTATAAAGAGATGATCGCAGAATGCCTGGAACAGAAAAAACCATTTGGCGTGGTGCGGGCGTCTTCCGACGGAGTCGCTGACATCGGGTGCACCGCCGAGATCACTTCAATCATCAAGAAATATGACGACGGCCGCATGGACATCCTGACGCGCGGGGTCGAGCGCTTCGAGGTAATCGAGGTCAACGAAGACCGATCGTTCTTGCAGGCCGAGATCGCATTGGTGGAAGACGAACCCGACAAGCCGGCAACGGAGATGGTGACGCAGGCCGTGCGGTTGCATGCCGAGATCGCCAAACTCGCCGGAGCAGAGCCCTCCGGCCCCGACGAGCATGCCGGCAATCTTTCCTTTTTACTCGCGGGATCGCTGCCGCTCGATCTCGATTTCAAGCAGAGCCTGCTCTCGACTTTGTCCGAAGCGAAACGTCTGGAAGCGGTGGTCGGCTATCTTGAGGCCGTTCTGCCGGGCTTGCGGCGTGCGGCGAAGGCGCGCTGGAATTAGCGTCCGTTCTGCGTTGGCAAAGGCAAGCTCACAGCCCTCCGTGGAACCGCCCGAACCATTGTGCAAGGTTCAGCGACATGAGCAGCATGCCCGCCCCGAAAACAAGCACGTGCGGGGTCTTGCGGAGATCGAAGCTTCCCACACGACAAACCAGCACGTAGCCGATGGCAAGGTTGAAAAGGCCCCACAGCACATTGACTGTCGAGGAAGACAAGCCCACCCCAGGTGGCGATGCAAAAGGGCTCTGGAAGGCATGCCCGGAGATCCCATTTCCAAGATGGGGCAGGGCGTTCGCGAGGAATGCGCCCCCGAAAAAGTACGCCAGATAGTGGTACCAACGCATGGCCACTCCTTCCGACTGCCAAGCCAAATGGTATCAGTTTCGCTAACCTCGGTTGATCATCTTAGTTGATCCATCCTAAATCCTGCATGACTGCATCGATTCAAGCGGCGCAAGCACAAAAAAACCGAGAGACCATTGAAAACAGGCAGCTGAGAGCCGAAAGCTGACAGCTCTTCCCAGGCGGTATAATCCGGATAAGGCTGTTTCCTTCGGGGGTTTCCACCATGAGTTCCGCTCGGACTCTTGGCGAATTGCGCCAAAGTCCTTTCACTGAACAACGTCTCGGTTCACGTCGCGTAAAAGATGAACTCCGCGAGAACTTGATGTCGCGCCTGCGCGAGGATAGCCAGATTTTCCCAGGCATCGTTGGATACGACGACACGGTGGTGCCGCAGATCGTGAACGCGATTCTCTCGCGGCACAACTTCATCCTGCTTGGGTTGCGTGGACAGGCGAAAAGCCGCATTCTGCGCGCGCTCACCGCGCTGCTCGATCCGGAGGTGCCTTACATCGCGGGCTGCGAGATTCACGATAATCCCTACGCTCCAATTTGCCGCCGCTGCCGTGAACTGGTCGCAAAAGAAGGAGACGCCACGCCCATAGCCTGGCTCACCCCCGACCACCGCTATGTGGAAAAGTTAGCCACTCCGGATGTCACCATCGCCGACCTCATCGGCGACATCGACCCCATCAAAGCAGCGCGCGGCGGACACGAACTGTCGAGCGAGTTTACCGTCCATTATGGATTGCTGCCGCGCGCCAATCGCGGAATTTTTGCCATCAACGAGTTGCCCGATCTGGCTGGCAAGATTCAGGTCGGACTTTTCAACATCATGCAGGAAGGCGACGTGCAGATTAAGGGATATCCGATTCGCCTGCCGCTCGATGTCGCAATTGTCTTCAGCGCGAATCCGGAAGACTACACTGCGCGCGGCAAAATTATAACTCCGCTGAAGGATCGCATCGGCTCGGAAATTCGCACCCACTACCCTGCAACCGTCGAAGAAGGCATTGCAATCACCGCGCAAGAGGCATGGATTGAGCGGAGCGGCGCTCAACTCCGCATTCCTAAGTATGTGAATGAAGTCATCGAACGCATTGCCTTCGCCGCCCGTGACGACAAGAAAATTGACAAGCGCTCGGGAGTAAGCCAGCGCCTGCCCATCTCCGCCATTGAGAACGTGGTGTCGAATGCCGAGCGCCGCGCGCTTACGCATAAGGAAAAATTGATCGTTCCGCGCATCAGTGACATCTATGCGGCGCTGCCCGCGATCACTGGCAAACTCGAACTCGAGTATGAGGGCGAAATGAAGGGCGCCGACCACGTAAGCCGCGACTTGATCCGCACTGCGGTGGCGAAGACATTCGATACTCATCTGCACGGCGTCAATCTGAGCCAGGTGGTGCAGTGGTTCGATCTGGGCGGCGAAATTCAACTCGGCGACAACGCCGGAGCCGAGGAAGTGCTCGGAGGGTTGCGCCAGATTCAAGGCCTGATGGAAAAACTCGTGAAGCTGAATGTGGGACCGAAAGACACGGCCGAAGTGCAGGTATCGGCGGCCGAGTTTGTGCTTGAGGGCTTGCACGCACACAAGAAAATCGGTCGCAATGAGGAGCGCGTGTTTTCGGCTGGCGAGAAGCCGATGAAGGTCGCGGAGAAGCCAGTGTTTGAACGCGATGATCCGGACTTCGGCCGGAAGAGGGGATTTAATTAGTCGTCAGCTATCAGCCATCAGCCGTCAGGAAAAGCGAGAACGGTTTAGCTGAGGGCTGACGGCTGAAGGCTGAAAGCTGCCCTTATGAAACGCATCCGTTACAGCAAATACGTTCCCGACCCCGCCAGTGAAATGAGCATGGAGGATCTGCTCAGCGCACTTTCCGACTACTTTCTGCAGAGCGGCTTCAACGACAATTTCTGGTACGAGATGCCCGATGGCGAGAAGACGCTCGATGAATTAAAACGCGCCCTTGAGCAAGCTCTGCTCGACGGTGAAATGTTTGACGAAGAGATGCGCGACCGCCTGCAGCAGATGCAGATGGAAGGCGAATTCGAACAACTGATCGAAAAGTTGATCGAGCGCTTGCAGCAGGAAGATTACATTTCCATCGATCAGCCGCACGACCCTTCCAAACAGTCGAGCATCAGCGGACAGGTCGGCGACCCGCCGCAACAAGCCAAGTTCGAGATCACCGACAAGAGCCTCGACTTTCTGGGTTTCAAAGCCCTGCGCGATCTGCTGGGGTCGCTGGGCAAGTCAAGTTTTGGACGCCATGACACGCGCGATATGGCCACCGGCGTCGAAAGCAGCGGCGCTTCGAGGCGGTATGAGTTTGGCGACACGCTGAACCTCGACATCACGGCAACCCTCTCGAGCGCAATTCAGCGCGAAGGGCTCGGGCTGCCGATCAATCTCGAATACAACGATCTGCAGGTGCATCAGTGCGAGTACCAGTCGTCGTGCGCGACGGTTTTGATGCTCGACTGTTCGCATTCGATGATCCTGTATGGCGAAGATCGCTTTACTCCGGCGAAAAAAGTTGCCATGGCGCTGTCGCAGCTAATTCGAACGCAGTATCCGGGCGACTCCCTGTCGCTCGTACTGTTTCACGATTCCGCGGAAGAAGTTCCGCTGTCGCAGTTGGCAAGGGTAAAAGTCGGCCCGTACTACACGAACACCCGCGAGGGTCTGCGCATGGCGCAACGCATCCTGCAGCGCCAGCGCAAGGACATGAAGCAGATCGTCATGATCACCGACGGCAAGCCGAGCGCCCTCACTCTCGAAGATGGACGCATTTACAAGAACGCCTTTGGCCTCGATCCGCTGGTGGTCAGCCAAACGCTAGAAGAAGTTTCCAAGTGCAAACGCGCCGGAGTGCTGATCAATACCTTCATGCTGGCATCGGACTACGGCCTCGTGCAGTTCGTCCAGAAAGTGACCCAGATGTGCCGAGGCAAAGCCTATTTCACGACGCCGTACACGCTCGGGCAGTATTTGCTGATGGATTACATGTCGCGGAAGACGAAGACGATTCACTAGAGCGTCGTATACGTCGGTGGGCATTTGGTATGTCGGTCTTGGGGAGAGCTCCCCTTCAACCGCGCCTCCTCAACCGCGGAAAATCTGGGCTTTATAGTTTGCTGAAAAACTGGAGTTCCGTATCAGGGGATGGCTTTAGCAATGCCATAAATCCTTGAATGTATCAGGGCATCGCTTTAGCGATGCCATAAGTCCTTAAAATTGAGATGCCACTTTAGGGGCGGGGTAGCGCAAATCGAGTTTTTCAGCAAACTGTTAGCGCCTGAGAAACGCAAGTTTCGGACCGGAAAGCATTCATAAAGCAAGCCCTGCGAGAAGCCGATTACACAAGTAACACACCGTGTGTCCTCGCGGGCGCGGCTCGGGGTAAGATGTCTACAAGATCTTCCGTTCGGAGACATTATGAAACGAATCGCTGCTTTCCTGCTTCTGCTCGTTTTGAGCCTCGCGGCCTCCATGCCCGCTCAGGCGCAAACTATGACTCGCGAGGAAAACGCTCGCCAATCTCGCAAGGCAATGAAGAAGCAGGCGAAAACGATGAAGAAGGCAAACAAGAAAGCCATGAAAGCGCAAAAGAAGGCGAACAAGAGGGCGAACCGCCGCAAGCAGTAGCCCTGCGCGTTCATGCGGGCCTTGGATTTCGGGCCCCCGCAGCGTGTCCAGGTCCGCGGGTGAACACCCGAACTCTCCGACGATTCATCACAAATCCACAGTGACGGCCCGCACAGCGGGGGAATCCGTCAACGCGCTACGCTGATTCCACTCCCAGGACCGCTCCCGGTCCCGTCCCCTCCAGAAAGAGATCGCTATGCGTGCGCCCCTACGTGGGTTGGCCGTTGCCCTCGCCTGTCTATTGATTTTTTGCCTATCGAGTTTTGCATACGCACAGCAATCGGACCAGATTGTTGCGGAGCGCATTCTAGGGCCGCATTGGAAGCAGCTTTCCCGTCGCGCCGGAATGATCTTCGCCGGGACCGTGCTTTCTACCACGCCGCTGGCCGAACGCGCCATGCCGGGTCCAACTCCCGCCGTCGAGGTGCGCTTTCGCGTGGACGAGCCCATCGCCGGCGTCGAGCCGGGACAAGTTCTCACCATTCACGAGTGGGCAGGCGCGTGGTCCATGCATCGCCCGATGATTAATGGCCAGCACATTTTGATCTTCTTATATCCGCCGAGTCGTCTGGGCCTGACCAGCCCGGTCGGCGGTTCCATGGGGCAGGTCGCTCTCGACCCGAGCGGGAAGAGCGTGTCGAAGGATTTGCAAACTCAAGATTTGCAAAATCCGGTTTTGCACAAGCCAGATGCCCAGGCGCCGCCATCCATCGGCTTACGAAGCTCATCGTCAGGGCCACAACGCACACCGGTCGATAGCAGGAGCGTCAGCGTTCTCCAACTGGAGCGGGCCATCCGCAGCGCCCGAGAGGAGTAAGAATGTCCTGGCGAATCTTGACGGTTACCGCTCTTCTGATTTGCAGTGCTGCGACCATCCACGCCGGAGGCCCCGCCTTTGTAGCTGGCTCGGGCTACAACCCCGGAATCGAAGGCCAGCCCCTGATTTGGGCGAACGGCTCGGTCGAATACTTTACCGACCAGGGGAATTTGAGCCCGATCTTGTCCGGACCTCAGGCCAATGCCTTGGTTGCAAGCGCCTTCAGCACCTGGACCAGCATTTCCGGCGTTGCCCTCACCGCATCGTGGGGCGGGCAGCTTGCCGAAGACGTGAACGGAAGCAATATCGAAACCAACGGCTTCGGAGTTGTTACCGCCCCCGCGGACATTACCCCTTCTGCCACGGACACTCCGGTTGGAATTGTTTACGACTACGACGGCACGGTCACGGACTCCATTCTGGGCGAGGGCGCTGGAAACCTGGCCGATTGCTTCACCAACGCCGTTTACGGCGGACCTGACAACTTTTCTACGGATGGGAATATCGTGCACTCGCTGGTGGTGATCAACGGTGTCTGCGCCGCCACCAGCGCGCAACTACCGGACGTTCAATACCGGCTGATCCGCGTACTCGGGCGCACCGTTGGATTAGGGTGGTCGCAGGCCAACGTGAACGTCCAGACGGGAGAACCCCCTCCCACCGAAGCCGATTACGCCGGATTTCCCGTGATGCACTTTATGGATTTGGTTTCTTGCGTGCCGATTACAGTTTGCTATCCCAACCCGGACGTCCCTGCGATGGATGACATGGACTCCCTCGCACGGCTTTATCCCAGCAGCGGGGCCTCGCAAACATCGGGCAGAATCTACGGCAACGTATATTTCACCGATGCATCCGGAAATACGGTGCAGCCGATGCAAGGTGTCAACGTGGTGGCTCGGATGATGATTGCAGGCCAAGCCTCGCGTCAGTATGTCGCGACTTCCGTTTCGGGATTCTTGTTTTGCGGCAACGCCGGCAACATCATCGACGGATACATAGCTCCCGATGGCCTTCCCTACAACCAGTGGGGCTCTGATAATCCCTCCCTCGAAGGGTTTTTCGATCTGGGCCAACTGATAATTCCGACCGGCCAAACCACGGCCCAGTACCAGTTAAGTGCGGAAGCAGTCGACCCAGTCTGGTCGATGGGCGTCGAGCCGTACGCTCCCGATCAGGTGACGCCCTCGGGTTCGTTCGCCTCTCTCATCGTCACGGTGTCGAATGGATCAAATGTCGAACAGGACGCCCTTATGTTGCAGGATGAAATCGCGCAAGCTCATCCCGGCAGCGGATCGACCTATGCGAATCCGGCGGCGCTTCCACAAGGCGGTGCCTGGGGATCGTGGATCTCGGGCTACGGCAGCGTCGATTTTTTCCAGTTCACAGCGCAGGCAAATCGCACGGCCTCTGTCGCGGTGACCGCACTCGATGAGACGGGTCAGCCCACAGAAACCAAATTGTTGCCCGTTATCGGCATTTGGGAGTTGAACGACCAGACCGGCGATCCCGCACCTGCCTCAACCCCCTCGGCATTCAACTCGACCACTTTTGGAATGACGCGACTGGACGCGCAATTCGGTTCATCGGAGGCATTCCGTGTGGGAGTAGCCGACTTCCGTGGCGATGGCCGTCCCGACTACTTCTACCAGGCAAGTCTCCTTTATTCGGATACCGTCACCCCGCCGCGCCTGAGCATAACCGGGGGTGTAACCACGCTCAACGGCATCGGGTTCAGTCAAGGTCTGCAGGCGAGCGTTGCGGGCAACACCGGCAGCACTCTTTCCGCATCGGCAAGCCATCTCCAGGTATCCTTGCCCGCCGCAGCGCAGGACGGAACCGCCACGATCCAGGTCACAAATCCGGTGACCGGAGCCTTTTCGCAGATGATTGGCGCGCTCACCTATGGCGCTTCACCCACCGATCTCTTGCTGCTGCTGCAAGGCGCGGAGCCTTCAACGCCAGTCGGTTCTCAAGCCGCCAACCCCATCCGTGTGCGCGCGGTCGCCGCCGATGGAGTTACACCCGTGAGCGGCGCCACCATTGCCTGGAGCGCGACCAACGGCCTGCAGTTCTCGGCGTGCAGCGGAGCTTCTTCCTGTTCGGTGCTCAGCGATCAAGCGGGAGAAGCCTCCAGCCTGGTGACTCCGACGGCAACGGGTCAGAGCACGATCACAATCGCACTGGCGCCAGCTTCCTACTCGCCGCCGCAGTCGCAACAGGCGACGGTGCTGGGAACCTCGACCACGCTCGACTTGGCCGCAGTGGCGCCGACGCGCTGGGTTGGACAAGGCGCAACTCTCGCCGTTCCACTCACCGTCGAAGCTCTCGACTTGGGCGTGCCGCTCGCGAATATCACGGTTAATTTCGCGGTCAAAAATGGCACCGCGTCGCTGTCGTCCGGCAGTGCAACCACCAACGGATCGGGATTCGCCACCATCACCGCACAGCTCACGAATTTAACCGCCAATGTGCAGGTAAGCGCCTGTGTCGCTCCCAATAATTCACCGTGCAGCCAGCCCTTCGTCTTGTATGCAACGCCCGCTTCGCTGTGGACGCTACAAACCGTAAGTGGATCGTCACAGGTTGTGCTCACCGGCCAGGCTTTTCAACCGCTGGTGATGCGTGTAACCGACGGCTCGAGTGCGGAAAACCCGGTAATGGGGGTCAACGTCACATTTGCGACCACGCTGGCACAGGTTGCCGGAGACGGCCCGCCCATTCTTCTCGGATCGTCCGAATCGCAGGTGGTGACCGCCCCGGACGGCACGGCGTCCATCGTGCCCTCCGCCGGAAACGTTGGCCCGTGCTCGGTGTTCATCGCGGTGAGCGCAGGCCAATCAACCGCGCAGTTGCAGATGGAGAGCCTGGCAGCCATCGTTCCGGTGCAACCGCAAAACACGCCCGGGAAGGTTGCGCCGGTCGAGAGCGAACTGCACATTGGCTTCGGCGCGCAACCCCCCACTCCACCCGCGTTGCCGATCGCGGTGGTCGCTATGCCGCAAAGCACTGCGAACGATGATGCAGCAAACGATGATCCAGCAGTGGATTCGCACCCCAGCACGTTCCCGGAATTGTCTGCGGAGGATGGCCCCAGCAGTCAGCAAGCCGCGGCATCGTCGAACCCTGTGGCAAATGCAAACTCGGTTTCGCCTCCGTGTGAAAAACCGAAGCAGGAAGAAGTCAGTGCTCAGAAGAAGCCCGCGCCAGTTGGCAATGACGTTGCTCCCACAAGCGACAGAGCCCCCACAAGTGTCCCCGCTCCTCGGGAGAACGAACCCAGCCCTTCATCAAACAGTTGGCTTCCCGAGGACAAACGAAGTTGCCGCGCCCTGGCGGGAGACGGCCCCCAAGTCTGATTTGTCGGTTACGTGGATGCCTGTCAAGTCCCTGTTTTGGCGATTTTTCTCCTAAGCCTATGAATTAGCGGGGAGAATAAAGTTGTAAAAGCTGTCCGGGCAGGTATCGCGAATTGGTATAATAGACTTGTAACTTATAAGTGGAGAAAAAAGGTGCGGAGCGATCCGCACCTTTTTCTCATTGAGTAGATTTTAGCTTCTGAACGTCGTTGGACTTCCGAAACCTGGCACAGCTAAGTCCTTATTCCGAAATATTTTGCATATAAGTTATTTAGATCCAAAGATTTGGGAGGAATTTCCCTCTAAGTCTATGATTCCAAGGGACCGGATACAAAAAACTTTCTGCCACACCGGGAACCCATCTACGGTTTCCGAGTCCCAGTCCCGGTCCATTGATCGACCCAGTCGGTAACCGTCTTCCACCAGAGCTGGGAGTTCTGCGGCTTCAGCACCCAGTGGCCTTCGTCCGGAAAGTAAAGCATCTTGGAAGGCACGCCCATTATCTGCAGCGTGGTAAAGAGTTGGAAGCCTTCGCTGACATCGAGGCGGTAATCCAGCTGTCCGTGGACGACGAGCGTCGGCGTCTTGAAATTTTTCGCGTAATTGCTGGGCGACCACTTGTCGTACATCTCGCGGTTCGAGTAAGGAGTGCCCTTGAACTCCCAGTTATTGAACCAGAGTTCTTCGGTCGTGCCCCAGGCGGAGACAGCGTTGAACATGCCGTCGTGCGAGACGATGCACTTAAAGCGGTCGGTGTGGCCGAGCAGCCAGTTGGCCGCGTATCCGCCGTAGCTCGCGCCCAGCGCGCACTCTCGGTCTTTGTCGATGAACGGATAAGTTTTCTCGGCGTAGTCGAGGCCCTTCATCAGGTCTTCAAACGGAGCGCCGCCCCAATCGCCGTTGATCGCGTCAATGAACTTCTGTCCGTATCCAGTCGAGCCGTGGAAGTTGATCATGATGACCACGTATCCGTTAGCGGCAAAGAGTTCCGGATTCCAGCGATACGACCAGTCGTCTCCCCAAGCACCCTCGGGGCCGCCGTGGAGGAGGAACTTCACGGGATATTTCTTCGAGGCATCGAAGTTCGGCGGCTTGACGAGGAAGCCTTCGACCTTATCGCCCTTAGCCCCTCTGAACCAGAAAGATTCAAGAGGAGACATGACGACTTGAGAGAGGACGGCGTCGTTGACATGGGTCAATCTTGTTTCTTCGACTCCGCATATATTGGCGGAGGATTGGGATCCCTCGCCCGTACAAGATGCCTTCGCCCGATAGATCTCGGTGGGCTCGGTTACGTGCATTTTTGTAAAGAAAACGCCATTGCGAGTCACCGCAAGATCGTCGTCGTATCCGTCAACCCTGCCGAATGGGTGATGACTGGAAAAGTTCCCGGGCACAGTCAAATTACCGCTAATCACATCCAAAACAATGGTTCTGATCGATGACGCTCCCGCATCCTCGGACACATAGTAGATTGCCTGGGAATCGGGATGCCATGCAAACGTCCCCACCCAGCGGTCAAAATCTTCCGTTAGATTCTTCTTCTTCCCCGTCTTCCGGTCATACAGCATCAGCCGAAAGCGGTCGCTCTCGTATCCCGGACGCTGCTGGGCGCGATAGGCGATGTACTTGCCATCGGGAGAATAGAGCGGAGTCGAGTCGCTGGCGGGATTGTCGGCGGTGATGTTCTTGGCCGCTCCTCCATT
>JBEKLO010000081.1:0-19092 GCA_050010155.1 Terriglobales bacterium
GGCCGCGGCACCAATCCCGAGCAGCTTTTCGCGGCGGGTTGGTCAGCGTGCTTCGAAGGAGCAATGGGCATTGCAGCCCGCAAGATGCGGATCACTCTTCCGGCCGACCTAGCCATCGACGCTGAAGTCGATTTGTGTACAACGGAGGGCGCTTACTTGCAGGCTCGCCTCAACGTCAGCGTGCCCGGTGTGGAGCGTGAAGTTGCCCAGACTTTGGTCGACGCCGCACAGCAAACCTGTCCTTATTCCAAGGCTATACGCGGCAACGTCGATGTCGTAATCAATGTGGTCTGAAGAGACCGCGAGGAAAGTAAGTACCTGGACCGAAATCTAACCTAATTGGAGGAAATGAAATGTCTAAAGAACTCAACCAGAATCCAATCGACAACGGTCGGCGCAGTTTCATGCGCAACGCTGCCATGACCCTCGCGGCTGCAGAGCTCGTTACGATCAGTTCTGCAGTCGCCCAACCCAGCAAGAAAAACGCTAAAGATGTAACGACGGCCACACCGGCGAAGAACGCGTCGTCTGGCGCAACATTCGGCCCATTGAAGCAAATCGATGCAGGCCTTCTAAACATTGGTTACGCGGAGGCTGGGCCAGCCAATGGTCCCGCTGTACTTTTGCTGCATGGCTGGCCCTACGACATCTACAGCTTTGTAGATGTCGCTCCTTTGTTAGCGTCGGCTGGATACCGGGTGATCGTTCCCTATCTGCGTGGCTATGGCACGACGAGCTTTCTCTCCAGCGAAACGATGCGGAACGCCCAGCAGTCGGCCGTTGCCCTCGACATCATAGCTCTGATGGATGCCCTCAAGATCCAGACAGCTACCGTCGCCGGCTTTGACTGGGGCGCGCGCACGGCGGACG
Source organism: Terriglobales bacterium (assembly GCA_050010155.1). Lineage (GTDB taxonomy): Bacteria > Acidobacteriota > Terriglobia > Terriglobales > Acidobacteriaceae > Acidiflorens. The sequence continues at coordinate 871 of JBEKLO010000081.1, forward strand.
TCATGGCAACTCTCTGGCCCGAACGCTGCAAGGCGATCGTTTCCGTCAGCGGCTATCTGATCAGCAGCCCGGCGGGCAACCAGGCACCGTTGCCACCCGAACCCGCGTTCCTGTTTTGGTACCAGTACTATTTCGCCACCCCAGTCGGCAAGGCAGGCTATGCGAAATACCTCGACCAGTTCAATAAGTTCATATGGCACCAAGCTTCGCCGAAGTGGAATTTTGACGATGCTACGTACGACCGCACAGCAGCGTCCTTCAACAACCCCGACCACGTTGACATCGTGATGCACGACTATCGCTGGCGGCTAGGCCTGGCCGACGGCGAGCGGAAATATGACGACCTGGAGAAGCAACTGGCCGCGCTTTCTCCCATCACCGTGCCCACGATCACCATGGAAGGCGATGCCAACGGTGCGATCCACGCGCCCAGTGCAGCGTATCGGAACAGATTTTCGGGCAAATATGAGTACCGCCTCATCACCGGCGGCGTCGGTCACAATTTACCGCAGGAAGCCCCGCAGGCCTTTGCCAAAGCGGTCATCGACGTCGATCGCTTTTGATCTGCCAGCTAGCCCGCCTAAGCCCTGCGGACTTATGCGTCACCAGGTCCGCAGGGCGTCCATAGCGACGACGAGGTCGTTGTCTGTGGGGCGCCGAGGCAGGATGAAACTCCGAACGTTGCGTCGACATCATCAGTGTGTGAAGGGTTTGTGAGCCCGGAAGCCAGGCGCGCAAAAAGTGGTATCCGAAAAATGGAGATTTTCGTTATGCAGTTCCTGTCGCTGTTGGTGTGGACCCGTCGGGCTTTGGGCGTGGCTGTGATTACGGGAGCCGTCGTTGTCGTAATGGGATGGCGCACAGATCTGCTTACAAAGTTTTCTATTGTAAAGACGGCGAAGGCCGATTCTCAGCCCTTCCTTGACAACGAAGGCCCCCTGCCTAACATGGACGGTGCCGTCGCCTGGCTCAACTCCCCTCCGTTGAGCCGCGAGGCGCTGCACGGGAGGGTTGTGCTGGTGAATTTCTGGACCTACTCGTGCATTAACAGCTTGCGGGAGTTGCCTTATATGAAAGCGTGGGCAGCTAAATACAAGGATGCGGGGCTGATCGTGATCGGTGTGCATGCGCCCGAGTTCGGATTCGAGAAAGAGCGGGCGAACGTACAAAACGCTGTGCGTGATTTGAACGTTACCTATCCGGTTGCCATCGACAGCAATCATAGGATTTGGGATGCGTTCAACAACGAATACTGGCCGGCAGATTATTTCATCGACGGGAATGGACGCATTCGGTATCACCTCTTCGGAGAGGGCGACTATGGCGAGTCCGAACGTGTCATCCAGGATCTTCTCAAGGCAAACGGAGCCACCGGCCTGGATGAGAACCCAGTTCACATATCCGATGACGGAGTCGAGGCGCCCCCAAGCCGAGACGAGCAATCTCCCGAAACCTATGTCGGCTATCGTCAAGCCCAGCGGTTCACATCGCCAGAACGAGTCGCTCAGGACTCACGAAAAACCTACAGCCCACCGACGAGTCCGTCTTTGAATGAATGGGGATTAGGCGGGTCGTGGAACGTCGCTGCCGAAAGCGGAGTGTTGCAGTCGACGCCAGGCAAAATTGTGTTCCGCTTCCACTCCCGCGACCTGCACATGGTGTTGGGTCCAGCGAAGGACGGCAAACCCATTCACTTCAAGGTGACATTGGATGGCGCCGAGCCCGGTGAGAACTCTGGTGTCGATTCCGCTCCCGATGGCACCGGCGTTGTTCGACTGCCACGTCTCTATCAACTCATTCGGCAAAAGGGTCATGTCGGAGATCGAACTTTTGAAATCGAATTCTTCGATTCCGGCGTACAGGCTTTTTCGTTCACGTTTGGGTAAGTGTTGGCGACGACTGTGTTTGAAGGAAACACCTCAGAACTACGGGAGACCGTGGCATCGAATATACGCGACGTTAAGCAGCTGTTGTGAATACTCGCGGACTTTCGACGGCTCACGCGTACGGGAAATTGAACATCTGACAGTCGAGGCACTGACGCATCAGATTGGGTTCTCTTCGAACAAACGAGCCACGAGAGCCGAGTCGAGATACGCGCGGACCTCAACAATTTTGTCAGCGCTGAACCGGCAGACCCAACAATACCGATTATCAAACCTGAGACCGTTTTGAGCGCTGGCGAGGGAGCGCAGTTCCACTATAGCCCAATCTCCGCTTACCAATGCGTGTTCAACCTGAAGCTGCGTGCCTTGCGGCAAGACCTTCGCCAGTTTCTCGAAAGTGTGGGACAGGAAATCCGCTTTGCTACGATAGTGGCCCGCGAGAGGATGGGTTCCCTCTACGGTCCAATCGACATCGTCCGCAACGTGGGTAAAGAACTCACTACCGTTACCAGCCACGAGGTTCGTGAAGATGTCTCGAACCTGAGAAAGCGTTACTGACATCTGAATCTCCTTCGTCCGCGCGCTGCGCGCTGCCTCCGGGCGTTAACGAATACTCGCTCCCAAACCGAGCGCCAATTTGTCTTGCATTTGCCGTGGCAGATGAACTCATTGCCCGGGCCGCCCATTCTTCCGCCACATTCGGGACAAACCCAATTCAAAATGCTCGAAATTAGATCCGCGCTCGTTCGGAGTGTGGTGAATTCTATGTTTTCCATAATCCCTCGAGGAACAATGAAGTGTCAGCCATCGGTGATTCGCGGTCGAAGAGGCGATGCATCTCGACTCCTCTCCACATTCGAACTTACCGAAGCTTGCTGCACTTGTGCTTATGCACTTTCCATTCCACAAGGACTTGTCACTAACCATCGCGGACTCACGACTCCGTCGGTGCGAAAGAGGCAAGGAACGGGCGTTGTAGGTCGAAGTGTTTTTGGAGCTGAGTTTGGCCAGACTGTCTCAAATACAATCCGAGAGTCCGCTGATCGACACGAGGACGTTGTTCCGACATCACTGAGGGTTTGCAGAGTCAAGCCGACCGCTCAGAATCACACACGGCCTTCACACGGCAGAGGCCCTTGTCAACTGACTCTGCCTGAGTACCAGGTAGCGAGGTGGCACTTGAGGGCCTCTGAAGTCGGAAGTCATTGAGAACGACGTGGCTCAGGCGCTGGCGATTGCCGCGACTAAATTCGTAAATTCTTTTTGAATTTCTGCCGCTTTCGTCGTGCGGTATCCCAACTCAGCGGCCAGCGTTTCAAGTTCTACAGTCCACTCCGGAGGAATGATCGTCTCCGGTGGAAACGGATGGGTATTTCTCTCCCCGAAAATTCGCTCCGCCGCCGCGCGTGCGCGCACTCGGTCCAGTTGGTCGAGCATATCGACAACGAGGATGTCGAGTATGTCGCGTGCGCGATCCTGCCTTTGAGGACCGGTACACGCATGAAGCTTCTGGACCACTTGCTCATTGATACCAAGACAACGTACTTGGTTGGTGATGGACAGGCCCATTTCCGCCACACCATCAATGGCTGGCGTCACCAGGTCTACCTCGCGTGCTTCACCCGGACCAACATCCACTTCAATGGTCTGCCATGCCCGTGTTTTGTATTCCACGGCGACTTCGACCCGGACAGTGTCTGCCAGTTCCATCTCGTGCTGTTCGGGCTTCAGGCGGAAGGTGAACTCGTCAAAGCTGAGTTGCAATACTTCCGAGAGCCGTCGAATACGTTCCGCGCGGTTGCCTCTAAGACCAAGATCGAAATCTTTGGTAGTGCGCGCCGCCCGCGCGAAGCGCAGTTCCATAGCGACCCCGCCTTTTATGTAGTAGATATCGATGACACCTTTCTCGATGGCGCTCTCGAGAACGCCGCAAAGTGCGAGAAACGAGACCCAACGGCGCAGCCGTTCCTGATCGAGACCCTGCTCGCGAGCCACACGTCCAAGAGTCTTCTCCAACCGCTCAACCTGCTTCGGGGTCATGAGCTAAACTTTCCCCACGTTCGCCTCTTGTGTCCCTTTCGCGTGTACGTATCGATTGAGACGGCGAGTGAGCGCTGAGGCTTTCTCGGCGCTAATGTAGCCTTGCTTGCGCGCATCTTTCAGAGCGCCTCGCGCCAATCCGACACGGCCGGTTTCTTCCACAAGTTGGGAAATGGCTTTTTCGATCGTGGTCACTGGAAGTCCTTCGCGATTGACGATGTCCGATGCCCGCAAATCAGCATGATGAATTTCCACCCACTTGGGACGGTGGCGGCGGAGGCGGGCACTTTTCGGCACTGTGATCTGTACGCGTGACGGATTCGCATCAGAAATGCCATAGACCGCCAACGCGGTCTCGTGGGATAGGGCTATTTTTTTCGGCCCACCGTCAGCTCGCGCCCACAGGATCGCTTCGCGATATTGCCCCAAGCGATCCGACGGGAAGTAAGGAATGCGAAATACTCCGCGCGCCACCCGTTGAAGTTTTCCCCGTTGAGTCAGACGCGCCAGGACTGAATCCTTGATGCCAAGGCTGCGGGCGTGCGCCGCCGTCACGAAACCCTCGTTTTCTTCGGCAAACGGCAGCAGTTCATCAATGCGAGATCGCATGTCGCTAGTATCAGCAGCAATACCGGCCTTTGTCAATATAGTTCCATAATAGAACTATATTGACAGGTCATGATCGAGAGGATGCGACTGTCCTTTAACTGTCCAATAACGATTCCTTACCCCTACTTACAAGGCTTTTCAAGGGCCACCCGCGTCTTGTAAGTTGTTGAAAACACTATTCTTTTTGAGCTCATAACCCAAAGGTCGGTGGTTCAAATCCACCCCCCGCAACCAACGGGGTTGCTGGCCAAAACGGCTGGTAACCCCTTCAGTATTTCGGGCTTATGAGCATTGCGATTCACGAGCATTTCTCCTGGTTCACCGTTTCCTTTTGACCTTCCACCCTCGGTTTGAGCAGAGTTGAGCACAACTCGCTGAAAAACGCTTCTTCCAGCCTCTTCATCGACTCAACTTCGGAGTCGGGCTGCAAGTGAACGTAAACGTCACTCGTAATCCCGATACTGCTGTGTCCAAGAAAGCCTTGCGTCTGTTTCAAATCGCCCGTGACTTCCTGCATCTGTGATCCGACTGAGTGTCGAAACAGATGAGCAAAACTGCACAGATTCCGCATCCCTGCAGCAAGATACTGTATTCGCCCAATATTTCAGCATCCCAGACTCTGCGTCAGCCTTTGTTCCGTGACACACCGATCTTCGCCGATTCCCTTTTGACCGAGACTCGCGACCGCAAGAACAGGAGAGTATTCATCGTGGAACCAAGTGTGACGAAGCCGGTGTCCAAGCCTGATTCCAAGGACGATCTGAAATCTCTACCCATGCCGGAAGTCGAAAAACGATTGGGATCCTCCGCGAAGGGCTTGTCTCAAGCCGAAGCGCAAAAACGTCTGGCGCAATATGGTCCGAATGAAATCAAGGAAAAGAAGGACAATCTATTCCTGAAGTTCCTGAGCTACTTCTGGGGTCCCATTCCTTGGATGATCGAAGGGGCAGTGATTCTGTCGGGGGTGGTTAAGCACTGGCTGGATTTCTTCATCATTCTATTTCTGCTTTTCTCCAATGCGGTGGTTGCATTTTGGGAAGAACATCAGGCAGGCAATGAAATTGCCGCGTTGCGCGCGAAGCTGGCGACCGAGGCCCGCGTCCTGCGAGATGGAAAATGGGCAACTCCGAAAGTCTCTGAATTAGTGCCGGGCGACGTGATCCGCCTGCGACTTGGGGACATCGTGCCCGCAGACGCGCGTTTGTTGGCCGGCGACCCGGTGCAAGTCGATCAGTCCGCGCTGACCGGAGAATCTTTGCCGGCGACGCGCAAACCCGGCGAGGCAGTATTTTCAGGCTCGATTATCAAGCGCGGCGAAACCGATGCGATGGTGTACGCCACGGGTACCAACACTTATTTCGGCAAGACTGCGGAATTGGTGCAGGATGCTCATACTGTCAGCCATTTCCAGCGTGCTGTGCTAAAGATTGGTAATTACCTCATCGTTCTTGCAGTGGCTCTGGTAGCGGTGATTGTTACCACGGCGCTCTTCCGCCATGACCCGATCCTGAGCACGTTGGAATTTGCATTAGTGCTGCTAGTGGCCGCGATCCCAGTAGCGATGCCGACGGTGCTTTCCGTCACGATGGCGGTCGGGGCGCGTCTGCTGGCAAAAAAACAAGCGATTGTGACCAAGTTGTCGGCGATTGAGGAACTGGCGGGCGTGGATGTGCTGTGCTCGGACAAGACCGGAACTTTGACCCAGAACAAGCTGACGCTGGGCGATCCCTTCTGCATCAACGGCGTTACCGCCGATCAAATCATCCTCGACGCCGCGCTGGCCTCTCGTGCGGAAGACAAGGACACGATCGACCTGGCTGTGATCGCTGGTGTGAAGGACGCGAAGGAGCTGAAGAAGTATCAGATCCTCCATTTCCAGCCTTTCGATCCCGTGCATAAGCGCACCGAAGCCACCGTAAAGAGCTCCGACGGGAAGCAGTTCAAGGTGGCGAAGGGAGCGCCGCAGATCATTCTGCAAATGGCCACCAACGTTGCGGAGATAAAACCCGCGGTTGAGAAGGCGGTTAATGAATTTGCGGCCCGCGGCTTCCGCTCGTTGGGCGTAGCCCGCGCGGATCAGGACGATAAGTGGCAGTTCGTTGGCGTGTTGCCGATGTCCGATCCGCCACGCGAACAGGCCAAAGCAACCATCGCGAACGCGATGAAGATGGGCGTGAAAGTCAAAATGGTCACCGGCGACCAATTGGCCATCGCCAAGGAAATGTCTCATGAGCTGGGCATGGGTACGAACATCCTGGATGCCACTGTATTGCGGGACAAGCAAAAGACGGCGAACACTGCGGCGTCCATCGAAAAAGCAGACGGCTTCGCCCAGGTGTTCCCCGAAGACAAGTACAACATTGTCGACGTCCTCCAGAAGCACGACCATATTGTAGGTATGACTGGCGATGGAGTGAACGATGCTCCCGCGCTCAAACAAGCGAACTGCGGCATCGCAGTTTCCGGCGCGACCGACGCGGCCCGCGCCGCGGCAGACATCGTGCTTCTCGCATCCGGCCTCTCGGTGATCATCGATGCGATCAAGGAGAGCCGCCGCATCTTCCAGCGGATGAACAGCTACGCGATCTACCGCATCGCCGAAACGCTGCGCGTGCTGTTTTTCATGACGCTGGCAATCCTCGTATTTAACTTCTACCCAATGACCGCGGTGATGATCGTGATGATCGCCGTACTCAACGACGGAGCCATTCTCTCCATCGCCTATGACAACGTTCATTACAGCGACAGGCCCGAGAAGTGGAATATGCGTTCGGTGCTGGGGATCTCGACCGTGTTGGGCGTTACCGGCGTCGCGGCTGCGTTCGGCCTATTCTTTCTCGCTGAGCGCGTATTCCATCTCGACCGCGCGCACGCTCAAACGCTGATGTACCTGAAGCTGTCCGTAGCCGGGCACCTGACGATTTTCTTGACACGCACACGGGGCCCATTCTGGTCGATACGCCCGGCTCGGATTCTCTGGGTAGCGGTGCTTGGCACACAAATTGTGGCGACGCTAATTGCTGTCTACGGAGTCTTTATGACGCCACTTGGTTGGCGTTGGGCTGGATTCGTTTGGGTCTATGCTCTGGCGTGTTTCTTGCTCAATGACCGCGTGAAGCTGCTCGCTTATCGGATTTTTGATCCGGTGAAGGTGCTCTCCTCAGCGCGGAAGACGCTCGATCTCACACCGCAGATTGCTGCGCGGGCCTATGAACTTTACCAGCTTCGAGGCAGGGGCAACGGCAAAGCGAATCAGGACTGGTTAGAGGCGGAGCGAGAGATCCGGAAGGGTCCGGCAGGAAAGAAGGATGTGGTTTCCAGCACTTCGAGTCGCTAAAGTGGACCTCATTAATAGTCATTAATAGTCAAGGGGAACATTTATATGCCTACGAAAGAACAAACGATCGAGGTTACCCATGATAGTAGTTCGAAGTCGCAGCCAAAGAATTTAGATCGGACTTCAAAGCCCTCTAAGTTTATCTTCGATGCGTCTTTGTCTACGGCGGTCGCCGCAAACGGCCAACGGCCGACTAAAGCGCCGCAGCCCGACGGTCCCCTGACGCCAGACATGCTCGACAAGATGAACCGGTACTGGCGAGCGGCGAATTATCTCTGCATCGGCCAGATCTATCTCTTCGAGAATCCTCTATTGCGAGAGCCTCTCAAGGCCGAACAGATCAAACCAAGACTGCTCGGGCACTGGGGAACTTCGCCGGGACAAAATCTTATTTATTTCATCTGAATCGCCTCATCAAAGAACACGATGCCAACATCATTTATATTGCCGGCCCGGGACATGGCGGTCCGTCGCTCAATGCGAACTCTTATCTAGAAGGCACTTATACCGAAGTTCATCCACACGTTCCAAATTCCATGCATGAGGGTGGAGAACTCGGCTATTCGATGGTTCACGCATTCGGGGCCGCTTTCGACAATCCTGATCTGATCGTCGCCTGCGTGATCGGCCATGGAGAATCCGAGACTTGTCCACTGGAAGGAAGCTGGAAGTCCGTCAATTTTCTAAATCCAGTGCGGGACGGTGCTGTTCTTCCAATACTGCATCTAAACGGCTATAAGATTTCCGGACCGACCGTTCAAGGACGGACGAGCGACGAAGACTTAAAAGCTCTGTACATAGGACGCGGCTACAAGCCCTATTTTGTTGAAGGCGACGATCCGGAAGTCGTGCATCAACTCCTGGCTGGAACGCTGAACGACTGCTACGCCGAAATTCGAACCATCCAACAGGAGGCGCGTCAGGGCGGATTCAAGAAGCAGACAATCTGGCCCATGATCGCTTGCCGCGCGGTCCTTTGATCGTGACCTGGTCCACGCACGGGGCACTTTGCGACTGCAGATGGAATGTATCCTGGCGGCCCACGATCGGGGCGTTGGCATCTTCCGAGGTCAGGATCCACTTCGCCGGACGCGCATTTTGCAGGTAGAATGTGGGCCCGTCGAAAGCCTGAAATCCCCAGTATCCATGCAAGGTTCCAGTGATCTTTGCATCGAGGTCGCCCGGATGCAGGGCGTGCGTGTCGATGAGGAACCCGCCGCGCACCGCATTCGCTGTTACAGGTAAATCAATCGTTAGTCCCGCTTTGGTCTGAACGTGCAGCACGGAAATCCCTGCCAATCAATCGGTGCGCTTCTTGCTCATCACCCGCATTTCTCAGAGGATTGACGAACCCACCAGATCAGTGGTTCGTCAAAGCGGATGCAGCCATAGCCGGTCGCCGGGCTGGAGATTCGGCACTTCGGAAATGAACAGAGTTTTGCTTGCCCGTGTCACTTTCACTTCAATCCGTGGGCCGGGCAAATCAAATGCGGCACTATCGGCAAGGGCCCAAGTCCCGAGCAGGAGAAGGCTCGGGATCACCCCTAGGCTGCACCATCGCGAAAGCGCACTGAATCCCAATAAAGACTTTCTCAAATCGCTGCGCGTGTTCCATTTCGAAAAAATGAGCATAGTTCACCCGAGTTTATTTTGAAGCGAATGACAGCTAATTTTCGCGACAAACAGCTATCCCGCACAGACCAGTGCTAGTGCCACGTCGGTCCCTCTCCCAGTAGATTGGACGCCTGTTGAAGCGCGCGGAGCAATCGAGCTATAGAATCCCTCGCTGCCGCCGCCATTTTGGGTTCAAGATTCGCAGCCGCGAAGCTCAGTACCTGTAGAGAGTTCCTTAACTCATGGTTCAGCACACGAACCGCACGACATTGCTTTTGCGCAGACGCAAGCAGCAAGTAAATGAGGACAGAGGAAATGGCCGTCCCGATCCCGGTCGTAATCAAAACAGTCCAAAGAGGCGGCCTTGGAGTCTCGGCAATGAACCAGCGGAAAAACCAGTCCGACCCGATGCGGATGGCAAAGAACGCCAGCGCGAAGAGAACAGTACCAAGTACTGGCGACAGTTGCGACGGCTCCCAAGGCGCAGAGCGATCAGGCGCCTCCATTCGCCGAATTGGAGCGGTCGGCCTCGAACTCATGGTTGAGACTCCGTAGCGATTCATCACATTCTTCCTCCTGACTTTGCGGACAGTCCGGGCATCGTTCCTCTTCAAGGATCAGACGACAAGCGTCATCGGAACGGTGGATACAGTTGTTTCATGCGGAAGAAACAATTCAATCTGGCGTCCCGGCAGGACGTCATTGGTTTGGTAGTTAGCAGCGAAGGGTGGTGCTCTGCTCGGGAAGGTCTGACTGCGTCAGCAGAATCATGTGCCGGGCCGTTTGCGGAGCGGCGAACTTGGTCGGTATTAAGTGCCGCAATTGCCGAGCAGCGGCTGCCATTCCCAGCCAAAGTTTGAGTTTCGCGCGAAGACTCTGCAGCGCAGTGACGGGCCCGTGAACCACAACATAAGAGCCACTGGCTGCCGGGAAAACAAGTATGGCGACAGTGCAAAAGATCGCGATGATGGTGAACTCGTACGCAGTGTGCTCGGGAATCATCGTTTCGCAGCCACCGTGTATGGTTTTTTCGTCTAAAGGGGCTAATAAAGTTGGATGGTGCCGATGATTCAAGAGTTGGCCGAGTTGATCGATTCTTCCAACAGTTCAACGCGAAACTATTTCCTTGGTCCGTCGGACAACCGTCGACGGCAAACGCATCATCGTAACGAACAGGTCGTGATTTTAACCGCAACGCAAACAAGAATGGTATGCGATGGCGTTGAGCGAAAGGCCTAGTCGCGGAAGTAAGTTTCTGTTCCCATAGACTTGGGCGCCAGCCGTCACACCAACTTTGCAAACACATCCGGGTCGAGCGCATTAAGCGGTGTACCCAACGATAATAAGCCCAACCCCGCGTTCTGCGGTGCGGCTTCCTTTTCACTTTCAGCCTACGAAAGGAGCTGACGATGTTTACTCGTGTTGTTGAATTGAGCAGCAAACCAGGTAAATCAAGAGAACTTTCCAACACCATCAACGAAAAGATAATGCCCATCCTGCAGAAGCAGGGCGGATTCGTGGACGAAATGCTGCTGGTGTCGAATGCGGAGCCAGACCGGGTCCTCGCCCTTAGTTTTTGGAAAACGAAAGAGGATGCGGAACGCTATCACCGAGACCAATATAAGAACGTCACGGAGACGGTTCGGCACCTTCTTGCGGCCGATCCATTCGTCCGCACGTTTGACGTGCACACGTCCGCCGGTCTCAAGATCGTCGCTAGCCGAGCCGCCTGACCCCAAACCTTGATTGCACGCCCGGGTGTATACGACTCAAGCATAAGCATGACTAGAAGGCGCGCCACACGGCGCGCCATTTTCTATGACGGTCTCGCCCTCGCCACTTTTTAAGGGCCGAAGTTGGAGAGTCCGTCGTCCCACTTCATTTCTCGTGGAATTCCGCCCACGCCCCGGTCGTTGCGTAATAGAGCCGCAGATTGCACTGCTTCTGCCCTATATGGTCAAATGCCGCCTGAACCTGGGCCGCAGGACTGTCGACTTGCCCAATTCCCATCGGCGCACGCACCAAGTCTTGCTTTTGATCATAGGCGCCAGCAGCGGTATTCTTGTTCACCACCAACGTCCATGCCCGCTTCGCAGGAATAACGTACAGGCTGTAAGCTCCCGGTGGAATGTCGGAACCGTGCAGCGTAAGCGCGGTTTCTGCAAACAGGAACATCGGCGATCCACCCGGCTCCCAGATCTTTCCGTCGTGAAGCTTGTCGGATCCTTTCGCGGTTGAGTTGCCATATTCGACTTTCAGTTGTTTTCCATCGTCAAACGTGCAGACCGTTTCGGCCCGTTGACCGGTCGAGGGCGCCTGCTGGCTGACCCCTCGAAGCGTCAATTGGCTGACTAGCGCAAGGCAGATAGCGAGAGTACGCATCGTTTGTTCCTCCTTGCCCCTGGTGATGCTGGGCCATATCGACGTTATAACTCCATCGCATCATTGTGCAAATGATGCGAAACAACGTTTCAAACCCGGCTCCCACTACTGATCTAATGAAACTTCCTGCAAGCCGACCAGAAACGGGCTTAGGGGAAGTTGTCCGGATTGGTAACGGGAAGTCGGCGTGGTGGCGGGAATCCGCAAGCCCGTGCTGGAAAGGATCTCTCGATGGTAGCGCGTTTATCGTTACCTATGTAGCGAAACTTCCTGGAAGCGGACTTCGCGCCAACGTCGTCGGAGTCCGCCTAAAACGTGAAAAAACAACTCTGCTTTTGCCGGTCGCTCGACCGCCGCCGAGATTACTTCCTCGCCAGCTGATGCTCGCGAAAGAACGCCCACATCTGCCTGGTCGCGTCGATGCTGCGGCTATACGGCCCGAGCATCCATTCCGCCGCAACCCGCTTGCCGCCGGGCCACTGATGGCCTTCTCCCTTGATTGTGTACAACACCACGCCCGCATTGTCAGCGCAGTTTTGGTATTGCAGGCGCGTCACATCCGCAGCGATCGTAGATTCGATGGGCTCCGGTCCGCACTGGTTGCGCTGGGACCAATTCGCCATAAAGCCCCGGACGCTCGGAAATGTGCCGCCCGCGAGCTTCGACCAGCCACCGTTGTACAGACAAACAGGATCGGCAGTTCCATGAAATGCAATCACCGGCACCGGCCGATGGTCCGTGCACCAGTCCCACCCCGGGTCGAGCCCAGCCGAAACCATCCCGACCGTCGCAATCCGGTTCGACAGCGTGCAAGACAGCACGAACGCCAGACCTCCGCCGTTCGACATCCCGTTTGCGTAGATCCGGGTCTTGTCGATGTTGTAGGACGCCTCCAGTTTGTCGATTAATTGCGAGATGAAGATGACATCGGGCATATGCGATGGCGTTTCGCTGCCTGTCATCTCCCATGACTTAGGACCGAAACCGGTTCCCTCCGGATAGGCGACGATGAACCCGTTCTCATCGGCGACCCGGTTCCATCGGCTGATGGCCATTGCGGAACTATCCCATGACATCGACGTGTGAAGGGTGATGACCAGCGGCGTCGGCTTCGTGCGGTCATAGCTCTTTGGGACGTACAGCAGGTACTCCCGCTTCTCGCCGGAGGAAACGATGGTACCGGTAGTCGCGCTCGTCCAATTCGGAAAGTAGAAAACGCAGTAGAAAAATCCGAGGAGGATCAAGACCAATACGATAGGCAGGCCAATTAGAGCCAGCACTGCTCGGATCATAATCTTCCTAGTGTTCATGGCGGTCCGTGAACAAACTGCGGGAGGTCTCTAACAGTCACGTGGAGCGGGATCGACGCGCAGCCGCAGCCGTCTTAACTTACGCGCTTATAACCAACAGAGGGTTAACACAAACAAGAGGTGAGAGCCCAGCTGTGGGTGCAATTATAGCCTGCACTGGACTTTCCAGAAGCTACGAGGATTCTGGACGTCGCGTCGTCAAACCGGAAACTATCCGAATACGGGCTTCGGGGACATCAAAGGCAATCTCCCAGAAGTCGACTTCTAGCCCGGAATAATTTCGAGCGGTGCACGATGTCAACGTCCCTTAACAAACCAAGTACGCCGCGCTCAAACACGCTGAACCGGCCAGCGTTACTGCTGGCTGTGCTGCTGCGGAAGCTCCGGGGTCGGGCCTTCCTCTTCTTCCGAGTCGAAGCAGGGTTCCGCGATTTGTTCGAGACCCGCTTCATCGAGAGCGGGGCGAAAACGAACGTCGACGGAAAGACTTTGCCCAGCGCGACCTTTGTAGACGCCGCGCACGGGAGGCACGTCGCCATAGTCGCGTCCATAGGCAATGCGAATGTGACGAAGTTCGATGGGTTTTCCCAGCGTTGGATCGAAACCAGCCCAACCGCTCCCGGGCAGGAAAACCTCTACCCAGGCATGCGAAGCCTGACCGCCAATAACTTCTTCCTGTTTGGCGCCGCTGCCAGCGCTGCCGCTCACGAGATAGCCAGAGACATAGCGAGCGGGCAGCCCCCTCATGCGCGCCGCGCCGATCAGGAGGTGCGCAAAATCCTGGCAGACACCGGCGCGCAAGGTGAGCGAGTCTGCGATCGAGGAATGCACGTGGGTCGCGCCTTTCATGTAGGTAAAGTTCTTATGGACAAAATCGGAGGCGGCCTGCACGAAGCCGTCGACGGTGCCGTTGCAGGCGAATTCGGCGGCAGCGGAGATTTCGGCTAGTTGCGGAAGGTACGGAACGTAAGCGCTGGGAGCGACCCAATCGAAATGCTCTTCGAAGAGGTTGGAGCGCAATCTATCGAGTTCTGCTAGCGACATGCCCCACGGCTCGGGAGTGGGCACGTCGTGGACCAGGACCACCGATTCCGCTTCGATCTTGAGGCGGCGATGGCGGGGCAGATGGTTGAAGATGTGGACCCAGTTCCCGAAGCCATCTTTATAAGAGGAACCGCGGGACGGAGGATTGGTGACAAGACGAAACGAAACACAGCTTTGCTGATCATCGTGCATGGGGCGGAGACGGACCTCGTTGTAGCTCTCATAGACGGGGCCGTCGTAGACGAATTCGGTGCAGTGCATAAGGTGGAAGCGGTTCATGCTACCACCTCGTAGTAGAAGTAAGTGCGGGCGATGGCCTCGGCAATACCGTTGAAGTGATGGATCAGATCGCTGAGATAGCCATGCAGGCCGCCGCGGAGAATGTCGTCGATGCGATCGTAGCGAAGACGTTCGAGAACCTTGCCGGTCAAGCGCTCTGCTTCATTGGCATAGGAACCGGGTCCGGTGTTGCTGATCGCGCGGAGCGCCGCTTGCGTCTCGGTCATGGAAAAACGGATGGAACGCGGATGCTGCGCGTTGAGTATGAGCATTTCGGCAACGCGGTCGGGCTCGATCGGCGAATGATACTGGCGATGATAAGCCTCGTAGGCGCCTACCGATTTCAGAACTGCCATCCACTGGTGGTTGTCGGGAGGGCCCACGCTGGAAGCGGGCTCGAGCAAGCTTCGGTACTGCATATCGACGAGGCGGGCCGTCATTTCGGCGCGCTCGAGAGCAGAGCCGATGCGTAGGAAATCCCAGCCCTCGTCGTGGGGGAGAGTGGCGTCGGTAACGCCGTGGAAGCGATGGCTACCGAAAATTACGCGGCCGCAGAAGCGATGAGGACCGGCTGCAGTCTCTTCCTGAGGATCGAAGTTGCTGAGCGTGAAGTAGAGGCCGTTGAGGTCCTCCCACATCTCGCGTGAAATGCGGTCGCGTATGGTCCGGGCATTTTCGCGAGCCTTGGTGACACACTGCATGATGGAACTGGGATTGTTTGGGTTGAAGGCGAGAAATTCAAATACGTTGTGGGCGTCAGGCTCACCGTAGAGTTGACGGAATAACGCCACTTCCCCAGCCATGGAAAGAATGGGATCCCAACGGAGACCGTAAGGCTGCTGGGCCTGCTCGAGCAGAGTATGGAACGTGACATCGAGAATGCGCGCCGTGTCCTCGGCGCGTTCGATGTAGCGGCCGAGCCAGAAAAGGGAGTCAGCAATCCGGGAGAGCATGTTAGGAGTCGCCTCGCAATACCCAGGTATCCTTGCTGCCGCCGCCTTGCGAAGAATTGACGACGAGAGACCCCTCCTGTAGTGCCACGCGTGTGAGTCCACCGGGAACGATAGTGACTTTTTGACCGTCGAAAAGGCAATAGGGACGAAGATCGACGTGGCGTCCAGCCATGCGCTCGCTCGCGGCATCGTAGGACGGAACGCGCGAGAGTGGGACGATCGGCTGTGCAATGTAGTTGCGCGGCTCAGCCAGAATTCGTTCCCGAAAGGCCTCGATCTGCGGACGTTCAGCGCTGGGCCCCATCAGCATGCCGTAGCCACCGGATTCCCCAACACTCTTCACCACCAACTCGGGCAAATGGGCCAGGACATGCGAGAGGTGTTCGCGCCGATCGCAGAGGTAGGTCTCCACGGTGCGGAGAATGGGATCTTCGTCCAGGTAATAGCGAATCAGGGTGGGGACGTAAGCATAAATGGCCTTGTCGTCGGCCACGCCGGTTCCGGGAGTGTTAGCCAGCGCGACGTTGCCGGCGCGGTAGGCACCCATAAGTCCGGGCACGCCGAGCGCAGAATCGGAGCGAAACGTGAGTGAGTCAAGGAAGTCGTCATCGACGCGGCGGTAGATAACGTCGACACGCTTGAGGCCGTAAATCGTCTTCATGTAAACCACGACGCCATCGACGATCAAGTCGCGCCCTTCCACCAGTTCTATGCCCATCTGCTGCGCGAGAAAACTATGCTCGAAATACGCGCTGTTGTGGATGCCTGGAGTGAGCAAGACAATTTGGGCTTCAGCTTCTCCGCGCGGGGACAACATTCGCAAGATGCGGGAAAGTTCCGCAGGGTAGTTGTTCACGGGGAGCACCTCGTGCTCCTGAAAAGCCTCGGGGAAAGTGCGTGTCATCACCAGACGATTCTCGAGAACGTACGAGATTCCGCTCGGGGTGCGGACATTGTCTTCGAGAACGAAGAATTCGCCGGTCTCGGAATCGCGAACCAGATCGATGCCACAAATATGGGTGTAAATGCCGTGTGGGACTTCGAGGCCAATCATCTCGCGCCGGAAATGACGGCAGGAGTAGACGAGCGAGGTCGGAATCTTGCGGTCTTTGAGAATGAGTTGCTTGCCGTATAAGTCCTGCAGGAAAAGGTTAAGGGCGATAACGCGCTGAGTAAGGCCCCGCTCAATATGAGCCCACTCGGACTGCGGGAGAATGCGGGGAACCAGATCGAAAGGGAAAAGGCGCTCGGTGCCGCGACCGTCATTATAGACGGTGAAAGTGATGCCCTGAAGTAGAAACGAAAGATCGGCTAGTTTGCGGCGTTCTCCGAATTGTGCCGGTGCCATGCTGCTGAATCTTCCGAAGACGCGCTCATAGTGAGAGCGGGCACGGCCTTGGGAAGCGAACATCTCGTCGTAGAACGGGCCTGCTGAATAGCCTTCGAACAGGCCTTGCCCGGCGAGACAGGTGGGTGCCGTCGTCATCGGGTCACGATACCAAATCCGGAGAGCGCGCTTATGGCAAAAAACGGATGTGACGGATCGGAAATTCGAAAGGCGATGCAGCCGTCGTTCGAGAGTTCAGTTCTGATCCTTCCTCTGCCGTGGGCACCGAACCCCAGAGCTTTACTCTTTCTGGAGTGTTTTTCAGATTGATAACGGGAAGTCGGCCAGTGGATACCAATTTCTACGCCTGTTCCTCACGACGGCGCTTCCGGCTCCAGGCCGATGTGATCATTAACCGCATCGTGAAAACGCTGCTTGCACCCGAAGTATCGCTCCGTCGTCTGAATTGAAACGTGGCCGAGCAGGGACTGAATCTGATCTAGTTCACTTCCTGCCCGATGACATAATCGCGCACAGGTCCTTCTCAAATCGGGCGGTGCCACCGATGGCAGACCACAGCTTTTCGCGTTCGCTTTCACGATTGCCCAGATGACCTTTGGTGTAAAGCCCTGTCCCCAAATTTTGCCTGCTTTGTTGATAGACCGTAGCAACGGACCGGAGGTGATGCCGGCACTGACAGTCCAGCTGTCGACCGCCTCCTTCACCCACCGCGGAACGGGGATCGTTCGGATGTGGCCACCTTTGCCTCTCAGGTCAGCTATGACCAAATAGCCTTCCCGAAGCTGAAGATCCTCTAACCGTAAGGTTGTAACCTCAGCTCTCCGGAGGCCGCAACCGATGAGAAGCGAGAGCAAAGCGCGATTTCGTCGGCTGCGAAGAGTGTAAGCTGTCTCAGCACCGAGTAACTTTTTGCCCTCCTCGGCCGTCAGCCAATTCCCGACACGCAGGAGACCATCAAGAGAGGCCTAGCTAGAATGAGCACTTTTGACCGGAAGACAGCCGGTGCAAATGTTAAGGTCGAGCTTGCGAATAGAGTAGCCCGGGATCTTTAATTCGGCGCGCCACAGATCGTTCTTTGACATTCGCGAATCTGAAACATCGCAAAGGAGTTGAGTATGGTCGGCACCTCAGGACAAGCGACCGCGCCTTTCAACGATCGCAACGTCTCCCTGGAGGCGCTTGCAGAGAGTGAGCAGAGATCTAGAACACTTGTGGAAGCGTTGCCCGACGCGATTCTCGTTCATAGCGAAGACAAAATAGTCTTTGTGAATCCATTCTGTGTGCGACTACTGGGCGCGGCAGGTCCGGAGCAACTCCTCGGCAAGGACATTAACGAGATCGTCAATCCTGACGACCTGCCAGCAATAAGAAATCGAATTCAGGACTGTTACGCGAGCGGAACGGCGTCTCCTCCAATGGA
>JBEKLO010000082.1:0-20294 GCA_050010155.1 Terriglobales bacterium
GCGGTGAAGGCCGAGGTCTTGTTGAGGATCGGCTCCCGCATCGTGGCCTGCATGGCCTCGCTCGCCTTGTCGTAGCGGAGCTCAAAGTACTGCCGCACGTCGGCATTGGGGACCTTGGTGAGGCAGGCCGTTCGGAATGCTCCGTTCGTCAGAAAAGGAACCAGTTCGACAAGCGTGAGATTGTTGGACGAGAGCGCGTAGAGCGCATTTCGGAGTAGTTCGTCCGTCCGCGCGCCAAAGTGGTCGAGCCCCCAGTGTCGCTTGAGAATTTCCGCAACCTCAGCGATCCGGATAAAGTCCGGCGACTCCTCTTCGAGTGGGTTCAGCCCCACCGACATGATCGGGTCCGATGGATCAATGAGGACAAGCTTGTCGCTGAGGTGCCGGCGTTCCCGCCGCTCGCGTGCGTTGATCGCCTGCATGCGGAACGGCGTGGCGTCCCCGTGCAGGTCGAAGTAGATGAACCCACGATCCTTCGCGATATCCTGCTGGCTCATGTGGCGGAGCAAGTAGCTCTTGCCGCTCCCGGTTTTGCCGAGCACGATTACGTGCCGCATCCGCTCCTGCGTCGTGAGCGTTACATGCCGTTTCGTTGTTTCGTCGTCTACAACGCGAAAACCAAGATCCAAACTCCCGCCCTCAAACCGTGCTCCGCGCCGCCGTCGGGCGAGGCGGTTCCACATGCCTGCGATGAGTTGTTCAAGGAAGCGAATCATCATGCTTCGATTGTCCGGGTGGGTGTGGTCGAAACGGTAACAAACGGGAGCGATCTCTCCGACAAAGAGAAAACCCAGGAGGTCGGATCTATGCCCGATCTCTCCTGGGTTAGCAGGCCGCGCTAGGGAGGCCGACGAACGTGATTTGCGGCCTACATTCGAAAATTCGTAATCAGAACTTCCCGGTAGCGGCGTCCGGCGGCTTTCTGCGACGTGTAGTGCAGTTCGACTCCGTGGATGTGAAAATCTGCAAAGAGTTCCCGCACTCCCGGCACGTCGTTCAATGACAGCACGAACTTGCCGCGAATCTTTCTTAGCCGATCCGAGAGCTCCCTGAAATCGGCCTCCCGAAAGTTATGGCGGTAGAGGCTTCGTCCCCAATACGGCGGGTCCAGATAGAACAAGGTCGTCGGACGGTCGAAGCGTTTCAGCATCTCGCCGTACGGCGCACATTCGACCAGATTCCACCGGTGTCGTACGTCGAAGGGCTTTGGAAGGTGCCGTTTCCATTGCCTATATACACGCTTACTTCTCCGCTTACACAATGAACGTTACAATAAATGACTACCACTGCGTCGAGCTTGCCATCTCCGTTTATATCTTGCGCTGTGATCCAATTACCCTGAAAATTTCCGCTATCCACCGCTTGGAAAGTTCCGTTCCCATTTCCCAACCAAACTCCGGCTTGCGGTACCAGTGCATCCGGTTTGCCATCCCCGTTCACATCTCCAACACCAACCGAAAATGTCACAAAATTGTCGTAAGGCTGCGAAATGATCGCCGTCTGGAATGTGCCGTCTCCGTTGCCCAGAAGCGCAGCCACCCTCCCGTCTGGGCACGTAGCGCCTTTGTTAGTGCACGCATTAGCAACTATTAGGTCGGGCTTGCCATCTGTGTTCACATCTGCCACTGTCACCCAATAGGCTGCCTGCGCCCTAGCTATAAGGGACGGCGGATTGAAAGGTTCCATCACCATTGTTTAGCAGCACTCCCACCGTTCCGCTCTGATTAGCCACCACAATGTCTAGTTTGCCATCCCCGTTCAGGTCCGCCAGAGCCACCGACTCGGCGGTTTGCCCCCCTGAGCCGTATGAAACCGCCGGTTGGAAAGTTCCGTCCCCATTGCCAAGCAGTACGCCGACCGCGCCGGTCGAGCAGCCAACATAAGCGATGCATGCATTTGCCACAATGAGGTCGGGTTTCCCGTCCCCGTTCACGTCCGCGATCGCTACCGAATCGGAACCATATCCGCCCGAGCCATAGGGCGTAGGAGAACCGAAGAGCCCGCTCCCACCTTGTCCCAGGCTGCTTCGCTCGCGACCGTCCTGCTTGAGGGGCTGAGCCATGATCGTGTGGTTCGCTCGTTCCGTCTCCTGCACAACAGTGCAAAGCTAAAGAGCTTGCCGAGTGACTGGTAGACACACGTGTCGAGACGTCCCACGCGTTCACGATGCCAGCGCTCCTGCAGGTGATGGGCGACACGCTCGCGGTCCGGACTGCCGTCTGGTCCGAGCATGTCCGTGCGATCGAATTGCAGCGGGCAGCGCTCCAGACCGAGATAGACCGGCGTTGCTTTGAGCTGTACGGGATCGACGAGGCGGACCAGCGATCAATTACTAGCGGCTTCAGTAACGCCATGTGCGAAGATCCCGAGCCTGCTGACGACGATTCAGAAGCTGATAGCGAGATAGACGACGATATCGCCTATAGCTTCGACGCAGCGGTGCTCGCAGCGCAGTTAGTCTCCTGGGCCGTAGGTGTGGCTTTTGGTCGCTTCGATTTGCGGCTAGCGACCGGTGCCCGTCCTCTCCCCAAAGAGCCTGATCCGTTTCACCCGCTGCCGCGATGCTCACCAGGCATGCTCGCTGATGACGAGGGCCTGCCGCTCACTAGCGCGCCAGCCGGCTATCCGATGGCATTCCCTGAGAATGGCATTTTGGTGGACGATCCCGGACATTCGTGTGATCTCACCACTGCAGTGCGAGTGGTGTTCCTAGATGCGTGTTGGTCTTCTCGCCGGGAAGGATCGTAAACAGAAACGACAGATCGGCATAGTTCGTGTTGACCCGTCGGAGTGAAACTGGTTGGTTGATACCATTCAGCGCTGGCCAGAGTCACGCCAGCGTTTATTCCGCCAATCAGCAACACATCGCCGTTCGAGACCAGAGTTCCGGTATGGCCTGCGAGAGCGGTCGCAAGCGATTGGCCGGAAGTGAATATGCCCGCGACGGGGTCGTAGGACTCGGTACTGGGGTCAGAAACGCAGGTGTCGGGCTGCGGACAACTGCTGTCCCCTCCTGCCAGAACCGCTTGACCATTTGTCAGCAGATTTGCCGTGTGACCTACGCGTGGCACGTTCATAGCGCCGGATGTGTACTGGAATACGTTTGCGGTGGGGTCATATAGCTCCGCCGTGTTGGTTGGACAGATGGGTGCTTCACACGTCGAACCACCTGTGACTAGCACGAACCCGTTGTTCAGCAAAGTGACGACAGGGGAGGATCGTGCTGTCTCCAAGCCACTTGGAGTTTGCGTGAACGAACCTACGGCCGGATTGTACAGCTCTGCAGATGACAGAGGATAGGATTCGTTTGAGCCGCCGACGATCAGCACGCTACCGTTGACAAGCAGAGTCGCTGCGGCATTGTATCGAGCGACATTTAGCGGACCATTGGTGTACGCGAAACTGCCAGATACTGGATTATAAATCTCAGCAGTTCCCTGAGCGCTGCAGGAAAGAGAACCGCTATAGGGAGCAAAATTCGCGTCAACTAAGTGTGCGCCGTCGAAAAGGGGCTCTACCGTTGGACGGTTCTGACTTCCACCACCACCACGGGAGGCGTTACACGTTTCGCCCCCAACAATCAGGACGGTCCCATCCGGAAGCAAAGTCATCGTGTGACCATCACGCGCTACTTCCATGTTCCCCGCGCTCGTGAACGTGCCTGAAGTGGGACTATAGATTTCGGCACTGCTTAACGAAGTGCAGTTCCCATTTGAATTACAGGTGGATCCTCCCGCGATAAGCACATTCCCATTCGCCAGAAGTACTGCCGGCGCAGAGCGCGCTGTGGCCAATGGTCCGATGGTGTAGGTAAATGCGCTGGTGCTCGGATTGTACAGTTCTGCGCTGTTCAAGTAAGTGCATGAACCCGGGGTTGCGCAATTGACGCCGCCTGCCACTAATATCTGCCCGTTGTTCAGGATCGTCGCGCTGTGCTGGTAGCGGCTCGTGTTGAGGCCTTGTCCAGTTCCCGCCGTCACGACCAGTGTCGC
Source organism: Terriglobales bacterium (assembly GCA_050010155.1). Classification (GTDB taxonomy): domain Bacteria; phylum Acidobacteriota; class Terriglobia; order Terriglobales; family Acidobacteriaceae; genus Acidiflorens. Next base: position 3,993 of record JBEKLO010000082.1, read on the forward strand.
GGTGCCACTCGTCGACCCAGACGTCGCTGTAATCGTGGTGTTTCCGGTAGCCACTGCGGTGGCCAGACCGGCGTTGCTGACCCTGATGACGCTTGAATTGGAAGACGCCCACACACTGGAGGCAGTCAGATTCTGCGTGCTGCCATCGGTGTAAGTGCCTGTCGCGCTTAACTGTTGAGTCGCTCCGGTGGATAAGCTGGCCGCGTTCGGTACGACGGTTATTGACACGAGGTTTGGAGGACTAACGGTCAAGGCGACGGAAGCTGAAATAGATTCGAATCCCCCGGTCAAGGTCGTCGCACCTTGACTTAACCCCGTCGCAAGTCCGGTATTGGTGATGCTGGCGACGGCCGGTGTGGTCGAAGACCACGAGAGCAGTGTAGTGACATTCTGCGTGCTGCCGTCGCTGTAGGTTCCAATGGCTTGATATTGCTGGCTGCCGCCGAGCGCTATTGTGGCCGTCGCCGGAGTCACATTGATCGAAACCAGCGCGGGAGCCGCGACGCTCAGCGTTGTGGATGCGCTTAGAGAACCAGAGCTGGCCTGGATCGTTGCCGTTCCCTCGAACAACCCAGCAGCGAGACCACCGCTGTTGATCGCGGCCACAACCGTTGCCGACGAACTCCACGTTGCGGTAGCCGTAAGATCCTGGGTGCTCCCATCTGTATAGACACCAGTCGCCGCAAACTGCTGCGTCACCCCAAGGGGAATCGTGGTGCTTTGTGGGCTCACGTAAATCGACGCCAGCGTTGGTGCTGTGACCGTCAACGTTGCCGAACCGCTGACTCCTATCGCGCTGGCTGTGATCGTCGTCGTTCCCTGGGCAACGGTGGCCGCTACCCCTGAGTCCGTCGCATCCCCGCTAATCGGCGCAATGGCGGCAGAGGACGAACTCCACAAGACGGAAGACAATGTTTGCGTGCCGCTACCACTGAACGTACCAACCGCAGTGAAGAGCTGTTGCGATCCCACGCCGATTGAGGCCGTAGCAGGAGTGATTGTGATACTTGCCAGGCCGCTCAACTGGCTGGGCATGTAAAGGTCTGCGGTATTGAAGATATTAGTTCCGTCCGTGCCGCCTGCTTCGAGCACCGCGCCGTCGTTGAGGAGAGAAGCTGTTTGGTGCTCGCGTATGCTTGTCATATTGCCCACTGCCGTGAAGGTCTGGCTGACCGGATCGTAGAGTTCTGCCGTGTTCAGGGCAGTGCTGCTTCCACCAGAATCGGTAGCTCCACCCGCGATCAGGACCTTGCCGCCGTTCAGTACAGTCATGCGGTGAGAAATTCTGGGCACAGTCATCGTGGACGTAATTGCCGTAAAAGTATTCGAAGTCGGATCGTAGATTTCGGCGCTGTTGAGTGAGCCTGTCTGGGGGTTATCACCGCCGGTGATGAGGACCTGCCCGTTGCTCAAGAGAACCGCCGCATGTCCTTCACGCGTAGCGGTCATAGGGGCGGGCGTAAGTGTAAATGTCTGGCTTGGCAGATCGAAGATTTCGGCCGCGTTGTATGCGGCACTCGGGATCGGGTCGGTTTCGCCCCCACTAATCAGCACTTGACCATTTTGCAAGATGGTCGCCGCGTGTCCATAGCGAGGCACATTCGTGTCTCCCAGGTCAATGAAAGTTTGCGTCGGAGGGTCGTAGAGTTCGGCGTCAGCGATGGGGCCTGTCTCAGGGTCATAGCCTCCGACGATCAGGACTTGTCCATTGTTAAGCAACGTAGCAGTATGCCCGACTCGGGCGGTGTTTAGGGCGTTCGACAACAGCGTGAATGTCCCTGTCGCGGGATTGTAGATCTCGGCCGAGTCCAAGGTCTCCTCGTTTGCCAAGTCAGAACCACCCGCAACCAACACCGTGCCATCGTTCAGCAGCGTAGACGTGTGCAACCAGCGCGCGACATTCATCGCATTGCCGGGCGCGAAGGTTTGGCTTGCCAGAGTGTAGAGATCCGCGCTGCTTACCACTCCAGAAGTGCTCATTCCTCCCGTGATCAGAATTTGCCCCGTCGTCAACTGGGTGGCTGTCTGTCCGTATCGTGAAGCCGCCATTTGCCCGCTCGTCGCCACGAAACCGCTGCTGGACTGGACCGTTTGAGTCAGAGCGGAGGACGTGCTGCCGTTGTCGTTGCTGTCTCCACCATATGCGGCCGTAATTGAGTGGGATCCCGCAGATAGTGCGGATGTGCTGTATGTGGCGCTCCCGCTGGCGATCGCGGCGGTTCCCAACGTTGTGCTCCCATCGTTGAACGCTATCGTACCTGTCGCCGACGAGGGCGATACCGTGGCCGTGAAGGTCACAGAGGAACCATAGGCCGACGGGTTCGTCGACGAAGCTACGGTAACGCTGGTGTTTGCATGGTTCACGGTCTGCGTCAGCGGCGACGACGTGCTGCCGTTATAGTTTGCATCTCCTCCATAAACGGCATCGATCAAATGCGACCCTGCCGTCAGCGTCGAAATCACGTACATGGCGTTCCCGCCACTGATGGTCCCCGTTCCCAGCGTCGTGCCTCCGTCCTTGAACGTCACCGTTCCTGTCGCCAATGAGGGCGACACCGTGGCTGTAAATGTCACAGAGGAACCATAGACCGACGGGTTGGAGGAAGAGGCAAGCGTCAGGGCCGTGTTCGCCTTGTTCACGGTCTGCGTCAGCGGTGACGACGTGTTGCCGTTGCAGTTTGTGTCCCCGTTGTAAATGGCCGTGATCGAGTGCGATCCCGCCGTCAAGGCCGAAGTGCTGTCTGTGGCGAAATCGGCGGTTGTGTCATGGATTGTCCCCGTCCCCATTATCGTGGTTCCATTCATGAACGTCACCGTATCTGACCACTCCGTATTCACACCATGGGAAGTAGGTCTTATGGTCACGCAGCTTGTGATTCTCGGCTCTGCGCACTACGATGGCGAGGCTTCACTGTTGAGGAATGTCGATGACCCGCAGAACGATCGTTGTCCCCGGTCGACTCGCTTGGCACGAAGAACGTTTTCGAGCTGCCGAGGAGAACGCGCTCGGGTTGCAGATCCTAACGCCAGCGCAACTTGCGGGTCGACTTGCCGGCGGTTTTCTGGAGGCGGCATCGCGGGACACATGCCATTTGCTGGTTCGTGATGCGTTAGCCCATCTTAAGTTCGCTGAACTTGAAAAACTCCGAGACATGCCGGGCGCCGTCAAGGCTATTTCCGCCACCTTGATGAAGGTCTGGGATGCTGACCTGGATCTTCAAGCACTTGCTGCTCGGTCCCCTCGCATCAACGATTTAGCACAGATCGAAGCCTACGTTCGGGATCAGCTGCCGTGCGGGATGATGTTGCAGCGTGAGCTTGTTTACGCTGCGGTCGCAAACCTGAAGAACGCGGGGTCCGCATTGGGGTCAGTGACCGTTCGCGGATTTGTCTTCGTGGCTCCCTGCTGGCGTAGGCTGTTTCTCTCTTTGGCTGGGAGCACATCGGTTGAGTGGCATTCGATTGAGACGCTAGGGGAACATTTGAATTGGACCCAAGGTTCCGCTATTCGTCCAGTTTTCAAGTCGAAGGAAACGCCGAGCCAAAGCTCGGTCGTTTGCGCCACACCGAAACATGAAGTGATCGAATCGCTCCGTTGGGCACGTGAACTGATCGTCTCCGGCCGTGCGAAGCCACACGAAATTGCAATTGTTGCTTCTGCGACCGAGGGCTGGGATGAGGATTTTCGAGTACTCGTGGCAGACAGCCAGTTGCCTCTGCATCTTGTCCACGGGCGCAGCGCGACCTCGATCTTTCCCGGGCAGCAGACCGCCGTCAGCGGCGACAAGGATAAATGCGAACAGAAACAGACTTGAACACAACCGAGAACGCGCATGGTCCATGAGCCCTCTCCCGCACAAAGAAGGGAGGAAGTTTAACATAGGGGCGATTGCAGCATAGTGCTTTGCATCACTGCGACGTGTGATGCAAATTGGGTGCGTCTGCTAAGGCTCTCCGCCGATGCTCAATCGACTCAGTGAAGAAATGCTTGTAAAAACCAGCATTACGACTGCTGCCAGGCTGTCTCCCCAGTTAGAGTGGTGTATGACCGAGAACAGGTACGCCAAACTCTGAGAATTGCGAACAGGTTACCGGGAAAAAAGGGCCACGATAGAGATGCAAGCAGCAAGCGCGCATAGCACAGTGGCCAAGGTCGGGCAGAACGCGAATCAGTGGAGATTGGCGTCCTGCTCAGTGCCCCTTCTTCTCAAGTTGCTGCAGTACCAACCGCATCGTTAAGCGACACCCGTCGTTTTGTTCTTTCGCGAGAGCGTTCCGTAAATGTGGAATCGCCGAGACATCCCCTATTTGCCCCAATACGGAGCTAGCAGCCATTCTCACTCCATGTTCTCGATCCTCCAATGCTTTCACCACAAGACCAAACAATGGCTGGAAATCTTCCTCGGGAAGGTGCCTAAAACTCGGCACAAGGTACAACGCTTGCGTTCGAGCAGCAGCATCCCTGCCGGACTGTAACACTAGCCCGACAGCAGGCAGACAGGAATCATCATGCAGATATCTCATTTTTACCGCTGCGGCCATGCGGAGCCTGTCTGGCTTCGTAGCATCGTCGCACATATTCTTCAACGTCTCACGGCCCATGCTTTCCCCAAGCCGAGCAAGGGAGAGTGCCATACTCGCTTGATTCTCGGGCACAGTCTCTGCTCTAAGAGCTTCCACAATTGACGGAATTGCGTCCTTCGCGCCATCCTCCGCGAGCACAACCGCAGCAAGCTCTCGCACCTCCGGATCGTTGTTTTGCAAGGCAGCGATCAGGGCAGGTTCTGTATGAGCGATGTGATGCCGTCGGAGCACATCATTAGACGTTTCGAGCGGTCCCTCGGTCGTTGAACTAGAGTGCTGAGCAACTAGCTCCGTTGTAGCCAGTGAAAAAACAATTACGAAAACTGCAAAAGCACGAATGCCCATGGCTTGTCTCCTAAAAGCTACTGCTATGGTTGTCTGGCCGTTTTTGTTATGTTCACATTTGTAACGGGAGTCCCTCGGATCGTCCCGAGGGTCAGGCTTTTGACAATTGTAAATGCGCCGATCTGTTTGCCGCCGCACGAGTACATTTGTTGACAAGTCACTGTGCACTCGTTAGGCGCACCTGGCTGGCTTAGTATGCTCACCGCCGGATTAGTCACCAGGTGTTCATCGTAAAAAATATTATGCTCGGCTTCAAACTTTGCTCCGAATTCTGTTTCGCCATATTTCCCAACTATGAAGGGAGAACCTGGACTACATGTTTTGGCTAACGGGATTATTGACGGGCAAGTAGTGACCCTACCTGTAAACGACTCGGTTATTGGGGTTAGGTCCCAGTTCCCTCCGATTTTATTTGTAGGCGGGTTTACCTGCATGGCTGTAACAATTCCCATCCCGGTCTTAAATTGAGGAAAATAGTCCTTTAGGGAATAGTTGGTCGTGCTACTTATTGTCACCGAGTCGGGACAGGCTCCTTGCAGTTTGGCAGCAAGATTCAGCGACTGGTTTCCGTCAAACAGACCCCAGAAACTCTCTGCCAAAACAGGGGCCGAATCAGTTCCGAATGACTGCACGGAACCCGACGCACTGGTCTGATACAGTTGTTCAGTCCAACTTGGCGTGCCTGGCAAGGCCCCCTCGCCGGTGGCGTTGCCGTTGCTGTCGTAGGTTATGCCTGAGTATCCGATCACGCCTCCATCGGCGGTCGCAATCGCTGGATAGTCGCCGGGCACGCTCCACAGGGTTTTCCCAGACAGATCGAAGTGGATCATATTACTGTAGGTTCTGTCATTGCCGAAGAACGAGCCGTCCTGAGCTTGCAACTGAGGAATGACAAGCCCAGGCTCGCTGAGGGAAAACGCGAGACTAGCATCCTCAGTCGATGCAAAACCGAAAGTTGAAGCGGGCAACACCCAATAGTTGCAGGAGCCTATAGGACTCCCCCCGAACGCACAATACTCCTGTGTGTCCGCTTCCCAGCTGAGCACTGTGCCGGTGTTGGCGTTGGTCATCATGTGCACCGACAGACTTGGGACCACGCCAGTGTTGAAGTAGCCGACGCCCGGTACCAGGAAGTACTTTACGTCCCAGTCTTTCACGTCGATCTGGGATATACTCCCGTCGGTCCCCACCCGCATTACCATCAAGTGGGTAACCGTATCCGTTGTTTCGACACCATTAGTTATGTTTTCGTACACGTAAGGGACATAGTAAAAGCCGTCACCCGCGACGATGGAGCCGCCGACCACATTGGGCAAAGTTCCCGTCGAGGATTGATTTAATGGCACGCTGAATATCTGAGCGCCGGTGATGGGGTTAATGCCGACCACGGAAATAGTTCCAACAAAGGCTTGGGCTTCGTAGCTGTAGTACACGTAGGTATCGAGCGTAAAGATCGTGCCGTCCGTGTGTATGATAGGTATTGACAGACTATCGTCTTGGGTCGCCGCTGTGTACGCCGGATAAGGTTGACCGGTAAGCCCGTCAAGTTTCGTGATCGACTGTGTCGTCGTGAGATTTGCAACAACGAGACCTCCCTGGAAATCGGGTACAGTTTGGTAAACAGAAGCCCCATTCAGATTGGCGCTCCAAGCTGTAGTCCCACTGCTGGTGATCGCTTGCACGGTACCGTCCGCTTGGAACGCGAAGACGTCCGCCACGCCGGTGGAGCTAGGCACGGCAGGAACAACATTAGTTACGCCGGAACCATCGCCTGGGTTTGACCAAATCACGGTTCCGATGGGCAGAGCGGTGGAGAAGACGGTAACATCCGCGGAAGCTGTACCAGCCGTGATGGTGATGTGTCCTGCGGTGAGCGCCGTTAGAATGGGTGGGTCGTCGAGCGAGAGGCTGACCACATTCGGATTGCTTGATGTCCAAGTTAATCCTGTCACCGACTGTCCGCTCGAATTCAAGGCTTGAATTGTCTGCGTCTGGCCCACCACCAGGTTGAACATGTTGGGTATGAGGGTCACAGCATTGCCGCCCGAGCTTGGGACAGTGAAGCTAACGGCATTGCTCAAAACGTCGTTTTGTTCAATACGCACAACTCCGGTGAGCGCAACGGGTGCCACAACGGCAACGACCTGTGTAGGGCTCCAGCTCACAACTCGACCGTTTGTGCCGCCCAACCAAACCAAACCGTTGCCTTGAGTCGATCCGAAGCCGGTTCCGGTTATTGTGACGGACGTTCCCGGCCCGCCAGAGGTTGGTGTCACACTGGTGATGTTGAGCGAATTCACGGCAAATGGGACGGCGTTGCTAATCACACCATTCTGAAGAATCTGAGCGTTTCCCGAGCTCGAGCCGCTCGCCACAACTGCGATGACTTGGGTGTCGCTCCAGCTTTGCACTAAGCCATTGACCGTTCCGAGCCACACTAAGCCGCTGCCTTGCGTCGCGCCGAAACCCGAGCCGGTAATCGTTACTTGCGTTCCCGGTATGCCGCTGGCTGCGGACAGATTCAAGATCGTCGCAGTGTTCACGTTGAAGGGCACGGTGTTTGACAAGACTCCCCCCTGCTGAACTTGCGCCGTTCCCGATGTTGAAATGGAGGCGACGGTGGCAACGATCTGAAGGTTGCTCCAACTCACGACTGAAGCGTACGTGCTGCCCAGCCACACAGTCCCGGTACCCTGCGTCGCGCCGAAGCCAGTGCCGGAGATGGTTACCGGTATCCCTGCCACGCCGGTTGGCGGCGATACCGAGCTGATATTGGGAGCGGTGGCCGTCGTAGAATTCTGCACACTCACCGAGGTTGATGCCTGAATGCTCCCCAAGGCCGCAGTAATGGTTGCGCTGCCACTAATGGCGCCGATCGCGAAACCTTGAGTTCCCGGTGTGGAACCGACCACAACGATGGACGTGTTGGAAGAGATCCACGTCACTGACGCCGTTATGTTGTGTTGGCTGCCATCGGAGAACGTGCCGGTTGCCGCCAGTTGCTGGCCCGAGGCTACAGCTATCGAAGGATTAGCAGGAGTAATCGTTAGAGACACCAACCCCGCCACACTCAGCGAAGCGGAACCTCCGGCGTCTCCGGCAGTAGCTGTCAAAGTTGTTGTACCCGTGGCCTGGGCATTTACAATGCCGGCGCTTCCAGATGAATTGCTGATGACGGCGGTCGAAGGATTCAACGAGTTCCAAATGACCGATTGAAGCGTCTGCGTGCTCCCGTCATTGAACGTGCCCGTTGCAATCAGTTGCTGGGTTTGTCCCGGCATTAGGAAAAAGCTCACGGGCGCGACCGTGACGGAGACGAGAGGCGCTTGGCATAGAGATTGACAAGCACATTTCTCCGGACTTCCTTACCATCTTCGTCCAACAGAAAATTCATCACGGTAGGGTTGAACAACGGCTCAAGACCGCGAACGGCTTTCGCCAGGTAGATCTCCACCCGACGATAGCCGCTCTTTTCAAAGAGTTCGTTGGCAACCGGACATCGGGCTACCTGTTCCGCACTCGACAAGGGAAACCCCTCTCTCCGTCAAACATCATCCGTCGGCATCTGCACAAGGCCCTTAAGGAACTGGGCTACGTCAATCCGTTCACTGGAACGCACAAAGCTGGAAACCATGCGTTCCGTCGATTTAGAAACACTTACCTGCGAAATTATGCGGAGTGCCCCGAAGGCCTATACAAGTACTGGATGGGTCATGCGGGAAAGGATATGAGCGACCTCTACGACAAAATCAAAGAGGACGTTCCCTTCCGCAGGAGGTGGGCGGAACGATGTGGCTTTGGGTTTCAACTTGCCTCAGTTGTACCGAGTGTACCGAAATGGAGCGAACAAACTGAGGTCACCATAGCTGCCTAAATAACTGAAAGAGCGAGAGAAAAAATGGTCGGGGAGAGAGGATTTGAACCTCCGACCCCCTGGTCCCGAACCAGGTGCTCTACCAGGCTGAGCCACTCCCCGACTGAGGTTGGCCTTTTCATTCTACTACACGTTACTTAACACGTTCCCGGGATCGAAAACTCTCCCAAAGTTGAGACCACTCGGAACAACATCGCGATAAAAACCGGTACCGTGGATCTTGCAACTTTGCTCCGGAATTCCTCGACCCGGAACTCTTCAGTTCTGGACGTGCTCCGATCAGGCCGGCCACGTGCGCAGAAAGCGCGCTTATTCAGGGCGCCCGCGCGTGGACGCGTACAGTTGAAAGGGTGCCCAATAAAAAGGATTGTGGAATTCCTTGCCCCGAAGCAATGAGAGTTTTGCGGTGCGTAGAGCCACATCCGTACTCGCTCCCTTGCTCAACTCGTCGTAGAACTTGTCCATGAGTTGTACGGTGGACGCATCGGAAACGTCCCACAAGGCGGCGACTACATTGTGGGCGCCAGCTCTAAGGAAGGCCCAAGACAGCCCGACCAGGCCCTCGCCCGAGTAAGCGTGCTCGCCGGCGCTATAGCACGCCGAGATCGTGACCAAGTCGGCGCGAAGGGGATGGCGAATGATATCGCGCGCATAGAGCTTGAAAGAGTTGTCATCCGCGCTCGTTTTCGAGAGCACAATCGCCGAGTCGAGCGGGCTCAATTCACTGGCCGTTCCGTGCGCGACAAAATGGATATAAGAAAACTTCTCTGGACTGCTCGCCAGATACGCCGAGGGCGTTGCATTTTCGCGAGTAAGTATTTTCATAGCCGCCGAAAAATGCCTCTCCACGCCTTTCATCTGCGCGGCGGCTTGCGGCAACTCGCGATATTCATAGTTCGGCGCGATGTTCGGCACGATGGTGTCACCGACGATCAGCAGTGTACGGTCCTGCGTTTGTTTGTCCGGGCGCGCGGCGGCCAGCACTCGCAACGAACTGGCATTCGCGATTGTCACGTCTTCGATCCAGTAGTGGACCTTTGGTCCGGGCGCGTTCGCTTCTGCAACAAGAAGAGTTTCGAAATTCAGATTGTTCAGCCTGCCGTCGGGAATGATAAAAACCTTCGCGTCCTTTTTCAGTAACGGTTGTGCCGGCCCGATCAGCGTTTGATACAGCGCTTGGCCATCTCGGTCGGCCGATGCCAGAACGTCTTGTACTTTGAGAGTCTCGCTATACCGTCGCACGGCGCTGTCGATTTCCTTCCCGGGAGGCAGCGGGAACAAGCTGGCTTTCTGCGGCGTGATCGCCCATAAGTAGGATTGCTTTTCCCCCAGCCAATAAAAAAGAAGCGCGCCGCCGGCGCGCCGCGCGATCTCCCGCGCATCCAATGGCGGAGGCCCAACCGAGCTTCGTTTCGGCAGCAATTCCAATCCTTCAGCCAGTGTACGAGCGCGGCTGTAGTCCGCCCACCGCAGCGCGTCGTCAGTTTTTCCCTGTGTGACAAGAAAATGGACGTAGTCGTCGTAGATGTGGGCAGCGTTGGTGAGAAAAGAAATCTGCGAATCCTCATGCCGCACATCGTGGCGCGCCCCTTCGAAGGTGGCGAGCGCGGTGCGATATTCCTCGTCCGCCGCGTCTGGGTGCTGCTCGTCTTCGTAAAGCCGGGCCAACGAGTGCTCCGCCTCCCACTTCAGAAACACGGGACAGAGCTTATCGTGCTCGACTTGCAGAAATGTCGTCTCGGCTTCGCCAGTATTCCCCCGGCGCGCTGCGATCTGTCCCTCAACCAGCATGGGATAGAGTTCGTCCAGATGGTTCTCGTCCTGTCGTGCCATCTCCAGAGCCTGATGAGCATATTGGCTGGCGTTTGCCAAATCGCCCGTTTGCAAAAAGAGCCGCGCCAGAGCGCGCAGCGCGTTATAGACGTCTTCCTTAGCATGGATTCCCCGTGCGAGCCCAAGCGCCTGCTGAAACGACTGCGCAGCCAGATCAAACTTGCGCTCATCCATGTGGATGTAGCTGATGTTTGTCAGTTCGTTTTCCTGGTCCCGGACATCTCCTAGTTGCGACGCGAGCTTCACCGACTCCGTTGACAACTCCAGCGCCCTTTCTGAGTCCCCAAGCTTATAGTGTGCCCACGCACGGTTGAGCTCGGCGATGAGCTCAAGTCTCCGTGCGCCCAAGGACTTCGCAATCTGATATGCAGCTTCCGACCTGTCGATCGCTTCGTCGAAACGTCCCTCTGCGAGCGACTCGTACCCCAGATTGAGAAGCGCATAACATTCGAGTAACGCATCCCCATGCGATCGCGCGAAGGCAATGGTGAGCTGAAGAAAACGCTCTGCGGACGTAGACTCGTTCCGCTCGGTTGCCAGCAGACCACGAGCCTTGAGAACATATCCACAACCTGCCGATTCCGAAGTGGTACAGAGCGCAGAAGCATTGTTAAGCGCGTGCTCCGATTCAGGGAAGTTATGTGTCTTGGCGTAAGCCTCACCTTCAAGCGAGAATATCGGAATCGCCAAGTCTGGATCGGAAGGCAACGACACTGACTTGAGAATCTCCACGGCCTCCGAGTAACGCCCTTGTTGGAGCGCTGCTCTTGCTTCGAGGGTCCGGAACCTCCAAGCCCATTCCGGCTTCGAACGAAAGCGTTGACATTCGCGATGGGCCTCGTCCCGGGCCTGTGTCAGATCGCCATGCAGCAGAGCCTTGTATGCGTGATCGTAAATTGCCTGCGGATCGCCTTCGCGGTTGCATCCGAACAACCAGGCCAGCAGCAGAAAATATGCGCCAACGACGATCTTGGACCGCACCACCATGCGGCTAGAACGGCCCGCTTCACGCTGTTCACCAATGAGCATTCGACCTGGCCTTTTTTGCGGCTACGGAAGAGTGCCCAATGGTACCGCCGCCGATCGAAATCGAAAAGGCCAGGAGAAATGAGTCCAATTTCCCCGATTTTCCCGCTAAGGTTTGACGGGGACTTCCGTTTAGATCATTGACTCCAAAAGATAGATTAAAAGTCGCGAGCGTTTTGTAGATTGACTAAATAGTAATTATATTGAGTTAGAAGCAAAAAACCACCGCCCCCGTTTCGTTCGCCGGGAGCGGTGGTCAAGGCGGGGTCGTCTTCAGCCGACCTTCTAACTGAGTTCGCCAGTTATTAACGGGAGCTCTATCTCTATCCCGGGGCATTACTCCCATTGGCCGTGACGCTGCCCCCGTCGGTGCCGCCAGTGGTCGGGCATCCCAACCGCATCTTCATCATTTCCAGCGTGAAGTAATTGCTGCCGCTGGGCTCAATCCCCGCCGGGACGATCTTCCGGTGTCCAAAGTCGTGGTGTTCATGTTTGATGCCGACTTCCACTTCGGCCAACGCCACCGTCCCGAAGTTCGGGATGAAGATGTGATTGCCGAATGTCCTGACTCCCGGAAGCGGAATCGGCTTGATCTTCTTGACCAGCGAGAATCGCAGTTTCGGATGGCCGTTGCTGTCGTCGGGTACAACCTTGGTCGCATCCTCCTTGGCGTGCTTCTTAAGCTCGTCGATGTAGGCGATCTCGGCGCCGTACCCTTTCTCCATGCTCTCGGGAAGGTCGTCGGACTCGACCATGCCATCCAGCTGCCGGTGCACCCTGTCGAGAAAGTCACGGTCTTGGAAATAGTGACGGTCGTTCGCCGGCTTGGGGCCGCAGATCGCCAAATCGAGTTCGACCTCGACCGGGTATCCGCCCACTCGCAGATTTTCAAAGCGCGTTCCGATAAAATTTACCCGGGGAACCTGGCCGTTCGTCATCGGGTGCTCCGTGGAGAGCTGCGCCACTACCCGATCGACCGTGACCGTATCGACCACGTTGTATCCCTCGAGCGCCGACGTTGCCAGCGTCACCCAGCCCGCATGGTCGTCGTTGTAGATATCCTTTTTCTGCTGGACGTGCGCGCCCACAACCCGCGTGTGTCCGCGCTTGAAGGAGATCAGGCCTTCAATGTTGGTCTCGCCCACCGCTTGCGTAATGAGGCTTTCCCGGCGGGTATTTTCCAGCACAACGCGTCCATATTCTTGAATTGGCTGCTCGATCGGGTGCTCGAGTTTGCCTTTCAGTATGTAGGCTTCGGCGTGGTAAATGTGGTACGGCTCTCGCGCAGAACCCGAGATCGGTAACTTCGGACTTGCGGCCATATAGTTAGCTCCTCCCCTTAGGGCTTACTTTTGAATTTGCAGTTCAAACGATGTGCTGCCCACGTCCTTGCTTTCCCCTGAAGCAGTAACTCCCCGCACTTTCAAGCTATATCTCCCCGCTTCTCGATTTCCTCCCGGCACCTGCAGCGGCCAATGATCCTGCTGGGATGACGCCGGAATCGTAAACGCAAACGACCATTCCAGTTTCCCTGCTGGATTATAAAGGTCTGCCGTGTAACTGGAATACACGTCACCCGGAGGAATCCTTACCAAGAGTAGGAATGCTTGTCCAGGCTGCGGCGTAATCGTCGGCCCTTCCGATGCATAGGTATCAAGGTTCACTTGCGCGTAAGGCAGGATCTGCGGACTATTCAGCTGGTGCGCCAGGTGCGGATAAGTCACCAGATTCTGATACCCAACGACCATCAGCAAAACGGCCATCACCGGGATGACTAAAGCAGGACGCAGCCAGCCGTGCCATGCGGATCCAGTGGGGATCGGTGCAGCCGCGAGGGAGGCGCGACGTTCGGGATCTGCAATTGCACCATCCTTGATCTTCTCGACCAACAAAGACGCAGCCTGAACATCAGCCGCGCATGCCGCGCAGTTGAAATAATGTTCTTCAAATTCGTCACGGGCCGTAGGGTCCAGCTCGTTGAGCAGATATCTTTCCGTCATATTTTGCGCAGCCACTAACTCATGCTCCATATATAGAGGCCCCCTCGTATGATCAATAGTGCGCCGCCGCGATCCGGCGTTGCACAGCCGTCAAGCTGAAACAAGCTTCAAGGAATGATCCTCGTCTTTATATAAGTCCTTAAATTTCTGTTTGGCTCGATGTAACAAGAGACGCAGATTGTCCCGGGTCACACCCAGCTCGCGGCATACTTCGTCTTTGTCCTGCTCTTCAAAGAAAATTGCGCGCAGCACCCGCCGGTCACGTTCAGGAAGTTGTTCGATTACGTTCTGAATTTTTTGCGCCGCCTGCTTGTCGTCGATAATTTTGGACACATCAAATGGTGAAGCGGGAAGTTCAGGAGCGTCGTCGGAGTCGAGAGAAATGGCGGGATCGACGCGCCAGGACTCTTTCAAAATATTGTTGCACATCGAATTGACGTAAGAGCCCAGGCACTTCGGTTCGCGAATTTTACCCTCGCGCAGAGCCACATAAAATCGTGCAAAAGTTTCCTGCTGCACATCATCGATGGCATCCGGAGACTTTAGTCTCGACCGCAACTTCACCTTCATCATGGCGGTGAAGTACTTGCGAAAGTGCTCCTGGGTGCGGAAGTCGCCGTCTCGCAATCGACTTAGATAGTCGTCGTCAAAGGAGTGGAATTGCAAGAGTTGACCCCGGGAACCAGAAAGTGGCAGACAGTTTAGCACTTCAGATGGAGTTGTGAAGCTGTTTGCTGGAACGATGACGAAAGGCGTGTTTTTCGCCGCAGTGTGGCCACTAAGACGGCGTCCGGGTGTTGAGTTGGGGCGAGTGGCGGGCACTGGGAAGTCGAAAAGAACTCCTCTTCAGTTAGCAGAGTCGTGGGGTTGTTCCACCGGGGAAAACACGAACAAAGCACCGGAACCGCTTCCCCGTCGGCTCCGGCGCTCTAATTGGATCCGAGCCCGGAGTTGCCGCGCCAAGATCCTGAAGTGTGGTGCAATCGCCTTACCGCGACGATATTTCCCACTATTGGTTATAGTGTCGAAAACCCGCAGATCGTTTCATGCATTCCCTTAAAAATTCTTCATGGTAGCGGTCCGCATCCGGCTCCGACTTCGATCGGCACCTGCGAAACGTTTCTGAGTCTGACAACACTATCTGCATGAGGGCAGTTGCTCCGTTAAGAGAGGTGCATCCGAGATCCACTCCTTAATTGGCGGCCCATCCGTCCGAATTCCATTCAGGAGAACTCAAAATGAGCGACGAAAAGTCACGCCCAACCTGCCCGTTTAAACTCACGGGCCCATACGTACCACCTCGCTTCCAGCAGGGGCCGGGTTGAATCTTGGTCCTCTGGCGTTTCTGGCGGGGAGTTGGAGAGGTCCCGGATTCAATGCGATCTGGCGGCCCGATAATCCACAATCGCGGCCACTGACGAACCCCCCCAACCCGACCAAGCGCCTCCTTGAACTGAATCTGACCGATGACTCCTTCGACTTCCACGTGATCCCCGGAGTCGTACCCAACCGAGGCCTGAACCCACAGACCGATCTCAGCCTGTACGGTCTGCATTACCTGCAGCGGGTCAGCGACGCCGACCCTTCCCCAAGCCACAAAGTCAAGCCGGCCGGATACTCGACAACCGCGAAACAGGCGCTGCATATCGAGCCAGGGTTATTCATGAACGTTCCCGCGAGCACGCAGCCCAATCCCGGGGACACACCGATCGTGAACCAGGACGCAATCGTGCGAATGGCCAGCATCCCACACGGGGTTACGGTGCTGATGCAGGGGCCCAATCCGGGGACGAAGCCTACTCTGGGCCCGCCGAGCATCCCGCCCCTTACACCGTTCAGCACCCCGGACAACCTATACCCCGGACTCGCCCCAATGCCGTTCCCGGGTCCATACGTTGCTCCTCCTTCGCCTGCGCCCCCGCTCCCGGATGAACTGCAACCCGGCCCCGTTCCTCCGGGGCCCAATCCGCCCGGCGTCGGCATCCAGCCAATAACAACGACAACGACAGTGTTTGAGGGAACCTCAATCCCGCCCGGCGCACAGCATGTTGTTCCGGAGATTAGCATCAACGCGGACGTTCTGGTACCACATCAGCCGCCGCTGCCGGGTCCGCTGCCATCGCCGCTGCCAATGGGGTCGCAGCAGTCCTACCAGAGCACAGGCCCGTTCCCGGAGAGTTTCCAGGGCTTTATCAACGATCCCAATAGCGTCTTGCGGGATGCCATCGCTGGCCAGGACATCCTTGGCTTCATCCAGATCAATCTCACGACGGACTCCCAATCGTCGAATGGCATCCCGACCCTCGGCGTTGGTAGCCTGTTTGAAACCGTCAGCAACATCCCGTTCCTGGGGGTCGCTAACCAAACTCAAAATCCCGCACCCGTGCCCCTCCCTGTGGCCCCCCCTTTTTACCAACCGGCTACGCTGGCTATGGAAGCGGCCCCGATTCCCAACGCCTTCGTCTACTCAGCGAGCGCAACCTTCTGGATCGAGTGGGTGCGTATCGGGGACTATCCACTCCTGAAAACGGATCCCGGCCCGGCGGTTAAGGAGCTTGAGCCGTTCTGGCCGGAAGGCACTTACCTGCAATTGCAGTACTCGCAGTTGGTGATTCTGATTTTCAACAACGTCCTTTGGCC
>JBEKLO010000083.1:0-19357 GCA_050010155.1 Terriglobales bacterium
CAGGCACGGGCGCACGCTACTGGTTCTGACGAAAACTTGCGCAGATTGCTGGCTGAGATGGAAGTGGCTCGGCGTGGGCCGACTCGGCTGGCGGTTGAGGATGGCGAACGAATTTTCTTTGTAGCGCCGAGCGAGATTGACTGGATCGAGAGCGAGCGCAACTACTTGCTGATTCACGCTGGGGCCAAGACTTATACCGTACGCGGAACTCTGGACGCTATGGAGGAACGGCTGGATCGGGCGGAATTTGTGCGCATCAACCGGTCGGCGATGGTGCGCGTGGATGCTGTGCGCGAGCTGCAGAAATGGTTTCATGGGGAGTACAAGGTGATGCTGAAATCGGGCGCCAGCCTGAGATGGACGCGGCGGTATCTGGGACGACAGGGGCAAATTTTGCAGAGGCTGTAGCGGCGCGCGGAAAGTATCTTTCGCGCTGTAGTGTTACCTCAGCGGCTGAAGCCGACAGCTAAATGACACTGTTATCGCAGCGGTAAACCGCTGCGCCACCCAAAGGCAAAAACAAAAGCAAGTATAGAAACAAAGACAAAATCTAAATCAAATTCAAAAACAACAAAAACAAAAACAAATGCAAAACCCGTGGCGGATGCCGCCGTGGAATCCCACTCATTCGCAAAAAGCGCGAATGAGTGGGGCACCCGTCTGCATACCGAGTCACACCGTCCGTCTGCATACCGAGTCGCACCGTCCGTCTGCATACTGAATCACACCGTCCGTCGGCATACCGAATCACACCGTCCGTCGGCTTAGCGCATCAGACAATTCCTCGGCGGTCCCGGTTGTCCCTTTTTCTGGCCCGCATGTCCCATGCGGATTGGCTTTGGTCTCACTTCCTGCGAGATTACGGGTGGGGCAAACCGGGGAGGTTTTTCTTTCTCCTTATTCGCGGGGGTGATCACTTGGCTGCTACGGAAAACTACTTGTCGGAAAACTATTCGGCGGAAGGTGCTAACTCGTCGCATTCTGAAGCTAACGCGGCTGTGGCTCTGCCTCGGTTGGCGGTTGGGTTGATGGCCGCACTGTGTGCGATGAAGGTGCTTTTGCATGTTTTCACCAGCGTGCGGCATTACGGATACTTTCGCGACGAGCTTTATTACCTCGACATGGCGCGGCATCTGGATTGGGGATATGTGGATGCGGCTCCGCTCATCGCTGTGTACGCGAAGATCGCGCTGCTGATGGGGATGGGCGGATCGCTCTGGGCGCTGCGGATTCTGCCGGCGCTGGCGGGCGCGGGACTGATCGCGCTTTCGATGCTGATCACGCGAGAACTGGGGGGCGGACGGTACGCGCAATTTCTGGCGGGTGTCTGCATACTTCTTTGCCCCGCCGTGCTGTCGGTGGACAGTCTGCTTACGATGAATGCCTTTGAGCCTTTGTTCTGGATGGGCTGCATTTGGGTTATCGCACGCATTCTGCGGACGGGGGATTCGCGGCTCTGGCTATGGTTCGGGGTGCTGGCGGGACTGGGGCTGGAGAACAAGCACTCGACTTTGTCTTTTGGATTTGCGGTTACGGTGGCGCTACTGCTGACCTCGCATCGGCGAGAGTTTGCGCGACGGTGGATCTGGATCGCGGGAGCCATTGCGGTTGCGCTTTTTTTGCCCAACATTATCTGGCAGATCCGGCATCACTTTCCTACGATTGAGGATCTGGCGAACGTGCGGCGCGAGGGCAAGAATGTTGTGCTCGGACCACTGGCGTTTGTGAAGGAACAGATTATCGATATGCACCCGGTGTTGCTGCCGGTTTGGTTGTCGGGGCTGGTGTGGTTTCTCCGGGACCGGCGGTGGCGGTTGCTGGGGCTGATCTTTGTTGTCTTTTTCGTATTGATGGAAGTCGCGCACGGGAAGAACTATTACGTGTTCCCGATCTATCCGATCGTGTTTGCCGGCGGTGCGGTCGCGATCGAGGGGTGGCTGGCCAAGCGGGCGGCTTGGACTCGCGCGGCCGTCGTCGTGGTCCTCGTGCTGGCGGCGCTTCCTGCGATTCCGCTGGTGACTTGGATGCTGCCGCCGGAGCGGCTTCTGGCTTATCAAAATGCTATTGGCTTCAAACCGGGGAAGGCTGAGGTGAAAATGGAGTCGCTGGTCCCACAGCCGGTGGCCGATCAGTTTGGATGGCCGGAGATGGTCAATCAGGTCGCTGGCATTTATAACTCGCTGCCACCTGAGGAGCGTGCGGAGACGGGGATCTGGGCGGGGAATTACGGCGAGGCGGGAGCGATTAATTTGTTTGGTCCGAAGCTGGGGCTGCCTCGTGCTTATTCGCGACATCAGAATCACTGGTACTGGGGTCCGCCGCCACAGGTTTATAAGAACCTGATTGTGATTGAGTGGAGCCTGGAGGATGTGCGCGACAACTGCAGTTCCTATGAGGCCTTCAATCATTACGAACGGTTTGGGATGGGTGAGGAGAATACTCCGATTTATCTTTGCCGCGGAGTGAAGTTTGATATTCAGAAGATCTGGTGGCATTCACACCATTGGAATTGAGCAGCGCGCAATTCGAGCGGGCAAAGGGCGAGGCAACAACTTATTCTGCTCCATTATGTGCAGGGGGGCAGGGGTCCCTCGCTGCGCTCGGGATGACACAATTCACGCTCCGGATGACACAGTCATTTGACTTGCAACTGACTTACGACGACGATGCGCGGTCACAGATTCGAGTAACAGCCGACACCGCATCCTCGCGGGATATAGTTTCGGTTACGACAGCGTCGACCAGCCTGCGGGTTTCTTCTGGAATGTCGCTGTGAGAGAACATGATTACGGGAGTGTCTGACCGGATATGCCTCATTTCCAGAGCGAGCTGATGGCCATCGACTCCAGACATCTGATAGTCGAGAAGCACGGCGTCAAAATGAAACATCATGGCAAGCTTTAATCCCTGGGGGACGGAGAGGGCTGTCACCACGATGAATCCGGAGTTTTCGAAGAGCGATTTTTCGTGGTTGGAAATCGCATGACTATCGTCGATACAGAGAAGGATTCTCTGTGGCCCCCGATTTGCCCGACTCATTAGAACCTCCAAAAATGGGCAGCTCGGCGCAAAGAAAAAACGAATATCAGGTACCCTTCCAGGTAATACCTAACGAGGCCGACCTGCCCTATAGGCCGCTATTGCAACGTTCGACTCAAATACCCCGAGTTACTGTGAGTTTGTTAAGGGCGAGTGTGACAGAGCGGCGCGGGCGTGTCTGTTCAATATTGCACATAAGTTGCAACTTGGTTCCGTTGGGTCAGGACACGGCGGAAACGGATGGCGATTCTCAGTGGACTGGAAATGACGCGAGGGTCGTGGGACAATAATAGAAGATCGTGGGTCAATAAGAGTAACGATCGGTCTAAGTTTCCCGGGAGTTATGTATGCCAGCACCTCACAGGGTGCCGGCGGCTCATCGCCGGGCCCCGAAAAAGAGCAAGGGTTTCGACGTCAAGGCCTTCTTGACTAAGAGCGGTATTGGCAGGACCGTTCTCCACTACAGCCCAAAACAAGCTATCTTCTCGCAAGGGGATCCGGCGCACACTGTTTTTTACATTCAGGAAGGGCAGGTGCGGCTTAGCGTGCTCTCCAAACAAGGTAAGGAAGCAACCATTGCGTTGATCGGTGCCGGCGATTTCGTGGGCGAAGGATGCATTGCCTCGGATCAACCGATGCGGATGGGAACCGCGACGGCCATAACGGAGTGCACGGCGCTGCGGATTGAAAGGACGGAGATGCTGCGGACGCTCCACGAGGAACACGGGTTCTCGGATCTGTTTGTGGCGTACGTGGTCGAACGGAACAACCGCACGCAAGCAGACTTGGTGGATCAGTTGTTCAATTCGAGCGAAAAGCGACTGGCGCGGGCGCTCCTGATACTGGCACGGTTCGGGAAAGAGGGCAGGTCAGAGGACGTGTTCCCGGTAAGTCAGGAGACTCTGGCGGAAATGATTGGGACGACTCGGTCGCGGGTGAACTTCTTCATGAATCGATTCCGGAAGCTTGGATTCATTGACTACAATGGCGGCGGCTTGCAGGTGCATAGTTCGTTGCTTAGCGTGGTGCTACACGAGTAGGGGGACTCTAGTGCTGGAACTGGGCGGAGATATGCGAAGGGGGTAGGGGTTCTTCGACTTCGCGGTTGCTTCGCGTTGCGCGAAGCCGTGGCTGCGATCAGGATGACAATTCTTTATAGGGATCGGGATGACGGACTAGGTGAGCCACTACCCGGACCGCGCTGCGTTTGACCGATTTCCACGGCGCACGATAGACTTATAAGGTTTGCCGTACTTGCGGGACCGTTCTGGGACCGCGCCGCGTTTCCGGTCAGAAGCCGTTGCGAGGAAAACAGCAAGCACAGGATTGTATTGCCGAGTGGCGGATGGGGCGAAGGCCCGTCCCTACACGAGCATAAGGAGAGCGTATGTACGCGGTGATCCGCGCAGGTGGAAAGCAGTATCGCGTCGCCCCGGGCGATGTGGTCCGGATGGAAACTCAGGGAGACAAAGACGGGAAGGTGGAGTTTGGCGACGTGCTGGCGGTATCGGCCGACGCGGGCAGCATTGTGCCCGGAGGATCGGGAGCGCTGGTGACGGGCGAAGTGGTGGAGCAGGGACGCGGCAACAAGATCCTGGTCTTCCACTACAAGCGCAAGAAGCAGTACAAGAAGCTGCGGGGACACCGGCAGAACTATACGGCGGTCCGCATCACTGAGATTGCTTTTGACGGGCAGTCGTTCAAGGCGCCTGAGCTTCCGAAGAAAGAGAAGAAAGTGAAGGCAGCGGCGCACGAGGGCGGCGAAGAAGTGAAAACTTCGAAGCGTCCGGGGAAAAAGGCGGCGAAGCCGGCGGCGCACGGGCATGCTCACGCTCACGCCAAGAAGGCGGCTCCCAAGAAGAAAGCGGCTAAGAAGAAAAAGTAGCGTCCTGCGGCGGTGGGTTAGGGAGTAGGGATCCTTCGACTCCGCCAAGCCAATCGCTTCGCGCGTGGCTTGGCTGCGCTCAGGATGACAAGCTTGATTGGAGATTGTTGAATCTGGAATTTGTGGCAACTGGCCACCTGGAACTAGGAAATTTTATGGCGCATAAAAAGGGACAGGGTACTTCACGAAACGGGCGCGACTCGAACGCGCAGCGGCTTGGATTCAAGGCTTTCGGCGGACAACTGGTGCCGGGCGGGACGATCATCGTGCGGCAACGGGGGACGCGAGTGAAACCTGGGCTGAACGTTGGACGCGGAAAAGACGACACACTTTTCGCCAAGATTACGGGGCGGATCAAGTTTGTCGATAAGGGATCGATGGGGAAGTTTGTGATGGTCGAGCCCGAGGCTATCGCCGCGGAATAAGTTCTCGGAGATAGGGCTGGCCGGGGCAGAGCTCTGGCAACCTCCTAGCCTCATCCATACGAGCCTAAATCATCGCCTCGGCTTCGCGTCGAGGCTTTTTCGTTTCGTTTCGCGGAACTTCGTTCTGGACCGCCCTGGGGTGGCTGTCTGCACGTGAGTTTTTCTGGTCGACCTGCCATGTTTATTGATGAAGCCAAAATTCGAGTGAAGGCTGGGGATGGCGGCAACGGTTGCATGGCGTTCCGGCGGGAGAAGTTTATTCCGCGGGGCGGCCCTTCGGGCGGCGACGGCGGGCGGGGCGGCGACATCGAGATGGAATCGAGCGAGCGGCACAATACGCTGGTGCATTTCCGGTTTAATCCGGAATACAAGGCGGAGCGCGGACGGCACGGGGAGGGCTCGAAGAAAACCGGGCGCGATGGAGAAGGGATTGTGTTGAAAGTGCCGGTGGGCACGATCGTTTATGACGACGATACGGGAGAAGTGGTACACGACTTCTCGCGGGCTGATGAGCGAGTGGTGATTGCGCGGGGCGGACGCGGCGGACGGGGGAATGCGCAGTTTGCAACTTCGACGCATCAGGCGCCGCGCGAGCATGAAGAGGGGCGTCCGGGCGAGGAACGCAATTTCCGGCTGGAGTTGAAGCTGCTTGCGGATGTGGGGCTGGTGGGGTATCCGAATGTGGGGAAGTCGACTTTGATTTCGCGGATTTCGGCGGCACGGCCGAAGGTGGCGGATTATCCCTTTACTACGCTGGAGCCGAATCTCGGGGTGGTGCTGGTCGGCGATAAGGGACGCGAAGAAAGTTTTGTAGTTGCGGATATTCCGGGGCTGATTGAAGGGGCGCATACGGGGTCGGGACTGGGGACGCAATTTTTGCGGCACATTGAACGGACGCGGTTGCTGGTGCATATGGTGGATGTCTCCGATGGCAGCGGACGGGACGACGTGGTGAAAGACGTTGAGGTGATTCGGGGCGAGCTGGCTAGCTTTGGGGCGGGGCTGGAGACGAAACCTACGTTGATGGTGGCGTCGAAGATCGATGTGGCGAATCCGGAGAAACTTAAGAAGCTGAAGGCCTGGGCTACGCGGCGGAAGTTGAAGGTTTATCCGGTATCGGCGGTGACGGGCGAGGGGATTGAGAAATTAAAGTTTGCCATGGCCGAGGGAGTGGAGAAGGTGCGGGAAAAGGCTGCCAAGGCGAAGGAGACGGCGATTCCTGGGTACGGGGGCTGATGGAGTAGAGGGCTGGGGCGAGTTGGTTGTTGGTGTAATGCAGATTTTCGCCAACTATCGATGTAGAACGTCTGACAAAAACACAATTCGCATTGTCGTATCTACTGATCCGGGAGGTGCCAACCTAACCCGACAACAGGCACTATTTGGACTATCATTCTGCTTAGTCCTACTAGGGCCTTGTATGAACGACAACAACGATTTCCAAATCGAACAAGTGAACAGCGCTCGACTGGCGGCCGCCCGGCTCGGAGCGGATCTTGACATTGTCTACGCGCAAGATGACGGTATCATCCAGAGTCAGCAACTGCTGAAGCGGATCCAATCCGCGGCCGACACCCGTCCCACCGTCATCATCTTTGAGCCCGCTGGATCCACCACTCTTCCTCAGGTGGCGCGCGCCGCAGGTGCAGCAGGCATCGGCTGGGTAGTCCTCAGCCGCGATGCAGAGTACATCGCAGAATTGCGGTCGGCTTTTGGCATTCTCACCTTCGTGGTCACCGCCGACCACGAGGAAATCGGACGCATCCAGGGGCGGCAACTCGCTGCCTTGTTGCCGGGCGGAGGAATTGTTCTCGCAATTGAAGGCCCTAGCCGGAGCCAGGCAGCCGGTCTCCGCCATGCTGGTTTGTTGGCGACGAAACCCGGGAATATTCAGCTGCGCGCGGTGAGGGCGCACTGGACCGAGGCCAGTGCACAAAGAGCAGTTTCTTCCTGGCTCGCGCTTTCCACCTCGCGCGGAACCGACATCGTGGCGGTTTGCGCCCAGGATGATTCCATGGCGATGGGCGCGCGCAAAGCGTTCGAGCAGTCCGGCCACGAACTCCGCCAGTCCTGGCTGCAGATTCCTTTCCTCGGCTGCGACGGTACCCCCAAAGCTGGTCAGGAATGGGTACATCGGGGTCTGTTGACAGCGACTGTTCTCAGTCCACCAACGGCGCCCATGGCCATCGACCTGATCGCAGGTTTTCAGCAGCACGGAACTATGCCCCCTCCACGCAATCTGACTGAAAGCAAATCCATGCCCGATATCGGAATGCTCGGCCGTAACGCGGCAGCAGCGAATGTCAATTCCTAGTAGCGAGTGACCAAGCCGATCTAGTCCGATCCATCGTTGGCTGAAACCACTTTAGTTGACAGCCGGCTCAGAAAGGAAAATCACAAGCGGCAGGCGGTTGTGGAATCCCACCCCTTCGGTGTTGTGGGTGGAATTCCCTTAGACGGTCCCGCAGCGGACATGGGTAGGGGTTCTTCGACTCCGCGCTTGCTCCGCGGTCGGCAAAGCAGTTGCTACGCTCAGGATGACAGGGGATTCAATGTGGGCGTGCTAAAATTTCCACAGCTTTGGACCCTTGTCTCTTGTGGACCCTGTTTTGATCGAGCATTCGATTCAACTCGCACCCTCGATACTTTCGGCGGATTTTGCCCACCTGGCGGATGCGGTGGAACGGGCAACTGCCGGCGGCGCCAGCGTCGTCCATGTGGATATTATGGATGGGCATTTTGTGCCGAATCTGACCATCGGGCCTCCGGTGGTGAGATCTTTGCGCCGGGTGACGCGGCTTCCGCTGGATTGCCATCTGATGATCGAGAACCCCGACCAGTACATTCCAGATTTTGCGGAGGCGGGTGCGGACTGGATTTCGGTGCATCAGGAGGCGTGCCGGCATTTGAACCGGACTTTACACCTGATCAAGCAGCATAATTGCCGGGCGGGAGTGGTGATCAATCCGGCTACTCCAGTGGAGACGCTGGTCGAAGTGCTGGATATTGTCGATTATGTGCTTGTAATGAGCGTGAATCCCGGATTTGGGGGGCAGAAGTTTATTCTGGGATCGCTGCATAAAATAAAGAAGCTGGCGGAGATTCGCGCGGCGCGGGGGTATTCGTACCGCATCGAAGTAGATGGCGGGGTCGCGCTGGATACGGTGGCGGATGTGGTGCGGGCGGGAGCGGAGATTCTGGTGGCGGGGAATGCGGTGTTTGGCACGGGCGATGCGCGGGTTAATGCGGCGGCGCTGCTAGATGCGGCTCGGAGCGCGTCTTCGGTGAGGGTGTAGTGCGAAAAGCGCTCTTAGCTCTTGGCCTTGAGCTAAAAGCCAAGAGCTAAAAGCTAAAAGCTAAAAGCTAAAAGCTAAAAGCTGTCTTGAGGTCTCTTATGCGGCGCGGGTCTATTTTCGTTGTCCTGGCATTCCTGCTGGCACTCTCGGTGGGGTGCACCAATAAGAAATCGGTGAATCCTCTGGCGAACGTTGGGTCGAAACAGCCTGACAAGGTGCTGTTTGACCGGGCCATGGATGCCATGAAGCACAACCGGTTCGACGTGGCGAGGATGACGCTGCAGACGCTCATCAACACGTATCCCGATTCGGAGTTTGTGGCGCGGGCGAAGCTGGGGGTGGCGGATTCGTGGTACGCCGAGGGCGGATCGGCGGCGCTGACGCAGGCTGAGATCCAATATAAGGACTTCATCACATTCTTTCCCAACATGCCGGAGGCTTCGGAAGCGCAGCTGAAGGTGGCGAACATCCACTATGAGGAGATGGAAAAACCGGACCGCGACTACACGCACGCGATGCGGGCGGAAGAGGAATACCGGACGCTGATCGAGAATTATCCGGACAGCAAACTGGTGCCGCGGGCGAAGCAGCGGTTGCGGGAAGTGCAGGAAGTTCTGGCGGAACGGGAGTTCCTGATCGGGCGGTTTTATTATTTGCGGCCGTCGTATCCGGCGGCGATTGCGCGGCTGAAAACGCTGGTGGACCGGTATCCGCTATATAGCAGGGCGGACGAAGCGCTCTACATGATTGGGCAATCGTATGAAGGTGAGATCAATATCGTCCGGCGAAACCCGCGGCTGAATGAAGTGGCCAAGACGAAGATGATCGAGGAGCTGGCGAAGAACGCTACAGATGCGTACTCGCGGATCATCACGCGATATCCGGCAATGGACCGGGCGATCGATGCGAAGGCGCGTCTGGAGGCGATGCATCAGACGGTGCCGCGGCCGACGCGGGCGGCGCTCGAGAATAATAAGAAGGAAGAGGCGAGCCGGCATGAGGCGGGCATCATGTCGAGCATGCTGGAGAATTTCGAGAAGCATCCCGACGTAGCCAAGGCAGCGCATGTGGGCGATCCCACGCTGGTGGATCCGGAGCCGGTGACAGCAACCGGAGTGGTGCGCCAGATGACCAACGCGGCTAGCGGTGGGGGCGTCGACAACAAGGTCACGGTCGAAATGACCAATGGCAAGCCGGCGCCGAACGAGGAGGCGCCGCGTTCGGATACTCCGGCGGCAACGGCGACGGCCGAAGCGAAGTCGGCGGTGGCGGATCCGAATGAATTGAAGCCGAATGTGGAGGCCGATCCGAATGCGCTTCCTCCGCTGCAGCAGACCAACCAACTGGAGGGTGGCGGCGGGTCGTCCAGCGCTTCCAGTGCTCCGGCGAAAACCGAGGAGATGGCGGACATTTCTTCGAGCAAGAAAAAGAAGAAAAAGGGTTTGAAGAAGCTGAACCCGTTCTAGCGTCGGAAGTTCGTCTTGCGCCCCTTCGGGGCTTGCTCATTTCCCACCTGCACCTACGGCTTGCGCCGTGGGCTGCGTTCTTATGCCGCTTCGCGGCTGTTACGGTCACTGTTGCCCGTGCTCAACTGCCTAAAACGGCTCACTCCCGTTGGGCTAGACACTGACGTAACGTGTTACCAGTGCGGGAATCGTTGACTTAGGTTCGAGGACGCGGTAGTTTCGCGGTATCCCTTCCTCTTTGTGCGAAGGATGACGCTTGGCACGGAAAATACTGCTCGCTGATGACAGTGTGACGGCCCAGAACATGGGGCGAAAGATCCTGGCCGATGCCGGGTATGACGTCGTCACGGTCAATAATGGATCCGCTGCCCTGAAGCGGATCACCGAAATCAAACCAGACCTGATCGTCCTGGATGTGTATATGCCGGGCTACAGCGGGCTGGAAGTGTGCCAGCGGCTGAAGGACTCGGAGGAGACGGCGCACATTCCGGTGCTGCTGACGGTGGGGAAACTGGAACCTTTCAAGCCGGAAGAAGCGCGGCGGGTGAGGGCGGACGCGCACATTGTAAAGCCTTTTGAAGCGAGCGAGTTGCTGACCGCGATTACGCGGTTGGAAGACCGCATCGTGCCGCAGCAATCCGCGGGGCGCTTCGGCGCCGAGGGCAACGGCAGGAAATCGGACTATACCCCGGGAGGCGATAACGGATGGAAGAGCCGGCTGGGTTTTCCGTCGAAGAAAAAGAAAGACGAAAAAGAAGAAGCGGAAGAGGAAGATTTCACGTCGGGAGCGGGCTTCCGCGACTTCCGCAAGGGAAAGAGCAAGGCGGGAGCAGGCGGAACGGCGTTGAAGACGGCTGGAGTAGAACCAGGCCTGGTTCCGGATATTCCGCGCGACATCACGCCGCAAGAGTTGGACGCACTGAGCGCGCTGGCTGCGAAATTGGATGGACCGGCTCCGGCTGCCGAATTTGCGGTGGCTAAGACGGAGGCGGAAGTTGCCGGGGCTGATGCGGACAAGCGAAACGCGAGCGAAAACGAAGGAAAGATAGTCGCGGAAACTCCAGCAGTGGAGGCCGCTGCTGTAGGCGTCGCAGTCGAAAGCGCGGCGGCAGTCGAGATTCCAGTCGAGCACGTGGAAGCGGTGGTCGAGGGCGCTGCGGGTGTTGCGGAAGCGGTTGCGGTCGAAACGCGTCCGGCGGAAAACCAACATCTGGAAAACCAGCAATCGGAAAACCAGCCTGCGGAAGCAAAGAATTCTGAAGTTGTTCATTCTGAACTTGAGCATTCTGAAGTTGTTCATTCTGAAAACCAGGGTCCAGAAACCTTGCGTGCTGAAACGCCTGCCGCGGCGGTTGCCGTCGAGGAAAACATCGGCGTTAACAGTGACGTGAACACCGAGGTGAACACTGCGCTGCTGGCGGAGGACGCTGCGCCCGTGGACAGAAACGACGAGCCGGGATTCGCGACGGCTGCGGTTGCGGTGGAGCAGGTTTCCGAAGAATCTGGGGCGAAGCTGGCCGAGGCATTTGCGGTAACGCAGTCAGAGGCACCCGAGACGGCGGCTGCGCCCAACGTGCAAGGAGTAGAGGCGACAGAGGAGCGGGCTCCGAGCGACGAGGAACTGGCGGAGGCGTTGCGCTTGCTGACTCCGTCTACGGGAAAGCCGGACGTTTCGTCATCGCCCAGCACGATTCCGTCGTCGGAAGGCCTGGCGGCGGCGGGTCAACTACTAGCAGAAGAAGTGGCACGCAGCGCGGCTGCAGGTTCGCGGTGGGTGGCGGAGCCAGTGGCGTTGAGCCCGGAAGAAGCGGCGCTTTCACTGGAAGCGGAAATGTTCCGCACGTTTGGGGCAATGCCGGGAGGTGAAATTGGACCGGCACCGATGACGGCGGTTTCCGCAATCGAGGCCGCGGTAGAGAACAGGTTGGCGGCGGTCGGACTGGCGGCGAGTGCTTTGCCGGAGGCGGCTGAGCTTCCCTTGCCCGAGCATGTTTCATCCGAAAATTCCTCGGACGAGCATTCTTCGGTGGAGCCTGGTTCCGCTGAGCAGGGTGCAGAGCAGCAGAGTTCAGAAATCGTATCCGTGGAAACATCGGGGACGTTTAGCCATCAGCCGTCAGCCATCGGCGATCAGCCGGTCGAGGTGGAGAAGATTACACCCGAACCACTCGCAGCTGAAGCGAAAGATTCTCCGGCGGCGGTTGTAGAGGAAGCGCCTGAGATTGCGGCTGCGACCTTTGCGGACATGGTTGGTCAAAACGCAGATGGTCAAGGCGCAGTCGGGCAAAGCGGGGATGGGCAAGACGGTATTGCTCAAGACGGCGCTGACGGAAACAAGGTTGGCGAGGGCGCGAGCGACGCAGCCGCTGAAGTGAGCGGGGAATCGGTTGGCGGGACCGCGACAGCAGTGGGGCCGGAGCTGGCGGAAGAGAATCGGGATTCTAGTTCAGAGGTTGAGGGTCAGGAAGCCATGGGCAAAGAAGTGAAATCGAAATCCGGAAAGTCAAACTGGCATCAGATTCATAGCGCGCCGGCGAGCGCCGCGGCGAAGGTTGACGTCGTGGAAGCCGCTAAAGGGGCGGAAGCCGTACCGGAGGAAGCTCCGAAGGCCATGGCAGCGGCGGCGACTGCCGCACCCACATCGGTACCGGACGCGAGCACGATTGCCAGCATCGTGGACAGCGTCATGGCCGATCTTCGCCCGAAGATCGTGGAAGAGATTGCGAAGAAGCTGGCGGGGAAGTAGAGCAGCTATCAGCTTTCAGCCATCAGGTTTCAGCTCGTGCTGAGATGGCGGGTTACTACTCCGGTGGCTCGCAGTTAATAACTTATCTTTTGGACCCTCAGGCCTTGACTCTCGTCTGACTTAGCGCGGTTTTGCATCGCTAACTGTTCCTACCCTTGGTAAAGTTTCTTCAAGATTCCCTATCTTTTCGGACCGACTAGGTCGGCGTATAATCCTGCCATTCCGAGGTAAGACCAGGATACTGCGACATGGAGGACATTATGAAAACGCAGGCTGCAGCTGCCATCTTAGTGCTGACGATTGCAATTTGCGCAGGCACGAACGCTGCCGCGCAGACAGGTGCAACGCCTTCGGGAACGAGCGCTCCGAAGGCTGGGCAGTTTTCTATTGTCGGAACTCTTGTCGGGGCTCTGGACTCGAAGAAAAAGAAGCCGGGTGAAGAAGTGGTGATGAAGACGACTGCCGTCGATGTTCATTTGTCAGATGGAACGGTGATTGCGCGCGGGAGCAAGATCGTCGGCCATATCACTGAGGCGAAGGCTCGAGCCGGGGGCGATGCAGAGTCGTCATTAGGAATTGTGTTTGACAAGATCACACTGAAAGATGGGAAGACGCTGGCGATTGCGGGCCTGCTTCGTGCCGTGGCCCCGTCGAACGAGGGCAATGGCGGGGGAGTAGATTACGGCGATTTGAAGCAAACGGTGTCGCACACAATGGCAGGAACTGACTGGGGGGCAGCGCCGACTCTGAATGAGCATTCCGAGGGTGCGCAAGGGATCAAGGGGTTACAACTGCTATCGGACGGCATGCTCAAATCGGGCGAGAAAACAATCAAGCTGGATTACGGAGCGCAGATCGTGCTTAACGTGCAGTTAGCGAGCGGAAAGTAGGACGGTCGAAATAAAGTTGTGCTGCACAACGACGGCAGAGATTGCAGATATTAACTACCTGGATCGAGCGATGGCTGAAGTCGAGGCTGAGCAAGCGAGTTTCAAAAACGGAGATAGGGCGATGAGATTTACGACCTCGATGAAGATACTGGTAGCGATGACGGCGGTAGCGTTCATGCTGACGGGCGTGGTGCTGACGCAGAGCTTGACGCAGGGCGCGATCAGCGGGACGGTCACGGACAAAACGGATGCGATTGTGCCTAACATCACGGCGAAGCTGACGAGCCTGGACAGAGGTCACACGCGCGAGACGAAAACCAATACGCAAGGTGTTTTTCAATTCCCGCTGGCCGACTCAGGGCAGTACCAACTGGAAATCAATGTCCCGGGAATCGGGGGATATTTAGGGAAGGTCGAGGTTAACGGCGGGCACACAACAACCGTGATGGCGAAGCTGGGCGTGGTGGGCACGTCGGTGGAACGGGTGGGTACGATCAAGATCGGAGGGAGCGCTCCGAAGACGACAGAGTTTCTTATTGGGGCATCTCTTGCCGGGCCATTGGACTCCAAGAAAAAGAAGCCAGGTGAAGAAGTGGTCGTTAAGAGCCTTTTCGATTTGCACTTGCCGGACGGAACGGCGATTCCGCGCGGGGCGAAGATACTTGGCCATGTCACTGAAGTAAAGTCTCGAACGGGAGGCGATTCGCAGTCGTCGCTGGCGATTGTCTTTGACAAGGTCGAACTGAAAGAGGGGAAGACGCTGGCGATTAGGGCCGTGTTCCGGGCTGTGGCCCCGCCGAACGAGCCGCAATCTGGCGGAGGCGTTAACTATGGCGGTTTGGACCAAGTCGTGGAGCATACATCGGCGGGAACGAACTGGGGCGCGACTCAGACCCTCAATGGGGATTCGGTGGGAGTGCAGGGGATCAAGGGGCTGGAGCTCAGTTCCGATGGCGTTCTCAAATCGGGTGACAAGACAGTAAAGCTCGAGAACGGATCGCAAATGATACTTAGAGCGCAACTGGGCGCTGGGAGCTAATGGGCCTCAAAAAATCGCCGCGGAGATTTTACATTGAATTTACCAGCATCGAGAGGCAACTGGGTTACAATTTAGACCCACACTCGTGGGTAAACCGAGCCCTAACAACCTCGCGGGGCTGGCGCGCCACGCTAGTCTCACAGGTTCTAACGACGGAATGTAGAAGTGGCAGATTATCCGACAGGTCGGCGGTCTCGCAAGTTTTGGGATCTCCGATGCGCCCTAACTGTTTGGGGAAGTCCGTGATCGCCGAAGGACTGAGCCAGCGTACTTCAAACCACGGAGGTATCAAAATGCGATTCACGACATCGATGAAGATGCTGGTAATGATGATGGCGGTAGCGTTGTTGCTGCCGGGCATGGTGGTGGCGCAGAACTTGACGCAGGGCGCCATCAGCGGAACGGTTACGGACGCAAAGGGTGCGATTGTGCCGAACATCACGGTGAAGTTGACGAGCTTGGACCGAGGTTACACGCGCGAAGCCAAAACCAATGCGCAGGGTGTGTTTCAATTTCCGCTGGTTGACTTAGGCCCGTACAAGCTCACCGTCAATGCTCCGGGGGTCGGGTCCTATTTGGGAAGTTTCGCGGTGAGTGGAGGCCACACCACCGAGGTGCTGGCGAAGCTGGGCGGAGCGGTGAAGGCTCAGGGGGACGCGGCTACAGCGGAGGAAGACGAGGATACGGCGGAGGAAGGCGCGGCTCCGAAGAAAACGCCGCAGTTCCTGCTGGGGGGAATTCTGGCGGCGGGGATCGACTCCAGGAAAGCGAAGGCGAGCGACGAGGTGGTGATCAAAACGATTGGGGATGAGCACTTGTCAGATGGAACGTTGATTCCGAACGGGTCGAAGATCATTGGCCATGTTACCGAAGCGAAGGCGCGAGCGGGGAGCGATCCGGAGTCGTCGCTGGGAATTGCATTTGAGAAGTTGGAACTGAAAGGCGGGAAGACGCTCATGATCGCGGGGGTGATGCGGGCGGTGGGGCCGGCGCCGGAACCGAAAAGTGGAGGCGGCATTGATTACGGATTCTTTGGCTTGAACCAAGTTGTCGAGCACGTTCAGGCGTCAACGAACTGGGCGCCGATGCCGGGGTTGAATGGGGATTCCGTCGGAGTGGTGGGGATCAAGGGCATGGAACTCACTACGGATGGCGTGCTCAAGTCGAGCGACAAAACTGTCAAGCTGGATTACGGAGCGCAGATCATACTGAAGGCTGAGTTCGCTGGCGAGAAATAGCTGGATTCGGCGCGGACGGAGGGCAGCAAGGAAACGGGACGGATGCGTTCTATGCCTATCTATATTTATGCGCCGTCCCGCGACGACGGCGATGTCCGAAGGGCTGAGCTAACGAATTTTGAAACACGGAGGGTAACGATGCGATTTACGACCTCGATGAGGGTGCTGGTATTGGCGCTGGTGGTGTTGTTGCTGCCGGTCTTAGTGCTGGCGCAGAGTTTGACACAGGGTGCCATCAGCGGAACGGTTACGGACGCGACGGGCGCGATTGTCCCCAACATCATAGTGAAACTGACGAGTTCGGAACGTGGTTACACGCGCGAAACCAAAACCAATGCGCAGGGTGTGTTTCAGTTTCCACTGGTTGACTTAGGTTCATATCAACTGGCAGTGGATGCTCCCGGGGTCGGCTCCTATCTGGGAAATGTCGCGGTTAGTGGAGGGCACACAACCGAGGTGGCTGCGAAGTTGGGTGCAACGGTGACGACTGGGCCAGACGGCGCTCCCAGGGCGGGGACGATCCATATTGGAGGTGGGCCTTCGAAGACAATCACGCAGTTCCTGATTGGGGGGACTCTTGCCGCTTCGGTTGATTCGAAGAAGAAGAAGGCGGGCGAAGAGGTGGTAGTGAAGACGATTGGCGATGTGCACTTGTCAGATGGAACCCTGATTCCGCGAGGGGCGAAGGTGATTGGCCATGTGACCGAGGCGAAGGCACGAGCGGGAGGCGATCCGCAGTCGTCGCTGGGAATTACATTTGACAAGGTGGAACTGAAGGACGGGAAGACGCTGGCCATCGCGGGAGTGATTCGGGCGGTTGGGCCGCCGAATGAGACGCAAGGCGGAGGTGGCGTTGATTACGGCGGCTTGAGCCAAACCGTGCAGCATACGTCGGCGGGAACGAACTGGGGGGCGACGCCGGGACTGAATGGGGATTCCGTGGGAGTGATCGGGATCAAGGGCTTGGAACTCAGTTCCGATGGTGTGCTGAAGTCGGGCGACAAAACGGTGAAGCTGGATTCCGGATCGCAGATCATACTGAAGGCGCAGTTAGGCGGGAACTGACAGGGGCGGCCTCGTCCCTTGCTTGCGCGGAGTGATTCTTACAGTTTTGCCGGCCAATTTGCCTCGCATTGCTTGGCGGGGAGGGACTAATGCGTCCGTCCCCGCGTGAGCTGTACTGTTATAATGTGGGCGAGTTTCCGAGGGTATGTTATGCTTCGCCGCTTGGTTCCTAGGCTCTTGTTACTCTTCTTGTTATTTCTCACGCTCCTTGGCACTTATGCGCTCGCCCAGAATATAACTGGCGGAACGGTGTCTACTTACGCAGGACCCCTAGCCCCGAAGGCCTCTTCCATGGTGTCGATGTCGCATGCCGAAGAGGAAAAAAGTGTTGAGTTCAAGTCACAGACGGTGCTGGTACAGGTGCCCACGGTGGTGACTGACAAGGCCGGCAAGCATATCCACGACCTGAAGAAGGAAGACTTTAAACTCGAAGAGAATGGCAAAGAGCGAAGGATAACCGTATTCGAAGAAGTCACGACCACGAATGCGCGGCTGACGCAATTGTCGGCTCCGCAGGGGACGTTCAGCAACCTGGCGCTGAATGGAGACACGCCTCGCAACATAGTAGTGATTGCGCTGGACACGGTGAACACACCGTTTCTCGATCAAGCGTCTGGACGAAAGCAACTGATCCAATATCTTGCCGATAGCGTAAATTCCGCGCCGGTGATGGCGCTGGTGGTGATCGGCAGCCGGGGAGTGGAGACCATCAGCGGGCTGACGAACGACCCAGATGCGCTGATGAATGCACTGAAGAAGGTTCGCGGGGAATTGCCCGTCCTGCAAGGAGTGGATAACGCCACGCAGGTGTTGGCCGCCACGAGTGGAGCGATGGCCGGCATCGGTCCGATACTTTCCCCAGGCGAGCCAGCCAGGCTGATCGAAGAATTCATAACGGATGGCGACGCTCTCTACGGCGGCTACACGCAATCTCGCGCGATAGAAAACACGATGCAGGCGTTTCTGGGAATCGCATGGTCGCTTTCGGGAGTGCCGGGAAGAAAGTCCCTGATCTGGGCGACGGGTGGTTTTCCGTTCCTCATGGATTCTCCGTCTGCGGTGCCGGGCGGAAACCTGTCAGTGTTGTACGAGCGGGCGATGGCAGCTCTGAATGAAGCGCAAGTTTCGATCTACCCGGTCGACGTTCGCGGATTGGTGAACCGTGCACAGGGCGTGGCCGAGGTGAGCCGTCGCGAACCAGTGATGGCACCGGTGCTGGCAGAGAGGGACGCGATGCGCAGTTGGCTGCAAGGTTCGACGATCGACACGCTGAAAGATTTTGCGGCGATGACGGGCGGAAAAGCGTATTACAACAGCAACGATATCGCGACGGGTTTCAAACCGGCGGTGGAAGATTCTAGTTCGTATTACCTGATTGGCTATTACCTGGACACGCATAACACGAAACCGGGCTGGCGAAAACTGCAGGTGAAGGTGGGGCGGAAGGACACTGAAGTGCGAGCTCGGACGGGGTTCCTGGTTACGAATGCGACGATGAATCCGGGGCTGTCGCAGGAAGCCGATCTCGGGTTGGCGTTGTTGTCTCCGTTTGACAGCACGGGTATTCCGCTGTCGGTGCAATGGGCGGGAATGGCTCCGGATGGAGATAAAAAGAAAGTCGCATTTGCTTTGCACCTGCCGGCGACGGGCGTGACCATTGAAGGAGAGAGCAATGCCTTCAATGTGGATTTCATGGCGCAAGCGGTGAAGGCTGGCGTTCCTCCGAGCAACGTGGGAAGCACGGCGAAAGGCACATTTACGCCCGACGCTTTGAACAAGGTGAAAGGCGAGGGAATTTTTTACAAGAACGCATTCCATCTTCCTCCGGGCGATTATCAGGTGAAGTTCGTGGTGCGGGATAATTTGAGTGGAAAGATCGGGAGCGTGAGCGCTCCGCTGACGGTGAACTGAGTTCAGTTTGTGAAATTCAGGTCACGGTTCTACGGGAACGGTGGCCTCCACCGGTTCGCTCGGGCGGCGGTCCCTACGCCAAGTGCACTGAACCGTAGCGTAAGGGAAACAACCCTCCCCATTCATGAAACCACCCGATACCCCGGCCGCCTTTCCTAAGGGATCGTATCTCGTAAGGGTGTCTGCCAAGGGCATTACCCCTTCACGAAGGAGATACGATGCAATACCCTCGAAGTCTGCAAAGGGCCATCCCTGTGGCCGTGACATTGTTGATGCTTTCCGCATTCATCTTGCCGCCCGCAGCCGAAGCCGCCGGCAAACGTCCTCATTACCTGATTACCAACAACGACGATGCCC
>JBEKLO010000084.1:0-17957 GCA_050010155.1 Terriglobales bacterium
GGCGACAGTCAGGTAGAAGTAGCGCAGCAGGCGAAACCTGGCCAGCAGTTTGGCTTCACTCTGCGCGGCAACGGAGTCATCACCGAGTCTCCCGGAGAAACCGCCTCGGGAGCAGCCCAGCAAGAACAGGCGCAGCCGCAAGGAGCCGACAATCGAGCGAGCGATAATCGCCCGGGCGGCGGACTCGGCGCGCCCATCGATGCCCCCGATGCTCTGCAGCAATATCGCTGGCCCATCCTGGGTGGATTTGCCCTGCTGCTAGCGATTGGTGGATGGATCGTGACAAAACGCCAGACCTCACCGTCTGCCGCAACGGCCTCCGCGAGCCCGGCAGTGCCAAGCAGTCCCGCCACAACGTCCCGTCTAGCCCCACCGTCCGCAACACCGGCCGCTCCGGCGTCGAAGCCGTCGATGCTACTCGAAGCTCTAAAAGAAGAGCTCTTCCAACTAGAAGTAGAGCGCAAGCAAGGAAAGATCACTCCCGCCGATTACGAAAAAGCCAAAGCAGCCCTGGACCAGACGCTGGAACGAGCGCTAAAGCGGCAGGCCTAGCGGCGCATAAGAAACAGAGAGTATCGAAGCGTTGCAGCTCGACGAGTGACCTTGGCGTCTAAGGTATTTATTTCTCAAAGACTTAACCGGAAAATCACGGCAAAAATAAGCCGGCAATCTCCTCTAACTCATTGATTTATAAATACCTTACATGTAACTCCTTATTCTTCAAAGACCTGGCGTTTTTCGAGCGCCAAATGCTTGATTCTTAAAGACCGCAACCAGAGGGGTCTTCGGCCGATTCCGCCCTTGAGCCGAGCCAGAAACCCAAGCATCGAATACTATGTCACCAGGCATATTCATATGAGCAACGTATTCAAAACCACTCTTCTGCTTACCGTCATGACGCTTCTGCTCATGCTCGCTGGCCGCGCTTTCGGAGGCCAGAACGGCATGCTGATGGCGCTAGCTTTCGCCGCAGTCATGAATTTCGTTTCCTACTTCTTTTCCGACAAGATCGCGCTCGCTACCTACCGCGCGCAACCCGTAAGCCGTGAAGATCTGCCTCGCGTCTACAACATCGTCGCGAAGCTGGCTCAAAAGGTCAACTTGCCGATGCCGAAGATCTATGTAATCCCAACCGATTCGCCCAACGCCTTCGCCACCGGACGCAATCCAAACCATGCATCAGTAGCCGTAACTCAGGGCATTCTAGGACTGCTCAACGACGAAGAACTGGAAGGCGTCCTGGCGCATGAGCTAGGACACGTACGCAATCGCGACATCCTGATCAGTTCGATCGCCGCAACTTTAGCTGGCGCGATCACGTGGCTAGCTTCGATCGCCAAATGGGGCATGATTTTTGGCGGTATGCGAGGCGAACGCGAAGATCGCGGCGGAGGCAGCGCCATAGCATCGATCGCCATGATCTTCCTCGCGCCGTTCGCAGCGATGCTGATCCAACTCGCGGTTTCGCGCTCGCGCGAATATGGAGCCGATGACACAGGAGCCCATTGGACGGGCAATCCTTACGCCCTAGCCAGCGCGCTACAGAAGATCGAAGACTACTCGCATCGCTTGCCGCTGGTAGCGAGTCCATCGACGGCGCATCTATTCATCATCGCGCCGTTCTTAGGTGGTGTGAGCTTTGGCAACCTGTTCTCGACCCATCCGCCAACCGCGAAGCGAATCGAGCGCTTGACAGGAAGGCCCGCGGAGTTTGGGCGGTAAGAGCCGAAGCGTTTATCCAGGAACGTTTACTCCGCTCAGGAACCCGCCGAGATGACCGGCAAGAGCAACGACCATTGACGTCAGAATCTCCAGCAGCATGTAGCCAGCCGGAAACACAGAATCTGGGGCGCGACGACGGCGAAGGTTAATCCACCCAAGCAAACAGATCAGAAAAGCGGAGACGGACGCCGCTAAAAGATGAAACAGTAATATTCCTTTCAATCTCTGGCCCTCGAGTTGCCATCGCCATGCTGCGATGCCAGTGGCTAGAGTCGGCAGCACAAAAACTGCGGCGGCGATCAGGTTGAGGCGCGCCGCTGCCGCAAGCGCTGCTCTGTTCGTGGCTTCTTTTGTCCAGCGCGACGCGAAATCGAAAGCGACTCCGGTCAGAAAGAGTGCGATCGGGAAGTGGACCAGCACGACATGCTGTGCATGTTTCGCGAGCAAAGCCGACTTCGGATCGAATGGATTCATGAGGTCCTACTCAGCGCAAATTACTCAACGCGATTTACTCAACGACCAGTTTGCCAGTCATCTTCGGGTGAATCGAACAGAAGTATGGGTATGTACCGGGCTTGCTGGCTGTGAAGCTAAATTTCTCATCGGTGTCGAGTACCTTGGACTTAAAACTCAGGTCATTGCTGACAACCGTGTGCGGAATGTCATCCGCATTCGTCCAGGTGATTTGGGTTCCTGCTTTCACCGTGATCGTCGCCGGTGTGAAGCTGAAATTATCAATCTTGACTTCTACGGTTGGCGGACCCGCGGCCACTGCCTTCTGTACGGATGGGAGTGCGGCTATGGCCAGCACCAGGGACGCTGCGACACAGACACTCCAGCTGTTTTTTCTCAATCTCATTGCTTGCTCCTTGTAATGTTTGTGAACGGTTTTTGCGAGGATTTAACCAATTACTCCAGCGTGGAGTCGATCAAGGCCAGGGTGTGATGTTTACGCGCGTAGTTCACGTTGGTCACTCCCAGAAGGCCGCGCAACTGCTCTGCCGGGACCTTCATCGGGCCTGGTGATGGCGCTGCTCCCGGATGCGGCTGCGGGAAGGCCGTCGAAGTTGCAGTGTGGAATGTGACGTTGCCTTCCACCTTCTGCATGGTTTGATGAATGTGTCCATTCAGAACGGTCACCGAGCCAAAACGCTTCAGATAGGAAAGCGCCTGCGCACTGTCGTCCGTGCCCCATCCCCATTCCGGATAAATGTTCCATAGCGGCATGTGCGCGAAAACGACAACGGGCGTGCTTTTGGAGAGCTCTCCGACGTCGTCTTCGAGCCACTCTAGTTGCTCCGCTCCGAGTGAACCCATGCCTCCTGCTTTCAGGTTCATCACGTTAACCAGTCCAACGAAGTGCACGCCCTTCTTATCGAAGCTGTGCCAACCAGCGCCCTTGGTGTGCTTGCCGTAACGATCGAGGTATTGTCTGCCGTTATCTTCGAGAACGTCGTGCTCGCCGGGAACGAAAAACACGTCCTTCGTAGGCGCGGATTTTAGGATCTGGTCGACAGTGTCAAACTCCTCCGGTTTGGAGAGATGGCTGATGTCGCCGGTGTGCAGAATAAATTCCGGAGCGACCGGTAACGCATTGATCTTGGCGACCGCGGCTTTCAGCGTTGCGGCCACGTCGGAGTTGGCAGGCTTGTTGAATCCCATGTGGCTGTCGCTGATCTGGACGAAACTGAGTTCGCCGCGGCCGGCCTTCGCGATGCGCGCGGGATCGTCGAGGCCGTAGGACTTGAGCACTCCACCTTCAAGCACGCATAGGGCTCCCGTGCCGGCCCAAGCCATGCATTTCAGAAATCCGCGGCGGTCGATTCCGTCGCGAGTGTGGTTCAACACGATTGCGTCGTCATCCTTGCGTAGCGGCATATTTCCCTTCCCGTTCTTTCCGAACATTTCAAACAAGGGTCGTTCTTGTTTTCACCGTGCATAACCGGCGGCACACGCTTTTATTCCCATTTTTCCGGGGAAATTTATTTTCGCGGCGTGGGAATAAAACGATGGTTCCCTGGTTTACTCTTGTGTGCGTGTCGGAAGAGCGCTCGTTATCGGGGTCGTTCGAGGAACTGGCCATACCTCTCTTTGAGCGGCTTTATAACTTTGCTCACTGGCTGACACAGGATCGGGAGGAAGCCGAAGATCTGGTGCAGGAAACTTACGCCAAGGCTCTCAAGGGATTCTCTTCGTTCCAGCCGGGTACCAACTTTCGCGCTTGGATCTACCAGATCTTGCGCAACACGTTCCTGACCTCTCGCACCGGACTGAAATCGACCGTACCGCTGGAGCCGGAAAGCGATCAGGAAAGCGTTCCCGCGGTCAAAGACACGCCGGAAAGCATCCTGCTGCAGCGCTCGAGTCGAGAACTCGTGCAAGCAGCTCTCGGACGATTGCCCGTGGCCTATCGCGAGATACTGCTCCTTTGTGAGTTTGAGGAAATGTCGTATCAGGAGATTTCTGCAACTCTTGCCATCCCAATCGGGACAGTAATGTCGCGGTTATCGCGTGCGCGGCGGGCTTTGCGGGATGCCGTGCAAGAATTGCAAGGGGAGTGAATCGGGTTACCGAATTGTGCTTGTGAAATATGTCTTGCGAAGATTGGACTGAAAAACTCGATGCCTACGTCGACGGCGAGTTGCCGCCCGACGAGGCGCGCGCTTTGCAGCAACATCTGCGCGGATGCTCTACGTGCGCCGCGGAGGCTCTAGCAAAGGTTCAGCAAAAACTGGCGGTCAAGAACGCTGGAATGAGGTTCGCACCAGATCCGGCTTTTCGTGATCGTATGGAGAAGAGCGTCGGAACACACAGGCCGCCCGTGACTTTGTCTTCATCTTCATCGCGGCGGGGCTGGCTTCCCGTGTTCGAAATTATCACCGTCGCCGCGGTGCTGCTGATCGGCGCCGCACTTTTTTTGACGCTTCATCGTGGGCGGGGGGAACAGCGGCTGATCAGCGAACTGGTGGATCAGCACGTGGCGACGCTCGCCAGTTCCAATCCAGTAGACGTCGTTTCGACCGACCGGCACACCGTTAAACCATGGTTTGCGGGCAAGATTCCTTTTACCTTCAACCTGCCTGAGCTACAGGATTCACCTTTCGTGCTGGTAGGCGGAAGGGTCAGCTATCTCAGCCAATCCCCCGGGGCGGAACTCATTTTTCGCATCCGCCAGCATCAGATTTCGGTCTTCATTTTCCAGGAAAAAGACCTGAAAGATGCGCGCGCGAATGGGACTGTGCGGACTGATTTTTCTTTTGAAGTTCGGAGCTGGCGCCACAACGGCCTTTGCTACTTCGTGATCGGCGACGCCAGCCCACAGGATCTGGACAAATTGAGCGAACTGCTTCAGGCGGCTGGCTGAGAAGTTTTCGGTTCCGGACGCTGTTCTTCAGCTGCGCGGCAGTTTCACTCGTACCTGGCAGCCTCTTTTTCCGTCGCGGTTAGACAGTGCAATCGAGCCGCCATGCGCTTCGACGATCTGTCGCGAGAGTGCCAAGCCTATCCCACTCCCCGAAGGCTTAGTTGTATAGAACGGGACAAATGCATTGCTCGGATTGAGGAGCCCCAGTCCGTTATCGTCGATGGTCAGGACGACGCTCTGCTCGTCGACCGCCCAATTCAAAGTCACCTGCGGCTGCCGCGAGTCCGTGCCTTGCGGCGAGCTGCCGGAACGGTCATCACCTAGACTCGGCTCCAGCGCTGCCTCGACGGCATTGCGCACCAGATTAATCAGCATTTGCTCGATCTGGTCGGCATCCACCATGAGCAACACGTCCGGACCCCGAGAAATTTCCACGGCCAGGCGAGTCTCGAGAAACGCAACCCGCTCTACGATCGGGAGCAGGGCGACTTTTTTAATGGCGGGAGGTGGCATCTGAGCCAATTGCCGATAGGCTTGAAGGAACCGGTTCAGCGATGCGGTACGATCTTCGATGATGGCGAGGCCGCGTTCAAAGTCTCGGCGGTCTTCGGGATTGAGTTGGGTCTCCGCGAGGCGAGAGCTCAAACTGCCCGCAATTGATTTGATCGGCGCCAGCGAGTTGTTGAGTTCGTGCCCAAGAACTCGAATCAACCGTTGCCACGCGCTGCGCTCCTCTTCCCGGAGTGCTCGGCTGACGTCGGACAAAACAACCAGAGTGTGTGGCACGCCCTTTTCGCGAAACTTGCTTTGCCGAATCAACCAGCGCGCACTGGGGCTGTTGGCTGGCAAGACGACCAGTGACTCGCTCGCCGCACTGAGGCAATCGGCCAGCCCGATTTCGTCGGCAGTGCGTCCCAGAAGGCGAACCGCCGCTTGTTGAAGAAGTTTTTCGCCGGCGGGATTCACCACTCGAAGCACGCGCTCCGGATCAAAGGCGAATAAGGGAGCGTCGATTTCTTCGACGACCCGCCGCAATAGCGCTGTTGCCTCGATGGCTCGGATGCGCTGATCCGCGAGCAGATCTGCCAACGCATTCACTTCAATCGAAAGCTCGCCCAACGCGTCATCCGCCACGGCCCCGCGCGCACGAAAAGAATAATCCTCTTCGCGGAGCGCCGCCACCACGTTAGCCAGAGTTTGCAGGGGTCGAACCGTTTGCTCGTGAAGTAGTAGAGCCAGAACCCACCAGATCAACAGTCCCAGGAATGAGAAAGCGAACTTCGATTCGGTGGACCACGGCTGGAGCCAAATGAGAACGCCGCTGACGGCAATTCCGGGTAAGGCAACGAGGAATGAGTAGAGGCTTATGCGATGCTCGTAGAGGAGGCGAACCCGTTTTCGAGAAACCTTCCGCAGGGCTGGCTGGCCGCCGGTCTGCGGACTAGAGCTCATACTTTTCCATGCGGCGATAGAGCGCACCACGGCTCAGTCCCAGGGCCTCAGCGGCCTGGCTTATGTTGCCCTGAAAACGTTGCAGAGCTTTTCGGATCAGGAGCGCCTCCACAGCTTCCAAGCTGAGCTCTTCGAGATTCTGGCCTTGCGGCCGCTGAATATTCAGCGCGAGATCCGCCGGTTGAATCTCCCGCCCGCGGCTCATCAGGACGGCCCGCTCCAACGTGTGTTCGAGTTCCCGAACGTTGCCCGGCCAGGAGTATTGCGCCATGGCTTGCAGTGCGGAACTCTCGAAGCCATCAACTTCGCGGCGATAACGGGATGCATAGCGCCGGAGAAAATGAATTGCGAGAGTCGGAATATCCTCGCGACGTTCACGCAGTGGCGGCACATGGATTTCGACGGTGTTAAGGCGGAACAGGAGATCCTCGCGAAACTGACCCGACGAGCACGCCGCCTGAAGGTCTGTGTTCGTGGCTGAGATCAAGCGAACGTCGACCTTGCGCGACCGCGAGGATCCCAGCCGTTCGATTTCGCCGGATTCGAGCACACGCAGGAGTTTGGCTTGTTGCCGGATGGGCACATTTCCGATTTCGTCCAAAAAAATCGTGCCCCCGTCGGCTAATTCGAAGCGCCCGATGCGATCGGTCCGCGCGTCGGTAAAGGCGCCTTTCACATGGCCGAAAAGTTCGCTTTCAAATAAGCCCTCCGCCAACGCGCCGGTATTCACGGCAACCATCGGACGCGAGGCGCGGGAAGAAAGGGCATGCAGTGTTTGTGCAACGACCTCTTTGCCACTGCCGTGTTCGCCTGTGATCAGGACATTCGCGTCGGAAGGACCAACCCGTGCGATGGCCTCGATCACGGGCTGCATGGAAGCTGCCGCCGCGATGAACTCGGGGCGGCCTTGAACCTGGAGCAACCGGTTCTCCGCCGCCAGTCGGTCGGCGCGCTGAAGGGCACAATGCAATTCGACTTGCGTCCGCAGAATCACGAGCAGGCGTTCATTCTCCCATGGCTTTTGGACGAAGTCGCGTGCTCCGCGTCGCATGGCTTCAACCGCCAGTTCGACATTGCCCCAGGCAGTCATAACGATGACGGGAAGATTGCTGTCAAGCGCCACAATTTCCGAAAGAAGGTCCAAGCCTTCTCGTCCAGAAGTGGTGTCGCGACTGTAGTTGAGGTCGATCAGCAGTGCATCGTAGGAATCCGTCGCCAAAGCCTCCCTGACTTCGGAAGGAGATTTGGCGCTTTCGACGCGATAGCCCTGGGGATGAAGCAGCAGTTGGAGAGCTTCGAGGATGTGGGGCTGATCGTCGGCAGCAAGAATACGCGGTGCGCGGTCCTTATCCGTGGACGGCGCTACGTGGTGGAGATCGGGCGGCTTGGCCGAAATCGGCATGAGCTATGGAGATGGCGCGGTCACCGTCCCGGTGACCGCATCCTGAATCAGCACTCCATTATGTTCCAAAGTGGCGCCCGTCGCGCGATCAAGTTCGACTCTAGCCTTCTGGTAGGTGGTCATCGCGTTCACCAAGTCCAGTTCGGCTACTGATAGATCGCGCTGCGCCGTCATGGTCTGGTAACTCGAGCCTGCTCCCAAGTCTTGCTCTTTCTTCGTAATCCCAAAGGTACGTTCTGCCAAATCCCTGGCTTTGCGCGCCGATTCCACCCGGGCACGCGATTGTTCCAGCGCATATTGTGCGTTCCGAACTTCGATCCGAATCTGTTTTTTCAACTGCTCCGCACGGAGGCTGGCTTGCCGGTACTCTAACTCAGAACGATACTGGTCGGCCTTCGCGACGCGGTTGCGGAATGGGATATTCAGATTGAGTCCGACGAAATAGTCGGGCGATGAATTGTTGAAAGTATTTTGCCAAGTGCCAGGCAGGTCGGTCGGAGTTCCCGGGGACACGTTGGAACTACCGGGTGGGTTCGGTAATCCTCCCAGCCCGCTGCCACCGTAGAAACCTACGAGCGTAAGCGAGGGTAGGAGTGCATTGCGCGCGGCTTGGCGACTGATCTGGCGGTTCGCGAGGTCAACGTCGGTTTCCAGCAGCTCTGGACGATTCTGCAGTCCTTGTGCAATCAGATCGAGAATCGGCTCTCTCGTGTCTGCTTTGATGTCTGGGGCTTGCATTACATCCGTGGGAACAACCGGCATCTCGCCCAAGGTGGGATCGTCGAGGCTCTTAGTCAGCGCGTTCTTCATCAACGATTCTTGCAACTGGAGGTTCGTACGCGCGACGGTCAAATCCTCGTCGCGCTTCGACGCCTCGGCCTCGGCTTTCATCACATCCATCTCCGGAATGCTTTCCAGTTGCAATTGTTTTCTGGCGTTCTCCAAAGTCTGATTCGCGAAAGCAAGTGATTGCTCATTGACGCGTGCCTGTTCGTAGACGCTCACCAGATCCCAATATATGTTCTCAATCTGCGTGACGGTGGCAATCACCTGGTCTTTAAAAGCGATGTCGGAGATTTTCTTGTTGTTTTTCGCGATCCGCAGATAGCGCAAGTTTGGGCCAAAACCAAATCCCGCCAGAAGCTGCTGCTGGAAAGTGAAACGGTAGTAAGAATTCAGAGCCGGCGACAGGAAGATTTCAGGGCTGTTCGTAGTCTGGCGATTGTTATTGAACTCAAAAGAAATCGAAGTGCCGCTGGAGAACGCCTGCGT
The DNA here is from genome assembly GCA_050010155.1 of Terriglobales bacterium. Taxonomy (GTDB): domain Bacteria; phylum Acidobacteriota; class Terriglobia; order Terriglobales; family Acidobacteriaceae; genus Acidiflorens. The sequence continues at coordinate 9,213 of JBEKLO010000084.1, forward strand.
GTAGAGGGCGTTCACGGTTGTCGTATTCAGTTGCAACGAAGGGACATCGTAAAGCACGTTGCTCGATTGCGGCAACGTGAGATGCTCCATCCCCGCGCTCACAGCGAGGGACGGATCGTATGAAGCCACAGGAGTTCCGACGCCCAAGGTTGATTGCACCAAGCCTGAGGCGCCCGCGCCAGCACCGCCCGCGCCGCCAGTCGTGCCTCCGGCGCCCGCGCCCGGCGCTCCTGCTCCAAAGCCTCCGATTCCTCCTCCGGGAGTTCCTTGCACCACGCCTGTGTTGACGCCGCGAAAGCTTCCGCCCGCCTTGGTGCGGAGCAAATCTGTATCGGCAATCGGCAGGTTGTAGCGGGCGATCGCAAGATCGAGATTATTCTCCAGCGCGAGGTTGATCGCATCTTTCAAAGATAGATACAGTTTTCCATCACGAATCAGGCGATCGAGGCGCGGCGAATTTGTGAGTACGGGCTCCGGCACCTGGTCGCCGGTGTAGGGACTGATCGGGTTGTGGGATTGCGGCATTTCCAATGCAGGCGGAGTGCGCAACTGGGCTTGCATGATGGCCGCCGTGAGCAGGAGCAGCGCTACCATCGCCGCAACTTCCCAGCATCGTTTACGGGAACAGATTTTCATCGATTCACCGCCGCGCTGCTAGGTTCCGCGGTTGAAGGCAGATTTGGATTCGCCGTATCGGCCACCAGCCAGCCGTCACGCAACTGAATGGTTCGATTTCCATAGGCAGCATTCGTTTCGGAGTGGGTGACTTGCACGATCGTCGTTCCCTGCCGGTTCAGTTCGCGGAAGAGTTCCATGATTTCCTTGGCTTGGTCGGAATGCAGATTGCCGGTAGGCTCGTCAGCGAGCAACAGCGCCGGCTTATGGATGACGGCTCGCGCGATTCCGACCAGCTGTTGTTGTCCGCCAGAAAGCTGGCTGGGATACAGATCTTTCTTGGCGACAATCTGGAACCGATCGAGCGTGTCGGCGACCAATCCTTGCCGCTGGTTGCGTGGAATGTCTTTGTAGGAGAGCGGAAGATCGATGTTTTCGAGCACGGTGAGATCGTCGAGCAGGTGATAGCTCTGAAACACCATGCCGATATTTTTCTTTGCAAGTTCGGCGCGTTCCTTCCTTTTCATGGAGTGTGCGGCTTGCTCGCGGAACCAGTATTCGCCCTGCCATTGGTCGTCCAAGAAAGCGAGAACGTTCAACAGGGACGATTTCCCCGCGCCTGACGGCCCCATCACCGTGATGAATTCTCCGGGCTGAATTTCCAGGTTCACACGGCGCAGAACCCAGGTCTGACCGGCGCCAGTTTTGTAGCTGCGTTCGATATTTTTCAGTTGGATCATTGCGTCCTCAATCTCGGTCTGGTCTCCTACTCATATCGCAACGCCACCATAGGCTCGACCTTGGCAGCGCGTCGCGCAGGGATATAGCACGCCAAGAAGGCCACCAGTGCGAGAAAACCGACGCTGCCGGCGAAGGTGACCGGATCGCTGGGACTGATTCCAAACAGCAAGCTGGACATGACTGGAGTTAAGACGAACGCTGCAACGGCTCCCGCCGCAACTCCCAGCAACATGAGTTTCATTCCCTGCGCCACAACCAAAACCAAGACATCGTTTCGCTTGGCTCCGAGAGCCATGCGAATTCCAATCTCGCGGGTTCTTTGCGACACGCCATAGGAAATCACTCCGTAAACACCTACCGATGCCAGCAGCAATCCCAAGCCGGCAAGAGCGCCAAGCAAAGTCGCCGAGAATCGGCGTGAGGCGACTGAATCGGACATCACCTGATCCATGGTTGCGACGTTGGAAACACCCTGGTCGGAATCCAACTCCCGAACCTGCCTTTGGACTGCTGGAGCGAGGTCTAGCGGATCGGATTTTGTACGCACCACCAAGGTCAGGAATCCAACGCTGTACTGGGCGTGAGGCAAGTAAATTTGCGTCGTGTGCGGCGCATCGAGGCCTGCCTGCTTGACGTCCTGGACTACGCCGACAACCGTGCGCCAAGGCTGCGGCGAATTGTCGAAGCCTGGCACCTTCAGGTGTCGCCCGATCGGATCCTGATTCGGCCACCAACGTTCGGCAGCGGTAGCTGATACCAGGGCGGCAAGCGGCGCGCCTGCCTGATCTGCGTCGGTGAGGAGGCGCCCGCGAACCAAACGGATCCCTGCGGCGGCCTGGTAACCGGGTGTGACGATGTAACGCTCGGGATACGGCATCTCACCCCGCTTGAAGACGAATCCTTCGGGCTCAGTACCCGCGGTATCGAAATCGGCGCTGAGCGGCAGAACATTGACTGCGCCGGCACCCTCCACTCCGGGGAGCGCATTCACGCGGCGCAGGAGCTCTCGATAGAAGACCATAGTTGTCTCAGCTCCCCCCGGATATTTGGCGAAAGGCAAACCGATGTCCATGGTGAGAAGGTGATCGGCGCGAAAGCCTGGATCGACCGAGTAGAGCTTGTTGAAGCTGCGCAGAAGTAATCCAGCTCCCACCAGCAACGCGAGACTGAGGGCAATTTCACTCGCAGCCAAACATTTCCGGAAAGTGTTGTGGGCCGCACCAGAACTTCGGGAGCCTTCCTTCAGAGTGTCGCTGAGGCTCACCGCAGAAACTCTCAAGGCGGGAACCATGCCAAATATCAAGCCGGTTCCAAGGCTTAGAGCGGCAGTAAACGCAAGCACCCGGCCGTCGATGGAGACGGCCAGGAGTTGCGGAATTACTTTTGCTCCCAGCGCGACTACGACATTCACGGCAAACAAAGCCAGCAGGATTCCGGCGGCGCCGCCGCAGAGTGCGAGCATGACGCTTTCGGAAAGAACCTGCTGCACCAGCCGCGCCCGGCTTGCCCCCAAGGCCGACCGGATGGCAACCGCTTTTTGTCTTCCGATGGCGCGTGCCAGCAGCAAGTTGGAAAGGTTGGCGCAGGCGATGAGCAGCAGAAAGCCTATCGCTCCTAAAAGCACGATTAATGCGGGTCGCAAGCCGGCGGCGATATCGTCCTGCAGCTTAATGACGCGCACTCCGGTGGTCGAGTATTCGTCAGGAAATTGCTTGGCGAGGCTGCGATTGATTACTTCCAAATCGGATTGTGCTTGCTGCACCGAAACTCCGGGCTTGAGACGGGCAATCGCGCGTAAATGGCGGGATAGTCTTTCCTTGTCGTCGTGCTTTTCCGCGACGGGCCGGTAGAATTGCGCCGGGCCATCGACCAGCGTGACCGGCAGCATAGGAAAATTCCTGGGAGTAACGCCCACAATCGTGTAGGGCTTCCCGCTCAGGTTGATCTGCTTTCCCACGACTTGCGGATCGCTTGCAAAACGGCTTTGCCATAATCCGTAGGTAAGAATAATGACCTGGTCTTTACCCTCAATCTGCTCCTCGGGAAGGAAATCACGGCCCAGCATCGGCTTGACGCGCATCAGCTTCAAGTAACCGTCCCCAACCTGCATCCCGGGAATCGGACTCGGATCACCCGGTGTTGCAAATTGGGCGTTCCAGTTTCCAAACGCAACAACATTTTCGAAAACGTGATTTTGGGAGCGGTAATCGTCGATGTCGGTAGCTGAAAGCTGGTTGCGATTGTCATCCCGCGTGTCGCCCCACAACAACGTCAGACGCTGCGGGTCGTTGTAGGGAAGATCGCGGATGAGCACGCCATTGGCGACACTGAAAATGGCGGTATTCGCGCCGATACCTAGCGCCAGCGTCGCTACGGCAACCACGGCGAAGCCAGGACTTTTGCGCAACTGCCGAAGCGCATAGCGAAAATCCTGCATCAGCCCACTCATGCACTCGTCTCCTGCAGGAGTTTCTTTAATTCTTCCTCGGCGACTACTTTGCCGTCGAACAGGTGCACTTCGCGCTGCGCATGCTTGGCGAAACGGGGATCGTGCGTCACCATACAAATCGTCGCTCCCTCGCGGTGCAGGTTCTGCAAGAGTTCCATCACAGCTTCGCCGTTGCGCGAATCGAGATTTCCTGTCGGTTCGTCGGCGAGCAGGATGGATGGCTTTCCGCCCAATGCTCTTGCTACGGCGACGCGTTGCTGCTGGCCTCCGGATAGTTGAGAGGGATAATGCCGGACGCGATGCGCCATGCCGACGCGCTCCAGAGCTTCCATCACACGCGACTTGCGATCGGCCGCGGGCATTTTTTGCCGATACGTTAGCGGCAGTTCAACATTTTCATAGACGGTCAAATCGCCGATCAGGTTGAAACTTTGAAAAATGAAACCAATTTCCTGATTCCTGATGCGCGACCGCTCGGCGAAATCGAGGTTCTCGACCGTCTTCCCGTTCAGCGAGTAGCGTCCTGCGGTGGGTGTATCCAACAGTCCGATGATCGACAGTAGCGTCGATTTGCCGCAACCCGAGGGGCCCGACATGGCGACGTACTCTCCCTTAGCCACCGACAGGTGGATGCCGGAGAGCGCATGCGTTTCAATTTCATCCGTATAGAAAACTTTGGTGAGGTCCTGAATCTGGATGAGCGGCTGTCCTGCTTCGATCATTGCTGGCTCCCTCGTTTTTTGATTTCTCTTCTGTGCGACGGGGCTTGCCCGTCCCTGCGGGGCAAACCCGCTTCTACACCTTATTCAAGACGGATGCGGTCGGTGTTATCCCATCGCGACATGTCGGACAAAATCACAGCGTCTCCCTCGCGCAGTCCTTCCATAACTTGGATCGAATTCACCGAGGCTCGTCCAACCTTCACGGGCACACGTAAAGCGCCCTGCCCGTCGGGACCGAGTTTGAACAAACTGATGGTGCTGTTTTCCTGACCAAATGCTGGACGGCCGACGTAGAGAACGTTGTCCAATCGCTCGAGATCGATGGTTCCATCCACACTCAAATCGGGACGCGCCCCCTTGGGCAACTCGCCGGTAAGTTTGACGTCGACCGTCACGGTTCCGTTTTGTACCGCCGGATCCACCCGCATTACCGTGCCTGCGATCACACCATTGTGCGTGTCGACGGAAGCGGGTTCGCCAATCTGCACGTCGCGCGCCTGGGTCTCGGCGACCTTCAGCGTGGCCATCAGATGGTTAGGTTCCACGACCTTTGCGAGCATGGTTCCGGGCAGAACGTGTTGCCCAACTTGCAGGGGGAGATCCACCAGCACGCCATCGATCCCCGCCCGTACTTTCAAAGCGTCCAATTGTTTTTGCTTGAGTTGGGCCAGGGCGCGCATCTCATCGACTTTGGCATCCTGCACGGCCATCTGCGAGACGATCGCCCGTTGATTCGCCGTGAGCCGTTGGATTTCAAGGTCATTTCTAGTAGTAAGCTCGTCAGCCTTGTCTTTCGAAGCCTTGTAGGCCAGGCCCGAGATGACTCCGAGATCGTACAGCGCCTTGTCGGTGTCGGCCTGCCGTTGTGCCTGCGCGTCGTCGGCATGCACAGTTGCGGCGCCGGCCTTCTGGTTCATCAAGTCGCTTTCGAGCTTTACCCTAAGGCTCTGGTATTCGGCTTCGGCGGCCTTCAATTGAAGTTCCGCATCGACAGCGGCTTGCTCGGTCTGCGGATTACTCATCTCCAGCAGGATCGTGCTGGCGGTTACTTGCGAACCCGGCAGCATATGAATGCGAACGACCGTGGCTTCAGTCTCGGCCGGAATCTGGCGCACCGATTCCTGACTCGGTACCAGCGAACCCAGGCCGCGCACTTGGCGCAGCATCGGACCACGCTTGACCGTGTCGGTCCACACGGTGCCCCGCTCAACGGTAGGCGCAGCAGGTTTCAGCCGCAAAACGGCCATCGAAACTGCGACGACGCCTAGAACTACTGCGATCACGATGATCGTCTGGCGACGGCGTTTTTGAGCCTTGAACTCGGGTCGAGCGATATCCATTCGGTTCCAGAAGGGCAACTGAAATGCCTTCTTCCACGGAACACTAAGTATTTGTAAACATGGGGGATAAGACTAATCTTGGAATTTGGAAGGGAGGTCTCTTTATCCTGAACCGGACGGTAGTGTCCACAAACGGACAGCGTCTCCCGTTACGGGACGGACCACCTCTGATCATCGTGTTTTATCAACCGTACAATGAAGAGCAGGTTCCAGGGAGACGCGGCAGGAATCTCTTGCAGACAAATTCGGATCGACGACACGGGTAAGGTCGCCGGACATTTGCAGCTTTCCTGGTTAGTTTGCGAGCGCCTGGCGGTTTTCTTTAGCCCAATCGCTATCCTTCGGGACGGCCTTCAGCGGCGGTCCACCCTCGGTTCCGCAAGCGCACGGTCCTTCCATCTTGGCTTCGGTCATGCAAGCACAGGATTTCGTTTTCAGACAGGCGCAGACGTAAACCACCTTGCCTCTCGTCGTCTGGCCTGGCGTGTCGGTCCCGCCCGGATTCCTGGTCTGATTCTGGGAGCCGCTGTTCGAAGTGAGTAAGGCAAGCAAACATAACGACGCAAGAACGACTCGTGTAAATCCAGTTCGCCATCTCATCGTATCTTCCATGTGTGGTCAGACCGTCTGACCGCAGCCAAAGAATGCTACGAAAAATGGCGCCGGACAATATCCACTTCCTGCGTTCCTGGCATGGCCATTTCCATGCGATCAAACCCAAACTCGAGATACCAACGCCCCGCGTTCCTATCTTTGTTCGTTATGTATTGTTCTTCAGCGACCCACCAACTTCTGGAGTTCTTCGGGGTAACGAGCACCTTGCACTGGGATCTTTGAGGCTGCGGTTCCCAGTTGTTGAAGATCTGAGTGCGTCAGTGCGACGGCAGCGGCTCCGATATTCTCTTCGAATCGATGCAGCTTCGTCGTACCCGGGATCGGAACGATCCACGGCTTCTGCGCCAGCAGCCAAGCGAGCGCGATCTGAGCGGGCGTCGCCTTTTTCTCCCGTGCGAACTTGCTAATCAGATCCACTATCGACTGATTCGTTCTACGATTCTCCGGGGTAAAGCGAGGAACGACATTGCGGAAATCCGTCTTGTCGAACTGCGTATCTTCGCTGATCTTGCCGGTGAGAAAGCCCTTGCCCAACGGACTGAACGGCACGAACCCGATTCCGAGTTCCTCGAGTGCCGGTATGACTTCAGCCTCCGGTTCTCTCCACCAAAGCGAGTATTCACTCTGGAGCGCCGCGACAGGCTGTACCTTGTGTGCGCGACGGATCGTTTTCACTCCCGCCTCAGAAAGGCCGAAGTGCTTGACCTTGCCTTGCCGAATCAGATCCTTTACCGCACCAGCAACGTCTTCGATGGGCACATTTGGATCAACGCGGTGCTGGTAGAACAAGTCGATGACATCGGTCTTGAGGCGCTGGAGCGAGGCCTCAGCGGCCTCCTTGATGTGTTCCGGTCGACTGTCCAGGGCGCTCCAACGCGGCCCACCCTTGGGATCAGGTTTGAACCCGAATTTGGTGGCGATCACCACCTGGTCCCGAAGAGGGGCCAGCGCTTCGCCCACGAGTTCTTCGTTGGTGAACGGACCGTACACTTCGGCAGTGTCGAAGAACGTTACGCCTTGTTCGACAGCAGACCGAATGAGCGAGATCATCTCCTTTTTGTCCGCGGGCGGACCATAACTGAAGCTCATTCCCATGCAGCCAAGCCCGATGGCGGACACTTCAAGATTGCTTTTTCCAAGTTTGCGTTTTTGCATAATCACTCCTTCCGAATGTTTGCGTTATCTCGAGGACAGGCATATTGCTGTGGTTGGCGAAACGGTCGCCACTCGTGATAGCGAAACGTCTCGGATACTGGCGGAGAGGGAGGGTTTCTATCACCGCCGTTACCTGCAAGCGCCAATGAATACTACACTTCTGCGATAATATCCTGCGCTTTAAAAGGTTACAAGAAGGGGAATCTCTACGACTCCACCACCCGGGAAGAAGTTGAAATACTGTTCACAAGCGCGTTTGTCGTTACCTATGTCTTTCTCCATGGCCGTTCTCACACAATCCTGATCGCCGACGCGCCAATGTCCATCCCAGTTTCCACGGCTAGGATTCCAGCAGCGCCCGTAACTTGTGAGCGTATCTACGGCTCGACGTGACCACCGTTCCTTCTGCCAGTACGATGTCGTAAACCCCATCGAACATCGGACGAATCTCGCTAATCCGGGCGCCGTTCACGATGGCGGATTTCCGCACGCGAATGAAGTGGTGTGGCGCCAGCTTCTCCTCCAGGTGTGCCATGGTTTCCCGCAACAGGTGAGTGTCGCTGGCGGTGTGTATGCAGGCATAGTTTCCCGTGGCTTCGATCCACAAAACGTTGGAAACGGGAACAAAGAAAATCCGCTTCTTGTCCTTTACCACAAAACGTTCCAACGGGCGGAGACTACGGAGGGATTGGAGCAGTGGTTCGAGACCTCGATTTGCTTTCCCGCGCTGTTGAACGACCTCGAGTGCGTGAACCAGGGCCTTGGCAAATCGCTCCTTATCATACGGTTTCAAGAGATAGTCAACAGCGTGCACTTCGAATGCACGAATGGCGTGCGCATCGTGAGCAGTGACGAAGACATAAACGGGAGCGGGTCCGGTCGATGGCTCCACATTTTCGATGACTCCAAAACCATCCAGATCAGGCATCTGCACATCGAGAAAAACGATGTCGGGATGGAGTTCATTGATCTGCTCCACCGCACTTATTCCGTTGGCCGCCTCGCCCACGATTTCAATGCCGCTGTGTTCCGCCAGATAGCGACGGATACCGCGCCGGGCGATCGGCTCGTCATCGACGATGAGGACTCGCGTCTTCATGCGAACTCC
>JBEKLO010000085.1:0-17936 GCA_050010155.1 Terriglobales bacterium
TTGGGAGTGGACCGGCTGGCGATGCTGTTTACCGACTCGCATACGATTCGGGATGTGATTCTGTTCCCCTTGCTGCGTCCGGAACGGCAAGCAACCGCGGAGGACGCCAAGGACACAGAGAAAAGTTAGGGGCGCTTTGGAGTACCTAATCAATCACTTGAGGGTTGGCGGCGTCCGGGGCATGCTGACAGTAGTTTGAGCTTGGTCGTTTCAGGTACGAGGGCAGCGCTGTCGTAGCGCCACTTCAGACGTTGGGTCGGCAGCGCTTTGCTTTTCCCGCCGGTGGTGGAGGATCCAGAATTGCTATGGCCTACATATTTGCCGAGCGGCGCTCGGTTCGGGGCCGAACTCCGTTACGACACTAGCAACTAGTTGGCTGCATTTCCGGATTTCTTTGCTGGCTTCGCCGCGCCCTTTTGGGGACCGAAGTTTCTGGTCAGATAATTCAGAAGGGCGCTGCGGTCGGCATCGGGAATGACGGCGCCGAGGCTCTCCATTTTGTCCAGTTCGTCAGACCATTGCTGGCGGGTCAGGTGCTGCTCGGTAAGGCGTCCGGTGTTGTGACACTGGGTGCAGGCCGCTTTGATCTTCGATTGCATGGGGCCAGGCGGAAGAGGCTTGCCGGGAGCGCTGGGCGCCTGGGCGCTCGCCAGAATCGCGAATGCACACAGAACGACGGACGGAACAAACGAAACAATTCGTTGGAACAAGCAGGAATCCTTGGACTCAGGAGTGAATTCTAAAAAGTTGGATTGCCCGTGGGCGATGGCGGATACTATTTTTCTGCTCGGGATCGAACAAAATGCCTCGGGTGCCCTTGCGAGCATCCGAGGCCCTTTGGTGAACACTCGGCCTCGATCCCCCGATCACGGCCGATGCTGCTTCCAGTACGCGCCGCCTGTGGGTATTCACGGCACGTCAAAGTAACTACAGTATATCTATAGACATTATATAGATCAAGTAAATTCTTTTATGATCCCCAGAGCGGCAGGCGCGGACGCCTGCCGGACAGCCGCCGGGACGGCGGCGCTACGCTTGCTACTTTAGCGCTGGTCCAGCATGTGGACGGTTTCGAGGATCGTATCGCCTACGATTTGGAGACTTTTCGGACTGAGCTTGTCCATGGTGTCCAGTGCCGTGTGGTGGAAGACGTCGTTGTATCCGTAGGGCATATCAATGACATCGGCAGAGGGGACGCCTCGTTTCACGAAGGGGAGGTGATCGTCCTCCATGGGGGTTTGAAGGACGTAGAAATGAGACTGGTAGCCACCCCGCTCGGCTGCGGCGTAGATCAGGTCGAGCAGCCAGGGAGTGGAATTGGTATCGCGAAGAATGGCGAGATCGATGGGAGCGATCATATCCATGACCATGAGCGCTTTGATTTTTTTCAGGGTGCCGTCTTTCTCCCATTTTTCGGCGAGATGACGGGTGCCGTAGAGACTGTCGGTATCGGACCACGACCTTACTGCTTCTTCGCCGTCGGTCCAGACCAGCCAGACGCTGTAGCCATCGCGCTTTTTGCCGGCGCTGGCGCTGCGCAACTGGTTGGCGAATTCGAGCAGGATGGCGGTGGAGGAACCGCCGTCGTTCGCGCCTACGTATCCGATGTTGCGCAATGGGTAGTTGGTGTCGTAGTGGCCGAGGATGGCGATGATGCCATCTTTTGTGCCGGGGAATTTCGCGATGATGTTGCGGACGGGGAACTTCCCTTCCACGGTGTCGGCGGTGAAAGCGTCGTCTTCCACCTCGTCACCTTTCAGGTGGTCGAGGATGTAGCGCTCAAGCTTCTTGTGGTTCTCGTTGCCCATGTAACGCGGGCCGAAGGCGGCCACTTCGCGGGTGTATTCGAACGCGCGCTTGGCATCGATGTGCGGGAGCGGGGAGTTGTCGGGAGCGGTGGGCGCGGGTTCGGGCGGCGCAACTGGTGTCGCAGGTGATCCGGATGTTGAAGCTGCGCTGGCAGTAGCACCAGGGGAAGATCCTTTGGCGCAAGCGGCGGTGCTGGCGAGGGCCGTGGCCAGGGGCAGAGCCACGCAGAACTTTAACCACCAAGGACGCGAGGAGACACACGGGAAGTGTTTAAGGTTTCTTGTCGTGGTTCTGAATGTTTTCATGCTTCTTCTGGATTCCTTTGGGCCCACTGGTTAGGAATTTTTCTTCTCCGCACGTTTCTTTCGCTGACTGGGATGCACGAGCCAGGCGATGCTGGTGCTCAAAATATACAGGGCTACCATGGGAGCGGCGAAGATGCACATGTTCAGGATATCGGGGGTCGGCGAGACGATGGCGGCGACCACAAAGATGCCGAGGATGGCGTAGCGGATATTACGCCACATCCAACCGGCGCTGACGATGCCCATGAGCGCCAAAAAAAATATCACGATCGGCATTTCGAAAATGATGCCCATGCCGACGATGAGCGTCAGGAACAGAGAACTGTATTCGCCGAGGGTGATCATCGGCTGAAAGTCTTTGCCGTAACCGATCAGGAACACGAGCGCCTGCGGGAGGACAACTTTGTAGCCGAAATATCCCCCGGCCAGGAACAGGCCGATGGTCGAGACCATGAACGGCAAAACGTAGCGCTTTTCGTTGCGATAGAGGCCGGGCGAAATGAAGCACCAGAGCTGGTAGAGCACGAAGGGTGAGGTGACGAAAAGGCCGGCCATCATGCCGACTTTCAGATAGAGGTTGAAGGGCTCGGTAGGATTTACGTAGACGAGCTTGGCGGAAAGATTATTGCGGGCGAGCGCGTCCATGATGGGACGCTGCATGACTCCGTAGATACGCTCGGCGTATCCCCAGCAGGCGAAGAATCCGATAACGACGGCGATGCCGGAGTAAACGATGCGCTTGCGCAGCTCCTCGAGATGGTCGAGGAAGCCCATGGCGGGCAACTGGTCTTTATTCGCGTCCTTGACGGAGCCGTTCAGGGGAGAAGAGGCGAGCGCTTCAGGCATCGGGCGCAACTTTCGGAGCGGCGGCGGGCTCGGGAACGGTCACGGGTTCGGCTGGGGCGGGGGCAACTTCCACCGCAACTTCACACTTTTCAGGCGCAGGTGAATTAAAGATGCGATTGGCCAATGATCCGAGGGGGGCCTGAAGCGACGTCAGGCTCGGCTGCGGAGGGCGGCCGGGTTTTGCGCCGCCGTCGAGGGAACTGACTTCGGACTCGATCTGCGAGCGGAATTCATTGGAGGCGCGGCGAAACTCGTTGAGCAGGCGCGCAATCTGGCGGGCGATCTCCGGCATCTTCTTGGGGCCGAAGAGGATCAGCACCAGGAGAAACAGGAAGATCATCTCGCCGGAGACGCCAAAATTCATAGCTCTATCATAATGCGGGACGGGGGAAACAGGAAACTCGGGAGGATAAGCTGACTACATTTGCATAAAACGGCGGTCCGCCGATTGTGACGACGGGTCGGACCCATGAGGTACGCTTTCGTGGAATCCCACCCTAACGTCGCAAAAGGCGCGACGTTAGGATGGGGCAGCCGTCACTTGCTTTACGTTTTACCGGAAGGTGTAGCCGATGGAGGCGCCGACGCGGGTGGCGTAGGAGCCGGCAAAGTTGGTGTTGTTGTTGATGAGGTAGATGCGCGCCTCGGGGCGAACAAAAAGGCCCTTCAAGAGATAGAGCTTGAGGCCGGCACCGAAGTCTCCGTCAAAGTGAGTGCTGCTGGCAACTTCCGAGCTGCCGCCAGTAATCCCGCAATCGGAGCATTCATACAAATGCGTGCTCATGGCGCCAACGCCGGCGACCAGTTCCAGGTAGGCATGGCTGGCTATCTTCGGTGAGTAGACGGCGTTGAAGTTGTAAAACACTGGGCGATAATTGACACCAATCTCATTCAAGTAATTTCCGGAGCCCTGGGATCCTCTCCAGTTGACTTCGGCGCCTACGCCCAGGTTGTGCCAGAAGAGCACGTCGCCGCTGACACCGGGAAAGGCACCACCGGCCAGAGACTGGTTGATCTGACAGTTGCCGCTGCACGAGTCAGCTCCCGGAGCCAATGTGGTGCTGACGCCGAACGCAATGTCAATTTTCTGGGCTTGCGCGAAATTCGAGAATGCCGCGACCGTAGCGCAGGCAAACGACAAGACAATAGCTGTACGTAGTATCCGTTTCAATCGAAACCTCCAGTATTTGTTTTTCATCGGTTGGATGCAGTCTAAAGGGTGGACGCTGCCATTTAGGAGAAATTTACAAGAATTTACGGTACCGGAAGACCATGCACCGCGGACGTGTAACACCGCTAAGTTATGAGAAACAAAGCTCTGTCGCCCTGTCGTGTACGGGAGCGCTCATTCGCACGCATGTACCCAACTATGTACTTGCCTCGACGAAATAGTGGCCCCTGAAAAGGCTTGGAAGCAAGCGCTTAGTAAGCCAGCAGGATGCGCAGATCGCGAAGATTATTTCCCGTGGGACCGGTCAAGACGGTGTCCCCGAGCGCGTCGAAAAGAGGATAGGCGTTGAAAGTGGAGAGCGCTTGCCGCACGGCTTCCGCGCCAGCATTTCCAGGAAAGACACGGGCGACAGTGCTGCCATCGGCGACTGCGCCAGCAGCGGGACTGTTGCCGTCGATACCGTCGGTGCCGGCGCTCAGGACGGTGATGTCCTGCCCCGCGATCAGTTCGGCGCAGGCGAGCGCGAACTGCTGGTTGCGTCCGCCGGTCCCGCCGTTGCGAACGGTCACGGTCACCTCACCTCCGGAGATTAGGGCGATGCGCGCTGTTTTATTTCCTGATTCGCGATTTCGTAATTCGCGCAGGCGGTTAACCAGGTAGGAGGCGGCTTTCTCGTAGGGCCAGTCGTCGCAGGAGTTACCGACTTCAACCGCAAAACCGGCGCGGGTCGCGGCGGCCGCCGCTTCATCAATGGCCGCTTGGTTCGAGAGCACAGTCCACCAACGCGCGCGGACGAAGGCGGGATCGTCGGATTTGGGCGTCTCCTCGAGCGCATGCTGGCGGAAGAGATCGGCTACGGATTTCGGAAACTGATCGATCAGGTTGTATTTGTCGGCGATGCGCTCGCAGTCCTGGATGGACGTGGAATCAGGCATAGTGGGTCCGGAGGCGAGCGCGTCGGGAGTATGGTCGGGCACGTCGGAGACGAGAATCGAAACCTGCTGGGCGGGATAAGCGGCCTGGGCGAGGCGTCCACCCTTGACGGCGGAAAGATGCTTGCGGATGGCGTTGATCTCGGCGATGGGCGCGCCGGAGTGGACGAGGGCTCGGTAGGTGGCGACGAGATCGGGCAGAGAAATATCCTCGTCGTCTGAGATCACGACTGGTGAAATCACGACAGGTTTTTCGACGATGGACGAACCGCCGCCCGAGATCATAAAGATGGCCAGCGAATTGGCGTCGAGGGATGTCAACGACTTGAGGATGGCAGCAGCGGCCTGGATGGATTCAGCAGTTGGGGTTGGATGTCCTCCATGAAAATAGCGGCACCCGCGGACCTGATTTTGCGGTTCGACGGACGAGGCGACGATGCCCTCGAGGTTGCTGCCTACGTGCGCTTGGAGAGCGGCGGCCATGGTGTGGGCAGCTTTTCCGATAGAAACGACGAAGACGCGCTGGTAGGAATCGAGGTCGTGGAGGTCGTCGCCAATCCGCAGCAGGCGCCGTTCGCAGTGCACGTTGCGGGCAAACGCCGCTTCGATGGAGGAATTCTTGAGAGCGGAGGTAAATATCTCGCGGGCGGTCTGACGCATCTCGCGGAAGCGCTGCTGGCGTTCGGGAGACAACTCCGGCATGGGAGAGATTATAGGGGCATTGAATCATTGAGGCATTGGGTTCAGTGCGGCGATGACTCGATGCCGCAATGAGTTCGCGATTTGCTACACTCGCTTCGCATGCGCACGGACCTCATGCCGCTTTGCGACCAACACTTCCGCACGATGGAGCCTGCGCTCGCTCCGTATAATGCGGACTATTGCATCGAATTTTTTCGCTGCACTGACAAATTCTGCCATCGCTGCTTCGGCGAGCGGGTCGGCTACACAACGCCCAAGCGCGGAGACGCGCCGGTTATCTCTCCCAACCAGCCCGTCTGCGATCGCCACGGACGGCCGATGTTCATCATCAGCCTCGACCGCCAGCGCAACCACGTAACTTACGCTTGTTCTGAAGCGGATTGCGGGGAAAGGGTCGTAAGAGCTTAGCCGTCTGGCGGGTGAGGTACAGACGGGCTCTTCCGGCGCGGGACTGTGGCGGCGCAGGCGAGACCCGCCGAGCTTTGCTCGGCTTGGACGGGCGAGGGCGCCCGTCCCTACACGATCAGTTCACTCACCAGCCAGCCACGCGTACTGCGACGCCGTGAGTGGGACCACGCTCAGCCGTCCCTGTCTGACTAGTGGAGACTCAGCAAATGACGGGCGCGACTTGATTTCTGCCAGCGTCCTGGGCTTTGCGATTGCCTTGCCAACTTTAATCTTCACCTGTGGAGTTTTGGGATCGCTGGCATCCACCGAAACGACAGACGCCGTGCCGACTGCGCTCTTTTCGTCTCCGGTGTGGTAGATCACCAGGCGCTCTCCCGGTTTCATCTCGCGCAGGTGCTTCACGGCGGCTGGGTTGGTTACACCATCCCAAATCGTTGTCTTTTCGCGCTCGAGATTCGCAAAGGAATAGACGGTTGGCTCAGTTTTCAGTAGGTAGTCCATGGGCAGGTATTGTACCGCTTGAGGAGCGACGCGTTACCGCGGACACTTCCCTTCCGCGCCGGTTTCGCCAACAATAGAAGCTTATTGTGACGCAAGCCTCGATCAACCCGGGCAAGGTCGCGCGCGTCACTAGCGCCGCGGCCACGACGACCATGGCTGCGGCCATTGAGCGCTACTTTAATGTGTCCTTGTATCTGCTCGTGCTCACGGGCTTCGGCGCGCTGGCTTCGACCGGAGGGCTGGATCTGCCGGCCGTGGCTCTGGTGGGAGTGGCGCTGGCGTTCCGCGGATACCAACTTGTAACGCGCCGCGAGTTCACCATCCCGGAACGCTGGACTACGTTCCTGACGCTGATCTATATCTTCATCTACCTCGCCGACTATCGATTTGTTTCGCACAGTTTTCTGGGAGCTACCATCCACCTGGTTCTGTTTACGATGGTCGTCCGGCTGTTTTCCTTGCAGAAGACGCGCGACCACTACATGCTCGCGGCACTTTCGTTTGGCATGCTGCTGGCCGCTGCCGTGCTTACAGTCGGCAGTGTGTTCCTGCTTTCTTTTGCGGGCTTTCTGCTAGTTGCCGTCATCACATTTGTGTTGATGGAGATGCGGCATTCGGTCGCCTCTGAGTCCACGCATGCTCTGGAACCGCGTGTTAGCCCACCTGGCGCAGGCGCTCCGCGCGTCATCACGGCAACCCAGCGCATGGCTTACGCGCTGCTGGCGATCGCTCCGGCGCTCATGCTGATGATCCTCGCCGGCAGTTTCCTGATCTTCTTCCTTCTTCCGCGCGTTTCGTCACGCTACCTGAGCGCCTACACTCCGACCAGCGACGTTTCCACGGGTTTTACCGATCGGGTGCAACTGGGACGCATCGGTCAGATTCAGCAATCCAGCGCTGTCGTCATGCACATCGAGATTGAGAACGATGTGGCCGGTGCTTACGACTTGAAGTGGCGTGGGATTGCGCTCAGCTCTTTCGACGGCAGAGTCTGGACCAATTCGTATGATCAAACCCATCTGCGGCCGGCGGGAGATGGAAGCTATCATCTGGCGCCGCTGCGCGATCCGCACGCCGCTGTGGGCCGAACCATTCGTTATCACGTCCTGATGGAGCCGCTTGGTACGAACGTTTTTTTTCTGGCCGATCGACCGCTGCGGCTCTTGGGAAATTTCCGGGAAGTGAGCATGGATGGCGGGGGCGCGGTTTACAACCTTGATCCGGATCGTCCGATCAACCGGTACGAAGCCGAATCGCAACTGGCTGCGATTGACAACGACGAGCTTCGCGTCGCGCCGAACACCGCGCCTGCGGGCATGGACGAGTACCTGAAACTGCCGCCGCTCGACATTCGAATTTCGGCGTTGGCGGAGAAAATCACGGCTTCGGCTCCCAGCAACTACGACAAGGCGGTCGCCCTCGAGCAGTACTTATCCACTCACTTCGGATACACGCTGGAAATGTCCAGCACCCTGCCTCGGGACCCGCTGGCTAATTTCCTGTTTGAGAGAAAACGGGGGCACTGCGAATATTTCGCCAGCTCAATGGCCGTGATGTTGCGCTCGTTGGGCATTCCGTCGCGAATTGTGACCGGGTTCCGCGGTGGAGAATTCAATGACCTCACGGGCCAGTATGTGGTACGCGCCAGCGACGCGCATTCCTGGGTTGAGGCTTTCTTCCCTGGATTCGGCTGGCTCAGCTTTGATCCGACTCCCGCAGGCAGCGTGCCGGTGCGAACCGGTTGGTCTCGGATGCGGCTCTATGTCGATGCGGCCGCATCGTTCTGGCGGGAATGGATTATTAACTACGATTCCAGCCACCAACGCACTTTAGGGAAAGACACGGCCAGCAATAGCCGGCGTTTCTTTGACGAGGCTCGCCAGTGGATGGCGCGGCAGCATCGCGCCATGCTGCGTTCGGCGCGGCGTGCGCACGACCACGTCGGAAGTTTCCCGGTGCGCTGGCTGGGCGGAGTCCTCGCGTGCGCGATAGGCCTGCTGGTACTGCTGAATCTCCGGCGGCTGGTCCGCGGGTTGCGTGCCTACGGTCTGCGGACGCATCCGGAGCGTGCTCCACGCGAATCGGCCGCGCTTTGGTATGACCGGATGGTGAGGCGCATGGCTCGGCTGGGCTGGCGCAAGTTGCCGTCACAAACGCCGCTGGATTTTGTGGCGGCCATTCAGGAAGCGACGCTGCAGAAGAAGGTCGCCCGATTTACGCATGCCTACGAATCGGCGCGTTTCGGCAAGTCTGTGAATGACGCGCAAAGTCTGCCGGGGCTTTTCAAGGAGATCACTACCGAGGATACGGTCACGACTGGCGCCGCGGAAAGCCGGGCGGGCTGGGTTAAAGTCCACAATCGCCGCAGGCCTTGGTAGCTGCCTACGCAAACCTTAGAAACGGTGCATCACGCCAACACCAACATAGTAGTTGTGCTGACGGCTGTTGTTGGTCACTACATTCAGGTCGGGATCTCCGGAGTAGAAATCGCGCGCTTCGAAGCGGGCACCCCAAAAGTGCCAAAACCACACATCCAGCCCGGCTCCGAATTGGACCACTCCAGTGTTACTGCCGCTGCCGGGATTCGGATTCTCGTAAAGCGTTACAGGAGCTACCCGGAAACGGCCATAGCCGCCGCCCACGCTTACCCATGGTGTAACGGAATCGCCGGAGAAAATGTTCACCCGCAGCGATGGCGTCACAAACAGCATTCCGATGTCCTTGGGATTCGTGCCGAGGTTGTAGTTCACGTTCATCCTGGGAATAAGTGCTACCGGCAATTCCGCGGAAAGTCCGAAGATTTTATAGGTCTTGAGCAGGCGGCCGTAATTGAACGCGAGGCTTGCCGGGTTTGCGAAATGCACCGGCAAGCCCGTAGTCGGCACCGTCTCAGTGCTGACGAAAGTTCGGCCCGCCGTGACAGAAAGCTGATTGATTTGCGCTGAAGCGCTGGCAACCAGAACCAGAACCGCCGCTGCTAGAACTGCGAGACGTTTAGCCAACATCTCTCCTCCAGATTATTGAGAGATCTAGTTTTAATTTCCATAAGATTAGCACGGGCTGCGCGACTTCGCTCAAAGAGCCGCCCAAACCGAGGTACCCTCCGTGGTGCTCCGGTTGGGGCGTCGGTCGCGGTATTGCTGTAATTTGAAATTTTCGCTACCAATGGAATATGGAGTCCGCTCAGATTCAGATACGCCGCTTGATGCCCGCTGATGCCGCCTTGTTTCGCGACATTCGGCTGGAAGGGCTTCGACTGAATCCAGAAGCATTCGGCAGCACGTTTGAAGCTGAAAATGCGCGGCCTGTTGCTTTTTTCGCGGAACGGCTTAGCGGGTCTAAGGTTTATGGGGCTTTCCAGGGCTCGGAACTTGTCGGCATCGCAGCCTTGTTGATCGGGCAAGGACAAAAGGAAGCTCATAAGGGACGGCTGGTCGGTATGTACGTTCGGCCTGCATCAAGAAAGTCTGGCGTCGGGCAGCGGCTGGTCGAGGCGATCATCGAAGTTGCGCGTCAGTCGGTCGAAGTGGTCCAACTGTCAGTGGTTCGTGACAACGAGGCCGCGCGGCGGCTTTATGAGCGATTGGGGTTCGTGGAGTGGGGAGTGGAAAAGAACGCGCTCAAGCAGGATGGTCGCTACTATGACGAGGTGCATATGGCTAATGACCTCAAGTCGGAGTGAGGGAGGGTGCCGTCTGCTCAGGCGGTGCCAGATGCTAAAATAGTAACAAGTGCTTCCTGCTGGTCATTTCTTCTAGTCTGGTCTGATCTGTAAAAGATGCCCGTAAAGAAAATCATATCCGCGACATCGGGGCCGGCTGCCCCTGCCAAGGTAGGCTTTGTGAGCCTCGGCTGCCCCAAGAACCTCGTCGATAGCGAGGTGATGATGGGCATGCTTGCGCAGGCCGGCGCCGTGCTGACTCCTGACGCGCAAGATGCTGACGTTATCGTGGTGAATACCTGCTCATTCATCGGCAGCGCCCAACAGGAATCGATCGACACCATTCTCGAAATGACCCGCCACAAGACGAGCGGCAAAGCCAAGCGGTTGGTGGTTGCCGGATGCCTGGTGGAGCGGTTTCACGATGAGATTCGCAAGAACATCCCGGAAGTGGACGCGGTAGTAGGCACCGGCGAATTGGAGAAAATTCTGGCTGCTGCCGGAATTGCGGAAGCACCGCGCGCGCCGTCGCCGTTTAACATTCTGAGTTCGAACTCCCTGACGTCTGACATGACGACCTCGCGGCCGGAGGGGGATCATCGCCGCGAGCAAGGACGCTTCGCACGCGATGCCTGGGACGGCGCCGTGGCCGACCTGCCGAACTATCTTTACGACGACCACACGCCGCGCGTGCTGACCACTCCGCGCTCTTCGGCCTATATCAAGATTGCCGAAGGCTGCGATCATCCTTGCAGTTTCTGCATCATTCCGCAGTTGCGGGGACAATTCCGCTCGCGGCGATTCGAATCGGTGATTGCCGAGGCCGAGCGGCTGGCGCAATCGGGCGTTCGCGAAATTACCCTTATCGGGCAGGACACCACTTGCTACGGCGAAGATCTCGGGTTGAAAGACGGCCTGGCTCTGCTCTTGGAAAAGCTGGCGGGAGTTGACGGTCTGCGGTGGATACGGTTTCTCTACGCGTATCCCAACAAAATCACGGGACGCCTGCTGGCGACGATCGCCGATCACGACAATATTTGTTCTTATATTGATGTGCCCCTGCAGCACGCTTCGGCGACGGCGCTGAAGCGCATGAAACGTGGTGGCGGCGCCGATCTTTTCCTGCGCTCGATTGAGAAAATGCGTCGCGTGATCCCCGGCGTTACGTTGCGGACTTCGTTCATTGTCGGCTTCCCCGGCGAAACCGAAAAGGAGTTCGAGGAACTTTGCGGCTTCGTGAAAGACGCAGCTTTTGACTGGATGGGGGCATTTGGCTACTCGGATCAGGAAGGCGCGGGCGCCTTTGATCACGATCAAAAGCTTCCTCAGCGTGAGATTGAAAGCCGCCGCAAGACATTAATGTCGATCCAGAAGAAAATCAGCCGGGCGAAGAAACGGTCGCTGATCGGACGTGAATTCGATCTGCTGCTGGAAGGCGCTTCGAGCGAATCCGACCTGCTGCTTGAAGGCCGCACCGCCATGCACGCGCCGGAAATCGACGGCAAAGTTTTCGTGAACGATTATCCCGAGGGAAACGAACCGAAAGAGGGAGAGTTTTATCGCTGCCGCATCACCGCTGCGCACGACTATGATTTAGTAGCGGAAATCGTTTAAGGTCAGAGGTGAGAGGTCAGATTGCGGAGATGAGAATCATCTCGATGCGACGCGCTCTCACTTCTGCAATCTGACCTCTGACTTCTGCAATTTGATTTCTGCAATCCCTTTATGCCACGCACGCGCGCCATCAAACTCCGTTGCCCGATCTGCAAAAAAGCCACCAAGGCTACCGACGCGGACTTCCCTTTTTGCAGCGATCGTTGCCGCCTGATTGATTTGGGCAAGTGGGCCAGCGGCGCGTATGTGATTTCATCGCCAGTTGACGACGCTGACGAATCCGTGCGGCAAGACATCCTCGACGACGAGGACGGAGATTGATGAGTCCTCCGCCCGATGCCGCCACGCTTTCTCCGCGGCACGATGCTCCACTCTGGGCCACCATGGTGGCGACGTTCCTTGGCGTGGGACGGCTCAAGCCTGGGCCGGGGACGTGGGGATCGCTAGCCACGGTCATTTTGTGGACGCTGGCCAGTTCCAAAATCCCCGTCGCGAGCCGCACGTGGGCTACCGTCATCGCAGCCGCGGTTGTCACCCTCGTCGGAATTCCCGCTGCCACTCAGGTCGCGCGCGCCTTGGGCCGGAAAGATCCGCAAATCGTCGTCATCGATGAGGTTGCAGGGCAACTGGTTGCGCTCGTCGCCGTTCCGCTCGCTTGGAAAACGTTTCTCGTGGGCTTTATACTCTTTCGTGTCTTCGATATGTGGAAACCGTTTCCGATCCGGCAACTGGAGCGGCTTCCTGAGGGCACAGGGATTGTGGTGGACGACCTGGGAGCCGGAGTTTATGCGCTCGCCATCATGCATCTCTTGTTACACTTTGGTCTTCTAATGAAGTAGCGGATTTGAAATAGAGCTGGATTGCATAGTCGTTCCCGCCGGAAGAAATCATGAGCATCTCCGACCGCCTGCTGGGCAAGAAGAACGTCAACGGCAAGCCGCACATCGAAGCGGTCGCTCCCACCTGCGCCTTGCCCGGAGGCGAAGTACGCATCATCGGGAAGGGATTGCGTCCGCCGGAGTTGCGGCGCCCGAGGGTGCGATTCGGCGAAATCGAGGGCTCGGTGTTAATCAGTTCCGACGAATTCGTAGTGGCGCGCGTGCCCGAAGGAGCGGTGTCGGGCCCCATCATCGTGAGCACGAACGAAGCGGGTGCCAACGGAAATGTCAGCAATCCGCATTCGATTATGGTCGCTGTCCCGGTTGCTGCCGACCTTCATCCGGTTACCAATCCCGCACTCGACCGCGAGGGCAATCTCTATGTAACGTTCTCCGGAACGCGAGGACAGAAAACTCCGGTTTCCATCTACAAAATCGACACCAACTACAATTCGAAACCGTTTCTCAGCGACTTGATGAACGCCACGGCGATTGCCTTTGACCGCGAAGGCCAGATGTACGTTTCGTCGCGGAACGACGAAGCCGTGTACAAGGTGGCCCCGAATGGCACCATGTCCACTTACGCCGAGGGCATGGGAGTTGCGACCGGGATCGCTTTCGATCGCGAGGAGAATCTCTACGTGGGCGATCGCAGCGGAACGATTTTCAAAATCGCGCGCGACCGGCAGATTTTTGTGTTCGCTACGCTGGAGCCGAGCGTTTCCGCCTATCACCTGGCCTTCGGCCCTCACGGCGATATGTTCGTCACAGGCCCCAGCACTTCCAGTTTCGACTGCGTCTACAAAGTCGACCCGCATGGAACCGTGTCAGTGTTCTACCGCGGTCTTGGGCGTCCGCAAGGCTTGGCGCTCGATATCGACGGCAACATCTATGTTGCCGCTTCTCTCGCCGGAAAACGGGGCATTGTGAAGATCACTCCTCAAGGGCAGGCCAGCCTCGAAGTCGCCGGGCAGGGATTGGTCGGATTGGCCTTTGCTCCGGGCAAGTCGGCGATTCTGGCGACCCACAGCGCCGTGCATCACATCTCGTGGAATATTCAGGGACGGCCGCTGCTAGCGGAGTAAAGTTGATTTCGGGTGGCGCAGCGCTTCAGCGTAGCGTTCCTCCACACGAACGGCTTCAGCCGCCAAGGTCAAGGCCAATCTTGTGCTCCATGATAGATGCGTAAAATCTCCAGATTCTGATCTTGAATGCGATAAACAACGATGTAAGGCAAGCCTCCGAAGACCAACTCCCGAGTGCCATCAATGCGCCCGTTGCGACCACGCCGCGGGAAATTTCCCAACTTGCCGCAACCATCGTAGAGAGTTTCCGCCACTTTGGCGGCGGCAGCGGGGTTATCCTGCTGAATGCGGCGAACAATGTTGTAGAGATCTTGTGTGGCGGGAGTAGTCCAGCGCGGGCGCATTACGGCCGCAGAATCTTTTGAATGCGGGCTCCGACTTCGTCGTGCTCCACAAACTCCCCGCGCTCGGCAGCTGCCAAGCCAAGATTCACCGCCTCGATAAAGCGGGAGTCATCCTCCAAGTAGCGGCTCAGGACCTGCTGCGCCAACTCGTCGGTTTTCAGTCCTCGCTGAGCCGCGATTTGCGCCAGTTGGGCTTCTTTCTCGGGCTGTAGACGGACTTCCATGACCACAGTCTAGGAAGGTTTAGGAGGGCTGTCAAACAGTTATCGGAGATAGCGATGTTCGTGGCTCGCGGGTGTCGCGGCACTACTTTTGGTAGACGGTGGGCTGCGGACCTTTTTCTAGCGTCTCGCGATCCCAGATCATACCTTCCCGGCTGTAACTTGCGAGTTCGAAATCCTGCGAGAGTTCGAGGGCGTCGGTGGGACAGGCATCTTCGCACAGGCCGCAAAACATGCAACGACTCAAGTCGTAGGTGAAGGCGACGAGTTCTTTGCGGCGCGTCTTCTCGTTACGCTCGCTGGTCACCACGATCAGATTTTCCGGACAAGCCAGGGCGCACAGGTCGCAGGAAATGCAGAGACTCTCGTCGGTATCCGGGTTCGTGTTCAGCCGGGGCGCGCCTCGGTAACGCTCGGCAACCTGCGGCCGCTCCAACGGATACTGCTCGGTATAGATTTCCTTGGGGTCCTGATAACGGAAAGTCACGTTCAGTCCCTGGATCAGGTCTACCAAAAACACTTTCCGCAGGAGGGTAGTGAATCGCATAACCCCGTAAGCATATCACCGACTGAAAACGGGCGGGTGTGCCCTGGGTCACACCGGATTCCCAAAGTAGAGACGGGGCTGGCCGTGTCTCCATGCGCGCAGCGGGAGACGCGGCAAGCCCAGTCTTTACAGAAGCCGCTCGCGCTACTGGTCGACTACTTGCGTGAGCGTGGTGGACTTTGCGGAAAGATAATTTGCGTCTCCGCTGTAGTTCGCCACAACGCTGTTCTTTCCTACGGGTAAGGACGAGGTAGTGAACTGAGCGACGCCCCCGGTCAAGGTTGCCGATCCCAATGCCTTACCGCCCACGGAAAATTGCACGTTCTCACCATCCGGCGGCGGTCCCGCAATCGAGGTCATGGTAACGGTAAACGTCACCGGCTGCCCCATCGTGGAGGGGTTCAGCGACGACCCGATCTCCGTCGTCATGGTTGGAATCAGGAGAAATCCGCCCTTGTTCGTCGAGATGGCGACGACTCCGGAATCATTGACCTGTAGCGAATAAGTTTGCTGGTCCTTGGAGGTCAGATGGGCCAAGGTATCCAGGCTCTGCATGCCGTTCGTGGGAGTCCAAAGAAAACCATGCAGCATTCCGTTCTTATTGCTGGTCAGGGAGGTTCCCACGATCCAGCCCAGACTGTTGATGCTGAGAGCGGAACTTTCCACGCCGCCGAGAGTCCCGAGGTCTACGAATCCACCGGACTCGGTCCAGGAGAAAGCGTGC
Source organism: Terriglobales bacterium (assembly GCA_050010155.1). Classification (GTDB taxonomy): domain Bacteria; phylum Acidobacteriota; class Terriglobia; order Terriglobales; family Acidobacteriaceae; genus Acidiflorens. The sequence goes on from JBEKLO010000085.1 coordinate 15,749, forward strand.
CGATAGTCACCAGCGATGGGAGTTTGGCCCACGACCGTCCCGGAGTCGTTGATGGCAAATGCGAGTGTGCCAGCCGAGCCCAGATTCTGCAGCCCGCCGCTTTGCGTCCAAAGAAAACCAAGCGTGTTGGCGCTGCCGTTCGGGAAGTAATAGCCAACGACCTGATTCGCCGCATTGATAGCCAACGCCGCGGCGCCACCGCTGCTGGTGAGAGCCGGGGTCAGATCCTGCATACCGCTGGCCGCCGTCCAGAGAAATGCATGCCGTTGAGTCGCGCCGGTGTAGGAAAGGCCGACCACGGCGTTCGAGTCGTTGATCGCGCTGGCAGCGCTCAGACCGCCTCCGAGCGAACTGAGCCACTCGAGGCCTCCCGCCGGCTGCCAGATGAAAGCTTCAACACTTTCGGAATTACCGGGATTGCCTGCGCCCACGACCTCGCCGGAGTTGTTGATGGCGACCCCGCTGTTTGTCTCGTTCATGCTGATGCTCTGGGTTCCACCGAGGCGGCTCCAAACAGAAAGTTGACTGGCGTTATTCACCACCACGAAGCTGCCGTTGTTGATCGCAATCAAAGAATCGGGAGTCGATCCCGGCACCGGAACGACGCTAAAGAAGCCCTGCGCGAGTGCGCAACCGGAAAGCAGAATTGCAACCACGGCAACGGCCGTAACCTTGTTCGAATTTTTCACAGTGATCCATCCTCCTCAGACGGAGCGGTGCTATCGGGAAGCCGCGGGGGACGGGCACCTACTACACACTGTGAAATGCAAGCGTCATGCCATCTGATACTCTAGTTTCAATTCACGAAATATAGCTAACTGTAAGATACAAAGATGCTTACAGTGAATAACAATAGGGCCATACTGACTCGCGGCACGATGCGCAGCACATTGCAGTCGTCGGATGGGAACAGAACTTCCCACCCGAGGCAGCCATCCGCCCGCTAAAATGGAAACTGCCCGATGCTATCGCCTGACCAGAGTTTCGCGGACGAGAAGGCCTCCGACGAGGTTTCGGCGGACGCGCATCCGACGGATGAGCTCTGGATGGAAGAAGCCCTGCGCTGCGCGCAGCGCGCACTGGAGGCGGGCGAAGTGCCAGTAGGAGCAGTCGTGGTATGCGCCGGGCGAGTAGTGGGACGAGGCTGGAATCGCAACCTTGCCAACCACGATCCGAGCGCGCATGCGGAAATAGTGGCGTTGCGCGAAGCGGGACGCAACCTCGGTAACCATCGGCTCGGTGACTGCGAACTGTTTGCTACAATTGAGCCGTGCGCCATGTGCGCGGGAGCGGCAGTTCATGCGCGCGTCCGCCGCCTGGTGTATGGTGCCGACGATCCCAAAGCGGGCGCCATCCATTCGATACTGCAGGTGGTGAATCATCCCGGCCTGAATCATCAAATGGAAGTGAGGCGTGGAGTGCTGGCGGGGCGTTCGGCCGACATCCTGCAGGAGTTTTTTCGGAGTCGTCGTTAGTTGTTGGCGTGAGTCGTGAGTGCCCGCCGTTAGTCGATCGGCGTCACGGCGAGCAACCAAACAAAAGGGTTAGGATCTTACTGGCAACTGGCAACCGGCCACTGACAACTGTTTCTCCGGAGAGGTGCGTGAGCGGTTGAAACGATCCGCCTCGAAAGCGGGTGAAAAACTCCAACGCCAACAGAAATAAACAACTTATCTCGCCGAGTATAGCCGAAAATACCGCACGTGCGGCGAATTTTGCACCCTTCCTGCACTTTTCTTGAAAATCATTTTCAATTCAATCTGTCGCACCGGAAGCGGATGGAGATCACTGAAAATCTAGTTGGCTGTCTGACTGGCGGTGATGATTACGCCTTAGTGGGCAGCAGCCTCAGGAGCAGATTCCCGATGGCCACAGGTTGATGTTCTCCTGCACTTCTTACCAGTATGTATGACCGCTCAAAACCGTTGGGACCTTCGACCTTCATCTCCCAATCTTCCTTCGCGCGAGATCCAACAATCGACACTCGCCACCCGCCAGGCCGGTCGCTCAGAACGTGTTCAATGATCGCCTGTACTTCCCTCCTGATCGTGGCATCTCCGGTGTTATGCAGCTCGACCGACACAGGCATTTCCTTTCCATTCTACAAAGATACTTCTGTTGACGCGGTGCAATTCGTCTTTCCTGGCGTTGCTGTTCATCGCGCTTGCACCTCCTGAGCGAAGAAACT
>JBEKLO010000086.1:0-17663 GCA_050010155.1 Terriglobales bacterium
GTTTCTTTTGCTTGTTACTTCGCGGTGCGCCGGGGACGGCATGTGGTGCCGCGGGGGGACGAATTGCGGCACGACCTGGAAGCGGCGGAAACCGCGGTCGCACGTTTTTTGCGCGAGATGCGCGAAGGGCTGGTCTTTCTGCGCCAGCATCCGAGCGTGGTGCTTCTGGGGGCGAGTTGGGCCCTGTTTCTCGGCGGGATGACGACGGGAGTGGTGGTTACGGGACCGCTTAGCGATCGAATCTTCCATGCTGGAGCTACAGGCTATGGATGGCTGAACGCGGGATGGGGGGTAGGCGCATTTCTGAGCGCTCTCTACACTCCGGCGCTGATTTCGCGGATAGGGTCGCGTGGTTCGATTGCGGTTTCCATGCTGCTGCTTAGTCTTACCATGGCACTGGCGCCGTTTTCTCCTTGGCTGGCGCTGGCCGTGTTGCTTTATGGGCTGATGGGGTCGGCGCGCGGAGTGAGCGGGGTGTCCATGAACACGAGCGTCATGGAGCAGGTGCCTCCGCATTTTATGGGACGCGTGCAGAACACTTTTAATTTCTTCGGCACGTTTTTGCAGATTGGACTGGGCCTGACGGTGGGTTGGATTGCATCGCGGGTCAGCCTGGCGGCTGGGTTTGGAGCCATTGCCGCCGTTTATGCGATCGCCTTTGGGAGTTCGTGCTGGCCGATTCGTGTGCGGCACGCCGTGGCTGCAGGGGTGGAGTGACGTTCCGGCGGGTCGACTCTGAGGTCGCACAAAAGCGCGAGGTTTAAGATGGGCGCGCACCGTTGTCCCTATTGCGCACCCGTTGTTGTTCTTGTTGCTGATATTCTTTGTCTTCTTTTATGGGAGATTCAATTATGTTTGAGGACTTGAAGGGACGGACGGCGGTCGTTTTTGGTGTGGCGAACAAGCGGTCGATCGCTTGGGCAATTGCTCAAGGACTGCACTCGGCTGGAGTGAACCTTGCCATTACCTATCAAAATGAGCGCATGGAACTGGAAGCGAAAGATTTAATTCTTTCGCTGCCGGGGGCGGAAGCTTTCATGTGCGACGTTTCTGACGATGCGGCGATTGCGGAATTGTTTGAAAAGCTCAAGGAGCGCTATGGGAAATTGCATGTGCTGGTGCACAGCGTGGCGTTTGCTCCGGCCGACGAACTGAAGGGCGATTTTGTGAATACTACCCGCGAGGGCTTTCGGGTAGCACATGACGTGAGCGTGTATTCGCTGATCGCGGTGTGCCGGGCGGCGGCTCCGCTGATGGCGGAGGGGGGCAGCGTGATCACCATGACTTATTACGGCGCGGAGAAAGTTGTGCCGCACTATAACGTGATGGGGGTGGCGAAGGCCGCGCTGGAATGCACGGTGCGGTATCTGGCGCAGGATCTGGGGCGACGGAAGATTCGCGTCAATGCGATTTCGGCTGGGCCGATCAAAACTCTGGCCGCTCGCGGCATCTCCGGGCTGGGAGACATGCTGCGTTCGCACGCCGAGCGCGCTCCGTTGCAACGGAATGTGGAAGTCAGCGAAGTGGGCAGCACGGGCGTGTTTCTTGCTTCCGACGCCAGTTCGGGGATCACGGGCGAGACCATCTATGTGGATTGCGGCTACAACATCATGGGATTCTGAGCGATTGTAGAAGTCAGAAGTCAGATTGCAGAAGTGAAATCCGAGCTCGTAGGTTCTGATTTCTCCAATCTCAGGTCCGACCTTACCAGATTGATTACTCCGTTACTTTTGACAAATAATTGACAAAAATCCTTGGACATCTGGCGGTAAGCTTAGCTTCTATGAAGTACCCTCGAATTCTGTCCCTGTGTGCTTGGGTGACGTTCACGCTGACTCCGTGTTTTGCGCATCACATGGCGGTCGTCGTCAACAAAGATAACGTTGCGCAAAACTTTACTTCCACCCATCTGGCGAAGATTTTCAAGGGAGAAGTAAAGAAGTGGCCCGACGGCAAGAATGTGGTACTGGTATTACACAGCGCTTCACCGGGCGAGATGGTCACGCTGGAGCATCTGACCAAGATGAGCGAAACGGAAATGAAGGCGCTGCTTGCTTCGCAAAAGGATTCCATCCGAACGGCGGCATCGGATGCCGCGGTGATTGATGCGGTCGCGTCTACACCGGGAGCGATCGGGTTCGTGGAAGAACGGTCTATCACCGATCGCGTGGCGGTGGTCAAGGTAGACGGAAAGCTTCCGATGGAGGCAGGGTATCTGCCGCATTAGTTTCCCACGGCTTAAGCCGCGGGTCACATTCGTACACCGTCTCGCAGCGAAAATCGCAGGGCTTATCCGACGCTCTTCTTTTCCCCTAGCAACCCCACTCCGCCGATCCCGGCTTGGCAAAATAACGCCTGGAGTCTTCCAGTTCGTTCGCGGTTGAAGCTACTTCCAATATGGCGAGCCGGGCGGCTGCCACCATGCGATTTCTTTCTGGCTGGGATACGTGTTCCCATGACTCGGGCGAGGAGCCATCCACGCAGCCAAAATCCGGGGCGAGCGCCTGGTGATAATGGTGGAAGAGTTGCGCTAATTGTTCCGCCGATACTTCCTGGATGGACATCTGAGATTTACCTTTCTGCCGGGTTCCCCACTGAATGGCCGGGAACTCATCTTGCCTATTCGACACGATGGGCCATAAGTTTCGAATAAAGCGTCCATAAAGAGTTCGTAAAAATGTGCAAACGGCGACGCTACAAGGACTTGCCTGGGGATGCGAGGTACCAGCCTTGCTGCAGGAATTGCTCGATGGAGCGTTCTTGCACGCCTTCCTGGACGCGGAGTTCGTCGTTTAGGAAATGGTAGGAAATGGTTGCGGGGCCGATATCTTTACGGTCAATGCGATCGATGCGAATGCGATTGCCGTCGCGATCGGCGCAGATGAGGCCGACTTCCAGATCGGGTTCGTTGGCCTTCTTCACGGTTGCATGGGGGTTTTGGACCATCACAAAATTGGATGAGATGAGTCGCAATAAAGAACCGGCTGGTGGCAAGAACCTAGCTGGACGCTAACCGATCGGGCGATTGCCAGGTTCGCGTATATTGCGCCACAATAATACACATGCGCTCTCGCACTGCGGTGTTCATCGTTTTCGCGGCGGCAATGCTGTTCTCGATGGTTCGGGAATGGAGCGCGCCAGTAGGCTGCCCGCGCCAGGCATTAACACGGCGTGACTCGCGGCAGCGCTAAGGCAGGGTTAATATTTTCCGCGGAATATGGCGTGATCAATGTCCGGCCAGAACTCTTTTAGTACGTTGAAAACGCCGTCCAGGCCCACCTGCGTTCCCCAACGCTGATACGTTTTCACAAAGGGGTTGGATTCTGACGGATAATACGCGTTCCCGATGCTGGCGGCTGCTCCGGATCCCACGACCTCCGAAAGATTAAAGGTGCTGTGGCCAGAGTTCGTCCTGGTGACGACCAGCCGAGTTACCGCATAACCGGTGCGCTTAAAGAATCCACCTTTACCCAGAGTGTAGTATCTCGGGTCCTCCCTAGTCACCACGGGCACGATCGCTTCCGTCATGTAGTTCTCGATGGCGCCATCGACGAAGACATGCCAGTAGTATTTACCGTACCCCTCGGCACCTTGGCCAAAGGCCGGCTGCGATTTTTGTGCCATCGAAACTCCCGCCAGCCCTGCCACGAAAATGAAGTCCGAGTAGTCGAATGTATCCTGGGTTGCCAGCCAGAGTTCACTCTTGAAAGTCAGCGGAGGCAAAGTCGTGTTGGCGCTGACCGCGCGGTAATTGGGGACGACCCACAGAATTCTCTTGGGTTGTTTTCCGTACTCTTCAGTGGGGTTCGTTGCTTGTGCGGGGTTGGCTTGGGATGTCGGCGCGTCTGGCGGCGAGGATTGTCCATCCTTCGCTGTGCCCGCTTGTGTTGGGCTCGGTTGCTGAGGGTCCGAGGTGAGCAGCGAAGCGTCGTCCAGCGACCCTCGTGTCACTTCTTGGGATTGCTGGTGGGGGCTCGTTGGTCCCTGGGCTTGAACAGATGACGTTCCTATTGTTACCGCCAACGCTATCGCCAGGCAGAATGACTGAATCGATTTCAAATCTTCCCCCAAGTCTTGATTTTCCGGTCGCGCCCTATCGCTCTACTTTTGGTAGTGAAGCGGTTTGAAAATTGCCTCCATTGGAAACTCCAGATGGACGAACTCAATCCGTTGCCTTCTCTTCTTTTTTCTGCAAGTGACGGGCATGTCTCTTCTGCAAATAGCGGTGAACATCGGGCCAGAACTCCTTCAGTTCATTTCCAAAAGCATCGATGCCCATCTGGGTTCCCCACCCGGAGAGACTCGTCAGAGCACCACGATCGGCGGCAGGATAATAGAAGTTGGAAATGGCAATGGCCGTGGCGTTACCGGCAAACTCGGAGACATTGAACGTGTTCTTGCCGGAATCTGTTCGGGCAACGAAGATACGAGTGAAAGCATAGCCAAAGCGGTGCATGAACGACCCTTTGCCCAATTGAAAATAGCGAGGATCCACCTTCAGGATCGTGGGGAAAACGCCGCCCACCATGATATTGCCATCCACCTGGTCGGCGAAGGCCGCTCCATACCGCTTCGCATATCCCTCAGCTCCCTGCCCGAAGCCCGGAGAAGAGTTTTCCGCCTGGCGGATGCCCGCCACAATACCCACTACCGTAAATTCATACGGGTCGAAGGATCCCTTCGCTGCCATGGCGAACTTCTCTTTCCATGAGACCGGCGGCACTTGCGACTCGCCCTCGACCGTCAAGTAATTTGGCATGACGTAAAACATCCGGTCGTCTTTCTTCTTTGCATCTTCCTTCTTTGCATCTTCGTTGTTCTTCTTTGGATCCGCCTGCACCGGACTGTTTTGACCCTGAGAATTGCTCTGGGCAGACGGTTGGTCTCCGGGCTGGTCTGGCTTAGGAGGATTGGCCGCAGGCGACTGGGTGGATTGCGCAGGGTCTGATGTTGGAGTCGGTGGAGCGCTTTGAGCTGCGCAAAAGGTCGCGGAGGAAACGATCGACATGCTCAGCAGGCCTGCAAGTATGGAATAGCTTAACTTCAAGTTGACTGTGGCTCTACCTTCAATTGATTGAGATGCGCCGAGACCTTGTACGTCCCAAGATTCAACGCGTAGTCCGGCAGATTCTGCGGTCAGTTTCCCCTAAACTCTCCAGGGTAATTTCGACGTTGTTTTCGCGTTCGAAGCGAGCGAACTTCTCTCCCCACTCTATCAGTAAGATGCAGTTTGGTGCGAGCAAGTCGTCGAGGCCCAGGGTTTCCAGTTCGCGTTGGCTATCGATGCGGTAGAGGTCGATATGGTAGAGAGTGGCACGAGGTCCGCGATATTCGTGAATGAGGGTAAAAGTCGGACTGGTCACGTCTTCGGCGGCTGCGGCTTCAAAGCCTTCCGCGATCCCCTTCACCAGGGTCGTCTTGCCGGCTCCGAGTTCGCCGCGGAGCAATACAATCAGTGGCGGCTTGAGTTCGGAGGCGAGGGTGCGACCGAAAGCGATGGTCTCCTCGGCAGAATGTGTGACGGTCTCGGTGGTCATGCCGGAGGATTCAGTATAGCGAGAAGGCAGGTGTCAGGAGGGCACAGTTGGGTCGGATTGCCCTACAACCCGCGACCTGCTTTCAGAAACCGGCCGGTGCCTGCGAAGGCTCGGAGGCAGAGTCCAAAAAACTGCGGTCCAGCGCGGAATCGAGCGCCATGCGCAGCTTGCGGTGGTCTTCATCGGCCAGGGCAATGAAGCGGAAGGGCTGCAAACAGGCGCTCTGAAACTTGCGTGTCGGGTTCAGCATTTCGGCCATTCCGCAGATGGCGCCGGAACGGGTGTGGAAAGCGATTTCGACGAAATCTCCAGTGGAAAGCGCCTGCTGCAACTGGAGCAAACCGCCGTTGATAGAAATGGACTGCAGTTTTGCGCGCGCGCGCTGGCCGCCTTCGGCCATTACTGCGGCGGCAACAGATCCATTGAGTTGTACTCGCGGGGAACGCTGATTGGCATTGGTTCGGGGGAAGTGAGTCATAGCCGACTTGAACTATGCCATGTCCCAAAGGGCAGGGGCAGATTACGAAAGCACCTGTACACGGGCGTATGCTTGAGAATGGGAGAATTGGTTCTGCCCGCACCTTCAAGTTTGCGATAATAACAACAGTAACTTTTCCGGCGGGCGCCGAGGAGAGTACTTTTGTGCAATAGGGTGCTGATAACACAAAGTTTGCGGGAAGTGAAGGCGGTCAAAGATATGGGTACGGCTAAAGTGTGGAGATTGCAGTGTTCAGTGGCGGCGATCTGTTTGCTCGTTGCGCTGCTGGCAGGGTGTTCGCGCGATCCGAACGTGCGCAAACAGAAGTACCTGGAGAGCGGAGAGCGCTACTTCGAAAAAGGCCAGTACAGGGAAGCGGCAATTCAGTTCGAGAACGCGATCCAAGTCGATGAACGCTTTGTCGACGCCCACTACAAGCTGGGATTGACGGCGGTCAAACTGGAACAGTGGCCGGGCGCCTTCCAGGAACTGTCCAAGACCGTCGAACTGCAACCGGACCATTATGCCGCCCAGCTTGATCTGGCCAACCTGCTGATTTCCACGGGTCACTTCGATGAAGCGAAGGGCCATCTGGATCTGCTGGTGCAAAAACAGCCGACGAATCCCGACGTTTTCATCGCACGGTCCAACTACGACGCCGACACCAACAACATCACGGCTGCGCTAGCGGACCTGCAGAAGGCGCTACAACTCGATCCTGCCCGTTCCGACTCTTATCTGAATCTGGCTATGCTGCAGATGCGAGGGCAGCAATTTGACGCGGCGGAGGCGAGTCTTAAAAAGGCAGTGGAACTGGCTCCGAAGTCCACGAACGCGCTCACCTTTCTCGGGAACTTCTATCAGACCCGCGGCCGCTTTCCAGAGTCAGAGCAGTGGTACCGCCGCGCGATAGAGTCGGCAGCTAATGATCCTAACCCAAGGATTTCCCTTGCCCGTTTGTATGTGGCGGAGAACAAGTTTGGTCAAGCAGAGGACTTACTGCGGCAATCGAAGAAGGATTTCCCGGATAATTCCGTGGGCTACCGGATGCTGGGCGATTTCTATTATGCCAATGGCCAGTTCGACAAGGCAGCGAGCGAGTATGCCGCGCTGTATCAGGAGCATCCCAAAGACATCGTAGTAAAGAAGAATTACATCCAGGCGCTGGTGCTGACCAACAAACTGGACGACGCCCGCAGGTTGAACGATGAAATTTTGAAAGAGAAGCCGGACGACGAGGAAGCCCAAGTTTCAAAGGGCGAGATTGAGGTTCGCGGCAACAAGAGCAACGATGCAGTCAATACGCTGCAAGCGGTGTTGAAGACCAATCCTGACAACGCTCTGGCGCATTTTCAGCTCGGCCTGGCCTTCGCGGAGATGGGCAACATGAACCGCGCAGAAGGGGAATGGCACGATGCGGTTCGACTGCAGAATGGAATTGTGGAAGCGCACAGGGCTTTGGCGGGAGCAGCCATTGGCCGCGGTGATGCCGCGGGACTGGCGCTGGAAGCGGACCAGATCATTGCGCTGCAGCCGGGATCTCCCGATGGATATCTGTTGCGTGGAGTAGCGGAAATTGATCGCAAGAATTCCGCAGCCGCGGAGGAGTATCTGCATCGGTCCATCGAAAAACAGCCCAACAACCCTGACGCCTACGTACAGTTAGGCAACCTGCGGATGTTGCAGAACAAACCTGACGAAGCGCAAAAGGCTTACCAGCAAGCTCTGGACCAGGATCCGAATTCCACGGATGCGCTTGGCGGTGTCGTCAATGTAGACGAAGAACAAAAACAGCCCGACCGTGCCTTGGCCAGACTCAAGACTCAATCCTCCAAGTACCCGCAGAATGTTGGGTTTCACATCATGCTGGGCCAATTCCTGATGGAGCAGAAGAAAGATCTGGCGGGTGCAGAAGAGGAATTCAAACGCGCCGCCGACCTGGACAAGAAGAACGCTTTGGCGATGCTTAGTTTGGGACAGGTCGAAGTCGCACGCGGCGATATGGATCGGGCACTGCAGACATTCATTGACGGGTCGAAGGTGAATCCCAAGGAGGTCCGTTTTTACCTGCTGGCCGGGAACATCTATGATGGCAGGCACGACTGGGGCCACGCTAAGGAGCAATATCAGAAGGTGCTGGACGTGGAGCCGGAGAATCCACTGGCTTCGAACAACTTGGCATACGTGATGCTGCAGCAGGGAGGCAATATCGACGTCGCCTTTGCCATGGCGCAAACGGCCCGGCGCAAGATGCCGGATAATCCGAGCTCTGCCGACACGCTGGGCTGGGCTTTTTACCACAAACACGTCTACGGATCGGCGATCACGCTGTTCAAAGAAGCCGTGAAAAAGGATCCTGACAACGCCCTCTTTAACTACCATCTGGGACTCGCGTATGCCAGGAATGGTCAAACGGCGCTGGCGCGGCAACAACTGGATCGCGTGGTTCGGATTCAGCCGAATTTTCCCGACGTTGACGAGTTACGACGGGCACTGGCCGAGGCCAAAGGATGATGGTGGCATGGCACCGCAAACGCTATGGGCGAGCGGAGCAGGCCCGGTTGGGAACCATCACAGGTACCTGCGCATTCCAGCGAATCTGTGCACAATATGAAATTCCGGGTCGGATAGCGTAATTCTTGCCCTCCCGAACGGCCTCCCTCCCCTAGGCCAGCTCCTAACTGGTCGTCTTTGCAATAACATGCTTTGGTGATTTGCTTGCGATCCGAAAAAGGGACGGACTCTCAAAAAGAATACTCATTCTCACTTATGGCGGACGCGGTCAATCAGGTTCAACACGAGTTTTGGCGGGCACCGATGCCGGGTTCCGCCGTCGGCACGACCGCGGAACGACGCGCAACCTGTCGCTGCGGGACGGAGTTTATCGTTAGCTCAGTCTACTGTCACTCGTGTGGCGCGAGGCGGCCGGGTGCCGAAACTGGCCGCACCCTCGAAATCCATGGACTGGCTGAACTAGCCGGGCTTGGCGAGCGACTCGGGCTCACGGCACCGGCGGCCATTGCTTTTCTGGTCGGCCTGCTCTGCGTCGTGGGAGCCTTGGCGGTTAGCGTGTTCTTCAGCGCCCGGACGGTAGTTGACTGGCAGGCCATCCAACTGTGGCGAATCGAGTGGCTGCTGGCCTCGATCGCGGCCTTCCTGGTTGGCATACTGCTTAAGAAATAGCCGTCAGCCCTCAGCCGTCAGCCATCAGTTCTTCAGTTCCCTTCCAATAACATTGCTGATCTCGCCGCGCGTTCCTGGAAACCTTGTTCAGATTCAGGTTCTTTGATGGGCGTGCTCGATTTCTGCTACCACGGCGCTCGGCCTGCGCTGCTGGCTCATGCGGTAGAGGTGATGGAGCGGGCCTACTCCCTTGCCTAGAGGGTAGGCGCCGGCAATCGCCGCCGAAACGTACACCTTGGAGAGCAGGACCGCCTCGGGTAATCCACGGCCGTGCGCCAGGTGGCAGGCCAGAGCCGTCGCGAAGGCGCATCCGGTGCCATGGGTGGAATTCGAAGGCTGACGGTCCGCTTTGAAGACTTCCGTTTCCGTCCCATGAGGAGTGCCAAAGCTAAGGAGGTCGATCGCCTTCTCCAGATGGCCGCCGGTGATGACGACATTCGCCGCCCCGAGATCGTGTAGCCGGGCGGCAGCGGCGCGCATCTGGTCGAGATCAGTGACGGGCAAGCCGGTCAGCACGCTGGCTTCGTCAAGGTTTGGAGTGATGACTTCGACCAGCGGAAGCAGCCTCTCGAGTAAGAGCCGGGTTCCTGCTGCATCCAGTAAATCCGCTCCCGAACTAGACCTTAGAATTGGATCGAGGACGATGTGAGGAAGGCTCGCTTGGCCGGCAGAAGTTTGGCCCAGAAAATCTGCGACGACCTCGACCACCTTGGCGTTTCCCAACATTCCGATGTGCACGGCGTCCACCGTCAGGTCCGAAACCAGTTCCTGCAGAGTGTCGGCGATGACGCCTGGAGCCACGGCCTCGACCCGCCGCACCCCCCGCGTTGACTGGACGGTTAGGGCAGTGATGCAGGAGATGCCATAACATTCATGAGCCGCGATGGTTTTAATGTCAGCCGTAATCCCGGCGCCCGAGGAGGGGTCGAATCCGGCGATCGTCAAAACCACGGGCGGTGTCAGGGGCATGCCGTCACTCTAAACCCAAACTTCAAACAGTGGAACAGCACATCCGGGGTTCGGGTTACCGGTCTAAGAAAAACTCAGCACGAAAGTTCAATACGTTAAGTCCAAGCCACAGCTGCGGAAGCGTTTACCAACTTGCCATCAACTTTACGCTGTAGGTGATTGATTGTATTACGGTTATCAGCATTTTCTCTCAACTGTAACATTCCAAAGGAACTTGAAAAAAATGTGCGCCATGTCGGTTTTGCATAGTAACCGATCGATTAATATACGCTCCGGCCTAGTTTCAACGAGATAGGAAACAAATCTATGGTTTTCATGGAGCTAAGTGATTGATTAATTACCATTTAGTTAATTCCCTAGGGGGTTTTTCTCATTGACACCATCCGCCTAACTGCGTAGCATCAGCGAATCGTTATGACGAAAGGAGCATACGACCAGAAAACGACTTTCCGCAACTGGAGGTAACTGAATGCGACGTTTAGCCGAAGGTCTGGCAGTGATTTTATCCATTGCTAGTCTGGGGGCCGGAGCCGCATCCGGGCCAAGCAGCCTGGAAGCCGCCAAGGTCACAAAGCAACCGGTGATAATGACCGGAGTGCACAAAACTCGAACAAACAGCCAGAGGTCAAAGAGCTATCAGGTAGGGACCGCGTCCTGGTATGGAGAACAGTTCCAGGGCAAGCAGACTGCTAGCGGAGAACCCTTCGACATGCACGATTTCACGGCCGCTCACCCCAGTCTGCCGCTGGGAACGTTGGTGAAGGTTACCAACCTGAGGAATGGCAAAGCCGTGGTGGTGCGGATCAATGACCGGGGTCCGGTGGTAGACGGCCGGATCATCGACGTTTCTTACACCGCGGCGCAGGCATTGGGCTTCGACGCGCGCGGGGTACAGCGGGTTCAGCTGGACCTCTACCAGCTAAAGCACAGTCGCCCAGTGACAGTGGCGCAACTGCAGCCCGTAGCCAATCTCAACTAAACCCGATAGACTCGGGAACACTAGTTGGGAATATGGATCCGCGCCAGCGTCTGATCGTAGCTTTGGATGTATCAACAGCCGCGGCCGCCCGGAAGATCGTGGCGGCCGTCGGTGACTCTGCCCACGCATATAAAGTCGGCATGCAGCTCTACACGGCCGAAGGTCCCTCGATTATCCGCGAACTGGTTGGTTCCGGACGGCGCGTCTTTCTCGACCTCAAATATCACGACATCCCCAATACATGCGGAGCAGCCGTGCGCGAAGCGTCGCAGCTCGGCGTGAGCATGTTGACGGTGCACGCCGCGGGCGGGGGGAAAATGTTGCGAGCCGCGGTCGAGGCCGCGCAAGCCGCAAAGCCCGATTTGCTGGTTCTGGCGGTGACGGTGCTCACCAGCCTGGATGATGTGGAACTGGGCAAGGTTGGGGTGCGCGGAGCTGTGCTCGAACAGGTTCTGAGGCTGGCTGCGCTAGCGCTTTCAAACGGCTGCGGAGGCGTGGTCGCCTCGGCGCAAGAAGCTGGCGCGCTGCGCGAACAGTTTGGTCTGGACTTTGCGATTGTTACGCCAGGAGTGCGGCTCGCGGGAAGCGGACCTCACGACCAGGCGCGCGTCGTCACGCCAGCGGAAGCAATCGCAGCGGGTGCCTCGCACATTGTCGTCGGGCGTCCGATCACGGAAGCTGTCGATCCGGCGGCTGAGGCGCGGGCGATTTTGGGACAGGTTGGGTAGGGCAGTACCCAGTACTCAGTCTCCCGTAAAAAACAAAAGGCGCGACGATTCTTGCGCGCCTTTTTCTATCGGTTGTGTGTCCGGTTTTAGCTGGGTGCCGGTTACTGTTTTACAGTTTTTCGAAGAATTCGCAGCCTGAGCACGAAATGTAGATTCCGCCGGGCACGCCGCGCTCGCGGTCTTTCATCCGCTTGACGATGCGGGTTTCCTTGCCGCACTGGGGACATGCGGTTGATTTAGTGGTGTCCATGACCTTTTTCCGGTCGGCTGTCTTCGCTATCTTTGCCATGAAGTGTCTCCTGACAGGAATGTGCCGTCAGCCCGGAAGGCTGCGGTTCTACCTGGAAATTGGGGAGTATTGTCGTTGGGGATCGTCGTTGTTTGAAGTTGACTGAACAACGAATGCCGGCCTATCTCCAATCAGCCCGGCAGCGTCGACCCACGCGAAAGCGGTGCACTGTACTCGCCTCTAGAATCTTACACGAAATGCAGGCGCGCGGTGGGAGTGAAGCCGACTTATTCACCAAGGCGTCGACTGAAACGAAGTGTTGTCTGAAAATTGAAGAGGGCCGATACCCCGGCCCTCTCCTCTTTTACAGGTTAACGACAACGTCAAGCTTACGGAGCGACGACGTCGAGCTTCACCTTCGTCTTCTTCGTCAGCGTTCCGGACGTGCCCTCAATGGTGATAGTCGACTTTCCGGTGGCCGCCCCGGCACCTACTGTCAGCGTCAAGGTGCTGGTGGAGGCGGTCGGGTTGGGATTGAACGTCGCGGTGACTCCAGTGGGCAGATCGATTGCGGTCAGGGTGACTTCCTGATCGAATCCTCCCGTCGGATTCACGGTGATGGTGCTGGTTCCGCTGCTGCCTTGCGCCACCGTCAAACTGCTCGGCAAAGCCGTCAGGGTGAAGTTGCCCAGCGCATCCACCGTCAGCGTGAGGGTTGTGGTTTCCTTCAGGCTGCCGGAGGTTCCCGTGATGGTGATCGTTGAGGTCCCTGCCTTTGCCGTTTTGGCAGCAGTCAGAGTCAGAATGCTGGTTGAAGTTGCCGGGTTCGGACTGAACTGTGCAGTTACGCCCTTCGGCAGCGTGGAGTTGGACAGCGTGACACTGCCGGAGAATCCGTTCACCGGAGTGATGGTGATGGTGCTGGTACCGCTGGCTCCGCCTTTTGCAATACTAACTGAGCTTGGCGAAGCGGCGAGGGTGAAGCTTTGCACCAGAGGACTTACGGTGAGGGCGAGCAGTGTGCTGTTGGTGACACTACCCGACGTTCCTTGGATCGTGACCGAGAAGGTTCCCGCAGTAGCCGTGTTGGAAGCTGTCAAGGTTAGCGTGCTGGTACTGGTGGCGGGATTGGGACTGAACTGCGCCGTCACGCCGTTGGGCAGGCCCGAGGCAGAAAGAGTCACGCTGCCTGTGAAGCCGTCCTGCGGAGTAATGGTGATAGCTGTAGTTGCCTGGCTGCCTTGCGTGACGCTCACGCTGCTCGGATTCGCTAACAAGGTGAAATCCGGGCTGGTCGGAGCCAGTGCATTGATGAAAGCGGGGCCATTCGGACTGCCCCATCCGGCGCACATGTTGTAACCGGCAACGCAGGGAAAGGTGCTCGCGCCGCCGTTGTTGGTAATGTCGTGGAAATCGGCATCGCCGTCGCCCAGACTCAGCGCATAGAGGAACGGAGCAAAGAACCCGGCTGGCGGATCGTTATTGGCAGCCGCTTGTTCATTGGCGAGAGCCACGTATCCCGCCCACATGGGAGCGGCAAAACTGGTCCCACCGTAGTCGTTTTCAGTGCATCCACTCAAGCCACTTTGATCGGCGCAGACGTAGAAGCTGAACTGCGCGTTGGCCGCGACCTCGGGGACGTCGCGATAGGTGGTGGAACATTCTCCACCCGCGTTGGCGCATTGGGTAGCCGCCTCCAACTGCCACGAGGGGATATCAACGTTGCTCCCCCAGCCGCCGCCGCCGTAGGCGATACCGCCGGCAGACCAATAGGTTTCCGAAGCCCAGGCGCCGCCCGGACCGGTCGTGGTTAAACTGGTGCCGCCGACTCCGATGATGTACAGAGAATTCTCCGGCCATGGAGACTGTTTCGTATAGCCGCCACTGTCGCCGGACGCCACCAAGAAGGTCTGGCCTTGCGCCGCCATCTTCTCGAAGTAGGGATCGTCAGTTTGGGCGTTCCCGAAGTCGTACCAGGAACAGCTCAGGTTTAAGGGCAACGGTGAGCCGGAAGACATGCCGCCCAAAATCGCGGTACCAGTGTTACCGACGTACACGAATATGTTGCTTACGCCCGGAGCCATGCCGCCAGCCTGAGTAATGTCGAGGGTCTGTTCCGTATCGTCACAACCCTGGTTAGCGAAGCAATTGACGCTGGAGCCATCCGTGGAAACACCGACGACATTAAAGGTGTAGGTTTGGCCAGCGCCCTGGTAGTAGGTATTCACGTCCTGGATATCAAATCCGAGCTCTTCGAACAACCCAATGTTCTGGCCGGCGCCGGTGAGAGCCGTTCCGCCATAGTAGGCTGCCCTCATGTCGCTGCCGCAGAAGGACTGTCCAGGGCAGGAGCCCGTTGTTGCCTCGGCGACGTCGCGGTGCACCCTGGGATCTTTACGCACGAGCGCGCGCTTCGGTATCAAATAGTTATCCAAGCCCGAAACATGCCAGAGTTGCATGGGCAGATCGGCAGTGGGCTCGCGGTCTGGAGAGTAGAAGGTGCGGTTTTCGGTGGGATCCTGGTAGACGCCCATGCTCACATGGAAGGCTTTCTCAATGATCGCGACCTTACCCGTGAACTGCACGTCCATAGAATCGCGGGAGCCGCCAATGAGCTTAAAACCGCTGGCTTTGGCGAACCCGATCAGCGCGTTGTAATCTTCCTGGCTGGGCCCAAACCGCTCGGTAAACTCTGGCACCGTGACGAAGTGCCTGTAGGAGGGACTAGAAGGATCGTAGACCTCTTTTAAGAAGTTTTCTAACTCCGGCTGATGACGCAGCGCCAGAACGATATCGAAGTGAATGGTTTGATTTGCGGGGAGTGGGCCGACTAATTTTGCCTGTCCGTTGAGAACCGCCTCAGGCACATGGCTCGTCAAAAGGGTCTGTGGCTCTGCCTGGCAAACGATATTCACGGCCGTCACGATGGCGACGAGCGTGAGCACGAACACACTGAGTCTTCGAATCATAATTTCTCCTGGTTAGTATCTACAGCATGGAAGAACGTTCTGTCCGTGGCACGCCACCAGCGCACACTCTGCTTCTGATGAATATGCCGGATTGAACCTGGGCCCTCACCGGGGGTGGTGAGGAAAATTGTATCGGAGCGTAGTTTATGCTGCGATGTGGCGGAAGACAAGAAAAATGCGAGTGCTGAGAGGGTTCAGGTTTCAACGGCACTCGGAGAAAACCTTTGCACACAATGTGCACGAATTCGACTGCAAAACGGCCCTGTGGGTCGAGGACAGTCGCATCGCTTTGCAGTAGAGTAGGGAGTTACATCATCACTGGCGAGGAATGAGAAACAGACTGAGCGTGAGGGCCCGTTTGGCAGCGTGTCCTTTCCTTGTGGCAGTCGTTCTAACGGTCCTGCCAACTGCGGGGCCTGTCTGGGCTCGCACACACAACCATTCGGCCGAGCAGGCAATACCGTCCGATCCGGGCTACGCTTTCGCATTGGCAGCCGCAGACCATTTCCTGCACGCTTGGCAAACGGGAGATGCTGAAAACGGGATGGTGCTGCTGGGCGAGAATGTTCGTCACTCGGAAACCGCCGATAAAGTGGAACAATTCTTTTCGAATGCGAAGGACCGGGCCTTCGAGATCACGCGTGGTCATGGACATTCCGGCCGCTACATCTTTCCCGTCGTGCTGGTCGCGCCTCGAGGTTCGCACGTCACGCGCAAATTTTCTGAAATCACCCTGGTGGACGCTGGAAAGAATGACTGGGTGGTGGATAAACTTCCGTAGGAACGGTTGCAGAGTGCATTTCTTATCGCAGGAGTCGCCATTATGAAACGGATTCACAAGGTTGCAGTCTTGGGCGCGGGCACGATGGGCGCCCGCATCGCGGCACATTTCGCGAACGCGGGAGTGCCTTCCCTGCTGCTGGACATAGTTCCCCCAGATGCAGACGGTCCGGCGCGTAACAAAATCGCAGCGGCCGGACTCGAGGGAGCCAGGAAATCAAAACCCGCGGCGTTTTTCGACGCGTCGCTGTCGCGCATGGTCATAGTGGGGAATTTCGACGACGACCTGAAACGCCTGGCCGACGTGGACTGGATTATCGAGGCAATCGTTGAGAACCTCGACATCAAGCGATCGCTGTTGAAGAAGGTCGAAGCCATTCGCAAACCGGGGACGATCGTCACTACCAACACCAGCGGCCTTCCAGTCGCGAAGATCGCCGAGGGATTCTCCGAAGACTTTCGGCGCTCATGGTTCGGCACGCACTTTTTCAATCCTCCGCGCTATATGCGGCTGTTGGAGTTGATCCCAACGCCCGATGCGGATCGCGCGCTGATTGAGGCCGTCACCCACTTCTGCGACGCACAACTGGGCAAAGGAGTCGTGCTGGCCAAAGACACCCCGAACTTCATCGGCAATCGCATCGGTACGTTTTCCGTGCTTAACGTGATGCGCCTGATGCAGGAAATGGATCTGTCGATCGAAGAGATCGACGCGCTGACTGGCCAAGCCGTGGGATGGCCGCGGTCCTCGACGTTCCGAACGATTGACCTGGTGGGGCTCGACGTACTCGGGCATGTGGTCGGGAATATGACCGCGAACGTGCATGATGAGCGCAGTGAATTGCAGGTTCCCGCTTTTTTCCGCCAGATGGTGGAGCGCAAGTGGCTGGGCGACAAGACCCGGGGCGGCTTCTATAAGAAGGTGAAAAGCGCGCAAGGGAAAGACGCGGACGGCAAAAAGCAAGAAGACGAACGCATGGCGCTGGACTGGAAGACGCTGGAATATCATCCGCGGCAGAAGCCCAAGTTCGCGGGACTAGAGATGGCGAAAAACGTCGAAGACACGGGGGCGCGAATTCGCATGTTGCTGGGCTTGGACGGTGGCGCGCCGCAGAAGCCCGATAAGGCCAGCTCCTTCCTTTGGGCGGCACTCGCTGACTTGTGGACTTATTCCGCCAATCGCATTCCGGAGATTTCCGATTCCGTGGTCGCTATCGATCAGGCAATGCGTATGGGCTTCGCCTGGGAACTCGGTCCCTTTGAACTCTGGGACGCGGCGGGTGTGGAAGCGACCGTTGCGCGGATGAAAAAGGAAGGGCGTCCGGTCGCAGCCAACGTCGAGAAGTTGCTCGCATCGGGGGACAAATCCTGGTACGCGGACGACCCCAAGACGTCATCGGGCCGCAAGTATTGGGATCTCGCAACCGGCAATTGGCAAGCGGTCGCCGTTCCGGCAGGAGTCTGGTCGGTCGAAGTTGCCAGGAAGTCCAATGGGGTGGTCAAGAAAAACTCCGGCGCGTCGCTGGTCGACCTGGGCGATGGCGTGGGCTGCATCGAGTTCCACTCCAAGATGAATGCGCTTGGCGCCGACATTATTTCGCTGATTCTGCAGACGCTGAAGCCGGGCGGACCCGGCGATGCGTTCGACGCTTTCGTCATCACGAATGATGCTACGAATTTCTCGGTCGGCGCAAACCTGATGCTGCTGCTCATGTCGGTGCAAGAGGAAGAGTGGGACGATGTTGACATGGCCATCCGTCAGTTCCAAGGCATGACGCAGGCTATTAAGTTTTCACCGAAGCCGGTGGTGA
>JBEKLO010000087.1:0-23961 GCA_050010155.1 Terriglobales bacterium
ATTTACGAATTCGGTGAGGAAAGGAGGTCGCGGAGAATCGCCAGAGCCATTGTCCGGTCGCGGCCGATACGCACGACGACGCAACTTGTCGAGGTGGTAGCGGCCGCGGCCCGGTCAATGAAACATGAGCGCATTCATCCGGCGACCCGAACCTTTCAGGCTCTCCGAATCTTCGTAAACCGTGAACTGGACGATCTGAAAGCACTGCTGGAGGCGGCGCCTCGCGTGCTGAAGCCGGGAGGAAGACTGGTGGTCATCAGCTTCCACTCGCTGGAAGACAGGATCGTGAAAGACGCGACGCGGGAAGGCGCGAAGCAAGGCTGGTACCGGTTGTTGACGAAGAAGCCGGTGACGGCGAGTGAAGAAGAGATTGAGCGGAATCCGCGGTCGCGCAGCGCAAAGATGCGGGCGGCCGAAAAAGTTTGAGTTTGTCCCGGAGAAACTGCCGGGCGCCCGGTGCGAGGCAGCAAGGCGTGCCGGGGTAAGAGTTCAGGAAAGCGCGGCGGTTCCGTAAGAACAGCCGCAACTCTGTGGTGGAGTTTTCCCGGAGCGGCCAAGTAGAAAAAAGAACAAAGGCCGAGTCCGAAAAAGAAAAAACGGGAACATTCGAAATGACATATACCGGCACGCTGATTGAAGACCTGATGGCAACCGTGGAGCGCGCGGAGCAGAGGGTGCAACCGGACGGAGCGTTGTTTAGTAGAGCCGTGGTTAGTGAGCCCCTGCTCGTGGAACCGATGCTCGTCGAAAGCTGGTTCGCTTCCGTGGAGCAAAGCATGGAGTACGATTCGAAACTTCTTGGAGTGGCATAAATTATGAGCGCCGCGGCTATGCAGAGCGCAAGTCCATTGATCCGGCGCAAGTCCTGCTGGCTGGGGACTCCGGAGATTTATTTTCGCAAAACGATCGACAACTCGCGCCTGGTGAAGGTGGAAGATCCACGCCGCGAACGCGAGATGAAATACTTCGGGCTGACGCTGTGTTTGTTGTTTTTGCTGGTTATGGGATATGCGCTGCAGCATTTTCGCGCCATTGAATATGGATACAAGATCGAGACGCTGCGGTCGGAGCGCGATGGCCTGACGGAAATGAACCGGGCTTTGCGCCTGGAAGAGGCGTCGCTGCGCGATCCGGAACGAATCGACTTGAAAGCGCGTCAACTGGGAATGCAACCGCCGCAGCCCGGGCAGGTGATGCGCATGGACGCGGCCGGCGATGCGGCAACTCCGGTGATGGCCAGCGTAACTCCGGTCTCGGTCGTTTCGGTGCGGTAGGCCACTATCACTCGAATTACGCGGACAGGAATGTCCGCGCCACATTTTTCGCGGCGGCTCTCGGGAGCCGCCGAAAGTTTCTGAGGGCTAGAAGTGGCTGCGAGCACCTCTTCGAACGGCGCAAGAACCAGGCTCTATGTCCTGTCCGGATTGCTTTGCTTCTGGCTGCTGGCGATCTGCCTGCGGCTCGTTTACCTTCAGGTTTTCTGCTACGGAGATTTCGAGCGGCGCGCAGTGCGGCAGCAGCAGCGCAGCTTCGACCTTTCGGCGAAACGCGGCGTCATCTACGATCGCGCGGGACGGGAACTGGCGATGTCGATCCAGGTGGACTCGGCCTTCGTGGTGCCGTCGGAAACCCCGGACCTTGCCAATACGATCAGCCTGATTACGCGCATTACTAATGATGATCCGCGGGTTGTGCTGGCCGACTGCAGCGCTCACAAAACTTTCTGCTGGGTAGCGCGGAAGGCCGATGCGGAAGTGATTGACCGCATACGGGCGCTGAACCTGCAGGGCATCCACTATCAGAAGGAACCGAAGCGCTTTTATCCCAAGCGCGAACTGGCGGCGCAGATTCTAGGTTACGTGGGCACGGACGACCAAGGTTTAAGCGGGCTGGAGCGCCAATTCAACGAGCAACTGCAGGGTAAGCCGGGCAAGCTGATGATTTCTGTGGACGCGCGCAAACGCTGGTTTGCCAGCGTTGAAAAAGAACCCGAAGCCGGGAACAGCGTCGTCCTCACGGTCGATCAGAATATTCAGTACATTGCCGAACGTGAACTGGAGCGCGGGATGGAAGAGACCCACGCCATCGCCGGGACGGCAATCGTGGAGAATCCGCATACCGGCGAGATTCTGGCTCTGACCAACCGGCCCACGTTCAATCCCAACATCCGGAAGGAAATTAAGAACGAGGCGCTGAAAGACCGCGCTGTGAGCGACGTTTACGAGCCGGGCTCGACTTTCAAGATGGTGACGATCTCCGCCGGTCTGGAAGAGAAGGTTACGCGGCCCGACGAAATGTTCGACTGCCAGATGGGCTCGATCGTCATCAATGGGATGCGCATACGAGACAGCCGGCCGCACGGCATGCTCTCGGTCGCCGACATTATTGCGGAGTCGAGCGACGTTGGCGCGATTAAAGTTGCGCTGCGATTGGGCGAGGATCGGATGTACAAATACATTCGCGCATTTGGATTCGGGCAGCAAACTGGGATCGAGCTCCCCGGTGAAACGCGCGGCTTGACGAAGCCGGTGGAACGCTGGTCGAAGGTTTCGATTGGCGCGATTTCGATGGGGCAGGAGATTGGCATTTCGCCGCTGCAACTTGGTTCGCTGATATCTACGATTGCGAACGACGGGGTGCACGTTCCGCCGCGGATTGTCGCAGGAACGATTGAGCCGCAGAATACTCCGCAAACTATCGTGTTCCAACCCGCCGCGGGGACGCGGGTGATTTCATCGTTAACTGCGGCCGAGATGCGGCAGATGCTGCAGGGCGTGGTGCTCCATGGCACGGGACGCAAAGCCCTTCTTGAGGGCTACAGTTCCGCGGGCAAAACCGGGACGGCTCAGAAAGTAGATCCAGCCACGGGAGCGTATTCGAAAACGAAATATGTAGCGTCTTTTGCCGGGTTTGCTCCGATCAATGATCCGCAAATTGCGGTGGTCGTGATTCTCGATTCGGCTGTAGGTCTGCACCAGGGGGGGCAGGTTTCGGCGCCAATCTTTCAACGGATCACGCAGCAAGTGCTCGAGTATCTCCACGTCCCGCATGATGTGCAGCTTCCACCCAGCCGGCAAGTGCTGATGGCCCGGCGCGATGTCCCCGACGCAAGTCTGGAAGAGAGTTCGCCCGATCACCTCGGTGCCAGCCTGGACATGGCGGAAGCTAATAATAATGAAGTCCCCGCTATGCCAGCAGCAGCCAAACCGGGCCCGATTGGGGCTCAAGTCGTTTCTGCGGCTCTGACGGTGAGAGAGACAGAAAATGCGGATCATCCATCGCAAGGCGGCCCGCAAAGCGCAACGCAAAGTGCAACGACAGCAGGGTCAGCGAGCGCGGCAGTTGCACAACCTGGCGCACCATCCTTGACGCCCTCGCAGAGATTGCCCAGCAGCGGAACGGTGGTTCTCGACGTGGAAGAGGGAGGGATCGCGGTGCCGTCATTCCTCGGCAAGAACCTGCGTGTGGCGATTGAAGCGGCGCAGGATGCCGGACTCGACCTCGATGCTATCGGCAGCGGTGTTGCCCGCGAACAAACGCCTCAGCCCGGTGCGCACGTCGCGGTTGGATCGCGCGTTACGGTGCGTTTCGGGCGGTAGGGATCCTTCGACTGCGCGACTGCTGCGCTTCGCACAGCAGCCACTCCGCTCAGGATGACAAACTGAGGGGAGCCGTAGTGGACTATTTATAATCACTCCAATGACTTTCCAACAGCTCCTGCAAGGTGCCGAGGTCCTCTCCCAGAGCGGAAACCCGGCCGTTGCCGGTGTGGAATACGATTCGCGGCGGGTGCGCCCTGGAAGTGTTTTTGTCGCGATGAAAGGTGAGACCAGCGACGGCAATCGCTTCATCGATCGGGCGATTGCCGCTGGAGCGGTTGCCGTGGTCACCGACTCAGCCGCGGAAACGCCAGTTCCGGAGGTTGCCTGGGCGCGAGTTGTGCACGGACGGCGGGCGCTTGCTCGCTTGAGCGCGAATTTCTATAAACGTCCGGCCGAGCGATTGGCGAATATTGGAATTACCGGCACGAACGGAAAAAGCACGACTGCCTTCCTCATTGAATCTATATTGCATGCCGCCGGACGCAAGACCGCGCTGATCGGTACGATCGAATATCACGTTGCCGGAAAGATTCTTCCAGCTCCGCACACGACTCCTGAAGCGTTGGAGTTGAACCGGCTCTTATCGGAGGGACTCGGGCTCGGAGTGACTGACACGGTTATGGAAGTGTCATCGCACGCGCTGGAACAGCAGCGCGTATTCGGAATTCCTTTTGACGTGGCCGTCTTTACCAATCTCACGCGCGACCATCTCGATTACCACGGCACGATGGAAAATTACTTTCTGGCAAAACAGGTGTTGTTCGAAGGCTGCGGGACGGAACCTCCACGGGCGGCCGTTCTTAACCTGGACGACGAATACGGACGCCAGCTATGGAAGCTTAGCCAGAAGAAGAGTCCTGTCGTGCTTTCTTACGGACTGGCGGCGGGCGATTTTCATGCCGAATCCGTTGAAATCACGCCGCGAGGAACGCGGTTCCAAATGGTGACGCCCGCGGGCAAGATTGCCATGTGGTCTCCGCTGATCGGCAATGTGAATGTGTACAACGTGCTGGCGGCGTCTGCCGCGGGTTATGCGCGTGATTGTTCCGCCGATGCGATCGCAAAAGGAATCTTTGACCTCAGCAGCGTTCCCGGGCGCTTTGAGCGCGTCGATTGCGGGCAGCCTTTCACGGTGGTCGTGGACTACGCGCACACCGACGACGCGCTCCGCAACCTCACCGCGCTGGCTCGCGACTTTGTCACGCGCGCTGGACTTAAAGGCAAAGTCATCACGCTATTTGGCTGCGGGGGCGACCGCGATCGGGCCAAGCGTCCGCTGATGGGCGAGGCGGCGGGCAAAGGCAGCGACTTCGTGATTCTCACTTCCGATAACCCGCGATCGGAAGATCCCCTGGCCATCATGAACGATGCAGTCGTGGGATTACAGAAGTCCGGCGCAAAATATTCCATGGAGCCCGACCGCCGCAAGGCCATCGCGTTTGCTCTGCAACACGCGGCACCCGGCGACATCGTGCTGCTGGCCGGTAAGGGACATGAAAAAGTGCAGATCACACGGGAGGGAACAATTCCGTTCGACGATATAGAGGTTGCGCGCGAAAACCTGCAGGCCCTGGGCTATGACTGCAAAATCGCCGCCAAAGCTGGCACCGCGGGGAAGACACTATGAAACTGATGCTCTCCCGCATCGCCGAATTCATTGCTCCGACCGGCCAGGCTCCGAGCGGCCAGGCTCCGAGCGGCCAGGCTCCGAGCGGCGAAGCCGGCCAATACGATGGCCGCGAGCCGGCCCAGGGATATTCCATCGATTCGCGCACCGTGCAGCCTGGCGAACTATTCTTTGCGGTCAAAGGGGAACGCTTTGACGGACACGACTTCGTGGAGCAAGCACTGGGCCGGGGCGCGATTGCCGCAGTGGTTCGGAAAGATCAGTTAGTTCGATATTCCAAGCCTGCCGGCCTGCTTGCGGTCGACGATACACTCGTGGCGCTGCAGACGCTGGCGACGGCGGTGCGAAAAATTTGGGGCAAAACGGCCATCGGTGTCACCGGCTCGATGGGCAAGACCACCACCAAAGAAGCAATAGCTCATTTGCTCGCGATCAAGTACCGCGTGCATCGCACCAGGGGGAACTTCAACAATCACTTTGGCCTTCCGCTCGGGCTGCTGACGCTGGAGCCGGAATTCGACATCGCCGTGGTCGAAATGGGGATGTCGCACTCGGGTGAGATCGCGGCATTGGCGAGGATCGCGCTGCCCAATCAGGCCGTGGTTACGAATGTTGCGCCGGTACATTTGGAAAATTTCGACTCGATTGCTGGAATTGCGCGCGCGAAATATGAACTGATCGAAGCTCTTCCTCATGGCGGGACAGCGGTATTGAATGCCGACGACGAATATGTGAGCCAGTTCGGACGCGACTTCAAGGGCAAGGTTGTCCTGTTCGGATTGAAGCCGATGGCAGGTGTGCCCGCCGATGTGTGGGCGGAAAACATCGAAATGCTGGGGCCGGAGGGCACGCGCTTCGATCTCGTCAGCCGGTTGGTGAGTAGCGAAGTGCGCCAATCGGTGCACAGTCCGCTGATCGGCAAGCATAACGTTGCGAACGTGCTCGCCGCGGCTGCGATTGCGCTTGAGCACGGCATCACGCCGTCCGAGATCGCCGCTGCGCTGCCCTCTCTGCAGGCCGCCGACAAGCGCGGACAGGTGGTCCAAGTGGGTAACATCACGGTGCTCTACGATTGCTACAATTCAAGTCCTAAGGCGCTGATGGCTGCTGTGGATACGCTGGCCGGTATATCTGCCAAGCGCCGGATTGTTGTTGCCGGAGAGATGCTGGAGCTGGGCCAGAGCGGCGAGCAACTGCATCGCGAGTGCGGGAGTTACATGGCAGGAAGTAAAGCTGACTTTCTGCTGGGAGTGAGAGGACTAGCGAAGCCGATGGTGGACGCGGCTCGCGAAGCGGGGATGAAAGCGGAGTTCGTCGCCACGCCCGAAGAGGCCGGCGAATGGCTGGCACGCGAAACCCGCTACGGCGATGTTGTGCTGCTCAAGGCGTCGCGCGGCGTGAAGCTGGAAAAAGCGCTGGAGAGTTGGAAACAAAGAAACGGGATTTCCAACGCTCTTCCCAAGGCTTAGGCGCAGGGAATTCATAACTGAGAGCTGGCAGCTGAGAGCTGACAGCTGGTGTCGGAGGCGGATTGCTCTACTGGCTGCTCTACCTGAAGCTCTACCATTACATTCCGCCATTCCGTATTTTTCGTTATCTGACGTTCCGCACCGCCTTTGCCAGCCTCACCGCGCTTTTCACGGGCCTGATCGTGGGGCCGATCGTGATCCAGAGGCTGCGCGATTTCCAGATCGGGCAGTACATCCGCGAGGAAGGGCCGCAGGCGCATCAGAAAAAAGCAGGCACGCCGACCATGGGCGGCTTACTGATTGCGATCGCGATTCTGGTGCCTACGTTGCTCTGGGCGGACCTGAGCAATCCGTTCGTCTGGATCGCCGTGTTGGCCACGCTGGCTTTCGGTGCGATCGGTTTTGCCGACGATTATCTGAAGGTCGTTCATCACCGCAATCTCGGCCTGACCGCACGCGCCAAGCTGGGCTACCAGGTCGGCGCCAGCATCCTGATTGCGATTGCACTGATCGTATTGCAGCATCGCGGAAAATACTCCACTGTGCTCCTGGTCCCATTCTTCAAGCAATTCCATCCGGACCTTGTGATCGAGCGCTGGGCGGCGCATCCGCAACTCTGGCCGCTGGCCTTTCTGCCGTTTGTGGCATTCGTTGTGCTGGTGATTGTGGGATCGAGCAACGCGGTGAATCTTACCGACGGCCTGGATGGGCTGGCCATCGGATGTACGGTGATCGCGGCCGGAGCGCTTGCGGTGCTTACGTACCTCAGTGGTCACGCCACTTTTGCGACCTACCTCGAATTGCCGCGCATGCCGCAGATCGGTGAGCTCACGATCTTTTGTGGAGCGATGGTCGGCTCCTCCATCGGATTCCTTTGGTACAACGCGCACCCGGCGGAAATATTCATGGGAGATGTGGGTTCGCTGGCGCTGGGCGGCGCAATCGGCACGGTAGCCGTTATGATCAAACAGGAATTGCTGCTGCCGTTCATCGGAGGCATTTTTGTGATCGAGGCGCTTTCGGTGATCCTGCAGGTCGGTTCCTACAAGCTGCGCAAGAAACGTATTTTCAAGATGGCGCCGATCCACCATCACTTCGAACTGCTGGGCTGGTCGGAGTCGAAGGTCATCGTGCGCTTCTGGATCGCATCGCTGGTGTTCGCGCTGTTTGCGCTGACCACTTTGAAATTGAGGTAGAGGGATTTTGTAATTTTGTAATCGGGTAATTTGGTAATTTGAAAACCACGGACTCGGGATTGTGTTGGTTTTAAATTACGAAATTACAAATTACACAATTACCAATTGGACTTCATGGATCTCAACAACAAGCGCGTGCTGGTTGTCGGCCTCGGTAAATCGGGCGTGGCCTCGGCACTTTTTCTGAAGTCGCGCGGTGCGCGCGTCACCGTGTCGGATGCCAAGCCGGAATCCGAGCTTCGGGATGAAATCCTGCTGTTGCTGGAACACGGAATCACGGTCGAAACCGGTGGCCATGGCGAGCGCACATTCCGTGGGCAAGATTTAATCGTGGTTAGCCCGGGGGTGCCGGTCGACGCGCCGCAACTGGTGCAGGCTCGTGCCGCGGGAGAACCCGTCATCGGAGAAATCGAACTCGCTGCGCAATTTTTGTCCGGGCCGATCGTCGCCATTACCGGAGCCAACGGGAAGACCACTTGCACCTCGCTGGCTGGCGAGATTATTGCTGCCGAAAAGTTCCCTACACTTGTCGGCGGCAATATCGGCACGCCGGCCATCAGCCTGGTTGATCAGGCTGGGCCCTCGACTTGGACGGTGCTGGAAGTATCAAGTTTTCAACTGGAAACGATCGTCGGGTTTCGTCCGCGAATCGCAGTGATTCTGAATATTACGCCCGACCATCTCGATCGCCATAAGACTTTTGCCAACTACCGCAACGCCAAAGCGCGCGTCTTTGAGAACCAACACGCCGACGACTTCTCCATTCTCAATGCCGATGACGCTACGACCGCCGGATTGTCGGACCGCACTCGCGCGCAGTTGTTCTGGTTCAGCCGAAAGAAGGAGGTTGAAAAGGGCGCCTTCGTTCGCGGTACGCACATCTATTTCCGGGACGGCAACCGCGAAAACGAGATTATGGATCTGGCGGAAGTACCGCTGAAAGGGGCACACAACCTGGAGAATGTGCTGGCGGGAGTTTCTATCGGCATGCTGGCAGGTTGCCAGCCCGAACAGATTCGCGAGGCGGTGCGGAATTTCAAGGCCGTCGAACATCGGCTCGAGTTCGTGGCCAGGGTTGCGGGCGTCGATTATTACAACGACTCGAAAGCCACGAACGTGGACGCTACGATCAAGGCGCTGGAATCTTTCTCGGCTAACATTCACCTGATTCTCGGCGGCAAGGACAAGGGCAGCGATTACACCGTGCTCCGTGAGTTGCTGCGAGAGCGCGTGAAGCGCGTTTATACGATCGGAGCCGCGGCCGAGAAGATCGAATCGCAGATTCAGGGCGCTACCGAAATCGAACATGCCGAGACTCTGGAAAATGCCGTCCGTCACGCCAGCGAATCGGCTGTGGCTGGCGACGTCATTCTTCTGGCTCCGGCGTGCGCCAGCTTCGACCAGTTTCAGAGCTACGAGCACCGCGGCCGAATGTTCAAAGAGATCGTACATTCCCTGGCCTTGGCTCGAACCACGTAGGGCGAGATTCGACGTGGCCCGCGCAGCCCCTAAAGGGGCAGTTGATTTTCGAGAATGTGGCATCGCTAAAGCGATGCCCTGATACGAAGCCTGCGGCCGATACAAAACATGCGCGCCATACGAAGACTGCGGTGGAACCAACTCAGTTATCCTCTTCGCAAAATACGCGGCTGAAATTGCTCCACGCTTCTTCTGCTCGTGGTGAAATGAACTTTCATGGCTAAGCGGGTCAGTGTCGATCGCTGGATGTTCACCGTGACCGCGATCCTGGTGTTCATTGGACTGGTCATGATCTTCAGCGCCTCGGCCGTGATGGCGAAGGAGCGGTTTGGTTCCGCCTACGAATTTCTGTTGAAGCAACTGGTGTGGGCCGTGGCGGGACTCGTGGTGATGATCGTCGCCATGAAGGTGGACTACAAACGGCTGCAACATCCGGCACTGGTTTTTTCATTTCTGGGCTTTACCACGCTTCTGCTCATCTCGGTTTTTTTCCTGGATCGCGCCCACGGCACTCACCGCTGGTTTCATGTGGGTCCAGTTTCGTTGCAGCCTTCGGAACTGGCCAAGCCCGCGCTCATCCTGTTTCTTGCGTGGTTTCTGGAGAATAAAACGCAGGCGATGGATGACTGGCGCAATACGCTGATTCCAGCAGTGACTCCGACTATGGTTTTTCTTGGGCTGATTGTTTTTCAGCCGGACCTTGGAACCGCGATTGCCTGCGCCGGCATTACGGCTTGCGTCCTGTTCATCGCCGGTATCCGGCTGCGCTACTTCGGATACGCCTTCGCCGCCGCGCTTTTACCGCTTTACTTTCTGATCTTCCACGTCTCGTATCGAAAGGACCGGATTCTCGCCTTCTGGAATCCTTACGCCGATCCGAAAGGGTTTGGTTTTCACATTATTCAGTCGCTGATCGCGGTTTCTACCGGGGGAGTGACGGGACTTGGACTGATGGAAGGGAAGCAGAAATTGTTTTATCTTCCCGAACCGCACACGGATTTCATTTTTGCGGTGACTGCCGAAGAGTTGGGCCTGGTGGGAGCGCTGACCGTCATCATTCTTTTTGCGATTTTTCTGTGGCGCGGCACGCGGGCGGCGCTGCGCACGCAGGATAATTTCGGGCGCTTTCTGGCGGTCGGAATCACCAGCATGATCGTGCTTCAGGCTTTCATTAACATCAGCGTCGTGCTCGGGATGATGCCGACGAAAGGGATTCCGCTGCCGTTCGTCTCCTATGGGGGATCGTCGCTGTTTGTGACGCTGATGTGCGTCGGCGTGTTACTCAATATCACAAAACAGGCTGAGTAGTCGGTCGACCCCTGATTCAAGAAGGGGCAGCGCACGCTCGTCAGCGTGTTTGAACCGAGGCGCCCAAAACCCCGCTCAGTATAAAAACTGCACATCTGAGTGTTTGTCGCTCTAGCAGCCCGGATGTATACTTCTCGCCATCAGAAGTTCCCTCGCCGCCCCGAGCGGGGGTTCCCGGTGTTCAATCAGGCACGATGCCCAGATTTGCTGTGGGGTTCTGGCGCTCTGCCACGACCGTAAGGATCTTCAAGATCTTCCATTTTGTACCTCAAAGGAGAAATTGTGATTCGAAAATTAAGCATATCCTTGCTTGCGCTGATCGCGATTGTGTCGGCAACGACTGTTGTTTGCCAGGCAGAGCCGCGGACCCTGTTAACGCGACATGTGCGCGAAGAGGTAAGCACTGGGGGAGCAAAATTAGTCGGGCAGCTTCCCGCAACCCAAACCATGCACATCGACGTCATGCTGGCGCTGCGCCATCAGCCAGAGCTGGAAAACTTTCTGAAAGAGGTGTACGACCCATCGAGTTCTTCTTACCGGCAGTTTGTCACGGTGGAAGAGTTTGCCGCGAGATTCGGTCCGAGCCAGGAAGACTATGACGGACTGCTGGCTTTCGCGAAAGCGAACGGATTTACGGTGGTGAATGGCTCCCGCAATCGCATGGACGTCGTCCTCACCGCGCCGGTTTCGAGCGTAGAGAAGGCGTTCCATGTGACCATGGGTGTCTATCAGCACCCGACGGAAGACCGCACCTTCTACTCTCCTGATCGCGAACCTGCGGTGGATCTGCCGTTCCAGCTGTGGCACATCTCGGGATTGGATAACTATTCGATTCCGCGTCCCGCGCTGGTGCATGCGGATGCGAAGGTGAAGTCCAACGCTACGGTGGGATCCGGCCCGGACCAATCTTTCCTGGGCAGCGACATGCGGGCAGCCTACTACGGTGGATCAGCACTCACGGGCTCGGGCCAGTCGCTCGGTTTGCTGGAGTATGCCGGTACGGATTTGACCGACCTGGACACTTACTACAAGAACGTCGGGCAAACCGAGGCGGTGCCGATCACTCTGACGTCTGTGGACGGAACTCCTGTGACTTGCACCGAGCCGAGTTGCGACGATACGGAACAGACGATTGACATGACACAGGCACTCGGTATGGCTCCTGGCATGGCGAGCCTGGTAATGTACATCGGGTCTACCGACTCTGCCATCTTTAATGCCATGGCGACAGCCAAACCGCTGAACGCGCAATTGAGCTGCTCGTGGTATTGGAGTCCGGCGGATCCAAAGACACTCAATCCGATTTTCGAGGAGTTCGCGGCGCAGGGTCAGAATTTGTTTGACGCGGCGGGCGATCATGAAAGCTGGCAAATCGGCGGTTCCATTTGGCCGGCAGATAATGCTTACCTGGTCTCGGTTGGGGGAACGGACCTGGATACGAAGAGCGCGGGCGGTCCGTGGTCTTCGGAGACGGCATGGTCCGACAGTGGCGGCGGAATTTCGCCGAACGATATTCCAATTCCTTCGTGGCAGGTGGCCACGGCCGACCAGTGCATCGATAAGTGTTCCACGTCTTTGCGCAACGGCCCGGACGTTTCGGCAAACTCAAACTTCACGTTCTACGTATGTGCCGATCAAGCCGCATGCTCGGCTAATGAATACGGGGGAACGAGTTTTGCGGCCCCGATGTGGGCGGGCTACCTGGCGCTGGCCAATCAACAGCTGATTGCCAACGGCAGCAAGACGACGCTCGGCTTTATCGACCCGGCGCTTTACACGATTGGGTTGGGAGCGGACTACGACACTGACTTCCACGACATCACTAGTGGGAGCAATGGCTATGCGGCGACCAAGGGCTACGATTTGGCGACCGGATGGGGCAGCCCGAACGGCGATAACCTGATCAATGCACTGGTTGGAGGAGGCAGCGGCGGTGGACCAGTCGTCAGCCTGTCACCGACGTCGATCAATTTCGGCAAGAAAGTCGTGGGTTCGACGAGCGGCGCGAAGAAGGTGATTCTTACGAACACCGGAAACGCAACGCTGAGCATTACTTCGATCGCCACCAGCGCGCCATTCGCGCTGAAGACGGTCAAACAGACCAAGAAGGTGACTCCTTGCGTGAACGGTGGCACGGTGGCGGCTGGCGCCACGTGCGAGATTGAGGTCACGTTCAGTCCGACCGCAGTCCAATCGTATACCGGTGACGTCACGTTTACCGATAACGCGAGTCCGACTACGCAGCAGGTATCGCTGTCTGGATCGGGCAAAGAGTAACCAAGTAAACTGCATGTGTGGGCGGGACTTCGGTCCCGCCTTTTTTATGCTCGTGCTTGGAGAATTTCGGATGGATCCGCGGATAGGATGCGCATTATTTTTCACAACGGCTGCAAAAGCATCATCAACGGACGTCGCCGTTTGGCTGCTGTTCCGCTGCTGTAGCCGGGCCGAAGGTCATCGCCGCAGAATTAAAATGGCGCTTGACCGCTATCTGGAACCGGAGGATAATTCTCCTCTCTCGACTGCTGGGCTCGTGTGGGCGCAGTACGCCGCGTCAAATCACCACTAATCAGGATCTGAGTTCTGGGGCCTTGCTGAGTGGATGCGACTTTTTGCACGGTGAACTGGGGGGCAAAGCGAACTTTGGGGGTGGTACGAGACTGGTTCCCCCAGGGGATTTTCAACGGCGTTTAACCTGCAAACAAGTTACGTTGCACTGTATTTCTTTCGATCCTGAGGAGGATTCATGAAGAATCGACGCGCTGCGGGTGATGTGTGCCTGCTATTACTAGGATGGCTAGTATTACTCGTTGTTCCAGCGTTTGCCGGGAACAAACTCCAACCCATCGTGATTAAACCAGACAAGGCCGCGGTGTCGCAGCCCATCAGCGAGATTGCCAAGACTACGGGACCACCGGTGTTCCACGGATGGATCATTCGTAAGGAGCACGAAACACCGAACCATATGACCAAGATCTATCCTGGGCAGGATCCGGTCATGCAAGACAGCGCAGAGTCCGAGGCCAAGTTGCCCATCACCATCGGCTTCAATTTCGATGGCGTGGACGGCACTCAGGCGGGCGGCGTAATTCCGCCGGACACCAATGGAGCGGTTGGAGACAAGCAGTTTTTCCTGATCACCAACTTCGCTTTTACCATTTACAACAAGAGCACAGGCGCGGTCGAAGTGGGACCGCTCTTGATTAACAGCATCTGGAAGAACTTTGGCGGCCAGTGCCAGTCTGACAACGGTGGCGACCCGGTGGTGCTCTACGACCACATCGCGAACCGGTGGCTCTTGGAACAACTGGAGTATACGAGCACCTATCAAATCTGCTTTGCGGTGTCGCAAACTGACGACGCGACGGGCGCGTACAACCTCTACTCGTACACGTTTAACGGCTTAACCGACTATCCGAAACTTGCGATCTGGCCCGACGCCTATTACCTGGCGTTTAACTATTTTGGCCCGGGCGACGGAGAACCCTGCGCTGTGGATAGCGCGACCATGCAGTCTGGCGGCGCGAACCCAGCCATGATCTGCTTTGCTCCCAATACGTCTGATATGGGATTCCTGCCTTCCGACGTGGACGGCAGCACGATGCCTCCAACCGGCGCTCCCAACCACTACATCGAGTTGGGGAACTCTAATACCACGCTAAAGGAATACGACTTCCACGTAGACTTTAGCGTGCCCAAGAATTCCACTTTCACGGGACCGAACACGATTACGGTGCCGGTGTACTCCCAACTTTGCGGCGGTGGCGGCGGAGCCTGCGTACCAGAGCCAAAGGGCGGAGGTTTGCTGGACGCATTGGGGGACCGCATGATGTTCCGCAACGCGTATCGGAACTTTGGAGACCACGAGGCGATGGTGTTCTCGCATTCTGTGGGTTCGAGTGGCAAGGCTGTCGCGGCCGAGCGCTGGTATGAACTGCGTTCCACGCCTCCGGGAGGCAGCTTCTCGGTGTATCAGGCGGCAACTTACAAGAACAGCAAGGACAACTACTGGATGGGTAGTGTGGCCATGGATCATAGCGGTAACATGGCGTTGGGCTTCAGCGCTGATAACAGCACGACTCTGGATCCCAGCATTTGGCTAACCGGCCGTCTACCTACCGATAAGTTGAATAAGCTGGAAAAGTACGTGATCGTTCATGCCGGAACCACGGTACAGGGGGACGTCAATCGTTGGGGCGATTACAGCTCGATGAGCGTGGATCCCACGGACGATTGCACTCTCTGGTACACGCAAGAGTATAGCGACGGCGGATACAATTGGCAGTCGCACGTGGTTTCATTCAAGTTCAACAGTTGCCAATAGGTAGCGAGTTGGATATTTAACCACGGCGCTGGGTTCGGTCGACCGCAAGGTGGCCCTGCCCAGCGCCGCTTTTTATGGCACGACTTTCGGCTAAAAAAACGGGCGAAAATGGCCAATTTTCGGCCGATTTCTGCGAGCACCTACCAGATTGTCCTATAGGAATCCCCCATTCGTGCCATCCCCTCAGCGGCGATCACAGGGTAGAGTAGTTGGTGAGCAGACTTCGGGGGAGGGCTGTTCAAACGGGCGTCCGGTGACTCGAACAGAGTCCGGGCGCTTTCGTTTTTTGTGGGGTAATTGACTGTACTGTGGAACCCCTAGGATCGGACTTAGGCCTTGGGCGGGACTTTCTTAGGCCTCATCATCTCCCACTCTTTTTCGGTTAGTTCCCGTCCCAGCGCGGTGAACTCGCCGGCTCCCTGCAGCCACTCGCCGCCATCCATGGTCACGACTTCGCCGTTTACGTATCCAGCGCCATCGCTAACCAGAAACGCCGCGAGATTGGCAAACTCTTCTGTGGTGCCGAAGCGTCCCAGGGGGTTTCGTTTCTTTGCAGCCTCCGCCAGTTCGGGGCGCGGCAATAGACGCGAAAACGCGCCCTGGGTCGGGATGGGTCCGGGGGCGATGGCGTTCATGCGAATACCACGATCGCCCCACTCGACTGCCAGACTGCGCGTGAGCGCCTGCACGCCCGCCTTCGCCACCGCTGAGGGCACAACGTAAGCCGACCCCGTCGTCGTGTAGGTGGTGGTGACGTTGAGCACGACGCCTCCGCGCTGCGCTGCCAGCCACCGGCGCCCGCAAGCCATTGTGGTGTGCAATGTGCCCATCAGAACAATGCCCAGGACCGACTGAAAAGCCCCCAACGAAAGTTCTTCGGTGCGCGCCAGAAAATTTCCCGCCGCATTGTTCATGAGAACATCCAGCGGACCTTCGGACCAGAGGATGCTGATCATTTCTTCTACAGCCGCGGCATCGCGGACGTCGCACGGACGAGAGTGGATCTTGCCGCCTGTGCGCTCGCGTATCTCCTGTTCGGTTGCGGCAAGAACATCCTGGCGGCGGCCGCAGATATACACTTCCGCGCCCAGTTCCACAAACCGCTGTGCGGTAGCTTTGCCCAATCCGGTGCCGCCGCCGGTGATGAGAATGCGTTTGCCTTGAAGCAGATCGTTCTGGAACATGAATCCTCCCATGGAGCGAACCGACGATTGTAAATGGACTGGCTGGATCTGCGGTTGAGGTAGACGCGCCGCCGCGTTTTTACGGGGAAGTTCGTTCAAGTGCCGCTAACGCCCAGCGCGCGTGTTCCGCAACCACCGGATCTGAATCCTCGCTAAGTTTCTTTAGCGTCGGTAGGAATTTCCTGTCGGTGCTGTTTCCCATGGCAATCACGGCGTTTCGTCGCAACCCGGAAAGCTTAGCTCGCCGCACCGGAGATCCGCGAAACACCTGGCGGAATTCTTCCGGCTGCATTTCGGCTAGCCAAGCGAGCGCTGGATTGACGAGCCCCGGTCGCGATTCGAACTCTGCCGCAGTCGTTGCCGGCGCCTTGCGGTTCCATGGGCAAACATCCTGACAGATGTCGCAACCGAAGACGTGGCGTCCGATGGCCGGGCGCAGATCTTCTGGAATGTTGCCGCGCTTTTCAATGGTCAGATAGGAAATGCAGAGGCGGGAATCCAACTGGCCGGGCGCAACGATCGCTTGGGTCGGACAGGCGGTGATGCAGCGTGTGCAAGTCCCGCAACGATCCGGTGCAGGCAAGTCGGAGGTGACGCCGTCGCTTTTGAAATCGAGCGAGGTTAGGATGACACCCAAAAACAGCCACGACCCGAGCTGTTGGTTGATGATGCAGGTATTCTTGCCGATCCATCCAACGCCCGCGTACTTGGCGTACACGCGCTCGATGAGCGGGCCGGTGTCGACATAGGAACGGAAATGCGAGTCCGCGGTACTCGCTACCGAGTGCCCAGTCGTAGCAACGAGTTCGCGCAACTTATCTTCGACTTGCCGCAGGCGGCGCAGTACGGCCTCGTGGTAATCCTCTAGGGACCAAGCGTAGCGCGAAATCCATCCTGGGCTCGCATTTTCCTTCGGCGGGTCCTTTTGCACCTCGGTCTTCTGCGCCTCGGTCGAGTAAGGGTGCGCGGTGTTGTAGTTGATGGCGCAGACGATGACGCTGCGAGCCCAGGGAGCGACGCGAGCGAGCGATGCGCGCTTGAGTTCTCCGGTCTCATCGCGAGCTTCCATATACTTCATTTCGCCGTGCTTTCCGTCGGCAATCCAGGGGGGGAAGGCTTGCAACTCGGCGAAGTCGCGGACCGGCGCAATGCCGCAGAGATCAAATCCTGCGTCGCGCGCGAACTGCTTGATGCGGGTTGGAAGATCGGACAGCAAAGGGGCAGTTGCTCGCGGTTCCTGCGAGGATGCATTTACAGCTTTCAAGAGGCTACCACTTTCGCGGCAGTGAATCCGACTGCGGATTTCCCCCGTCTTCATTTCGATCTTTTGTTGAACTTCCTAAGCGACGGTATAGTTGGACGATATAGTTGGACAGCGAAAAATCGGACTGGAAAAACCATGGCTTGCGTATTATTCGCAGCGGCGAGCTAGACGCTAACACGCCGCAAACGCCCGGCATGACCCGGGCCGAGGCCATCTCGCGTGCCAGTGCCGGGGCGCAAAAGCTTTGGGCGGGGACGGTAGTGGTCCAGCCTAATGCCAAGACCGGTCCTCATCATCCCGGGGAACTGGAAACTGTGATCTACGTAGTGCGGGGGCGGGCGCGTTTTCGCTGGGGAAATCAGTTGGAGTTTGTCGATGAAGCAGGTCCGGGAGACTTCGTATACGTTCCTCCTTACGTTCCTCATCAAGAATTGAACGCGCGCAAAGACCAGCCGGTAGAGGCAGTAATCGTGCGCAGTGGCCAGGAACCGGTTGTGGTGAATCTGAACATTCCGAGTCCGGAGGACGCTCAGGATGTCTCGCAGGATGCGCGACGCGAGGATCCGTTTCACTCAGCGCCGGGAAAGCGGTGAGCCGAAACTTGAGTCAATCCGTGATGGCGAGATGTTCTAGTTTTTGCGCGCGCGGCTGGCTGTTGCTTTTTTTTTGGCGACCGGGGTAAAGGGTTCGATCCGGTTGCGACCATTCTCCTTGGCGCGGTATAGGCCGGAGTCGGCCTGATTCAACAATACTTCCACTTCGGTTTTCCCCTCGCAACCGGAGATCGTGACTCCCATACTCATGGTGATGAGTCTATCTTTGCCGGAATAGATCACCGGTTTACGGGCAATGATTTCGCGCAACTCATTGGCGCGCAGCAGAGCGTTGGGCAAATCGCAGTTGGGTAGAATCAAAAGAAATTCTTCGCCGCCGTAGCGGCCAACGCCGTCATAGATGCGGAGTTGCGCGCGCAGGCGGCGTCCGATTTCGCGGAGCGCCTCATCGCCGAAAACATGGCCGAGCGTGTCGTTGACGCTTTTGAAATGGTCGATGTCGCCAAGAATCACCCCCAACGTCCGTTTATCGCGGCGGCCGCGCTCCAATTCCCGTTCGAGCATGGCGAGAATCTCTCCGCGATTCATCAATCCGGTGAGGCTGTCGTGGGTGGCTGCGTGGCGCATAGATTCGCGCGCGGAGACGAGTTCCTCCTGCAAGTCGAGAATGCGCTTACCTACCAGCAGACGCGCCTTTAATTCCAGCTCATCAAAGGGCTTGACGAGGTAGTCGTCCGCGCCGGCTTGCATGGCGTCGAGCATGTTCTGGCGGCCCTCGTTGCTGGTCAGCAGGATGACGTAGACGTAAGGACCGGATGTGCCGGCTTGTCGAATGCGCCGGCAGAGCTCAATGCCGTCGAGATCGGGGAGCACCCAATCGAGCAAAACGAGTTTGGGTGAGTCCGGTCGTTCGAGAATTTGCCAGGCCTCGGAGCCGGTCTCAGCGAGGGTTACGCCGAAACCCCAGCTACGCAAGTGGTCGCCGATCAACTTGCGGTAGACAGCGGAATCTTCGACGACCAGGGCCTGCATGAGCTGTGCACCTCCGACCTTCGGTGCGCCAAACTCCCCCGCGCCAAACTTCTCTCCGCCAAACAATGAATGGCCACTCATTCCCACCCCACGGCGAATCCGTCACCAGGAAAACATGACGTAAGCATCATAAGGCCAAGGCGGTGCTTATAGACCCGCAATTCGCTGACTGTACATGTGGCGACACCTCTGGAGGAGTCAGCAAAGGGAGCCGAATGCTCCAGGCCGGCGCTGGGACTCTTCCCGGAACTGAGGCGGCGGGTTTCTCTAACGGGCGTGCTTCGCACTATTGTCCAAGCGGGTTGACCCAGCCTTCGCCAGCGGCCTACCATTACCGCGGCGGCACTGAGGCCTCCGGAATGATCGGCGAAAAATGATCGGCGAAACAGTCTCCCACTATCACATTCTGGGAAAGCTTGGTGGTGGTGGCATGGGCGTGGTGTACGAGGCGGAAGACACGCGCCTGGCCCGTCACGTCGCCCTCAAATTCATTCCCGAGGAGATGGTCCACGACCAGAAATCACTCGAACGCTTTCTGCGCGAAGCGCGCGCCGCATCCCAGTTAAACCATCCCGGCATCTGCACGATCCATGACATCAACGACAACCACGGCCATCCGTTCATTGTCATGGAAAAGCTGGAGGGAATCAGCCTGAAGGAGAAGATTCGCGGAAAGCCGATGGAGGTCGATGAGATTCTCGACATCGGCATTCAGGTGGCGGACGCTCTGGCGGCTTCGCACGCCAAAGGAATCATTCATCGGGACATCAAGCCAGCCAATGTTTTTGTGTCGCAGAGCGGTCAGACCAAGATCCTCGATTTTGGATTGGCGAAGTCGGCGCGGGAAAAGGGATCGGCCGAGGCGGCGCTGGAAGATTCGCTGACTGCGGTCGGGGTAATTCCGGGCACGGCGGTTTACATGTCTCCGGAGCAGGCGCGCGGCGAAGAGCTGGATCCGCGAAGCGACCTGTTCTCGCTGGGCGTCGTTCTCTATGAAATGGCGACCGGCAAGAAGCCGTTTGCCACGGGCAATGTCATCACCACGCTGGATGCAGTCCTGAACCAGAAGCCAGTCTCGCCGCTGAGTCTGCGGCCAGGCCTCCCGCCGGATCTTGAAGGCGTGATTGGCCGCGCCATGGAAAAAGATCGGGCGCACCGGTACCCGAACGCGCTGGCGATGAAGGGCGATCTGCAGTCGTTGCGGAAGGAGACGGAGTCAGGGTTAAGCAAGAGCGGGATGCGGCGGCCGATATTGCCCTATCGCATCGCTACGAGCACCTTTCAGACGTCGAGTAAATTTTCAACTTATCTTTTGTTGGGAGTCAGCGCCCTGCTGCTTACGGTTCTGTTCGCGGTGGGAGCTTGGTGGTTCAAACAACGGCAGATGGCGGGGGCGGTCGCGCCTAAGAACACGATAGCGGTGCTGCCGCTGCAGAATATGAACGGCGACATCAGCGTGGAGTTTCTTCGCTTTGCTCTCGCCGATGAAATTGCGAACACGCTTACGTACACGCGGACGCTTGATGTTCGTCCTTCGGCGATCACGCGCAAGTTTGTCGGCAATGACGTGGATCCGGAGAAGGCAGGCCGCGAAGTGCACGTTGCCAACATTGTTACCGGACACTTTCTGAAACAGGGTGATCGCTTGCTGATTACGCTGGAAGCGATCCAAGTGAAAGGGAACAAGCTCTTGTGGCAGACGAACGTCACCGCGCCAGCTCAGGATCTGATCGCACTGCAAGCGCAGATGGCGGCGCGCATCCGTCAAGAGTTGCTGCCAGCGCTCGGTGTGGGCGGCGGTTATCTCGATACGGGCACACGCCCAAAGAACGCGGAGGCCTACGATCTCTACTTGCATAGCTTGGCGCTGCCTCATGACGCCGGTCCAAATAAGGATGCAATCGCGGTTCTGGAGCACGTGGTAGAGGTGGACCCGACCTACGCCCCGGCATGGGCACAACTGGGCGAGCGTTGCTACTATGACGCGGATTATTCCGACGGCGGGGAGCCGATGTTCCAGCGGTCAATTCAAGCCTGCGAACGGGCGATCGAACTTGATCCGAACCGTATCGCCGCCGCCAGACAATTGATTGCCAACCGGGTTGAGCGCGGCGAACTGGGCAAGGCATATCAAGCGGCGGAGGCGCTGGTCAAGCGTCGCCCGGATAGTGCCGAGGCCCACTTCGCGATGGCGTATGTCTATCGCTACGCGGGAATGCTGCAGCAGTCTACGAGCGAATGCGACGTGGCGCTGGCCATCGATCCCGGCAACTATGTTTTTCGTTCCTGCGCCTGGGCATTTATGGAACTTGGAAAGACCGATCGGGCCGCGGATTTTGTGCGTCTTGATGCGGGATCGGAGTGGGCCGCGTATATCACGCCATCCATTCTTCTGCGCGAAGGGAAGAT
Source organism: Terriglobales bacterium (assembly GCA_050010155.1). Lineage (GTDB taxonomy): Bacteria > Acidobacteriota > Terriglobia > Terriglobales > Acidobacteriaceae > Acidiflorens. Next base: position 21,449 of record JBEKLO010000087.1, read on the forward strand.
TCCGGAGGCGCGCGAGGCTGTGAAGCGCATGCCGCCTGCGCCGCGCTATCACCGCGATTTGCTGGAGGCTTGTCTCGGATTGCGGCCGGCTGCGGATCTGGATCGGATGGCGCAGGAAGCGGAAACAAGCCTGCCGTCCGAGCCCGACGCTGAGACGTGGTATTACCAGGGCTCAATTTTCGCGTACTGCAACAAGAAGCAGGCTGCTCTCCATTTGCTCCAGAGCGCGGTTGAACAGAACTATTGCGCGCACGAGAACCTGCTTTCCGATCCGCTGCTTGCCAAGCTCCGTACAGATACAGCGTTTGACAAAGTGTTAACCGCGGCAGGCTCTTGCCAGGAGGCCGTGCGAGCGGCTGCTAACTCGCCGGCACAGTGAAAACAATCTGCGAAAACGCGATCAGGGTTCGAAGTAACAGCGTTTAAGCTGGTACAATCGCGGTTGTCGAATGGTTTCTTCTTACTGCTTAGTCCCGCACAAATCACCCCTATGAGGATCTTTTCATGATTTCCATCCGAAGTCTTGTCGCGTGCATCATCGTCGGTTGTGTTCTTGGCTGTGCGTGTTTGGCGATGGCGCAGGAAACACAAGAAGGCCGTCTGCTGCGCTTTCCCGATATTTATAAAGACAAAATTGCATTCATGTATGGCGGCGATCTCTGGCTCGCATCGAGCGCCGGAGGTACGGCGCGCCGCATCACTTCACATCCCGGCCGTGAACTGTTTCCTAAGTTCTCGCCGGATGGGAAGTGGCTCGCGTTTACCGGCCAGTATGACGGCAACTTTAACGTTTATGTGATGCCATCGGATGGCGGGCAGCCGAAACAGTTGACCTTCTATCAGGGGTCAGCGCAGCCGCTTAGCGACCGCATGGGTGTACACAACGAAGTGATCGGTTGGACGCCAGATGGCAAGAGCGTCGTTTTCCTGTCGCGTCGCGATGCCTCGAACGGCTGGACCAAGCGTCCTTATACAGTGAGCATCGCCGGTGGATTGCCGCAGCCGATGCCTCCGGATGAGGGCGGACTGCTTTCGTTTTCTGCGGACGGGACGAAGATTGCTTACAACCGCATTTTTCGTAATTTCCGGCAGTGGAAACGCTACACCGGCGGCTTGGCGCAGGACATCACGATCTACGACATCAAGAATAATGTTGTCGACCAGGTCATCCCGCACACGGAATACACCGACACGTTTCCGATGTGGCACGGGAACACGATTTACTTTACTTCCGATCGCGGGCCCGAACACCGGTTCAATCTCTATAGCTACGACATGAGCAGCAAACAGGTCGAGCAACTTACTAAGTTCGACGAATTTGATGTCATGTGGCCGAGTCTCGGCCCCGATGCGATCATTTTTGAGAATGGCGGTTTCCTTTACACGTTCGATCTGCAAGGCGGCCAGCCGAAAAAGCTGACCGTCTATGTGAATGGCGAGCGCGATCAAGCGATGAAGCACTGGGTGAACGCGAGCCGGCGCATCACTGACTTCGACATCGCTCCCGACGGCAAGCGAGCCGTGTTGGCGGCGCGCGGAGAGGTTTTCACGGTTCCTGCGAAAGATGGGAGTATCCGCAACCTGACACGTTCGCCAGGGGTTCGAGAACAGAAGGTGGCTTGGTCGCCGAATGGGCAATGGATCGCCTACGTTTCCGACCGCACGGGCGAGGATGAGATTTTCATCGCACCGCAGGACGGATTGGCCGCCGAGGAACAGATCACCAGCGGCCATAAAGGTTTCATGTTCCAGCCGGCATGGTCTCCGGATAGTTCGAAAATCGCGTGGGCCGACAAGGACTTGAAACTCTGGTATGTCGATATCAAAGAGAAAAAGCCGGTTGAAGTGGACCGGGGCAAGTACGGCGAGATCCAGAATTATTCGTGGTCTCCGGATAGTGAGTGGCTGGCCTATGACAAGCAGATGGACTCTGGTTTCTCGGTCGTATATCTCTACGGCTTGGCCGATCGCAAGATCACGGCCGTGACGTCATCTCTCAATAACAGTTATGCCGAAGTGTTCGATCCTGGCAAGCGATACTTGTACTTCCTATCGGACCGCGATTACAACGAGGTGCTGGGTAATATCGATTTCGAGTTTGCGAATCCGAAGACGACCAGGGTTTACGTGGTCACGTTGACGGCGGACGAACCATCGCCCTTTCCGGCGTTGAGCGACGAGGTAAAAATCAAAACCGAAGAACCCGCGGCGGCGGCACCGACGGCTGAGCCGGGCAATAAGAAGAACGCGAAGCAAACGCCAAACAAAAAGGAAGAGGGAAAAAAGCCCGAAGAAAAAACTGGGGAAACGGAGACCAAAGAGCCTCCGAAGGTCTTCAAAATCGATCTGGATGGCATCCAGGACCGGATCGTAGCGCTGGCCGTTCCTCCTGCGGTAGTTCACTCGTTCGACGCTTCCAAGGATGCGATCTACTATTCGACGTCGCCGATTCAGGGGTTGTCGGGGCCGCTTGCTGGAGAAAGTCCAGCGATTCATGCCTACGATCTGAAGGA
>JBEKLO010000088.1:0-17494 GCA_050010155.1 Terriglobales bacterium
ATCCACATCGCTGACGCCATCGCCATAGGTCAGCATGAAAAGATCGTCACCTACGTATTTCTCAATCCTCTTCACGCGTCCGCCGGTCATCGTGGTCGGCCCGGTATCGACCAGCGTGACCTGAAAATCTTGTTCACCGTGGACGTTCTTGTACTCAATCTTTGAGTTCCGACCGAGGCAGAGCGAAAAATCGTTATTCATCGCCTCGTAATTCAGAAAATATTCCTTGATCATGTTGCCCCGGTATCCGAGGCAGAACACAAAATCGCTGAACCCGTGGTGCGCGTACAACTTCATGATATGCCACAAGATCGGACGACCGCCGATTTCGACCATGGGCTTTGGCCGGTATTCAGTTTCCTCGCGCAAGCGAGTACCGAGCCCTCCGCACAGCATGACCACTTTCACGAAATTCTCCTGGAAGGCGCTAGAGCTAGTTTCCCGAGGCAAGGGTCCGGGGAAACTGCATAATGATTAATTTACGCGGAGTGCATTGGAATTGCCAAGGTTACCACCGGTTCGAGGTTGGCGCTCAGGGTTCTGGTTTCAATGAGTTGTGAGCACAAGGTGGAACGTCGCAACATCCGCCCAGATTGCGAAGAAGCGGAGTGCCACGACAGAGTGCAACGCTACTAGCAACGAGCGGATATAATCAATTCTTAATTGTGCACCACTTCAAATCAAAGATCCCGCCATCGATTAGCGGCATTGCTGTGCATTCTGTCCGCTGATTTGAAACAGACCTACGCGCTTGCTCTGAGAATCCACCACGTAAAGGCAATAGCCTGCGCCAACCCAAAGGCTCGATGGGTGAACAAATTTCTCAGCTTTGACTGTAGATAGATCAAAAGTATAGAGCTGCTCCCCGTCGTGACGGTAGACCTCAATCTGGTTGAGATCAAAATTGCTAACGTAAATATTGTCCTGGTCGTCCACTGCCAAGCCAGTGTGATTATCTGCGAAGATCAGGGGAATCGCCAGCCGGAAGTGGCCCGCCGGATTGAAGATCTGAATGCGTGTGTTCCCGACATCGAGCACGAACAATTCGCCACCCTCCACTACCACCTGACTGGGAAAGCTGAACTCGCCTGACTGATGACCGCCGCCGAGTTTACCAATCTGGCTAACGACCCGCCCTCGGTCGTCCATAACAACAATTATGTGGCGTTGCCTGTCGCAGACGTAAACCAATCCCGTAGCCTTATCGATCGCGATCCCCACCGGACTGTCGCGGTACGATTCTTCTCGTGGTGTCCAAAAGTGTCCCCGAAAGGTTCCGGCCGAGTCGTAGATGAGTACTGTCCCGGCGGCCTTGTCGACGACATACAAATTGTTGTGTGCGTCTACGGCAAGTGAGACGGGCGAGCCCAAACGGTCACGTCCCATTTCCAAAAGAGCGTACTTAGAATGGCTAAAATCAAAGACGTGTATTGCGTTAGCGCCGAGGTCGGCAACAAAGACATGGTGGTTCGAATCCGTCGTCACGGCCGACGGCGACTGCAAGACATTAGCAGGGGCTAGATCGTCTCTGTGCCCTGCCATGAATTCGATCGCCCGATTCAGAAAAGGATGAAATCGGCGTACGTCGTCAGCGGAGGAAAATGCACGCACAAAACTGAGACTCGCGGCAGCCTGCTGGACTTCGGTTTGCGCGGGCTGAGCCGAGGCGAATGTCTTGTTCTCACCAACTGCGGGGCCGGCCACGATGCAACACACGAGGAGAGCCCAGGCACTTCGCCGGGTCAAGTTCGCCATAGCGACAGAAGTTAGCCCTATTCCTGGGACGTTGCACTGACCAGCATCACGAAGCAACGTGCGGTTTGTCACATGTCCGGAGGGCCTAAATTTCAAGGTGCCTCACAGGGCGGCGCGATTCGATCGGCCGAAATCCCAGGTGTCCTTAAGCGCTGAAAGAAGCGGAATCCCGGCGCCACTCCGCCTTTCCCGTACGAGTCTTCTCTTTCACCTTGGTCTTTTGCTTGGCGACGAGGCGCTGCACGAACTTAGACCGGGCATCCGCACTTACTTGCGTGGTTTGCCTACGCGCTGTGCGGTCGCGAACATCTTTGCGATCGTATCCATATCCTTAGGTTTCGCGGCCCCGGGTGGAATGCGCGTATGAGTCAGGTCTTCGAGCGTTAGCACCACGTCTCCCAGTGCCATCGAGTCCACTAATCCGGACGAGACGAGTGGAGTGTTTTCGTCAATCACCAGAGTCGGCTTACGAATTCGCCGAAGGATGTATTCGATCATCTGTTTTGCTTCTTGCGTCATCTTACTCTCCCTCTGCGGATCCGCTTGCCTCTCAGATATGCTCAAGATACTTTTTAATCTACCGTAAGTTCCGGATGCTCTTTCTGCAACTTCTTGAAGGTCGCGGATCGTGCCGGTTTTCCGGCAGTGCTCTTTACAATCCATTTCGGTGGCTTCAGAAAAACTGTTCCAACACTCACGCCCATGGCGGCGGTGACCTGGCCACGAATCTCGCGCTCGATCTCGACGGTATTGGCGAGCAGGTCTTCGCTTTCCACCTCGGCAACTAAGATAATTTCTTCCGTTCCAAGATCGGGATTGTAGACACCCATCGCGATTACTCGCCCATCGTGGATGGCGGGGTGGCTGGCAGCGATTTCCTCGATATCGTGCGGGTAGATATTTTCCCCACCCACAATGATCAGGTCCTTCTTTCTCCCGACCACATAAAGTTCCTCGTCCACACAGAACCCCAGATCACCGGTGTAGTACCAGCCATCCACCATCGCTTTTTCCGTGAGGTCGGCACGATTGTAATAACCATCAAACAAGCAATCGCTCTTGAGAAGAATTTCGCCGGCCTGGCCTTCCTCGAGCAGCTTGCCCGAATCAGACAAGATGCGGATCTCATGATTGGGCAGCAAACGGCCAGATGACGTAAAACAAACCGACCCCGCACTTCCCTCCGCGACCCGGACGACGCGATGCGAGTTCCGAAACTGTTTGCCATCGGCCCAAATGCACGTTGGGCCGGTTGGTCGATCGATGTCCGACAGAGTGATGGCGAGGACATTCTCGGCCGTGCCGTAGGAGCTTTGTAAAGCGCCGGCTCTCAGTCCGGTCGAGGCGAATGCGTTCTGGAATTCTTGCATGCTGCTGGTCCGGACCGGCTCAGCAGAATTGATAAGAACACGAACAGAAGACAGATCATACTGCGCGCGCCGGTCGTGCCGTGTCCGGCGAGGGACAAACTGAAAAGCAAAGTTAGGCAACCACGCGAGCGTACACTTATGCTCGCTAATGACCTGCAGCATGGTTTCAGGGTGCATTACCCAGTCGAGCGGCGACTGCATCACGAGCGGTATGTGGTAGACCATCGGAAGCATGAAGCAGCCGATCAGGCCCATGTCGTGATAAAGAGGCAACCAGCTGTAAATCCGGTCTGTCGCATTGTCGATCTTCAGCCCTTGCGAAAGATGTGCTAGTTGACGCAATACAGCGGCGTGCGTCAGTGCTACTCCCTTCTGTAGTCCAGTCGTGCCCGCCGAATGCTGAATGAACGCCACACCATCGCGTTGGCCCGGAGAATCCAGAAGTTCCTCTCGCCCGAGACCACTGTTGTTGCCAACTCGAAGCAGCCTCGTCTCCTCGCTCAGCGATACGTGCCCAAGTATTTCATCAGGAAACTCGTCATCAATAACGACAACTTTGGCGCGGAGGTTTGCCGTCACTCCCGCCACTCCGAATCGGTACTTGGATGGTTCGACCTTGTCATTGGGGTAGGCGATAAGGGCCGGTACCGCATCGAGCATCATCGCTCCAATGAAGACCGTCATCGTCAGAATGCCCTGCGGCATGATGATGATCACCCGATCCCCACTGGTCACGCCGTTTGCGCGGAGGGCTCCGGCCTGTAGACGGGCGCGTCTGCGAAACTCCGCAAATGTGACTGTCTCTTGTTCGTCTTCGTTGACCCAAGCCGTGACGAATGGACGCTCGCTGGGAGCCGCCTCGAGGGCTTCGATGAGATTGCGGTATGGGATCACACATTAGTGTAGCGTATGAGAAGCGCAGCAGGATTGTAGCGGCCTACGCGTCCCATTTATTCTTGCAGGCTGGCTTCCGAATGGAATCCGCGGCGAGAAGTCGAAGCGTCGGCAGTTAACTCGATCGCAAACGCACACGGAGGAACCTTGTTTCGGATTATTTCTTATGCTCTGGCTTTCCTGCTATGCGCCGTAGTCTTGGCAAAGGTCCGCTCGCGGCCAATCAGGCAGTCTACAATCCTGATTGCAAGCTATGCGCTCTATCTGACGTGGGGGGTCTGGTTCGCCGCCGTTCTCATTGCCTCGACGGTTGTGAACTATCTTGTAGGAAAATGGCTTCGCGGGACGCGTTCAGGCGTAGCTCTTTCCATCGGAATTGTTCTGAATCTTGTGCTGCTGAGTTCCTTCAAATACCTGCCGGAGGCTTCGCTTCATCTTCCGTTCTCGTCCCTGCAGCGCTTCGCGCACCTTGCGTTGCCCCTGGGCATCTCGTTCTGGACATTCCAGGCGATGAGCTACCTGTTTGACGTTTATCAAGACGACGATGTCGACCCGTCGTTTTTCGAATTTGCCCTTTACATGGTTTTCTTCCCGGTTACTATCTCTGGACCCATCTGCCGCATGTCTGAGATGCTTCCGCAATTCCGTTCAGAGAGCGTCACGCGCTGGGATGACATCGCACGTGGGTGCCAGCGCATCGCCACCGGCGTGCTTATGATGCAGTTGGCCAAATTGCTGGGACAGGGAATTCTGGCTGGCGATGGCATCATTTCCGGATTCGATCGCGTTGCTAACTGGAGCGGTCCAGACGTCTGGTGCCTCACGTTCGGCTACGGCCTGCAACTATTTTTCGACTTCGCTGGGTACTCGCACATCGCGATCGGCTCGGCCCAGGCGCTAGGCTTCACGATCCCCGAGAATTTTGCCCGTCCCTTTGCATCGACGAGCGCGTCGATCTTCTGGACCCGGTGGCACATGTCGCTATCTTTTTGGATTCGCGACTATGTTTTCTTTCCGCTGATGCGCTTGCGCCGTGAAGCGTGGTGGCGAAATCTCAGTTTGCTGATTGCCATGGTACTGTTCGGATTGTGGCACAGGGCGAGCATTCTCTTCCTTCTGTGGGGTGCCTATCAGGGATTGCTCCTTCTCTTGCATCGCCAAGTGGAAGGTCTGGAGCGCAGGCTCGACTGGACGCCTCCCAGAGTCCCATGGACCGCACTCTCATGGGTTGCCACGATCAGTCTCGTGAGTCTAGGATGGATTTTTTTTCGCGCCAACTCGCTGCACCAAGCCCGTCAAATGTTGGCGGCGATCCTGTTGCCAGCGAGCTACCATGTCCACTTTCTGAGCGGGAGTCTCTACCTGCTGGTTCTCGCACTAGCCGTGGGCTACACGATCGTGCTTCTTGCCATCGACGGGCTCAGTCGCTATTCGACTGAATCGGAGGACGCTGAGGCCGCGCCAGCAGGCTCACCCGCCGGACCGATGGTGCTACTGGCTCGTTGGCGATGGTTCTGGCTCCCGCCGCTCTATGTTCTGCTCCTGCTTTTCGTCTGGATCGTCACCCTGACTCGCGGCACGAGCGCCGCGCAGATGATGTATGGCAATTTCTAAAGTTGCTCGGCGGTTGTAGCCTCTGCGCAATTGCCCGCGGAGACTCGGCAGATGATGGATGCGGATTCATCATCGGAACCTACGGTCGCCAACATTCTCTTGCCGTCCTTCCTTTCAACTTCATATGAGCGCCTTGTGCGTGCGCTGCCCATTTGTCGGCCTAAATCGAGCATTTCCCCTCACTCAGCGTGCGTTTTGACCCTCTCTCCCTCGTGTTAATCCTGTCAAAAACTCTCTAAATGCTTCTCCTTCCAGCATTTAGTGAGCCGCTGCCCGTGGCATGATAATTGCCTTTCACCTCACTAGTGAGACCCCATCGCCCTCATAATAAGAGCCCAAGAACCTGGTCGAAAAGATGACTGTACTTGCGGATCCGCACATCACGGAGGCAGTACCGAAGCATCGCGGTCGTCGCCTGTTGGCTATCTCGGCGACCGCCATTCTGGTTCCCGTTTTTCTGCTCGCGGTTGCCGAGGTAGCGCTGCGCGTCTGTGGGGTGGGAACGCCAACGGGCGCCACGCTCCCTTGCACAGATCATGGGCACCCTGCTTATTGCGACAACCCATCCTTCTCCGCGCCCTTTTTCCCGCCGGGTATGTCCCGAGCACCTAGGCCGTTCATGATTCCCGCAACAAAACCCCCGGGGACCTATAGGATCTTCATATTAGGCGAGTCGGTTGCCTTTGGTGATCCCGATCCTACCTACGGATTTGCCCGATACCTGGAGATGATGCTGCGAGACCGCTACCCCTCGGCAAAGTTCGAGGTTATCAACACCGGCATTACTGCTATCAACTCGCATGCGCTTCTGCCCATGGTCGAGGACTTGGTGCACTACCAGCCGGACCTTTTTGTAATTTACGCTGGCAATACGGAAGTTGTCGGGCCCTTTGGGCCAGGAACAGTGTTGACGCCGTTGGACTTGAGTCTTCCAGCCATTCGCGCCAGAATTTTTTTCAATTCCACCAGGGTTGGTCAGCTTGTCGGGAAGGTCACCAGCGCGAGCCAGAAAAACACGCCGGGGTGGCGAGGCATGGAAATGTTTCTAGACAGGCAGGTTCGCGCCGATTCCCCACAAATGAGGCCGGTATACGCGAATTTTGCAACGAACTTGCGCGATATTATCGCGATCGCCCGTCACTCGGGGGCTCAGGTCCTTATCAGCACCGGAGCCACGAACCTAAAGGACTGTGCCCCTTTCGCTTCGCTGCACCGCGAAGGCATTCGCGAGGATGAGTTGCGTTCCTGGGAGGAGTTAGTTAAGCGTGGTGCGGATCTCGAGAACGCGGGAGCGTACACTGAGGCTCTGAAGTTGTATCTCTCGGCAGCAGATATTGATCCTCAATATGCCGAGCTACAGTTTCGCATTGCTCGTTGCCTGTGGGCTCTCGGTGATTTTGCGGGAGCCAAAGAGCTCTTCGTGCGCGCTCGGGATCTCGATACACTTCATTTTCGCGCCGATAGCAAACTGAATGATGTGATTCGCGGAGTCGCTGGAACTAGTCCGGGCGTCGGCATAGTTGATGCGGCCGCCGTTTTTGCCGGCGAGAGTGCGCATGAGGTCCCGGGCCGAGAGCTCTTTTACGACCACGTGCATATGAATCCACGCGGGAGCTACCTGCTAGCGCGTGCGCTCTTCCTCCAGGTTGAAAGCATGCTGCCGGCCGAATTACGACAGAGCACAGTGAGCGGTGATGTCGCTTCCCAGGAAGAATGCGAGCGACTGCTCGGATTTACGCCTTATGATCGTTTACGGGTCGCTGGATTGGTTCTCGCTAAACTGGAGCGGCCTCCGTTTACAAATCAACTAAACAATGCCGAAGATGTCTTACGAGCGAAAAGTGAGGCCAACGGAACAACCGATTATGGCGAGATAGTCGCCGAATATCAGTGGGCCATCCTGCAAAACCCAGAAGACCGACTATTACATCTCAATTACGGCTTCCTGTTGCAGCGCTACGACCCCGCAGCGGCTGATCAGGAGTTGCGCTTGGCCTTGCCCTACGATAACGCCCCGGTCCTGTGCAACTGGCGTAAGTTTAATTGAGGTCACAATGATTGCGAATTCTTGCGATGCAGGTCACCGGTGAGCATCCGTCCCTTTGAACGATGGACCCGTGATCTACGCCAGAAGCCGATACTGCTTGGCGCAATGCTCGTGTTCGCCACGATGCTGTTGTATGGTCCAGTCGAGCATCATGAGTTCCTCAACTTTGATGACGGTGCTTATGTTACCAAGAACATTCATGTCAGCACTGGTGTGAGTTTGGCCAATGTGGCGTGGGCTTTCACGAGTTTCTACGAAGCCAATTGGCATCCAGTTACGTGGATCTCCCACATGGTGGATTGCCAATTATTTGGCTTACGTTCAGGACCTCATCATTTGATTAACGTCGCGCTGCACGCGGCAAACGTTCTTCTTCTGTTTTTGCTGCTGCAAAAGGCCACGGGCGCTGTGTGGCGCAGCCTGTTGGTGGCCGCCCTATTTGCCGTGCATCCGTTAAACGTGGAAACTGTTGCCTGGGTCGCGGAAAGAAAAAGTCTCCTCTGTACTCTCTTCTCTCTTCTTACGATTGCCACCTACGGATGGTACATTCAGCGGCCAAGTTGGAATCGGTACCTGGTCATCATGGCCACTTTTTCGCTTGCGCTGATGTCGAAGCCCATGGCAGTGAGCCTCCCGCTTGTCTTGTTGCTACTTGATTATTGGCCGTTGCAACGATATAGGAATCTACCAATCCGAGCTAAGTGGTTGCGCTTGTCCACTGAGAAGTTGCCGCTGGTATTGATGAGCACGGCGAGTTCCGCCCTGACCATCGCCGCGCAGCGCTCCGGCGGTGCTGTAGTAGGTATATCTGCGTTACCGCTCACTGCGCGCCTGGGAAATGCAACCGTTTCGTACGTCGCATACATCGGAAAGATGTTTTGGCCCACAAAGCTGGCCGTCTTTTATCCACTCCCAGACCACACCTTGCCCTGGACTGACGTCATCGCATCAGCAGTCACGTTATTAGCGATCACTGTGGCGGTGTTGTACGTCCACCGGGCTCGCTACCTTACAATGGGCTGGCTTTTGTTTGTCACAACACTGATTCCAGTAATCGGAATTGTCCAGGTCGGTCATCAGGCAATGGCCGACCGTTACGCTTATATTCCCTGCATCGGTCTTTTTCTCATTATCGTATGGGGGTTGAATGATGTATTTTCGCTGACTGCCATCAATCCTGTCATACGGATGTGTACTGCATTGTGTCTGATTCTTGTGTTGTCGGTGGCCACTCGTCGCGACTTGCAGAACTGGCAAACCGGCTTGAGTTTGATCACGCGAGCGCGCGTTGTTGCCGATAAGCCAGACTGGATGCTCGAGGAGCTTTTTGCTGATGCCCTCCTAAGCTCCGGCCGGGTTAATGAGGCATTTCAACACTACAGCGAAGCTTGTTCTTTAGACGCTAATCTCGCAGATTGTCATTACAATATGGCAGAGATTCTGTTTTCAGGGCGTCAGCTTCAAAATGCCTTGGAACAATATCAACTTGCCGGACGTTCCACTGGCAGCAGCGACATGGCGCTTTCCTGCCTGATCAATTCTGGGCAGATTCTGATGGACTTAGGAGACTATAAAACCGCAGAACAAGAATTCGCGGTAGCGCTCCAGATTGACCCCAATAACTCTACCGCGTTGCTGCTACGGCGACAGGCGTACGACCAAGTGGGCAGCGGAACTCGCTAAACAAATAGCAATTCTGCATACCTACTTAGGTCGCAAAACGTATCTGATTATGGTGCAAAGCCGCTGAGGGACCCTTCAGCTTGTTCGCGGGCCTTCTGAGCATCTGCTGCTCGTCCCTGAAGGTCGTAAAACTGCGCCAGTTGGCTCCAATAGTTTGCGGTCTGAGGCGCGAGGGCAATGGCTTTCTCTTCAAAAAGGGTTGCCTTCGTCAAATTGCCGATCATGTTCCATGCGAGTGCCCGACCGTTGTTCACGTCGGCTAGGGCCGGAGCGCTTCCCACGGGCAACGCTTTTTCCGTCCTGTCGAACGCTTCCAGAGCGTCCTTCGGACGTCCTGATTCGAGGTAGGTGTACGCGAGCGTCATAAGAATCGAGGGTGGGTCGGGCGAGATCACAGTCAGCCGCTCCAAGGCATCGATGGCAGCTGGGAAACGACGTTGCTTGCGATAAAGATCTGCAAGCTGGTACCAGGTAGCTACATTGACCTCGAGCGCAACGGATTGCAGTAGCGCTTGCTCTGCTTCACGAGGATGATTCGTCGATAGGAGCGCCTGTCCGCGAATGTACCAAAGCGCCGCGCTATCGCTAAAGAGGGACAGCGCCCGTGCGCTGGCGGTCGCCGCCTCCTGATTGCGGTGCAGAGCGAGAAGCACTGAGGCGGCATTGGCCCAGCGGTTGAATTCCGCTTGCCGATTGCGGGAAGAATCAACCGCGGGAAGCGGCGCGGTTGCACAATCAACCGGAAACCGTTGGATCAATGCCTGCGTCTGCGGCAGTCGGCGCACAAAGACCGCCGAAACTTCGTCAAGGTACACGGGGCGCCAGTTTTCGCTGTTGCAGTACTGCGGCAGCACCGATCCAACGTATTTCAAGCCGTTATAGCGCGCCAGAGACAACACCGCTGTGTTAATGCCGTGAGCATCAGCTTCGTTCTGCCATTCTGGCGAATCGGGCGGAGATTGCAGTATTTGCTGCAAATGAGTGAACAACTCCGGGCCGAAGGGAAGGGCGCGTCCGTCAACGTAGTCGCGATATTTCGGTCCGAGCCTCCAAATCAGGAAGCCACCTGCCTCATAGCCGTTAAAGATCTGGGGAGGCAAGTTTTCGCGATCAATAAAAGCCATCGCACCATCAGGGAACCACCACGAGAGACCCGCGCCGAAAGAATTGATCTCAGTGCCGCTGCGGTAGTATCGATTACCGACAAGGTCAACCGAGCGGAGCCCCGCGAGCAGGATGAGCGCCGCTCCCAAGCCACCCCCGAGAATGGCATACAGCCGCCTGTCCCGGATCCGCGACGCGGCGCCCTCTAGCGCTGGCGTGAGGACTGCGCCTCCCACAACTACGACCACGCATGCCAAAAGCGCCATGAAGCGAACATGTTGCATCGCCATCCAAACTGTTCCCACGAGCAGCACGACACTCGACCACTGTCGGCGGAATACAGCGATAACCGCCATGAAAATGGCGGCCAATAGCAGCCACTCGGCCGAGCTCGCCGGATCGCGAAGCGAGAGGGCTTGCTGCAAGCTCGCCGAAGTGAGCGAAATGCGGGTCCACTCCGTGATGCGCTCGGAGTGGACGGACATGGCCGCTTCCTGTCGGAGGATCGCCCGGTAGATACCCCATCCCCAGGGATTTACTAGCGTGGCCAACAAAGTCGCTACTAGCCAGGGAAGCGCGGCCGTGAGGCGCTGCTTGGCGCGTTGCCTCTGTTGCCCATCAAACAGACGTAGTGCTTCCGCTGCCGCGTAGAGACCAGCCAGCGCCAGTCCAGCGAGGAAGCCAAGATGCAGGTTTACCCAAGCCACTATCAAGAACGGCAAGGCCCACAGTTTGCCCGTGCCGCTTTCGTACTGTTCCCAGAGGATGCTCAGGAAAGCCGCGAACAAGACAACCGTGAACATGTCAGCGCGAGGAGCGGTACGGGCCGCGATTGCCGAAACCGCGATGATGGCCAGCGCAGCCGTGATCGCCGAACCACGCCGCAGCAGTAAAGCAATCGTGCCGGCGCATGCGAGCGCTCCCAACCATGAAAGCAGGCCGTATCCTCCGAGAAGAAACAGGCTATAGAAGAGTAGTCCTGATCCAACCGGGTAGATCCAAGGCCGGCCCTGCGCGGTGTAAGAGAAAACATCAGTCGAGAAAATCGTATGATGTTGAGCAACCCAGCGTCCAGTCGCCAGTTGCCAGAATATGTCGTAGTCGCTGACGGTGCGGAAGCCCGCAAGGAAGGCGTAGGTTAAAGCGACTGCCGAAAGAATCAAGAACCATGGCCTCTCGCGGAACCAGCTTGCCGGCTGCGATGACAATCCCCGATCTCCATCGGACGCAGGAGGAATGGAATCCCCGCTCATTCCGCACAAACCTCAACCCATTTGGGCATATTGCATTCTCACCTGACGAAGTGGTTAGCGATTAAGATGCTATCCGGTCAATCATATAATCAGTTCGCGGAAACGGGTCTTCTGCACCGGTAGCAGAGCTGCTAAGGCCTCTTCGGTGATCGGTCGAGGCTGGTAACTGAGATCTGGTGGAATGGGTCGAACACGTCGTGCAATACTCAGGATAGGGCGATCTCATTCATCGAAAGCTAGTCTTAAAGTATGGGATTTTCTGCAAAGAAGGCTTATCCAGTTGTCCGGCTGATTTTCATTTTTCTAGTATTGCTGAGCGCTTTGTGCGCCGGCTTGCACACGGTTTCCGACTACGACATGGGGTGGCACCTGGCGACTGGACGCTACGTGGTTCAGCGTCGCCAGATCCCCCGCACCGACGTCCTGTCGTTTACTTCAGCGGGAAAACCGTGGGCCTATCCACCGTTTGCCGGCGTGCTGCTTTACTTGACGTACTGTGCCTTTGGCTATGCTGGATTGAGTTGGTTTTCCGCGCTGGCATGTCTGGCGGTCGTAGCTTACTTGCTTCGCCGGGGAGACATAGGCAGCGCTGTCCTGGCGATGCTTGCGGTTCAGTCCATTGCCGCTCGCACAGCTCCGCGCGCTGACCTCTTTAGTACCATATTCTTCGCCCTCTTTCTTGGCGAGCTCTGGGCCTACCACCGGGGAGCCCGTTCCCAACCATGGTTGCTGCCAGTGGTCATGCTGTTCTGGGTTAATCTCCACCCGGGTTTTATCGCGGGCCTCGGCGCCATTAGTGCCTACTTGCTGATTGAGGTCTGGGATTCGCTATTTTCAGAGCGACGAGAGGCCGTACTTCTCCGGCTGAAGAAAGTATGGCCCTGGCTTGCGGCGTGCGGGGCGGCCACGCTCGTGAATCCCTGGGGCCCCAAAATTTATGTCACTTCACTCACGCTATCGGGACTCGCAGCCCCACCTAAGGGAAGACTCAATAGCACCAGTTTCATCGGTGAGTTCCAGGGTGTGCCGATTTCTCGCTCGTTGTTGTACCAACTGATCGACATCCGGCACATGGAGAATGGATTTACCTGGCTGCTATTGATCGCGGTCATTCTGATCGGGCTCTTCTTTTGGAAACGACAGCCTGGGGCCGCGCTCATTACCCTGATAGCGCTCTATTCGGGAGTGGCTCATGCGCGCTACATGGGTTTGTTCGTCATTACCGTTGCTACACTCGGCGGCCCTTTGTTGAGCGAGCTCTGCGTTGGCCGTAGCAGTGCAACGGCTGAAACAGTAGCGACGACACGGCCGCTAGTCCTGGTACCCGACTCATTGACCATAATTGTGACCGTTTTGTTCTGCTGTGTTGCACTCTTGCATATTGCCGACTTTGTATCGAGTCGCACGTACGTGGTTTTCAGTGCGGATTGGAGGTTCGGCGCGGGAGAATCGTCCTGGTTCCCGGATCGCGCCGCGGCTTTCATCCGGCGTGAACAGTTGCCGGGAAACATTTTTGAAGAGTATGCGTTGGGTGGTTATGCGGCCTGGGCGCTAGGCCCACGGTATCCCGATTTCATCGATGGTCGCGGAGATCGCCTCAGCCCCGATCTCGTCGTCGAGCAGAGCAAGCTCTACCGTGAGAGTCCGGACTCGCAGTTGTGGAAATCTGAAGCCGACCGCTGGAATCTGAATGTTCTGGTGCTCGCTACATCGGGATTCCGCGGGTTGCAGAAGATGGATCCGTTCGCATTCTGTCAGAGTGCAGCGTGGCATGCGGTTTACATGGATGATGTTTCCCTGGTGCTCCTGCGCAACACGCAGCAGAATCTTCCATGGATCGGCCGCTTGCAGATTGACTGCCTGACACAGCAGCTCACGCCGCCTGCCGTAGCGTCGCGTCCAGCGCTTTACGACTTCTATCTGAATTCCGGAGCGCTCTTCTTCGAATTGCATCGCGACCAGCAATCGGAGGCGTCGCTGCGGCGAGCCTCCGCTCTCTATCCCGTAGATCCGAATGCCCATTTATTACTAGCGTCGTTGTTTCAGCGGCAGCAACGCAACCGCGAAGCGGAGCAGGAGTATCGCACATCGCTTGCACTCAACGAAAACAGCGCCGCCTCATACTCTCTCGGACTGCTCTATGCAAGCGAGGGCCGCAACGTTGCTGCGATCGAGGCCGTCGAGCGCGCGGCGGAAGAGTCCACGGAGCCGCTCGATATGTACATGACTCTGGGGAAACTCCAAATTGTACTGAACCATCCCGAGCAGGCTCTGACCGCGCTTGCGGGGGCGGAAAAACATAGCCCGTTTCGCAATGGAGGGGAATCGCTCGCCCCTGAACTCTACGCCGAGATCGCTGAAGAGCGCTCCGAGGCACATCGGATTCTCGGACAGTGGTCTGAAGCAATCGCGTTCCAGCAGGAAGCGGCCCGGAGAACTCCCACAGTCGCGAACCGTTGGAACAGGCTTGCAGATCTTTATGAAGCGACCGGGCAGATGCAACTCGCTGCCGAGGCCCGGCAGCGCGGAGGTGAGTTGCAAGTACCCAGCCGTCATCCTTAAGATCCAACTGGTGTCATGGGGGTCGAAATATCGCGCGCTCGACCGCGGAGTGCACTTATTTACAGGTTGCACAGCAGAAGCCGCGTACGATTCCTTCACAAAGGTTGCGCGGGTTCGCCCAAAAGTAGAACAAGGTCGGCAAACCGCCTACTTCCGTCGTGTGATGTACGTCACATTCGCCTGTGATAGCGCATGCTGCCCGTGCGCCCCCAGGCCGCTAAGGTATCAGGGTAGAGCTTCTGTTCGTCCCAACACTAATGCGGGGAAAAATCCGCAGATCATAGGGAGAAAGGCGCGGACAACTGATCTCCCACGACGCCCTCGCTGGAATACTAGCTTGCACTGTATTGAAAACAAGCGGATAGAAACTGATTCTCGCGGATTGTAATGTGGCATGCGGAGTGCCCTGAATAACCGGAATTTCCCGCGGAGTGATTTGAGGAACGAACAATGCGAAGATTGAAGGAGAAGATGACCAATGCCAAATGAGGTAGTTGAGCAGGGAACTAGCGGCTCCGCTTGGCAAGCGAAACACGTATATGCAATGGCGGCAGTTTGCCTCGTGGTTGGGTTGGCGATCGGATACCTCTTCCGCGGTTCGCAATCACCCGCAGTACAACCCGCGGCTATTGTCCAGTCGTCAGCACCTCCAGGTATGGGCGGCGGAAAGATGCCCAGCCTCGATCAGATGAAACAGATGGCCGACAAGAAAGCGGCGCCGCTTCTCGAAAAGCTGAAAAGCGACCCGACCAACACCGATCTGCTCAAGCAGGTCGGTAATATGTACCAAGCCACCCATCAGTTCAAGGAAGCGGCCGACTACTACGACAAGGCATTGCAGGTCGATCCGAAGAACGTTGCCATTCGCACTCAGCTGGCTTCCAGCCTGTACTACAACGGAGACGTGGAGGGGGCGATCAACGAGCTTCAGAAGGCGCTGCAGTACGACCCCAAGGACGCCAACTCGCTCTTCAACCTCGGCATGATCAAATGGCAGGGAAAACAAGACAGCAAGGGAGCGATCGCCGCTTGGCAGCAGTTGCTGAAGTCGAATCCGCAGCTGAGCACGGAGCGCAAAGCAACGGTGCAGAAACTGATGGCTGACGTCCAGATGCAGGGCAAGAGCTAGCGTCACGGGCGGATGGAGAAACGCGGATTGCGGTGCGTTTCGCGAGCGAAGAAAACGAGATCGAAGGAGCACTGAGCAAATGACGGATACAAAACAAGCAACTTCTAATTCGAATTCCAATGAGCAATGGACAAGCATACAGGCTTACGTGTTGGCCGTTATCTGCCTGCTGGTGGGAATCGCCGGCGGCTGGTTCATCCGCGGGTCGCAGAGTCCAGCGTCCGCGGCGGCTGAGACCGCCAGCGCATCTGCTCCGGCTCCCGCCATGGGAAATCCGGGTACGCAGGCGCCATCGCCGGCTGAGATGCAGAAAATGGCTGACACCCAAGCTGGACCGTTGATCGAAAAGCTCAAAGCCGACCCGAACAACGCCGGACTTCTAGAGAACATCGGGAACGTCTATTACGACGCCCAGCTGTACCCTACAGCCATCGATTACTACCAGCGCGCACTGAAGATTGAGCCAACCAACACAGGCGTTCGCACCGACATGGCAACTGCCATTTGGTACACCGGCAACGCCGATGCGGCCATCACAGAGTTTCAGAAATCGCTTTCCTACGACCCGAATAAGGCCAATACGTTGTTCAATCTTGGTGTCGTCGAATGGCAGGGCAAGATGGATATTGCCAAAGCTACTGCCACTTGGCAAAAGTTGTTGGACACGAACCCGAATTACGAAGGCAAAGACAAAGTTCTGGAATTAATGGCACAGGCGAAAAAACATGCGGGCGTCAAACCGGGCACGCAGGCAAAACCGTTGCCGCAGTAGCCAGCTCAGGGGAAGTGTCCGACTGCCAAAAACGGAGCAAGCTTGATTTCCGGCAACGTAGTTTTCCGCAAGACTACGCGCGATAACAGTGACCGCGGAGCCGCAAAGTGCTGTTTGCGGCCACATCTTTTCTTAACCGCCTTCTGCCCTGCTTGCCGAAACTTTAATTCCGGTGCGTGTTCCTATGTTCTTCAGTCCAGCCCCAGATCGGGTTTTTCTCCCCATCATCCGCGTGTTTTGCCCCGCGCTCGCTTGCCATCTGCTCCAGCTGGATAGCGCAACTCTATGTTAGTCTTGCACTTAATCCCTCGTGTTGAGCTGGCATCGCGATTGCCATTCCATCGCAGGGAATCAGTCGTGCACTCCGCACTTCGTCCACGTCGAACTAAGGTTGCCACTTCCGGGTAGGGAGCCGATTCGCTCCCGACGAACGCTATGGAACGATCGACTTTCAAGGCAGCAATCATCGGGGCCGGGCCGGCGGGATTAACCGCCGCCTATGAGTTGTCGAAGCAGCGTGCCCCGGTAGTTGTCCTCGAGAGCGATCCCCAATACGTCGGTGGAATCTCTCGCACCGTCAACTACAAGGACTTCCGTTTCGATATCGGTGGGCACAGGTTCTTCTCGAAGTCTCGCGAAGTCGAGGATCTTTGGACCGAGATCGCTGGCGAGGACATGCTCGATCGTCCCCGGTCGTCGCGCATTTACTACCGCGGCAAGTTCTACACATATCCGTTAAAACCATTCGAGGCGCTGTCGAAACTCGGCTTGATCGAGTCGACGCTATGCATGCTCTCGTTCCTGGCTGCCCGCTTGAGCCCCACGCGCGACCCGAAGACCTTTGAGGATTGGGTTACAAACCAGTTTGGCAAGCGCCTATTCCGCATTTTCTTCAAAACCTACACCGAGAAGGTGTGGGGGATGAGCTGCAGTGAGATTTCCGCCGATTGGGCTGCGCAGCGGATTAAGGGCCTGTCGCTCGGTTCGGCGATTAAGCACGCCCTGCTTGCCGGACACAAACCCAAAGACCGCAAGCAAATTGTGAAGACGCTGATCGACACTTTCCGCTATCCGAGGCTGGGGCCAGGCATGATGTGGGAAGCGTGTGCGGAGAAAGTCCGCAAACTCGGCGGCAAGGTGATGATGGACCGCAAAGTTACGGGCTGCCGTTTCGATTCGGCTAACAATCTGTGGGTAGTGACCGCGCGCAGTGCTAACGGAGATTTGGAAGAATATCGCGCCGAACATCTGATTTCATCCATGCCTATCCGAGAGTTGGTGGCGCAGATTGAACCACGTCTTCCCGAACCG
>JBEKLO010000089.1:0-32633 GCA_050010155.1 Terriglobales bacterium
GTTTGCAGAATCTTGGGATGGCAGTGCCCTTGATTTACCGCGGAGTAGGCGGCCAGGCAATCGAGGTAACGCTTGCCTTCGACGTCGTAGACCCACACGCCTTCGGCGCGCTCGATTACTACGTCTAGCGGATGATAGTTGTGGGCTCCGTATTGGTTTTCTAGCTCTACGAAGTAATCGGTGTGCGTGGATTTTTCTATTAGTTCGGTAGTCATAAGGTCCCTTTCAAAGGTTGAAAAACGAGTGCTCGTCTTGGCGCTCGCGTGCATGTTTAACTCGGAAGCACTTCGACGCACCGAATACCCACGCGGCACATGTACGTTTGCACGAGAATACGGCCTGCCGCAAACACGAAGCCCATTTCTGTGAGAGGGACACTGGTCTTCACGGTTCCCACCTGGATCCCCCAGGTAGCATCGTCCATGGAGATTTCGAACCGGACAAAATCCTCGGGATTGTAAGGATCAAGTTGCCCCAAAATGACATCTCGATGAGACGCCGGATCATCGTCCCGCGCGGTTCGGACCACTGTTCCATTCGACCGTAACAGCACGAGGTGGCCTAGATTTGCCCAGAAAAGTTGCGCGCGTAGATTAATTCCCATCCAACATTGACCGGCTGGCGTTTCGCGACGCTCGGTGAATCGTAGCTCCGCTCTCACCTTGACCTTTGCGGGCTTCGAACCCCCGAGGGCCAGCCATGACTGACTAAAGTTGTAGAGCGAGCCAAATTCGAGACAGTCCTCAAGCATGCGCCTATGCGAAATCGGGGGCACCCATAGATCGGCGGAATCCCTGCCATCGTCGAGCTTGGCGGTTAGAGGGATTTCCGACGTTGCGGTCGGAACGTCTGCGAAGGGAGACGCAGCAACAGCCTGTAGCATCACCTCGCCGAGCCTCTTCCGCAGGAGCGCGAATCCCGAACTGGTCCGCGTGTACTCGATGTGCCGCGCGGGGTTGATATCGAAAAGATGTCTCTCGTCAGCGCTTTCTTCCCTCAAGATGATTACTTGTTCTTTCCTTTGCCAAGCAGCCGCGACCCCAAGTTCGAGCAACACATTTCCATTCTGTCCCGACACGTCCGCGACGATGACGTCAGCGCGTTTTAGGTACTGCCAAATTTCAGGATGAATAACGCCGGCGCTCGCGATGTTGTCTGATCTTACACATTGAAACTCCTCCACCTGGAGCGCGGCGCGCAGTTCCTGACACACGCCGCCCACAAGCTCGAATAGATCATCGAAGCGATCCTTTGGCTGGAACGGTGAGGCGACGAAGCAAGTCAGGTGGCCGAAGGGTTTCAGAGGTTGATCGGGTTCCAAAGCGGTGTCGTGTGGCCAAATAGATAGGGTCATGACTTAGCTCTCGCTTCGGATTTCTTTAGATTCCAGCCGCTTAAGATCCAATGGCATTCCTCCTCACTGCTCCTTATCCAACAGCATAGTCAGCAGAGCCATCCGCACGTAGAGACCGTTCATGGCCTGGCGGAAATACATGGCCCTGGGATCGGCATCGACTGACTTGTCTAGCTCGACCGTGCGGGGCAACGGATGAAGGATTAGCGCGTCCGGCTTCATGCGCTCGACTACTTTGGAATCGATGGCGTAACGCTTGAGGCCGTCGCTTTCTCGGCCATCGTTTCGCCCTGCGATGTCCCGCACTCGCTCGGGCCTGATTCTGGTTTGGTAGACCACATCAACCTCGCCAATTACACGGTCAATGTCCGACTCCAGTTCGTAGCGGATGCCGTGCTCGTCTAGATAGGCCAGGATGTCGGGCTTCATCTGGAGCTGCGGCGGGCTTACGAAAAACATCTTTACCCGGTCGAACTTGGCCAGCAAATAGGCCAGTGAACGCGCTGTGCGCCCTTTGTCCAGCTCGCCGATGATGGCCACGCTCAGCCCATCCAGCGGACGCTGCCGGTAAATAGTGTACAGGTCTAACAGGGCCTGGGTAGGATGCTGGCCGCCATTGCCGTCTCCGGCATTGATGACTGGAGCTTGCGAGACTTCGGCTGCTCGGCGGGCGCCATTTTCGTCGTGGTGGCGGATGACTATTACATCGGAATAGCCGCTGATGATGCGGATGGAATCTTCTACCTGCTCGCCTTCGATTTCGGATGAGAACGCGCCGGCGTGCTCGGTGGACAGGACTCTTCCGCCCAGGCGATGCATGGCGGCTTCGAATGAAAGCCGGGTGCGGGTCGAGGGGGCATAGAAGAGGGTGGTCATGATGCGGTGCTGGTAGTCGAGCGTGCCTCCGCGGGCTACCACGCGCTCCATACCTTGCGAGCGACCGAAGAGTTCCATGAGCAGGGGGACGGTGAACTGCTGCGATTCGATCACATGTTTCAAGGGCATTGCACCTGCACGCGGCGAATCTGATGCGGCTGTCTGGATCGGCGTCGGGGGCCTGAGCGGGATGATCGTCGGCTGTGGCATTTAGCGTCCTCCCACGAAGAGAGCTTTAGTTTCCAGATCAGTGTTGCTCTCGATTTCCGCACGGTTGCGATCGGGGAACATGTGCGTGCCGGCGGATCCGGCTACTGCCTGGCACAGATTCTCGCATGAGGTAATGATAGCTTCCTTCCCGCCCTGACGCAGGAAGCGCAATACGGATTCGATCTTGGGGCCCATGTTGCCGGGGGGGAAATGGCCCGCTCGTGCGTGCTCGCCCAGTTCGGCTGCACCGACTTGCAGCAGCGGGGTTTGGGTTGGCTTCTTGTAGTTCAGATAGACGTAGTCGGTGTCCGTCGCAATCACAAAGAGATCGGCGGCCAGGCGTGAAGCCAGCAAGGCGGAAGCACGATCCTTATCGATTACCGCTTCGACGCCTTGCAAGCTTCCATCTTTCCAGATGACAGGGATTCCGCCGCCGCCGCAGGCGATGACTAGCACTCCCTGGCCGACCAGATTGCGGATGACTTCCAGTTCGAGAATGCCTACCGGATCGGGCGACGGAACGATACGGCGATACCCGCGGGCCGCATCTTCCACGATGTTCCATCCGAGAAGGCGCTGGCGTTCCTCGGCATCGGCGCGCGAATAGAACGGACCGATCGGCTTGCTAGGATGCTGCATCGAGGGATCGTCCGGCAAGACCAGTGACTGGGTTAGAACCGTTACGACCGGCACGTGCAGATCGGCTTGGTGCAGTTCGGTCTGTAGCGCTTGCTGCAGAAGGTATCCGATTTCGCCTTGGGTGGAGGCGTCGCAAACATCGAGCGGGAGGCCGGGGACCTGGCTGGCTCCGCGCTCGGAGCGAAGAAGCGCGGCTCCGACTTGCGGGCCGTTGCCGTGGGTGAGGACGATTCGGTAGCCGGCGCGGATGAGGCCGATGATCTGACCGGCGGTGCGCTGGGCGTTGGCGCGTTGCTCGGCTATGGTTCCCGCCTCTCCTGCGCGAATCAGGGAGTTTCCGCCGATAGCGAGGAGGATGGTTTTCATATGCCGCAACGCAATTCAAGTATGAGTTGTCACCGTGAGGTCCACGAAGGAGCTGTGCATTTCGCAACCGCGATGTGCATAGGTCCTTCGCTCAGGACGACAGTTCATACATAGATGCTTACATGTGCACCAACTCCTGTAGTTCCGCCAAACCTGGCAATTTTACGAATTCGCCTTTCATCAGTTCCAGCATGATTGCCTTCTGGGCGTGCAGGCGGTTCTCGGCTTGCTGGAATACGAGCGATCGGGCCGAATCGATGACATCGTTGGTGACTTCATCGCCGCGGTGCGCGGGGAGGCAGTGCAGAAAGATGGCATCTTGCTTAGCGCGCTGGAAGAGAGTCGAGTCGACCTGATACGGGAGGAAGATATGCCTCCGGCTGTCGGCTTCGCTCTCTTTGCCCATGCTGGCCCAGATATCGGTGTAGATGACGTCGGCGTCGGAGGCAGCTTCGTCCGGATCATTGGTGACGGTGCAGGTGCCGCCGGTCTCCGCTCCGCGCTTGCGGGCCCACGCTATGGAGTGGGTGTCGAGTTCGTAGCCTGGAGGCGTAGCCACCCAAACATGCGCGCCCAGTTGGGCTCCGGCAAACAGAAGAGAGCGAGCTACGTTATTGCCGTCACCCAAGAAAACTACCTTCAGCCCTTCGATAGTGCCTTTCGCCTCCCAGATGGTGAGGTAATCGGCCATTGCCTGGCAGGGATGACTGTAGTCGGTGAGCCCATTGATGACGGGAATGTTGGCGTAGCGAGCCATCTGCTCCACTACTTCATGGGAGAACGTGCGGACCATGATGCCCTGTACCATGCGCTCGAGATTCTTGGCCACGTCATAGACCGACTCGCGTTTGCCGAGATTGATCTCAGCGGGTGAGAGGTAGATGGAGAAGCCGCCCAGCTGCTGAATGCCTACGTCAAATGTTACGCGGGTGCGTAGCGACGGTTTCTCGAAGATCATGGCCAGAGTCTGGCGGCGAAGGGCCCCGGCATAGGCGCTCGGGTGAGCCTTGACTTGACGGCCCAGGGTGAGCAGGTACTGGATGTCAGAAGGCGAAAAATCTTGAATGGAGAGAAAGTCTTTCTGATCGGCATCGTGGTTGCCATTGCCATTCATTTTCTGCCTCCTAGTTCGGCTCCTGCGAGTGCTGGTTCTTGAGCGTGGGCAAAGTTGGCAATCAATTTGGCCAGGCCGGGCTGAGTGAGTTCTTCGACTTCGTAGGTCACGCGCAGATTGGGTCGATCGAGTTTGATGACCCGCGCGAGGTCGATGGGAGTGGCGATCAAGACAAGGTCGCAGGGAGTGCGGCGGATGGTTTCCTCGAGTTCGTGCCTTTGCATGGCGCTGTACCCCATGGCGGGGAGAAGATTCGTCAAATGACCATAGCGCTGGTAGGTGCCGCGGATGGACCCTACGGCATAAGGCCGCGGATCTACTAGTTCTGCCGCCCCATATTGCCGCGCGGCGACTACACCGGCGCCGTAGGGCATTTCTCCGTGAGTGAGCGTGGGACCATCCTCCACCACCAGGACGCGCTTCCCCTTGACTAGATGCGAGTCGGGAATAGAGACGCGGCAGGCCATCTCAAAGACCACGGCCTTGGGGTTGCGGAGCTTAATGTTTTGGCACACCGTCTCAACGTCGCGCTGCTGGGCGGTGTCTACCTTGTTAATCACGATCACATCCGCACGGCGCAGGTTGACCTCGCCGGGGAAGTACAAGAGTTCGTGGCCGGGACGGTGCGGATCCACGACGACGATTTCGAGATCGGAGACATAGAAGGACGTGTCGTTGTTGCCGCCGTCCCACAAAATGACATCGGCTTCCTTTTCGGCCTGGCGGAGGATTTTTTCGTAGTCCACTCCTGCATAGACGACGGTCCCTTGGCTAATGTGCGGTTCGTACTCTTCGCGTTCCTCGATAGTGCATTGCTGGAGGTCGAGGTCTTCCATGGTGGCGAAACGCTGGACAGCCTGGAGCGCCAGATCGCCGTAGGGCATGGGGTGACGAATCACAACCGTCCTTCGCCCGAGGCGGCGCAACTCTGTCGCGACCAGGCGCGACACGGGACTCTTGCCGCATCCGGTACGGACGGCACACACGGAAATGACCGGGACTGACGACTTGATTTGCGTGTGCTCGGTCCCAAGAAGCCAGAAATCGGCATCCGCAGCCACGGCGCGAGAGCCGAGGTGCATGAGGTTCTGGTGGGAAATATCGCTGTAGGAGAAGACTACCGTGTCGATGCCATGTTCGGCGATCAGTTTCTCGATGTCTTTCTCTTCGAAGATGGGAATGCCTTCCGGATAGAAGTGACCCGCAAGTTCCGGCGGATAACGGCGTCCGGCTATGTCGGGAATCTGGGTGGCTGTGAATGCTACTACGTGGTAATCGGGATTATTACGGAACAGGACGTTGAAGTTGTGGAAGTCTCGGCCTGCAGCACCAAGGATCAAAACTCTCTTCATAAGCACACCTCGATTGAAGATCGTTTTACCTGTCATTTTCTCGCTGGGCGGCGAAAGCGGCTGTACCGTTCGTCACAGGCGAGGGTGACTTTTGACGCAGCAAAGGTCACATCTACGTGGTCAACAGATCACAGACAGAGGATGCTCTTAGCCGGACAATATTAACGGGGCTGAAAGAGCCTTTGAATTGCGGGAGGCGGTTATGAAAAATGCCATTTCTCTACTTGCTATAGCGGCTTTCATCATCCTGGTTGGCGGGTTTGCAGTCGCGCAGGAGAAAACGCCGGTCAAGGTGAAAAGCTCACAGGTGGTAACAGGGGTGGTCATTGTTCACGTCGAGAAGGGCGGGAACTCTCTGGAACTGCAGTGCAACGAGGGAGCGGGGAGTTGCAAACCTCTGGCGAGCGGTGACTACCTGATGGTCGAACTTCCCAAGAACTACGGGATGTACGATTGCAAGAACGTTGAGGTGTATCGCGGGAATGTGGATAAACCGGAATCCGCCGAATTGGTAGGCGCATACTGCCTGATGGAGAAGT
The DNA here is from genome assembly GCA_050010155.1 of Terriglobales bacterium. Classification (GTDB taxonomy): domain Bacteria; phylum Acidobacteriota; class Terriglobia; order Terriglobales; family Acidobacteriaceae; genus Acidiflorens. The sequence continues at coordinate 6,451 of JBEKLO010000089.1, forward strand.
GAGGGCCGAAGGTCTGTGAGTATTTCCGGGTGAGCACATATGCGTGCTTGAGATCGGTCTTCCCTTCGAGGCCGTAATCCTCTGCCACCGTTCCCATCGCTAGCGCTGGGCTGATCTCGGACGCCACTTCAGGGCTGGAAAACGACGGTAGTTGGCACCGTCTTGGGGAAGCCCTCTCTAACCTATTTGAGTTTGGAGATCATGATGGAGCCGTTTCGCTTTCACCTCTTCGTCTGCACACAGCAAAAACCAGAAGGTGTTCCCTCTTGCCTGGCCAGCGGGTCGTTGGCTGTGCTAGGCGCACTGGATCGCGAGATCCAGGCGCGCGATCTCGGCCACGATGTGCAAGTCACTACCTGCGGCTGCATGGGACTGTGTGATGAAGGTCCGGTGATGGTCATCTATCCGGCCGGGGTGTGGTATCGACACGTGAAAGCGTCGGATGTTGCCGAAATCGTTGGCACGCATCTCGGCGATGGCAAGCCTGTGGAACGCCTGGTATGGAAGGACGCAGCAGCCATGAAGACCATGGCGATCGAGCATGGGGAAAAATACCGTGCGGCAATGGCGGCTCGCGACAAGGCTGGTGTGCTGCCTGATCGACTCGACCAGATGATCCGTGGCTACATGCCCAGTCGCTGCCTGCTTACGGCGCTGGAACTTGACGTCTTCAGCGCCGTCGGCGAGGGCTCGAATGATGAGAAGATTGCGACGACGATCCACGCGAATGCCCGCGCTACTGCCATGCTGCTCAACGCGCTGGTTTCGCTTGGACTGCTGACGAAGAGCGGCGACACTTACACGAACACGCCCGAGTCGGCTCGCTTTTTTGCGCAAGGCTCCAAAGACAACCACCGCCATGGACTGCTGCACGTCGCCAACATCTGGCATCGGTGGAGCACGCTGACGGACGCGGTGCGCGGAGGCACACGTATCCTTATTAGTCGCGACGATACGCCGGGGTGGACGCGCGACTTCATCGCCGCCATGCAACGCAACGCGAAAGATCGCGCGGGGCTGGTCGTAAAGGCGCTAGGCACAACCGGGGTTCGCCGCATTCTCGACCTTGGAGGCGGCTCGGGAGCGTACTCCATCGCGTTCGCGAAAGCTTCTCCGGAGATATGCTGCGAGATTCTCGACGTGCCGGAGGTAGTGCCGCTTACCACGGAGTATGTCAGCCAGGCTGGCGTCTCAGCGCAGGTCAAGCTTCGCGCGGGGGACATGCTTCACGGGGACTTTGGTTTGGGATATGACCTCATCCTGCTCAACGCAATTTGCCACATGTTCTCCGAGGAGCAGAACCGGGACATTTTCCGGCGTGCGCACCGCGCGCTGGCGGCGAATGGCCGCCTGGTAGTGCAAGATTTCATTCTTAATCCCGAAAAAACCGGACCGCAGCACGCGGCACTGTTTTCGCTGAATATGCTGGTCAGCACCGACTCGGGCGCGAGTTACAGCGAGTGCGAATATACAGAGTGGATGAGGGCTGCGGGTTTTTCCGCGGTAAATCGGATCGACCTGCATGGACCCAGCAGCCTGATTGTGGGGATAAAAACGGGGTGGTAGATGCAGCGGCGGCAGCGCTGGCAGTGTGCTAAGAAACTCGTGAGTTTCGGGCCTTACGTGAAATGTCGCCTCCCTGGCGTGAGGACATCACACGGGTCTGTTACTCTCATCACGGACAGATGGCGTTTAGCAGCCTATGGTAGTGACGAGTTGTTTTCTGCCCCGCGCACTTCTCCGCCGGAGGGCCCCCATGCGGCGACGGGTTCCGATGCTGCTTCTAGTTTTGCTAGTTTCCCTGGCTAGCTTCGTCTCCGCTCAAATCAGCAACCAACAACAACCGGCAATCCGTCCGGTGGAGGGAACCAGCATCTTCCGAAATTATTGCGCTGCCTGCCACGGGATCGACGGGCGCGGGAATGGTCCTGTTGCCAAGGCCTTGAGACGGCAGGTTCCCGACCTGACCAGACTTTCGATGCGAAACAACGGCGCGTTTCCCGGCATTCATGTGCGGACCATTATTATGTTTGGCGGCGACGATCTTCTATCGGCGCATGGCTCGAAGGAGATGCCGATCTGGGGGTCGATCTTCCACGAGATCGAATTCGATCAGGACCTGGGCAATGTGCGACTGGACAATGTCACCAAATATTTGGAGGCGATCCAGCGAAAGTAGTATTGGGCTGACCTCACCAAACACCGCCCACTTCAAAACAAGTCAACCTCCCCGAGTTGTTCGCTGCAGTCCCTCCCAGCTTTTCCCGTGACTTGTTAGTGATCGTGCTCATGGCGCGCGTGGCCGTGAAGGTGGGGATGGGAGTGCACGACGCCGCCGTGGGAATGGCGATGGGCATGAATCAGGTTTGCCCTCAGAAGGAGATCGGTGTTGGATAGAATCTCGGATGGAGTGCCTTCTGCAACCACGCTGCCTGCCTCGAGCACGAGGACGCGATCGGCGATATCTTCTACGATTTCGAGTTGATGAGTTGCCGTGATCACGGTCTTCGTCGTGCCTTTCCAATGTTGAATGAGGTCGATGACATGGCTCTGGCTTTTGGGGTCGAGGGTCGCGGTGGGCTCATCAAGCAGGAGGACCTCGGGGTCGAGGACGAGGACGGAAGCGAGGGCTACGCGTTTCTTCTCGCCACCGGACAAGCGATAGGGTGAGCGATCGCGCAAGTGCGCAATCGACATGGTCTGGAGCGTTTCTTCCACTCGCCGCAGCACTTCTTCCCTGCTCCATTGCAGCTGTAGAGGAGCATAAGCTACCTCGTCGAATACCGTGGGATTGAAGAGTTGGACATCCGGATTCTGAAAAACGAGCGCTACGCTTCGCCGGAAATTCAGGAAAAATTCTTCTTGTTGAAGGAGCTTTTCGGTGAGCGCGTCGCCTTTGAATTTGACCGAACCGGTCGAGGGAAAATAGAGTGCATCCAAAATTCGCAAGAGCGTGGACTTGCCAGAGCCGTTCGCCCCGAGCAACGCAATCCGGTTCCCTGCTTCGATGTGGAGCGTGAGTCTGCGGATCGCCGGGATCGCCTCGTAGGAGAAGCTGATGTTTTGCAGCTCGAAAATTGATGGCAATTCCCTTACCTCCCCATCCATACGACTACACAAGCAGTCAGGAAGAAGGCGGTGAGTCCGAGGTAATCGCGGGGTCGGAAGCGGAAATCAGTTAGAAGACGGACGTCTCCTCGAAAGCCACGTGACAACATGGCGAGATAGACCTCCTGGCTGAGTTCGATGCTCTTGCTGAGAAGCACTCCGGCGGTTCGGGTGGTCATTCTGCGCCGCGCAGTGCCAGTCAGGACACCTACGGTTCGGCTTTGCCTGGATTCGAACATCTGGTTGGCGGTTTCGATCAGCAAGAACACGTAGCGATGCGTCATGGCCAACATGGTAACGACTTCAGCGGGAAGATGCAGCGAACGGAGCGCCTTGAGGATGTGAGTCCAGGCGGTCGAAAGCACCAGAACTGTCGTTAACGTCGCCGCGGTTTCTACTCGCAGGACCAGGAGCACTGCGGTTCGCAGGCCTTGGACGGAAATGGTGAGGTGCAGCGTCGGCGCCGTGAACAGGGGTTCTCCAGGAGTCAGAAATAATGCGGGCACGGCGATCACGCCGGAGAAGCCCAGGACCACTAGCCAAACTCTCTTTGCCAGGGCGGTGAGGCTGACTCGCGAAGCAATCGCTAGAGCAACTGCGATCAGGAAGATGGCGGCGATGGCTCGAGGGTGTCGACAGAGGACCACCGACACTACGAGGGCAAGGATTCCGAGGACGCGGACGCGCGGGTCGAGTTGCTGCAGCAGTCCGGGCTGGGTCGCGGCTTGTTCCGATTGCAGGGCCTTCGAGACGGCTCTGGCGAAGCCTTGCAGCGTCGATTCAAGGAAGGAATTTCGGCTCATGAGCGAAGGTTCCCCGCTGACCATTTTCTGCTGACCGCTCGCGCGACCAGCGATGCGAGGACGAGGAACCCTACTCCAAACATTGCGGAGAGCAAATAGCCGAACCTTGGATTTCTGATAAAGGTCGGCGCATAGCCGGGGAATGGCGCCGTCCACAAGTTTGATAATCGTTGAATTCCTGCAGGAACCGACGATGGGGGTGCATGGTTTCCCGATGCGGCTGCGATCTGGTCCCGGGTGTGAGGATTCGTGAAGGCGGTGGAGGACCATTCGCCCCAGGCAGTGCCCGCGGCCAAAATGCCCAAAGGCGTGAACAGCATCAGGCACGCTACCATCCACCAGAGGCGGCCGGGTGAAGATTCAGCGGCTGCGCCCGCGATGATCGGAGTTGGGGTCTGGGCTAATCCTGCTACCCCTCTCAAGAGACCCACATCAGCACGCTGAAGATAGGACACCATACCGGCCGCAATAACCGCTTCCGCCAGCCCGGCGAAGGTCAGATGTCCGATCATCATCGCTGGGATGGCCACATGCAACGGGTACGGCGCATAGAGCGGCATGCCGGTGGCGTCATGAAAAAGCATGGGCTGAATACCAAGTTCAACCGCGGTAACCAGGGATGAGGCGTTGATAGCAACGTAGCCGGCAACTGCCGCGGCCAGCACTCGCCGGCGAGACTTTAGATCGGAGTTTGCCGCAACCACTCGGTACACGGCATAGGCTGCGAACGATCCAACTATCGCCATGTTGAAGCAATTCGCTCCCAGCGTGGTGATTCCGCCGTCGCCGAAGAACAAGGCCTGAATCGCGAGTGCGATGGAAATAGCCAGGATGGAACCCCAGGGACCGAGGACGATGGCGGAGACACCGACGCCAACCGCATGGCCGGTGGTTCCGCCGGGCAGGGGCACGTTGAACATCATGACGACAAAACAGAAAGCAGCAAACACAGAGATCAGCGGGATGGCGCGGGTGGCAAGAAGCTGCTTGATGCGCTTCAGGGCCGCATACCAGCCCGACGCTGCGACCAGATATAATGTGGCACAGGTCGACGGGCTGAGGTAACCATCAGGAATGTGCATGATCTCGTCAATTTCTACCGGGTTTGCCGTCTCGAACGCAAGGTGATTTCAACAGTGTTTTGGACGAGCGTCGGTGAGCATGGCGGCGCGCCGATGCAGTTTGCTTAAAAACTAATTCTCGATGTGAGAACCTAGGGCTTGAAACCCACGCTCTTCCACAGTTCGGCGGCGTTATACATCGTACCGTTGGTTATCACGGATTCCACGTTGCGCGTGTTGTGAATGTCCTGCAGCGGATCGCCGTGTATCACAATCAGATCAGCGCGCTTTCCGACTTCCACCGTTCCGACCTCCGTGTCGACGCCCATCACGTGGGCAGGGACGCTGGTCGCAGCCTGTATGGCTTCCATCGGAGTAAATCCGGCTTGCACGTACAGCTCGATTTCGCGATGCAAGCTATGTCCGGGGACCGTCTGATCGGTCCCGGCAACGATCGGAATACCAGCTTTGTGCAAGGCTCCCGCGATGGCCACAAACTTGTCGAACGATTTTTCGCCCACCGCAGCATTCGGTCCGGGCGGTCCCACATCATTGAGTTGGGCGGCCAGTTCCACGGGCAGTTTCGTGACTCCGGGCTCGAAACTTGCCGGCGGCTTGGCGGTGGAAGCGGTATAGAACTCCATCAGCGCCAGCGTCGGGTCGACTACGGTATGGTGAGCGACGAGGAACGCAATCGCCTTTTGCGCTTGCTGAGAATTCAGATCGATACTCGCGATCGCCTTGGAGCGATCCAATCGACTGGCGCCCTGAGGCAAGGGATCGTACATCATCGATGCGATGTAGTGGATGTGGTTGATCTGATCCTGTCCTGCCTCGATTGTTTGATAGGGAGTCAGTCCTTCGGGCACGTGGCCGGTCACGGTCATGCCGAGGCGATGGGCTTCATCGGCGATTACCTTCACCTCTTCCAATTTGACGGAGCTGTAGATCTTCATCTGCTGAAAGCCGGCATCGTGGTACTTGTCCGTCCACATTTTTGCTTGTTCCGGTGTATCCACGCGCTGTATACCGACAGTCAGCTTGCCCGAGCCATCAACGATTCCGGCGAGCAGCAAGCGCGGGCCGAGACCTTTGCCGTCAGCAACCGCATCGCGTACGGCCTTGATGAACTCGAATTCGTTGCCGCAATCGCGAACCGTAGTGACCCCAGCGGCCAGATAAATCGGCCCCCACTCTACTTGCTCAAAGTGAGCGTGCATATCCCACAATCCGGGAAGGATGGTCTTGCCGGTTTCATCGATCACGGTTGCGTGCTTCGGAATCTTGACCTTCGACCTTGCCCCAGCCGCGATGATACGGCCTTTCTTAATGACAACGACGGCGTTCGGGACCGGCGGATTGCCGGTGCCATCAATCAACGTAGCTCCCGCCAAAGCGAGTGTCTCCGCCCGGCTACCGGAAATTCCTTTTGACAACTCGGCGAGCGCCGCCATGTTGTCAGCGCCTGCTCGTGCGACAAAGTCGCCGAGCGCGCTTTCGTAGCCGTCGCGGATGGCCTCGAAGTGATCGAATTCTGCATCGGTTGTGATGGCTGCGACAAGATTGTGATCGGCGTCGAACCACAGCGTTTCCCTTCCCCAAATCAGCCCCTCGATGGTGTAGCGGCTTAGCTTTTTGGTCTTGCCGTCCACTGCCATGTCATCCTCACCGCGGGGCTCGATCTTTACGCTTCCGCGGGGGAGCGTCGCCAGTTCCGCGGGGGACCCGTGGGCTGCCCAGTAGCGGACCATCAGCATCTGCATCGTGGTGGGCGCATATCCTGCAATGGTAAAGAAGCGTTGCGGCAGAGCGATTTCCGTCCACTTCTCCCGATCGCGGAGACGCGCCTTGCCGGGTTGTATTTCCACGGCTTGGTCGATCTCGACGGGACGAGCGGTTTTTCCCTTGATCTCGAAGGCCTCAGGCGTCAAGTCGCGCGCGCCACGAAAGGTTGCCGTCAGCGGCACCGGACTGCCACGGTCCGTGAAATGAAAGTCCATCTTCACCGCAAGCGAAGTCCCATCGCGGGTGATCTCGTAACTCTCTTCTCCAATGGGCTGTTCAAATTTGTGCAACTGAAAGTGACCGCGCTCAACGATCTCCGCCTGCGATGGCGCCTGCGGATTGCCTGCTTGCGGCCGGACCGCTCGGACGCTCAGGGCACAAAACAGGAGGGTGAGCAAAGAGCGAGTCAGGGACTTTTTCATCATGCTGTAGTTTCGCCTTTCTGAACGGACCAGGGTTCTTGCGGATTGCGTGTGTGGATCTATTGTAGCTACGCGGAGTCGTTGACGTTTGTTCCGGCTGAAACTCGGGAAGCCATTGCACTCTTAATTACGGCAGAATAGATGGCGGCTTCTTGGTGGGAAAAGTCACGGATGCTTGGGAAAGGGATTAGATTGAATCCGAGGCCACTATGGCGGGGAGGCCATCACTTATTCGAAATTACAAAATTGACCACACTTTTTTGGCTTCCCATGACCGTAACCGACTTCTCCCAACTTTTCGGTTCGGTGAAGATGGGGCGATCGACTTTGAATTGGGTTAGAACATCGTAGACTTGCTGTTTTCCGGCAACGTTCCAGCCCTCGTGCCAGGCGACGATCTGATAAGTTCCGGGGGGCACATCGGTAAATTCAAAGCGTCCGCTTTCGTCGGTGACGGCATAGTAGGGATGCGCCACGACCATCATGGCGGCGTTCATCCAGACATGGCCGCCATTGCACTGGATATGGACAAGGCCGGGTGTGGACATGGTGCGCGACGAGACCTGGTGCGTAAAAGGGAAAGGCAGGTTGAAGCTGGCGGCACCCTCCATATGAACGGTATGCAGAGTGGCGTCAGAACTCTCCATTTGTAGCGTGGCATTCTGGGGCACGAGAAGAATGTGCGGAACATAGTGGCAACGCACCTGGTCGAGATGGCGCCGTTGCTCGGGCAGGTCCATGGCTTTCCCAGCCGTGATGTCTTTGAGGAAAACGATGGTATTGGCTACGCCTCCTTGAGGCCCGATGATCAAGCGCTCGAGATCAACCGTCTTCTTGGATTCAGGGTCGCAAATCTGCGGGTCTTTTGTGACCGGGAACATCAGGTCGCGCGGTTCCGGGCCTGACCATTTCACAGTGCCAGAAATGGTCCCACCGTTCGAGACTGTGATCACCTTGTAGCTGCTCTGTGCCGAGAGCACGGTCGTTGCAGCAAATAGGAAACTAAGCAGAAAAGAGTACTGGCGCACCCTCGCAGCTTTCGTCATTTAGCCCCCTTTGAGCCTCGTGGCTCCACGTGCTTCAGCGCAAGTCGTGACGCATAGCACACGCTTAAGGCCGAGTCAGAAGAAAGCCCGCGTTCTGATCGAACACACCTGGAATGGCTACATAGCCAAGCTCTTGATGTGGCGGGACGTTCAACTTCTTGCGGCAGACCCCACGTCGTGCCGCACCATCCAAACGCGTTCCAAACTGCGAACTGGGGGGTCCCGATCGGGCAGCGATTGAACAGAGACGCCTAATACTATAGGAGGAGCGTTCTAGCAGGCTAGATTCCGTTAGACCATGAACACTTGGTCGGGAAATCTATTGAGAACTACCAATTGCGGTTAGAGTCAGGCACGTCATCGGCCTGTCTGAACTGATTGCGCTTGCGATAGACAACAAAAATCATGCCGACTGACATAAAGGTGGGAGGGACGACAAGAATCAGAATTCCACTGCGCAAGGCCTGAATCATGCGAGCGCCAGCGGAGGCCGCCTGGGTATAGCAGAGCGCGCAACTCTGCGAAAAGGCTGGAACCGGGGCCGCGAGCATGACCAGCGCGACGAGTGCCATACCCACGAGCAGGAAGGGTTTCTTGAACCGCATATTTCGGGGCTTCTTGCCGAACATCTTTTTACTAAACATCTTACTTGACACCCTACTAAACATCGGAAGTTCCCGCCGTTCCCAATACTAAATCAGCTTGAAAATGGAGCGTGGCCGACGAGCATCCGGAAGGCGTCGGTCCATCCATATTGCATCCCGAGCAGGACAGAAATCGTAAAGATCAGGACGAACCAGAGCAAGCTTCGCTTTTCCGTCCAAAGATGCATGAAAAACAATACGGCGAGCCCGGCCTCGACGCACGCAACCGTGAGCATACGCCAGAACATTTGCGATGCGTCGATATGCTGATACGCAATGACGAATTGGAGACCGGCCAAGGCCAACAGGCAAACATAGATGACCAAGTCCTTAGTGATTCCGCCACTCTTATGCCCTTCCGCGCTAGTCATAGAATTCTGCTCCAAAGATTCCTGATCTAATGTGCGAGATTCAACAGGTAAACCAAGGGTACGACGAACATCCAAACCAGATCGACGAAGTGCCAGTACAGTCCTAAGATTTCGATGTCATCAGCGTTGTAGCGGCCGCCCTTGTAGCGCACCCCGACAACGAGGAGAGCGATCACGCCGCAGGTAACGTGAGTGAGATGCAAGCCCGTGATGCTGAAAAATGACGCACCGAACAATCCAGTTCCCCATGGGTTCTTGAAGAGGGTCATGCCCTTGTCGATGAGTTCCATCCATTCACGAATGTGGAGCACCGCGAAAATGATCCCCAAAACGGCGGTGATCATAGTCCAACGGAAGGCACCGGCTTTGTCTCCCGCACGCGCAGAGCGCAGTCCGATCAGCATGGTCAGGCTGCTGGTGAGAAGAATGAAGGTCATCAGCGCGACGTTGGTGATGCCAGGAAAGGGCCGGGGCCAGTTGGGAGTTCCATTACGGAGGAATCCATAGGCGACGAGGCACGCGGCAAAGGTCATGGTGTCCGCGATAATGAACAGCCACATCGCCAGTTTTTTTGTAGGAACCGAAAATGCCGGTCCTACCATAAGGCTGGAAGTGTGTCCTTCCATGGTCAAATCCGCTTGGCTCACGACGCCTCCTAATTGTCGAGTCGATTAAAGCTTCATCCACAGCAGCAAGAGCAGGTACAGCCAAAGAAGGCCCATGAAATGCCAGTAGCGCGCGGTCGCAACCAACTGGTTGCGGCGCAGGATCGATTTACTCAGCTTGCGGATTACATAGAGCAAGCCGGCCAAGCCTCCGAGGACGTGCAGCGCATGTACGGCGGTCAGCAAATAAAAAAAGGAGCTGCTTGGATTGGTGGCAAGATAGAGTCCTTCAGACCTTAGCTGCAACCATGCGACATATTGACCGGCGACAAAAAGCGCGCCAAGAAACAGAGTTATGTATAGCCAACGCGCGGGGCTCTCAACCGCAGTTCTCGGGCCTGCCATGAACGCGGAGACGCGGCGCCGTGCGATTTCCAGGGTCAGGCTGCTGGCAATGAGTACAAGTGTGTTGAAGTAGAGCATCGACGGCAGAGTAAAGCCCTGCCAGTCCTGCGATGAACCTTTGCGAACGATGAGAGCGCTGGTGAAAGCGGCAAACATCATCATCACGCCGAACATCACTACAAAGATCGCAGTCGAAGTCGGCGGCGGCGAGGGATCCAGCGTCAGACGCAAGTCACCGTCCGCCAAAATCAGGTTTCGACCACCGTTGTTGCCGGAGTGCCCATGATCGGGCAAACGATCAATTTGCGGCGGTTCAGGTACCGTGGTTGCCATAACTGCTCAACTTCCTTTCGGCTTATACCGCTGTTCCCGTGGATTCATCCGCCCGTCTGGGACTTGAATCGCGCAACTACTTCTCTTCGTTCTCGGTCTTGACTTGCTCCGGAGACGTCTGCATCACGTAATCACCGACCGAACTCTGTATGCCATATTGATAGGGATCGTGGTACACCACCGGATGCTTGCCGCCAAAATTGTCGAAAGGCGGTGGCGTCGCCGTGCTCCACTCCAGTGAGGTGGCCTGCCACGGGTTATCCGGTGCGGGCGGACCCCAGAACCGGCTGTGAATCAGGTTGTAGAGGAAAATCAACTGGGCCGCACCGGTAACGAGGGCAGCGACAGTGATGAAGCGGTGTACGGGAATCAACGGCTGCAGGTACGAAACTCAGCCAGAAATGAATTTTGCCTAGAGTCTCGTTCATCATTCTTCCGAACATCTTGGGAAACCAGAAATAAGTTCCGCTGAAGATGCCGAACATAGCCGCGACGCCCATGACCAGGTGGAAGTGGCCCACCACGAAGTAAGTCGCGTGGAGCATGATGTCGATCGACGGCTGCGCCAAGAAGAAGCCACTCACGCCGCCGCTGACAAACATCGAAATAAAGCCGAGGGCAAAGAGGGACGCCGAATTGATCCGCAGTTTCGAACCATACAGACTGAAGGTCCACATCAGCACGACGATGGTGGATGGGATGGTGATGACCAAGGTCGGGAACGAAAACGCGAGCGAGGAGAAAGGATTCATCCCGCTGACAAACATGTGGTGCCCATAGACCATGTAACTGAGGACGGCGAGGGCTCCCATGGAATAGATGAGGACCCGGTGACTCAGCATAGGCTTGCGCATGTTGGTGATCAGGATGTGGGAAACGATGCCCATGCCGGGGACGATGGCGATGTAAACCTCGGGGTGTCCGAAGAACCAGAACAGGTGCTGCCAGAGGAGCGTCGAACCGCCGGAGTGTGGCAGTAATTGGTCGTTGACGACCAGACCGGACGGAACGAAAAAGCTGGTACCAGCCACGTGATCGAGAATCGCGAGGATACATGCCGGCATTAACACAGCGAATGCCGTGAGACCCATGCACGAGGTAATGAACCATGCCCAGGCACTGAGCGGCAGACGCATGAGACTCATGCCTTTGACACGCAAATCGAGCGTCGTAGTGATGAAGTTCAGGGATCCTAACAACTGGCCAACACAAAACAACGCAATGGAGGTCATCCAAAGGACGACACCCAGACCTTGGCCCGGACCCGCGCCTGAACCGACCGCGTTGAGGGGCGCATATTGGGTCCAGCCCCCGAGAGTCGGTCCATCGCCCACAAAGAATGATGCCATCAGGACAAGGAAGGCGGTGAAGGTGACCCAGAACGACATCATATTAAAGTGCGGGAAGGGCATATCCTCGGCGCCCACCTGAATGGGCAGGAAGAAATTGCCGAAAGCTGCGAAGGGCGCGGTGGTGAGCACGAAAAAGACCATGATCGTGCCGTGCATGGTCATCAACTGCAGATAGTACTCGGGAGTGATCACCCCGCCGGGTGCACCATTTTTCGAAAGCAATTGCAGGCCGGGGATCGGGGCATTATTCCAAGCCAGATGGATGCGCATCAGCCAGGAAAGAGCCATTCCGATATACGCGGCCACCAAGGCCAAGCCGTAATACTGCTTGCCGATTACCTTATGGTCGAGACTGAAAACGTGCTTCCGAATAAAACCTGTCGGAGCTTGGTGCGCCGCGTGCGCTACGTCGTGCATATATCCTCACCTCACTAAAATGGGCCCGGTCCACGCGCGCGTGAACGATGACCGAACGAGCTACTGCATTGCCGCTTGTTTCTTCAGCCAGTCGTCGAAGTCTTGCTGGGACATTACTTCGAGGTACGCCTTCATGTTGTAGTGTCCCAATCCACAGAGCTGCGTGCAGACAATTTCATACTTACCGATCTTGGTGGCTGTGAAGTGCAGAGAAACATCCAAGCCGGGCACAAAATCCTGCTGCACGCGCAACTCGCGCACATAGAAAGAATGCCCAAGATCTTTCGAATGCATGAGCAAATGAATTTCCTTGTTCACCGGAATCGCCATCTCGGCGGTCACGATGTCGTCCTTGGAATCCGCATCGTGGTCGAGGTCGAGACCCATGTAATTCTGCGTGCTCTCGTTAATGAGTTCTGGGTGCAGGGGGCCGAAGGTTCCATCGGGACCGGGATAGCGAAAATAGAAAGCGAACTGCCCGGCTTGAACCTGGATCGGCATGGCATTGGCCGCCGGCGGCGTGAGATACACGTTCGCCCATGCCTTGACTCCGAAAATTCCGAGGGCCATGACCTCTATACCTACAACCAGGAAAGCGGCAATCACCAAACCTTTGGCGCCACCTGGAAAGTTCTTGAGCTTGGCATCGGGACCAGGGTTCGAAAACTTCCAGATGAAAAACGCCAAAACGAACTGGGCGACGAGGAAGGAAATTCCAGCCTCGGCCATGGTCTCCGACATCTGCTCATCGATGAGAGCGCCGTGGGTCGAGATGTCCTCGGGCGCATCCCACGTATGTCGCAGGATCGGAATCGCGGAAAGGATAGCGATTACGACAATTGTGACTGCGAAGAATTTTGCCATGATGCTTTATACCTTCCCCGACTTCCGAATTCGTCCTTACAGTCTTCTTCCACTCCGTTGGCGCCAAGCCTCAACTGCCGAACGACCTTAGCGCGCTAGCCTCGTCCCTTTCGATATCAAAGACGCTGGCCAGCCGAGTCAGTTGCAGCAAGTCGTGGACTCTCTTGTTGAGGTTTGCGAGCTTTAGTTGGCCGCCTTTGTTGCGAATCGTGGTGTGAGTCTTAACCAGCTCGCCAATGCCTGAGCTGTCGATGTACACCACCTCGCCCAGATTCAGGACAATATGGTTATTACCTTTCTCCGCCAGATCGCGAACAATCTCACGGAGTATCACATTGCCTTCACCCAGCGTGATCCTACCGCTGACGTCCAATACGATCGCGGTTCCAACTTGACGAGTGACCGTTTGCATCTTGACCGGAGCCGCTCCGTGCATGCCAAGAGCAAGGCGATCGAGGACGGCACAAGCGGCGGCGGCAGTCTCTTTCGATTCCGTGCGAACCACGACCAGCGACCGCCCCTCCTTGAGAACCTCGCGAAAAAAAGCGGCGTCTTCTGAACACTTCTCCGCGCTGGTGGGTTCCGGAGCCTCTGCGTCGTGTCCTATTGCTGATCCCGCCGACGCTCCAGCACCCGCTCCAGCGAGTCCAAGCAGAGCGGCAGCGCCAAATCCTAGCGCAAAGATAGCCCCTACGCCCGGAAGGAGCAGAGTGGCGGCAGCTACCCCTGCCGACATGCCAGCCGCCCCGCCGACGAAGCCTCCGGTGAATGCCCCCAATTGCTTGCCTACTGTTTTGGCTTCACTTTCGGAGCGCGTCAAGAAGACGAGGGACGATTCCGGCACCCCCCGGTGCAACAATTCTTTGACGCTTTCCTGCGCACTATCCCGCGAAGAAAAGACTCCGATTGCAGTTTCCATGTGTCCTCCTGAGCCACTGCCTGAAGACTCCGCCCCTCCACGGCTCTCGAGTGCTGTTGCGGAGGGTCGGAAAGCCGGCGAACTTAGGCAGTCTGAATCGTTTCTGTTACCGAGGATCCCTCACTTCGCTTTGAATGTGAAGTCAGCCTTGGCTGCCCCGCCGGCCGCGACTGTCACCTTTTGCGTCTGAGTACCGAGGGTTTCCTGCCAAGCCGTCACGGTGTAATTCCCGGGAGGTACGTTTTGAATGGTGTAGGAACCATTGTCATCGGTGGTGGCGTATGGACCCTTGACCACGGCAAACCAGCCGCTCATCCACGGATGGATGTTGCACTTGACGTGAATCATTTCCGGGGCTTTCCAGCTCTTTGTGACCGGCGCAGCCCCTGGCGGCTGCGACTGGTTCCATGGAATATTGCCGGTAAGAGGATTGGGTTCCGGGTGGATATTGTGGGCCGTCTGATCGCTCGTCTCCACTTTGAAATCCTGGCCCACGTCCATTGCCAGCACGTGGGGGGTGTACATACATCCCTTCTGGTCAAATACTGGGATCTGGGTGGGTTTGGCACTGAGTGCGCTGGCGCTCAAACCTTCGGAGATATAGAGAACAACATTCTCCAAACCTCCGCCGCTGCCAACCACGACATTCTCAGAGTGGGCGGGGTCGGTGGCATGCGCCTTGCTGCAAAACGGGTCTTTGGACATGTCAATGCCCCGCATGTGCGGGGCCGCGCCATCGAGTTTGACGGTGCCAGTAATTTTGCCTTCACCGGCTGCACTCGCCTTCTGGTTTATCCCGAGCGCTAAAAGACCGACCAAAGCTACAACGGCGAAAATCGCGACCCACACACGACTGTTCCAATTCATGACTTTTCTCCTAAAAGTTCTAGCCAGTGCGAGAGGCTTAGCCCCCGATCACTGTGCTGGTGCATTGGGATTCACTGGCTTCAATCCCAGTTGGTTGGCAATCTGTCTTTCTTTCGCGTTGAAGGCATTGTGTGGCTGCAGGCTGCGTAGATAAAACACCAAGTCCCAAGCCTCTTCCGGTTTAATGTTGTCTGCAAATGACGGCATAGGGGTTCCGTCCAGTCCCGTCATGAAAATCCGATAGATATCCTGATCGGTATCGCCGCATTTGGGACGGGATCCGTCGGTAAAGTTGAAAGGCGCAATGGGCGCACTGAGATCATCCGCGAGGGTAGAAGCGGAGGGCCCGTTGGCCATACCCTGGACACCGTGGCACTTCCAGCATTCCATCTTCCTGAATACCTCTTGCCCAGCTTTGACTCTTTCTGGAGTGATTTCCGGTTCGGCAGGAATCTGGATGGGCGTTCCAGGTTTTTCGTTCTGCCAGCGGGGCGAGAAGTGTTTGATCCATGCCACTAGGTCGGCCCGCTCCTGCCTGGTCAACGGGTTCCACGACGGCATGTTGGAGCGGTCAAAGCCCCGAGTGATAGCGTCGAAAAGATCCTGGTCGGTAGGCAAGGTCCCAGTAGGAGTGGAGCGGCATTTGAAAATCGCGAGTTGGAAGTCGCGCGGCTTCTGGTACATGGGGGGTGGCATCCAGACAGCGTTTTCCCCGTTTCCATCTCCAAGAGGGCCGTGACAACCGACACAGAATCGGCGATAGGGCAAAGCGGCGGCCTTTGCGTTTCCGGTTATGTTGCCGATGTGACTGGTCGCCGCCGGTGAGTTCAACCAGTCTTGCTGCTGGTACGTAGTGAGTTGCGCGTACGAAGCAGAAGACAGACAGAGAGCGACAACTACGCCCATCAATAGCGAACACTTGAGTAATTTTGTTTGCATTGTCATCCCTCTCTTTAAAAGTCGAAGTCCATTCCGAACATCAATTCGCTGGTGTTTACGTTGGTGGTATTGCCCGCCGCGTTCACCGGTCCCGTGCCGGTCTGATGGAACAGATTGAATTCGCCGAAATAAGCGAAGCCCGCCCGGCTAGTCATGAACGGGTTGTAGCGGTAGCCGATAGAGTAGTTGTTGATGTTTCCCAAGCTGGACAGAGTCCCAGGAGTGGCTTGTTGTTGCATTCGTTCCGCTTCATAGACGGCCTTGAAGATCAGCTGCGGACTATAGACGTAGCGAGCTTCGAAGGTATAGCCATTCCAGATCGGAGACCGCGATCCCGCCGGAAGAGTTGTTCCCGGTGTATTGTTCGGAGGGCAATTGGGTCCATTCGCAGGACTTGAGCATGTCGCCGTCGCACCGCCGTTGCCATCTGAGGCGATTGCGTTGCCATATCCCTGCCCGAACCACGCGTTATCCTCGCCGTGCTGGGTAACAACGTTGAGGTCAAAATGCGGGCCCAAGTAGAACTGTCCGTAGAAGCCCACACGGCTGAAGCTCTTATTGCCAATTCCCGAGCCAGGGATGGGCACGGCACCGGTCCCGCCAGAGCTGTCCGTTTTATAGTACGTCGCCGCCTCTCCCACAAAGGCGTACGCCCCGATGCGCTGCGTCCCCAACTTGCCGGTATCAAAACCCTGGTCGAAGGTAAAGAATCCGCTATAGGAATTGGCGCCAGTGCTCAGATTCACGTTGCCGTCGCTCGAACTGAGAAGGGAGGCGGAAACGCGCGTTCGATCGTCCACGGAGTGTCCTAGATACTCCATACCGAGCTGGTTATCACCCATCTGCCCGAAGATGTTTCCGTCACCTACCGGGATGAAGTGATAGGTCTGATAAATTCCGCCGTTACCGGTCAGCCATAACGTGCGCTTTTCCGAGAGCAGGTTGTTGAGCTCGAATCGGCCGAACCGGACGTTAAGCCAAGGGCTGCCTCCGATGTTATCGATGCGGGCATTGACGCTCTCAAAGTGAAACGCTCCGGTGGGGTCCGAGGAGGGAAGGACATAGAACGAGATGTTCTTCTCCAGAGTTCCACCGGTGTGGAAGTCTAGTCCACTAAGATCGAAGCCAGACGAGGTGATGCGTCCGGCCGTCGAACCGGTGGGACCGGCAATTCCCGCCGTGTAGGTATCGACTTGGTTAAGGCTGCTCAGCCGGTGCCAGATGGGGGTGATGCGGAAAGTCACGGGCCAGTAGCCGGGATTCTGCCAGATGGGAGAATCCCGATCGTTCATCAACTGATAGCCGTTGTCTCTAAACTTCAGTCCGAAGTTGTTCAAGGCGGGCCACGACTCGTGGCAGGCCGAACAACGCAGCCCGTACTTTCTGGCGAAGGCGGGCAATGCGCTCGCCGACTGGCTGCCCAGAATCAGGAAAATTAACGCGAATGCAGCGGCGAGAACAGAACTACTCCGCTGCGGCTTCTGACAGAGATGAGACTGCGCCCACATACGCATGCTGCACTCCTCAGACAACGTCACAAATTTTTGCAGAGCTGGAAAATCGGCCCCACCGACGCAAACAAGACCAGATCGCGAGCCACTCAGCGTAAAAAACCAGTAGTAGCTCCGTTGCTTAAGCCAAAAACAATTTGCGGTTCGGTGGTCCAACCACCCCACAGTCGCCGGATACTACTACTCTCAAAAACGAAGTGCAAGAGGGTTGTGAAAAAAAATTTTATATTTTGTTAACATGCTGGAGATTTGCGTACGGTGGAGTACTTTCGCGCCTACTCGTCTCAGTTGACAACAATCAACAGCGTAAGAGACTCTTGCCACAGGAATGCCGGAGCCAGTTGTGATGCGGGACAAGAGTTTTCGCGGTAAGGGACTCATTTGTGGGCTTGCGTTTCCTGCAGTTCCGCCACGTCGAACTGCGCTTTCTCTGCGTGTGACCGCAGTATTTCTTCTCCTGGTTGCGGCGGCGATCTCCTCGCCCGGCCGCGAAAAAGATGTTGTTGAGTATGGTGCAGGCCTGATCGTCAACATTCCGCTACCAGAACCCGAAGTAGCGCAGGTGGTGGAAGACGTGGCGCAGAACACCATCATCCGGGGAACCAAGGAATACGACAAAGACGAGTTCGTCAAGGGAGCGGTCGCGGCCACGTCGACCCCCGTTTTTCCGGGATGGACGGAAGGCGGAAAAGTTTTCTACAAAGTGCGTAAGGGAGCGATCGATCCGCGAAATTTCAAAAACAGCGGCGATCTTGGGACGCTGGCCGTGCGCTACGTGGTGCAGGTACAAGGCTTCGAAAATACGGTGCTGCGAATTGACGCCGTCTTTGTGGAAGATATACGGCACACCGTCCATCCCTCGAACGGGACGGTGGAAAGCAGCGAGTATGCGGACATCCACGAACGCCTGGACGCGGTCGAGTTGATGAAAAAGGAAAACGCCGAAGCTTTGCGAGCAAAACAGGATCGCTTGGCACAGGAAAACTTCGGACTGGGCAGCGACACAGTGGTGCTCAGCACTCCACCATCGGAAACGACCAATCAAGATGCGGGTGGTCAGAATATGCTCATGCAGGCGGCGGGCGAGCAACCGCCTCAAACGCTTGAGGAACACGTTGCCGAACTTCGCCGTCAGGTGGAGCGGATCGTCAAGAAGCCCGGGGCTCCGCTCAAGTCCGCTCCGTTCCACACCGCGAGCACGCTGAAACCTCTGGAGCCTGGTGACGAAGTCCTGATTCAGATCGCAACGCCTTATTGGTACGGAGTCGAAACCCACGACGGACAGCACGGATGGATTCAACGCGACCAGTTGGAGCAGGCGCCATGACAGCGCGGAAGGTATCCGTTGCCGCTTTGAGGGACACGGCTCTGCCATGCGCCCAGGTATTCCTTCGGGGTGCGGCGTCTACGTTTCTTCTCGTCGTGTTTCTTGCGACTGCGATCCAGGGCGGACGGGCGCAGGCACCGTTGCAAGCTGGGCCATTCGAGCGCACGTACTCTCAATCGAAAAGCGCCGTGGAAAAAGCGCTCAAGACCTTACAACCGTCCATGAGCGGACGACTGCCTGCGCTGGAAGGATTTGCTGTGCCGGGCGATCATCCCTTGAGCCGCTACCAGCGCGCTTATTACGAATCTGCGGTGCGCGTGAGTTCGACGTCGTCCGGCGGAGCGGTGGTGCGGGTAAGCACGAAAGTGACAGCTTGGTACGCCGATTCCGTTTCATCACACTCGGGATACCAACTGCTGACTTCGAATGGCCGGCTCGAATCCGATCTTTTAGATCAGTTGTCGGACCTGCTGGCAAATAGCGCGGGCGCGAATGCAAGCGGGAGTTCCAAGGAAAGCTTTCCGACTACGGCTTCTTCGGCGGCGGGCCAGAAACTGGTAACGGCGGAAAAAGGAATTACCAGCAAGGGCAACACTGAAACTGAAATCTCGGCGCCGATGCCTCAGTTGCAAGAAAGCGGGCGCACGTTCTCATCATCGTCGTCGTTGCCGCGGGGTCTACCGGTTCCGCCATCGGTCGAGACGAAGCCCCCAATGGGCAAAGCCTCCGCTCCTCCAAGCGCCGACTTGCAGGCGGAGGCAGCGAGTTTGGAGGAGGTGCTCAAGAACCAGGCGCATCCGAGGAATCTGGTCGCGATCAAGAAAACCGGAACGCCGGTGGTTGCGTCCCCCAGCCTGAATGCCAAGCCTTTGTTTCTGGCAACCGCACACGATGAGTTTGAGCTGTTGGATTTCAATGCCGACTGGGTACACGTGCGGATTTCGGGCCTGTCGCGGGGATGGATCTGGCGCACGAGCCTGGAGATGCCGGAGGGGTTTTCGGACGTTCCGTTGACGGGCACGAAGGGAGCACCGGTCGCGGATGATCTGTTCGTGGTGGCGCGAGAGGAAACCGCGACCTTTCCGGGGGATTGGGAGGCACTGCGGGGCAGAAATGTGAAAATCATCTCGGTGCAAAAGATCCACGAGGACGAGAAGAACAGCGGCGCGCAAGCAAAGTTGGAGTTCGCCAAGTCTTTGCTCGACAAGAGCTATGCGGAATTGGCGGCAAAATCCCAAGAACTCGCGGGAGTGGTGCTCATGTTCGATTCGGTCGATGGCGGCATGATCGCAATCACTCTGCCTACGGTGCAGCAGTGGAAGGCAGGTAAGTTGACCGACGCGGCCCTTTGGCATCGGTGTTATTTTGATCCACCCGAGACTTTCAGTGTTTCCAGCGCTGCGGGTGCCAACACCGCGGGTACCCACTAACCGTCGTCGGGAGTTGCCGGCGCAAGTTGCTGAGAATTGATTTTGATAGCATCCTTACGACTTTTGATAGCATCCTTGAGAACGAGGCGCGGTACTGCTTAGGGGTTTTTGACTTGACATTGAACGGAGGTCGCGATACGAATGCTGTCTCCTGACCTTCGTTTTGATTTGGTGAAATTCGTTCGGGGACGCCGGTTTGATCTAAGCCGCAGCGTGGGGGCGGCAGGGGCAAGCGGGCAGGTGTGGGGCTCATGTTACAAAAATTCGTTTCTCGGTTACGCGACTACGGTGAACTGACCAAGGCACGCATTACGACCCTGATTGTGCTTACGGCGTGGTGCGGCTACTTCTTTGGAGCGCATCGGTCAGGCGTGTCGTCGTGGTCGCTGGGGTTATTCCACGCGCTGTTGGGTGTGGCGCTGGTTTCGAGCGGGACGGCAGCGCTGAATGAGGTGCTGGAAGCGAGCGTGGATGCGCGGATGCGTCGAACGGCGCTGCGTCCTCTGCCGGCGGGACGCATGACCACGTCTCACGCGGCCATAGCAGGTCTGGCGCTAACCCTTGGCGGTTCGGTGTATCTTGCGATCTATGCCAACTTACTGACTGGGTTACTAGTTTTCTTGACGTCTCTGGTGTATCTCGCCGCCTACACCCCGCTGAAGAAAGTTTCTCCGGCGTGCACTTTTGTGGGCGCCTTTCCGGGAGCGATGCCAGTGGTGCTGGGTTGGACTGCGGCTCGCGGGAAGCTGGAAATCGAAACGCTCATCCTTTTTGCCATTATGTTCGTGTGGCAGTTTCCGCATTTCCTTTCGATTGCATGGCTCTACCGCGAAGACTACGCGCAAGGCGAAATTCGCATGTTGCCGGTAGTGGATTCCGATGGAAAGTCGACGGTATGGCGGATTCTGGCGTATTCGGGAGCGCTTATTCCGGTAAGTGTTCTGCCGGTTGCGATGGGCATGGCGGGACGCGTGTATTTGGTGGGCGCGGTTCTGATGGGCGCAGCGCTGTTCCGGGTATCCATGGGGATGGCTTATCCGCAGCTTCCGGCAACGGCGGCGGCCTCGAAACCTTCGGCCCGCCGACTGCTGCGGGCTACGATTTTCTATCTGCCAGCATTGTTCGCACTTATGATGGCTAACTCAGGCAGTTAGTCCCCGGGTGTTCGACATTTCTAGCAACAATATTCGCCAGCGCCATTAAGCCGTCTTCTTCCGCTCCTCCTCCTTTCCCGAAACCGGCGGACTGATGGCGTCGCTGGACTTGGAATCGACGATCTCCATTCCGTCTTCCCGATCCTTATGGTTGGGGGACTGCGGCTGCGTCCGCCAGTTCAAATCTTCCAGGCGCTTTCTCATCTCACCCCCGGCTTTTTCGCGGGCACAACGTTGACAGTCCGGACGGTGGATTCTGATAATGGAACGCAGATAGCACTGTATTTGCACAATCCACCTCGCAGGATTCACTCCATATCACCCTGGGGCGCGATGCGCCTCAAGGGGCGGGAACTGATCTTCGAAGCGGCGAGAGATATTATGCCACAGGAAGCGGGTTCGATAAAATCAGATGCCTTGTTCGAGATGGGGAACACGACCACTATTTCTGCGCAGCTTCGCAGGAAACATTTCCATGTGAAAAACAAAAGCCTGCAGCAACTCCGCAGCAGGCTCCGCGGCTTCCAGGAAGTCTACTTCTTCCCTGCCCTCATCTTCGCCCAGCGCGCACGCTGAGCAGCGGCGATTCTCCTTCTGCCTGCAGCGGAAATTATGCGTTTGGGTTTTGGCACGTCGCCTTTGACCTTTCCCCAGCGCGCTTTCTGTGCAAGGCTCATTCGCTTGCGAGCAGAGGTTGAAAAGGAACGAGTCGTTTTCGAGTAGGTACTACCAACGTTCAATTTGCCTAAGACGGCTAGAGCTGCATCGACGTGACGAAGTTCCTGCACCAGATTCGTTCTCATTGCTTTCAACTCGGACACAAAGGATGCCAATCCTAACAGATTCGCCATGAATGCCCCCTCGGGTATTTTTGACAGCCCTTTATTGTATAGGAACGCGGGTGAGTTGCCGCGCTGGGTGCGGGTTCTGGAACGGAATCGCTACGAGTGATCAGCGTCTTATCCTTGCTCCACCGACTGTTCAATATTGAACAGACAGAGGTCGCGGAGCCGTTCTACGCTAGGTATCTATTTTCTAACTGACGGCGGTGGGGCGCTGTCACGTTCGTCAACTGATGTGCGGTCCACTGTTCGTTCCTAAGTGGCATAGCGGTTCATAGTCTCCCCTCAAACCCCCGCTATGCCACTCCGCCTGATGGTGCGGGACTACGGGGGGTTCGATGCCTATGATTTTCTCAAAGGAGGACCGGGCGATGGATATGAAGGAAGTGATGGAGCATGTCCGAGGGGAGCTTCGAAAGCGGCCCGACAGTCACTTCTCCGAGGTGTACCTTCGAATCCTTGAGTGCGGAGCCAGCAGCGCCAACGTTCACAACGCCCTCTACGAGATGCTGAAACGGGATGAGGTCAAGGTCAAACTAGGTAAGTGGAGACTGGCAGCTGCCGTAGAACGTCGACGGGCGTCGTGAAAACACAGCCGTCATAGGCACTTAGGGCATCTCACGTTCATTCCCACCACCACCTGTCGGGCGAGTCTGCCTTCGTGGTGTGGCTCCTAGCCATCCTACCTTCCCTCCTGGAACATAGCGAATCGCACGGGGGGGCACGAGCACTTCGGTAACAGAAGAGTGTCCTGCATCACTTGGAGACGAGAAGATATCCGCTACTCTCTACCTATGTATCGCATTGGTAGAACCAAGAACGGAGTGACCCTGGCCTGTCGTGCCTGCGCTCACACCGAGCGTGTCCAAGACTTTGCTGGGAAGAGTGGAAACCAACGAACGTTGGCCGCTCACGCGATGCTGAAACACGTCCATTCCGAGCACAGCCGTGAAACTCACGTGCGTGCCATGGCGCGAGTAATGGAGCGAGAAAGCGCACCTTATCGTTTTCCCTCCCAGTAGAGAAAAGACCAGGAGGAAAACCTGCCCTTGGTCGATTTTTTAGAAAAGGACAACTTCGATGCGAAACGTGTTTCTAGAGAAGTGGCCGTCGCTGGTGAAATTGGTGATACTGGCCGGCGCGGCGTTGTTCTTTATGATTCGCTGGGCCTGAAACTAAGCACCTAGACCACCTTCAAAACTCGTTTGGGCGGCACACAGATGGCTTCAAACCATCGGCTGATGTAGACCTGAGCGTGAGCTTCGCCACAGAAATGCCGGGCGGATGGACTTGTGGCGGCGGTCAAATCCCACTTGATGACCGCGAGCTTCTGATCTGTGCACTCGATCACAAACCAACGGACCGGATTCTCACTGACGGTCTCGCAAATCTCGCACCGGAATTCCTTCAGACTGGACATGCCTTCTCCGTTGAGCGATGGCTCGACAAACCCAGTATAGCGGCAAGTCCGGTTGGGCAGCCAGGATCGGTACTTCGACGATAACGGGCAGGAGAACGAATCACGGAGCCTTGAGTTTGTACAGCATCCCTTCAGTGCCGAGGTTCTTTGGGCTAAACTGGGGAGACTTTCCATTCGTGCGACGGATGGCTTCCTCTTTGTACAAACTTGTGAACCGAACTCGGAATAACCAGAAAATCATCAATAGCAGCGGTAGGAAACTCAGGAGAATCAGTACGCCCGTTTTTTGCAATAAGGCGGGGAATAATTGCGGCCGTGCCAAAAATACGGAAGCGGAGGCGATGAACAGCGCAAAGCACGTGCGCCAGAGATGCCGCGCGAGACGCTGCCCTCCAGAAATGCCCCCGCGCACGATCATGCGAACGTCTCCCACGAAGGCAATCAAAGCGACCACACCAAGAAAAAAGTAAGGTCCAATCGGATATCCGTATTTCATCCCGGTCGGACTTTTCGCCGCTTCCAGCCCCCAAGTCACTGTGACCGCTCCGAGCGCCACCACCATCAAAAGCGCGCCCCAATCGAAAATGCCAGTTGCTAAATTACGACGCCTGGCGGTCATCCATCCCGTAGCCACCAGATAAAACGTCAGAGCCCCGCCCGGAACATTGCCCACCTGGTCCTTCGCGAACCCGAGATAAACGCCGGTCGCACTCAGCGCAAGCATCGCAATGACAAACACATTACCGGCGATTCGATGCCGGTTGGAACCTTTGCGGAAAACCGCCGCTACGGCACCGGACAAGACTCCTAAGGTCCCAGCACAGATATGCAAAAGCAAAATCGGCGAAAATCTCATTTTCCCCTCCGCTCCTCAAACCGGTGGCTCTTGAATACAGTGCATACGAATCAGATCGGTCCTTGATAGCGGCGCAAGCGGACGGCGGCGGCGAGGAAAATGGCGGCGACTGCCAACCCGATCCAAAGTCCAGGGCTACCCAGGAATTTGTCGGGAGTGATGTGAGTCATCGGACCCGTAGGGAGCATATCGGTCTGTGCCATATCGGCAGCTGGTGCGGCGCCAATGAAGTGAGAGCCTATTGTGCCCGCGATGTACGAAGTGTGAAACACAAGCTTCTCGACGCCGCCGATGGCCAGCACCGGTATGGCGGCCCACAGGAGCGGCGCGCGCCTGGCCCAGCCGGAGACCAGCAGCAGCCAGCAATAGATGGGCGCAGGCCAGAGCGCATGGGATGTAAGAAGGTGGTAGAGCAGGAGGAGCGACATTTGGAAGAATGACAACTGCGTCCATAACGTGGAAGCATGCTGACCGCTTGCCGCGAGGACTACGGTACCCACCAGCAGCATAATCAACTGCGTGGCAACGGTAATCACGAACGTGAGTAGTGGCAAAACAATGAGGGGAATACTTGCCTTCGCCAGCACGGTGGTGAGATCGGAGACCGGGAGTGACTTCCAGAACAGGATGCTGCGATCGCGGCGTTCGCCGTACAGCGCGTCCAGACAATAGAACACACTCACAAGAATCAGGGTCGCCATGAGCAAACCCGCCGCCATGTCATATGGCAAGGCGATCGCATCGCGGTTCGTCGGGTCAAGCCTCAGCGTCTTTTCCCAGATACCGGCAATTGTGCTGAGTGAAAATCCAAGTAAGGCGACACCAGCGACAATCAGCGGCGCCATATAAATCGCACGGTTCTCCCAAAATTCGCGACGGATCGCCCAGTACAAGGGCCGAGTCGCTGACATGGCCGCCGGTGCGATTCCCTGCGAATCGAGCGTCGACTCTGGCATGGCGTTCAATGGAGTATTCATCTAGTTGCTCCTTGTGTTGCGGGGGCCTGATCGCCCATCACGGCAACGAACAAGTCGGCAATGCCAGGCGTGCGCACTTCGCCGAGAGCGACGAGTTGCTGACGATCGACATGACCGAGCTTTAGATCGAACAGCAGGATGCTGCGTCCCAACCCCTGACGCTCGTGCATCGGTTTAAAGACTCGCGCAGCTGCAACCCGCTCCGGATGCACCGTCACTTCCAGATAGCGCGACTCGAAGTCCTCCATGCTGCAATCGAGCCCGATACGGCCACGATTGATGAACATGAGATCGGTGAGAACGTGCTGCACGTCTTCAACTTGATGCGTCGTCACCACGATGGTGCGGGTGCGGTCGTAGTAGTCGTTGAGCAGTGAATCGTAGAACTGCTTGCGATACAGGATGTCGAGGCCAAGTGTGGGCTCGTCCAGAACCAGCAATTTCGCGTCAATGGCCATGACCAGGGCGAGGTGCAACTGCGTTACCATGCCCTTCGACAATTCACGGACCTTGCTGGAGCGCTGAATGGTGGTCTTCGCCAGAAAGCCTTCTGCCTTCGCTCGATCGAATCGGGGATGCACGCCGGCGACGTAGTCGAGCGCCTGCGAAACCCGTATCCAGCGCGGCAGTACGGCAACATCGGAAATGAAGCAGACATCCCGCATGAGTTGCTCGCGCTCCGTCCAGGGGTCGCGTCCGAGCACCTTCAGTTCGCCCTGATATTG
>JBEKLO010000090.1:0-17036 GCA_050010155.1 Terriglobales bacterium
CCAAGAAATTCCATGTAGCCTTCGAAGGCCTCGACCAGCAGATCTCGGATCCACCGTTTCAGCGCGACAGGCTGCGGATCACATGCCCGCAAGATTTTCTCCTCGAAAGCCGGCTTCACCTGAGAAGCCACGTTTGGACTGGCCGCCATAGAATCCCTTCATTCGCAAAGTGGCTGCTTGCTCATTCTCGCTACCGCCCTATGGATAGTGAGCTTGCGAACGATTGCGTTTCAGATATTTCTCATCTTTAACGTTCGTTCCTCCCGACGGACGCCCAGGCATCGTTCTGGCTTGCCACGCCAATCTCGGCTAACGACGCTTTATAATAGAAAGATTCGCTAGTGTGTTTTGATCCGTCTGTAGCGCCAGGGGAAGATGTCGACAGATAGCATTGTGGTTCGCGGGGCCCGGGTTCATAACCTCAAAAACATTGATTTTGAGATTGAGCACAGTACTCTGACCGTGGTTACCGGTGTCTCCGGTTCAGGCAAATCGTCGCTTGCCTTCGATACGATCTATGCCGAAGGACAGCGGCGGTATGTCGAGTCGCTCTCCGCATACGCTCGGCAGTTTCTGGAGCGCATCGAGAAGCCCGACGTCGATGTGATCGATGGGATTGCGCCCGCGGTTGCCATCAAGCAGAAGAACTCAACGCGCAATCCTCGGTCTACTGTCGCCACTGCCACCGAGATTTTCGACTACCTGCGCCTGCTCTTTGCCCGCGTTGGACGAACTTATTGCCTGCTGTGCGGGCAGGAAGTGAAAAAAGATACGGTGGACGAAGTTGCCGAACGCCTGCTTGCTTTAGGCGAGGGCACTCGGCTCAATGTGTTCTTCCCGATTCAACCATACGTTGCTGCGGCTCCAGTGACGGAAGAGAAAAGCGCGAAGCGCTCTCGCAGAAAGAAAAAGGCAGACGACTCACGTCTCCCCTCGGATGCAATCAAAGCGCGTCTCTTCGATTTGCGCAAACGCGGCTTTAATCGCCTCTTCCAGAATAGCCAGGTCTTCGAGTTCTCGACTCCAGAGTCGCTGCTCGACGTCAACTTTTCTGAGCCTGTCTTCGGATTGGTGGATCGTCTCGTGGTTGCGGCCGACCAGCGGACGCGAATTGTCGACGCGATTGAAATCGGGTATCGCGAAGCGGGCGAAGTGATTTTCGAAACCGCTCCTCAAAGTGGAAGCGAGAGTGCTGATGGCAAATGCGAAATTCCTGTGCGTCTGCGTTTTTCCCAGCGCTTCGAGTGCAAAAACGACGGCAGCCGCTACGACGAACCCGAGCCGCGCTTGTTTTCATTCAATAATCCGTATGGCGCCTGCCCGCGTTGCCAGGGTTTTGGAAACACCATTGATATCGATCTCGATCTCGTCATCCCCGACAAAGGCAAGACTTTGAACGAAGGCGCGATCGAGCCCTGGACAAAGCCGAAATACAGGCCGCTGTTTACCGAACTCAAGCGCTTCGCGCGCCAGGCCGAAATCCCGCTGGACGTGCCATGGTATGACCTCGACGCCGAACAACAAAAACTGATTGTCGAGGGCGGCCGAGGATTCGGCGGCGTTCGCGGCTTCTTTCAGCATCTGGAGCGCAAGAAGTACAAGCTGCACGTGCGTGTCTTTCTCAGCCGCTATCGCGGGTATTCAGTGTGCTCGGCTTGCGGAGGAACTCGGCTGCGAGCGGAAGCCCGCCAAGTGAAGATCGAGGGCAAGAACATCTGCCAGGTGTGCAGTATGACGGTCGAACAGGCGGCCCGCTTTTTTGATCATCTCGCGCTCTCAACGGAACAGGCCGCGATCGCCGACAAGCTGCTAATCGAACTTCGGGAACGACTACGGTTCCTAAATGAAGTGGGGCTGGAGTACCTGACTCTCGACCGCCTCGCCTCGACCTTATCGGGCGGCGAAGCGCAGAGGATTCAACTGGCCACTTCTCTCGGTTCGCGTCTGGTCGGCACTTTGTATGTGCTGGATGAGCCTTCCATCGGCCTACACAGCCGCGACACCCACCGGCTCATTAAGATCCTGCATGACTTGCGAGATTTGGGAAACACGATTCTCGTGGTCGAGCACGATCCCGACATCATGCGGGCCGCGGACCGCATTCTCGATCTCGGCCCGGGCGCGGGGGAAAACGGCGGGAAAGTCGTCGGCGCGGGCACCTACAATGAGATCCTCAAGATGCCGCACTCGCTCACGGGACGCTATCTTGCGGATGAACTTCACATCCAGATTCCGACAAAGCGTCGCCAGCCCGGGATACACAAACTGCGCATTACCGGCGCGCGGGCGCACAACCTGAAGCGCATCGATCTGGAGATTCCGCTTAACATGTTGGTGGCGATAACGGGCGTCTCCGGTTCGGGAAAATCTTCGTTGCTGCATGATGTGCTTTATCAGGCGCTCGCCATTGCCAAGAAGCAGATTGCCGGCAGCACCGCGGCAAAATTGTGGGATGACATCCAAGGCGACGACTATCTCGACGAAGTCGTCCTCGTCGATCAATCGCCCATCGGCCGCACTCCGCGCTCGAATCCGGTCACCTATATCAAGGCTTTCGACATTATCCGCGAACTATTCGCCTCGCTGCCGGAAGCGCAGAAGCGCGGATTCCCTGCCGGAAATTTTTCTTTTAATGTGCCGGGCGGCCGCTGTGAAAATTGCCAGGGTGACGGAACGGTCACCGTTGAAATGCAGTTTCTGGCCGATGTGGAACTAATCTGCGACGAATGCAAGGGCTCACGCTACAAGCCGCAGGTGCTCGAAATTCGCTACAAAGGCAAGAACATCCACGAAGTTTTAAACCTCACCATTCGCGAGGCGCTCAAGTTTTTCGCCGACGTTCCGCGCTTAACAGACAAATTACGCGTGCTGGACGAAGTGGGACTCGGCTATCTCCGGCTGGGACAATCGGCGACGACGCTTTCCGGCGGCGAAGCGCAGCGTATGAAGTTGGCAGCGCACCTTCAGCCTGGAACTCGTCCCGTGAGTCGGTCGGCGGAGGGTGGTGACAGTCCGAAACGCAAGCGCCGCATGCTTTACATTTTCGATGAGCCTACAACCGGCCTGCACTTTGACGATGTGAGCAAACTGCTGTCCGCTTTTCGCCGTCTAATCGATGCAGGGGGCTCGATTGTCGTGATCGAGCACAATCTTGAAGTCATCAAGACTGCGGACTGGGTCATCGACCTCGGTCCGGAAGGCGGCGATCGCGGGGGGAACCTCGTCGGCTTCGGTCCGCCGGAAACGATCGCGGGGCTGAAAAATTCCTACACGGGACAGTATCTGAAGCAGGTCTTGAATGGGCACGGCGCGCGCAATGGCGACCGGTAGAAATAGAGCCGGTGTCATGGATATTCGTATGCGGAAAGTAACGGTTCCCAGGTGGCGAAGCCGCACAGTTTTCACTGCGATCGCGATCGTCTTCCTGACGGTCTGCGCCGCGGCCTTTGGGCAAACCCACGCCACAGTGCGGCATTACAAGGAGCGGGTCGACGACACACCACCGGAAATCGCGCAGGCGGAAGATGCCATCGAGAAAACCGATTTCGCCGCCGCGGAAACGCTACTGAAAAAGGCGCTGGTTAAAGATCCGAACAACTATCAGGCCTGGTTCGATCTTGGATTCGTACTCAACCGCCTCGGCCGCGCCGATGAATCCGTCGCCGCGTATCGCAAGTCGGTCGCCGCTAAGCCCGACGTTTTTGAATCCAACCTCAATCTCGGCCTGATGCTGGTTCGTGCCAATAATCCCGAGGCCGAGCAATTCCTGCGCGCCGCGACCACGCTCAAGCCGACCGAGCGCGTTGCAGAAGGGCAGGCCCGCGCGTGGCTTGCACTTGCCCATCTGCTCGAAAACAAAAAGCCGGACGACGCACTCGCGGCTTACCGCAAGGCTTCCGAGCTCACACCGAAGGATCCCGAGCCACATCTATCCGCCGGTCTGCTGCACGAGCGCCAAAAAGAATTCTCGGACGCCGAGGCAGAATACAAACAGGTGCTCGCGCTCGATCCACACTCCAGCGATCCACAGACCTCCGACGCCGCGATCGGCCTTACCAACCTATATATGAAGTCGGGCCGGCTCGGCGACGCCGAGCCCCTGCTGCGGCGACTGGCCACCGAGCGTCCTACAGACGCCGGTATCCATCTGCAACTCGGTCGCGTACTTGAGGCGGAAGGTAAAAAAGATGAGGCCATCTTGGAACTCCAGACCGCGCTGAAACTCGCTCCTGCAGATGCCGACCCGCAGCGCGAGCTTGCCGACCTTTACGCGAGCGCAGGGAAAAATGATCTCGCGGAAGGCGCTTACAGGGCCCTGGTCGCTGCGCAGCCGAAAGATCCGGAATTACATCGCGGACTGGGACAGGCTTTGCTGCGTCAGAAGAAGTTTCCGGAGGCCCAGCAGGAATTTTTGACTGCGCTCCGGCTGAAACGCGATTGGCCCGATGTATATATTGATCTGGCCTTTGCGGCGAGCGAGAACAAGAACTACGAACTCACAGTCCGCGCCCTGAACGGACGGACCTTGTTAAACGCGGAGATGCCAGCGGCCTGTTTTTTTCTTCGGGCTTCCGCGTATGACCACTTGCATGACTACAAAAACGCCGCTGTCGATTATCATCACTTTCTGGATTCTGATAACGGAAAGAATCCCGATCAGGAGTGGCAGGCTACGCACCGCCTGATCGCCATTGAACCGAAGAAGCGTTGACCGCCATGCGCCGCTTGGCCTTTTCTAAGCTCGTCATTGTCGTGGCTCTTGCCCTTTCGTCCGCCTACGCGACGGCCAAGGAGGAAACGGTCGACCAACTCAAAGCCCGTGTCGAAAGCGCGCGCCCCGAAGACCGGGTGGATCTCTGCATTCGTATCGCACAGCAGCAGCTTCGCAATGCTGACAAGTTTTACAGCGACGGAAACGTCGACCAGGCCCGCGCCGCCGTCGACGACATCGTGACCTACTCCGAAAAAGCCCGCGACGCCTCCAAGCAAGCCAAGAAGCGCCTCAAGAATGTCGAGATCAATGTCCGAAAAATGGCCGAGAAGTTGCGGGACATCAGGCGCACCCTGGCCTTTGACGACCAGCCTCCGGTCGAACAGGCGGTCCGACGCCTGGAAGACATTCGCACTGCACTGCTCAAAGAAATGTTCTCCAAAGATGCTGCGGAGGAAAAGAAATGAAGACAGGCGTCCGCTGGCGTTATCGCGATACGACTGCGTTTGCCGTGGCGTTGCTGTTCGTCTTTCCATTCTTCTTGTCTGCCGGCTCCCCGCTTTTCTCTCCACTCTCGGCGCAGGAGCGTCGTCGCGACCCGCTCAATCCGCTGGAAATCGACCAACTCCGCGATGCCATGGTCGAACCCGAGGTGCGGTTAAAGCTTTACGTGCAGTTTTCTCGCGATCGCATGACAAAGCTTGAACAAATGCGTTGTGACCCCAAAACCACCGAGCGCGCTCGCCAGACCCACGACATGCTGGAGGATTTCCTCGCCATCTACGACGAACTGAACGACAACATTGATATGTATGTCGGCCGCAAGGACGATATCCGCAAACCGCTGAAGCTCGTGATCGAGGCCGACACCGAATTCCAATCCAAATTGCGCGCCCTCAAAGACTCCGCTAACACCAATGCGGCCGAGCTCAGCCGGTATGAATTCCTGTTGACCGACGCGCTCGAGACCGTCGATTCAAGCGCCGAAGATCATCGTAAAACGGTCGCTGAAGTCGAGGAGTACATGAAGAAGAAAAAGAAGCAGCAGAAGTAGCATGCCGGCATCCGCCAAATTCTTGACCACAGAGAGCGCAGACGTATACAGGGAAAA
Source organism: Terriglobales bacterium (assembly GCA_050010155.1). Classification (GTDB taxonomy): domain Bacteria; phylum Acidobacteriota; class Terriglobia; order Terriglobales; family Acidobacteriaceae; genus Acidiflorens. The sequence goes on from JBEKLO010000090.1 coordinate 5,823, forward strand.
GCACACGTTTTTCTTTGCGTAACTCTGTGCTCTCTGTGGTTCGCTCTTTTTCGTTTCCGCACTCTTAGTTAATGGGCCGTGCTACGCTTCCCTCAACGTGTCTCCGAAGCTCATCGAAATTCTCCACCAGGCCTACTGCGACCTTCGGCCTCGCACGCCCGCTCCACCTCTGCACGCTCGCTTTTATCCGTTCGTTTCCATCAACAACACCATTCGGCTGCGCGAAGGAGAGCTGTACATCCGCATTTCCGACCTGCTCGAAGGCGCACCCGATACCGTGTTGCATTCGATCGCCCACATCTTGCTGGCCAAGCTTTATCGCAAGCCCGTCGATCGTGTTCACAGCGCTCGTTATCGCCGCTATGTTGCCAGCCACGACGTTGCCGCCAAGGCGCGCATTGTCCGCCAGATGCGCGGGCGCAAACACATCCGCTCCGCCCGCGGACACCACTACCATCTTGAAGAAATATTCGACGACCTCAACCGCCGCTTTTTCCACGGACTCTTAGGACGTCCGCAACTCACCTGGAGCCAGAACCACGCCCGCAGCAGCCTCGGCCACTACGATCCCGCGCACAATACCATCGTCATCAGCCGCGTCTTCGACCATCCGCGCGTGCCGCAGTACGCAGTCGAGTACATCGTGTTCCACGAGATGCTGCACCTGAAGCATCCGGTCAGGCTTCGGGGGAGCCGACGGTGCGTGCATTCGCGGGAGTTCCTGGCGGACGAGAAAATGTTTCCGGAACTGGAGCAGGCCCACAGATTTTTGCGCATGGTGTGAATTCCCAGCTCTCTGCACTGTCTTGAGCCGCTCGCCTCCGCAGTATGGGAGAAAAAACGATAGAGTAGGGGGACATCCACCCAGAGTGTTCTAGACTGGGGCAATTCAAGTCTTTTCATTGGAGCTAAGAGCTCCTTTCCCGTTTAATGCTTCTTTTCTCCGCGTGATGTAAATCACACACATTCGTGATCCCCTGCGTTGACGGAGCCCCGCGCGAAACCGTATCCTATTGATATTGAAATTGAATTTCATTTTCAATTAGAAAGCTGGCTTTATTCATCATGCTTCAGGCATTCATCATTACGCTCCGCGAAGGCGTGGAAGCGGCCCTGATCGTCGGCATTACCCTGGCCTATCTAGCCAAAATCGGCCGTAACGATCTGCGCAAGTCCGTCTATGCCGCGCTGGCCGCAGCATTTGCGGGATCCATCGGCGGCGCCGTCCTGCTTTCCCACTTCAAGCTCAACGAAGACATCTTCGAAGGCTGGGTCATGCTGGTGGCAGCTGTCTTCGTCGTCACCATGATCGTCTTCATGATGAAGACCGGGCGCAAGTTGAAGGGCGAGATCGAAGGCAAGGTCGGCTTGTTTGCCCGGGGAGACGCATGGATCGGTCTGTTCCTTTTTGTTTTTCTCATGGTCTTGCGCGAGGGCGCCGAAACCGTACTGATTCTATCCGCCGTAACGCTGAACTCGAGCGAACTGACGAGTTTCATCGGCACCGTCATGGGAATTGTCGTCGCGGTTTTGTTCGGCGTGATGTTCGTCAAGGGCAGCGTCAAGATCAATCTGCAGAAATTTTTTAAGGTCACGACCGCGATTCTTTTTCTCGTGGCCGGGCAACTTGTAATTTCCGGTCTGCACGAACTTTCGGAAAACGGCGTGCTTCCCTCTTCCCGCCAGGAGATGGCCATCATCGGGCCGATCGTCCGCAACGATTTTTTCTTCTTCATCACCATCCTCGCGCTGGCCGCGCTGATGGTGCTGTTTGAAATGAAAAGCCGCCAGCCGGTGGAACTGCCGGCGGCCGGAGCTGCGCGCCGCAAAGCCCTCTGGACGGCGCGTCGCGAGCGTCTCTGGATGGCCTCGGTTTACATTTTCTCGTTCGCCTTCATCGTGATGGTCACCGCCAGCTTTATCTACGAGAAGAGTGCCAGCGCGCTTTCGCCGGCGACGGAAGTCACCTTTGTCGATGGCAAAGTCTCCATCCCACTCAAGCAGGTTTACGACGGCGAACTGCACCGCTTCGAGGCCAAAGAAAACGGCGTTGAAGTGCGTTTCTGGCTGTACCAAAAGCCGGACGGAAAGGTTGCTACTCTGCTCGATGCCTGCGAAATTTGCGGAGCGGTCGGCTTCTACAAGAACAAACAGGGAGTCATCTGCAAAAACTGCGCCGCGCAGATGAACCCTCAATCGATCGGCATGCCCGGCGGCTGCAATCCGATACCGCTGAAAGCGCAGGTCACCGATGATGCGGTCATCGTCTCCGAGGCAGATCTGGCCGCGGGCCGACACTACTTCGAGCCGAAATAATGTTTCCGCGCATCGTCTACGAATCGTTTCGCCGCCAAGCCCGCCGCAAGTTGCTCGCGGGCATCGCGATCACTCTCGGCGTTGCCGTTGCCACTGCAATGATCGCCGTCGCCACCGATATCGGCGACAAAATTAACCGCGAACTCCGCAGCTACGGCGCGAACCTGGTCGTCACTCCTCAAGAAGACACGCTCGATGTGGAAGTCGGCGGAGTCAACCTGAAGCCGCCGAGCGACGGCGCGTTTCTCAATGAAGCGGACCTTCCGAAAATTCGCGGCACCTTCTGGCATCACAACATCGTCGGCTTTTCGCCGATGCTGCCCGTCACCGTAAAAATCGGTGGCAGCGCGAAAGATGTCACCCTGCTCGGCACGTACTTTGATAAGGCGCTTCACTTCGGTAAAGAAGATTTCACTACCGGCGTACGCATCACAAATCCGTGGTGGAAAGTTTCGTGCGGAGATGGCAAGGATTCTCCCAACTGCACTTGGCCGGCGGATGACTCGCAGAATGTGCTGGTGGGCGATCGCCTGGCGACGAGTCTAGGCAAGCGACCCGGCGACTCCATCGATGTCTCCGGCCGCCAACTAACCATCTCCGGCATTCTCTCCACCAGCGGTGCCGAGGACGATCAGATCGTCGCGCCAATCTCGCTCGCGCAGCAGATTCTCGGTAAACCCGACGCGGTACGCCGCGTCTACGTCAGCGCTCTGACCAAGCCGCCGGATGCGCTCTCCGCACGCGATCCCAAGACGATGACGCCCGAAGTCTACGACCGGTGGTATTGCTCGCCCTATGTCGAATCGATTGCCTACCAACTGCAGGAAGTCATTCCACATTCGCACGCGGAGCAAATCCGCCAGGTCGCGCAAAACGAAGGCACCGTGCTCTCGCGCATCAAGGGACTGATGTTGCTGATCACATTCGCTGCGCTGTTCGCCTCTGCTCTAGCCGTTTCCGCTGCCATGGCCACGGCTATTTATGAACGCCGCGTCGAAGTTGGCCTGATGAAAGCTCTGGGTGCGGGCAATCTCGCGGTTTCTGCGTTGTTCTTTGCGGAGGCGCTGCTGCTGGCCCTGGTCGGCGGAGTTGCTGGGTTCTCCGCCGGAGCACTGCTGGCGCGCCAGATCGGCCGCTCGATTTTCAACTCTCAGATTTCCATCGAGCCCGTGCTCTTCCCGATCATCCTGGCGCTCGCCGTCTTCGTGACCTTTGCCGGAAGCGCTGCCGCCATTCGCCGCGCCGTACAGTTCGATCCTGTCTTCGCGCTGCGAGGTGAAGGATGACGATAAAGGTGAGCAGCATGACAGACATGCTCCTTACTCCGCAGCAAGTCGCGGATCGCCGCGCTCTGTCCCCGCATACTTCCATGTTTGCGCGCATGCTTCTGCGCGCCGCTGTCCTCCGCCGCAGACGTGCCGCATCTGCCCTGCTCGCGATGATCGTTGCTGCCGCTGTCGCCACCGCAATGATGAACCTCTACGTCGATGTGCAAGCCAAGTTGCGGACCGAGTTTCGAAGTTATGGCGCCAACGTAATCATCGTCGGAAAAGACGGTCAGGCCTTGCCCTCCGACGCATTGCCCAAAATCGAATCGGTTCTCGGCAACAAGACGCTGGCGGTTCCGTTCTCCTACGCGGTCGCTCGCACCAAAGATGGGCCATCTGTTGTAGTCGTTGGCACCGACTTCGCCCGCGCCCGCCAGTTGAACCACTGGTGGAACGTGAGCCACTGGCCTGCCCCACAAATTCTTGCCTACTTGGCAGATAGTCCGACTTCAAGTCCGGCTATTTCCAGCGAAGCTCTCGTCGGCGTTCGCGCCGCCGTGGTGGTCACGCCCAACCGTCAACCGTTCGACTTAACGTTCCAGGGCAAGACCATTCATCTCACGCCGGCCGGCCTGCTGCAAACTGGTGCGGGCGAAGACAGCCGTATTTATCTTGATCAATCTGAATTCCAGAACTGGACTGGCGTCGCGCCCTCGACCATTGAAGTGGCGGCCAACGGAACGGCCGGGGAAGTCGACGCAGCGATTCGGCAACTCACGCAGCTTTTGCCCATGGCCGACATTCGCCCGGTCCGCCAGATCATGGAAGGCGAAGCAAATGTGCTGAACAAAACGCGCGCCACGCTCTACGCTTCGGCCACGCTCGTCATTCTCACATCTGCGCTGTGCGTGCTCGCCACTCTGATCGGATGGGTCTTCGACCGCCGTCGCGATTTTGCCATCATGAAGGCCCTGGGCGCTTCCGAACACTTGGTTAACGGATTCTTTGCGGCCGAAGCTGCAGCTCTTGGCATCGTCGGCGGGATTCTCGGTTTTTTCATTGGCATCGGCGTCGCTGCCTGGATCGGACGTGTCAACTTTCACGCGCCCGTGGTACCGCGTTTCAGCATCTTTCCGTACATACTCGCCGGCAGTGTCGCCGTCGCGCTGATCTCGGCGATTCTGCCGATTGTGCTACTGCGCCGCGTGCAACCCGCTATTATTTTGAGGGGAGAGTAGGGGACAAGTAGAAGAGAAAGTCAGAAGGAAAAGACCAGCTATGATTCGACTCAAGAATGTCACCAAGAGTTATCCCGCCAGGATGGAAGAAAATAACGGCGGCCAGAATCTTATTAAGGCGCTCGACGACATCACTCTCTCTATTGCGTCCGGCGAGTGGGTTGCGATGATGGGACCCTCCGGTTCCGGCAAGAGCACCATGGTCAATCTCATTGGATGCCTCGACCGTCCCACTACCGGCGAGATCTGGCTTGACGGACAAAACGTCGCCAGCCTCAGCGCTTCCGACCTCAACCACGTCCGCGCGGAAACCATCGGCTTCGTCTTCCAGCAATTCCATATGATTCCGTATCTCACAGCCGTCGAGAACGTCATGCTCGCGCAGTACTTCCACAGCATGACCGACGAAAAAGAAGCACTTGAAGCTCTCGATCGCGTTGGCCTTAGAGACCGCGCTGGTCACCTGCCCTCGCAACTCTCTGGAGGCGAGCAGCAGCGCGTCTGCATCGCCCGCGCTTTGATCAACGATCCCAAAATCGTGCTGGCCGACGAGCCCACCGGCAACCTTGACGCCGTCAACGAAGAAATCGTCCTGCGTCTGCTGCGCGAACTCCACCAACAGGGACGTACCATCGTCATGGTGACACACGATCCTGTGGTGGCGCGCCTGGCCGACCGCCGCATCGAATTACATCACGGAAAAATCGCCGCCCAGGAAGTTTTTGCCATGGCCGACGACGAGCAATTCGACGAGGTGCTGGAAGAATTATTTGCCTTGGAAGAACACGGCCAACTCGCCGAGGTTGGCCGCATGGAAGTACACGGCGCTTTGCCCGTATCGATCGCCGTAGAGAAAATGGCCGCCATGGGACTCGTAACGACGCGCCCGCATCCGCCCGAAGCTCACGATCACAAGCCCTTCGTCAATCCCTGCCATGACGCGTTGAAGCCGGCGGGATTTTCTACCGGGGATGGTCAAGCGATCGTCGAACTCACGGCCCGCGGACATCAGCGCGCGGCCGACATCATCCGCCGCCACCGTCTGGCCGAGCGCCTCTTCACCGATTCACTCGCCATGGACAGCGAAACGGAAATCGAGCAGCAGGCCTGCAAGTTCGAGCACATACTCTCAACCGAAGCCACCGACAAGATCTGCACGTTCCTAAACCATCCGCTCACCTGCCCGCACGGCGCCGCCATTCCGCCCGGCCCCTGCTGCGGAAGGCGGGCCGAACCACGGCAAACCGCTGCCGCCGCACTATCCCAGCGGCAATAGCTTTCAATTCTTTTGGATTATTGTGTAGGAAAGTAGCTTTGCCGCGTCGGGGCGGACAATCGCTCCGCTTCCACGCGCGTTCTGCCGCAGACTACTTCTTCCCAAAAAACTTGCCGAACCCCAACCGCACCTGCACCGTATTTACCCCCGGATTTGGCACGGTCAGCCCGGCGTTCGAAATATGCAGATATCGGACATCCAGCGACCACGCATGCTCTCCCAGAAAATACATCCCGAAAACCGCGCTCGAGGCGAAATTCACCGGTGAAGTTCTCACTGGCACGTCACGGGTCGTGAACAATGTTCCGCCATTCAACTCCAGGTAGGGAGCAACGTGCCCGCGCGTGGCAAAAATCCACTTCAACCCCACCGGATTCACCCCTCCCCCGTACGCGGTATTTGTCCGCTGGAACACAACAAACGCAGGGACCGCGTCGACAGCAAGTTCAAAGCGTCCGTTGAGAAAGCCGGGCCCATGCGGAGCCGTCAGGATCCAACCGTAACGAAGGCCCGCGTTCCACACACTCGTATCTTTGGTCCCGCCCGGAACCGAGTGCCCACCGCCGGTCCATACTTCGATTTCATGTCCGCCCTCTTCGGGCCGATCCTGGGCCGCAGCCAGCGGAACTGTTAGCAGGAACAGCATAAGAAATGTCAGAAAAAGTGTCTGAGAGAGTTCTCGCAAACGAGACCCCATACGCCGAATGGATCGTGTCATAAGTGTGCGCAAGATCGAAACAGAACAATACTCGAAAACGGTCGATTCGTGAATAGACGATTGGCGAATAGATGATTGGGAACACAGCCGGCATAAGCCAGCCAGAAATCCGATCCTACAATCCCAGGCCGCCATCGACCGCCAGCACCTGGCCGGTAATAAAATGCGGAGCGGTGGCAAAGAACATCACGGCAGCGGCAATCTCCGACGCTGTTCCGTTACGCCGCATTGGCGTTTGTTTCGCCATCTTTCTCATGAACGCGGCCGCCGATTTCTCGCCCAGATCAATCATGCCGGGAGCCACAGCATTCACCGCGATCTCCGGCGCGAGCGCTTTCGCCATCACTTTCGTAAGCATGTGGACCGCCGCCTTCGACGAGCAATAGTGCGCGTGCGTTGCCCACGGACGCAGCCCACCCAGCGAACCCATATGAATAATGCGGCCTCGGCGCTTCTTCAAATAGGGCAGCGCCTCGCGTGACACCAGAAACGGGCCGCGCGTGTTCGAGGCAAAGATGGCATCCCACTGCGCCACTGTAATTTTCTCAAACTCGACGGTGGCATAATTCGCGGCGTTGTTCACCAGCACATCGATCCCGCCCAGTTCTCGCGCCACTTCCTTCACCATCTCACGGACGCTCTGCTCATCGGTGACGTCGCAACGCACCGCCAGCGCCTCCACGCCAAACTCTGCCAGTTCCGCGACCACTGCACGCGCCTCTCGCGCCGATTCGCGATAGGTGATAGCCACGTCCGCACCGTTCTCGGCTGCAGCCCTGGCAATCGCGCGTCCCAACCGTTTGGCCGCGCCCGTTACCAGCATCGTCCTTCCAGAAAGTGTCCGTGAGTTCGTCGTCATCCCGGCTTTCGTCATCAGCAAATTCTACGCTGTCCTTAATGTCTCGTACCCAATTGTCTTCCGACCAATGACCGGCGTTTCCGGCCTTGGAAACCTTGCACCGGCACTGCTACACTCCTTCGCATGGCGCTGCCTCGGGAAGTCGTAGTTTATTCCCGCAAGGGATGTCATCTCTGCGAAATCGTCAAAGAGAGTCTCGTCAAGCTCCAGAAGCGTGGCGGCTACAGTTGGCGTGAGATCGACGTCGACTCCGATGCCAAAATCCGACGCCTCTACACGGACGAAGTCCCCGTAGTCTTCATCAACGGCCGCAAAGCCTTCAAGTACCGCATGGACGAGCAGGAATTTCTCCGCAAACTGAGCGCTTGAGCACTCCCGCAATCTCCCACTACAATCTCACCGATGCTTCGCACGAAGTTGTACGCCGATCCCAGCGGCCGCTCGGTTCACGATATTATCCTCCAGAGCTGCCAGCGGAACGCCAGCAAGACGGCCCTAATTGACACCTCCTGCCACCGCCGTTTCACGTTCGGCGAATATGCTAGTTTGGTTGAATCCCTTGCCCGTGGCCTTATTTCCGCCGGGCTCGCTCCCGGAGAAGTGGTTGCCATCTTTCTTCCCAATTCGTGGGAATTCGCTATTACTTATCATGCCGCCACGCTCGCTGGAGGCATCCCCACGCTCCTCAACCCCGCATATCGCGAGCGCGAGATTCGCTATCAACTGGAAAATTCCGGGGCCGCTTTTCTTGTCACCGACGCTCCACTTCTGGAAAACGTGAATCTCACCGGACTCCCCGCGCTGCGTCGCGTATTCACTACGAGGCATCCCTGCACAAGCTGTGAAGATTTCGCGAGTCTGCTGCGGCCCGCGTCCGCCACATTCCCGGAAGCTCGGCAGGATTCGCGACTGACGATCGCCGCTCTTCCCTACTCCAGTGGCACCACCGGACTGCCCAAAGGCGTCATGCTTTCGCACTACAACCTGGTTGCGAATGTCTATCAGGTTCTTGGCCCGAATGCCGCACCCCTCACACCCGACGACATCATGCTCTGTTTTTTGCCGCTCTATCACATCTATGGACTCACGGTCGCGCTGACTCTTTCGCTTACGCTCGGTTCAACTCTCGTTCTGGTACCGCGATTCGATCTGCAAAAGCTGTGTGCTCTTCTGGTTCAGGAAGGCATCACGATGATGCCCATGGTCCCGCCCGCGATCAACGCGTTGTGCCAGGCGGTCGAAGCCGGCATTTTCCCTAAGAAGCACAAAGTTCGCTGGATCAAATCCGGGGCCGCGCCACTTGCTCCTGAGCTTGCGCGCCGCCTGACCGACCTTACCGGCATCATGGTTAACCAGGGATATGGGATGACCGAGGCGTCCCCGGTCACACATGTTGGATACCTGGCTCCGCCGGAAATGAATCGTCCCGCCTCGGTCGGTCAGCGGCTCGCGCTCACCGAATGCAAGATCGTCGATCTTGCAGGCAATGAGGTTGCGCCCGGAGAACAGGGCGAATTGGCAATGCGAGGACCGCAGATCATGCTCGGGTACTGGAAGGAACCGCAAGCCACCGCCGCCGTTCTCCGCGATGGTTGGTACTTCTCGGGTGACATCGTCCGCGCGGATGCCGACGGCTTTTATTACGTACTCGATCGCAGTAAAGAGATGATCAAGTACAAGGGATTTCCGGTCGCACCAGCCGAAGTCGAATCTGTCCTTCTCGAACATCCCGCCGTGCGCGATTGCGGCGTCGTCGCCAAACCCGACCTCGCCGCCGGAGAAATACCCTGCGCCTTTGTCGTCCTTCGAGAAGGCTTTACACCCTCCGACGCGCTGGAGAAGGAACTGTGCGGATTCGTCGCCGACCGTCTCGCCCACCACAAGCAACCGCGCGAGATTCATTTTGTGGAAGTCGTGCCGCGCACGCCATCGGGCAAAATATTGCGTCGCGAACTGCGCAAGGTTTTCAGTGAACACGCCAGGCAACCGTAGCGTGACTACTCCCCGCTGAGCAGATGGGCGTGGCTCCCTGCCGTGCGCAAACCGCAAAACTCTTCATCTCGACACTGTAACTACTACGCGCTATAGTTCTTGCAACATAAGCGGCACCACCGTGGGCGCCGCCCGGCGGCTTCTACGCTCTGGATTTCGGCTGCATTTCAATCTCGCACTTAAAGGACACATCCAATGCATCGCTCATTTGCTTCGTCTCCCGCCAGATACACAGGAGCGGTTCTTTTCTCGTTTGTGATTCTCGTTTGCTTGGTAGCGCCGCTCGCCGGGCAAACACCGAAAAAGCTCAGCACCGACACGTTCACCAATTCCGATAGCGTCCACAAAACCGAAGTCGAACCGTCCTCCTTCGCGTGGGGCTCGACGATAGTGAGCGCGTTTCACGTTGCTCGCAGACCGGGCAGCATCGGCTGGGGCAGCGCCGATGTGGGCTTCGCGACGTCTACCGATGCCGGCAAAAAGTGGAAGAATGGCTACCTTCCCGGGCTCACCGTCAACTATGAAGGTGGCACGTATGGCGCGGCTGCAGATCCTTCCGTCGCCTACGACGCGAAACACGGGGAGTGGCTCATTTCAACGCTTCCACTGGTTGGCTTAAATGGCGACGGTCAATACATTGGCGACGTTGCCGTCAGCCGTTCCACCGACGGCCTCACGTGGGGAGATCCCATCGCCATCGACACCACGCACCTCGACGACAAAAACTGGAGCGTCTGCGATAACACCACCAGCAGTCCTTACTATGGAAACTGCTACACCGAATGGGATCAGGCATACGGTACCGGCGACGTCATGATGAGCACTTCGAGCGACGGCGGGCAAACCTGGAGCTCGGGTCAACCTTCGGCGGACCATGCCGGAGGCTTAGGCGGAGAGCCGCTGGTACAGGCCAACGGAACCGTCATCGTTCCCTTCGAAGGTTACTCAGGAGTTGCCGCCTTCACTTCCACGAACGGCGGAAAGAGTTGGAATGCTAGCGTCAATGTCGCCGATATTACCGAACACCAGGTAGCCGGGGATTTTCGAGATCCCGATCTGCCGTCCGCAACCATTGACGGCGCAGGCAACGTCTACGTGGTATGGGGTGATTGCCGTTTTCGCAGCGGTTGCAGTTCGAACGACATCGTGCTCAGCACGTCCGCCGACGGAAAGACCTGGACAACTCCCGCCCGCATTCCGATCGACGCGGTCTCTAGCACCGTCGATCACTTCATTGCGGGTATTGGAGCCGATCCGACTACTTCCGGCGCGAACGCTCATTTGACCGTCGTTTACTATTACTACCCGGTCGCCAACTGCACAGTATCAAGCTGTGAGTTATATGTGGGCTTCACGACTTCGGAGAATGGAGGCTCGACGTGGACGGCCGGCCAGAAAATTGATGGCCCCATGAAGCTCGCCTGGCTGCCACTCTCGGATAACGGTTACATGGTTGCCGACTACGTCGGAGTCTCATACGTCAACAGCGATCCCTTCGGAGTCTTCGCCATTGCCAAAGGCCCCTCCAAAGATTTGCTGAACGAAGC
>JBEKLO010000091.1:0-17010 GCA_050010155.1 Terriglobales bacterium
GGACGCTTTCTATGTGGAGCGCTCCGGCTCCGATTGCACTCCCGATTTCGAAGGTGGGCTGCCTTCCATTCTGACACCTGAGAATCACCTCTTCGTTCCCGCCATTGGAACTCCCAGCGTCATCGCGGATCCCGCGCGCGATCAGTTCTACATTGTTGACTTGGACTTTACTCAAGCCCCCGATGAAAATGGGGTTGGGGTCTATCGAACGACGTCAGCCAACCTGAACAGCACATCGGCTTGTCCGAGTGGCACGGAATTCGGGACTGCTCCCTGTTTTACCACCGTCGCCGTCACCAATATCACGGGGTTGAACGCTTTTCTGGATAATCCGTCCATCGCGGTCGATCCTCGCACCACGGGCGTCGGCGCTGGCGATCTGTATACGGTAGTCACGCAGAGAAATTCGGACAACAAGACCTTTCACATCTCGCTCACGGCATGCACTAACGGGCTCAACTGCGGCAATTCAATCTCGATCAGTGCCAAGGCCGATACGCAAGCGGACTTTGCCTGGGTGCAGGTGCGCCCGGATGGTGGAATCACGATTTCCTATCGCAACACGACATTTCCCGGCGTGAACAAGGAAGAGATTAAGTTTGTGACCTGTGCTCCCGCCGGCGCGCCCAATCCCCCTACATGCAGCAGTCCCGTGGTGGTGATGACCGTGAAAACTCCTGTGTTCGACACCATGATCGGCGACCTGCCCATGCGGGACCAGCTCTACCCGCGACATGTCAATCGCCTGGAGAGCGACGGCAAAACGGTTACAACTTTCATGGTTTACGATCAGTGCGATGTTGCGGTGATCAAGCAAAACGGCGGCGGGCAACCCTTCTGCCCTAAGACAGATGTTGTCGTAACTAGCTCAACCAATGACGGGACGACCTGGTCTCCCATCGCTCTTTTGAGTCCCAGCCCGGGGCAGCAATTTTTTGGGGCCATCGCCAATGACACTTCTACGGGAACCGTGAACATCGCATACTATTCAACCGAAAACGATTTCTTCCAACTGCGGCCACAGGTCTTCCTAGCTCAGATCCTGCCGGGAACTACAAAGGTCGGTCCGCCGCAATTTCTTACGTCGGCTTCCGCGGATGTTCAAGCCAGTCCACCGATCAGTCTGAACGATCAGCCCGCTTTTTTTGGTGACCGCATCGGTATAGCCGTTACGGGTACGGGGATTGCCGGGGAAAGCACGGCCTATGTCAGTTTTACCTGGACTAGCGTTGCGGGAACGTACGACGGCGTGTCCAGCCCGGACGTGAACAATCACCTGACAACGTTTCAATACTAGGAACAACATTCCAGAACGACGCTTAGCCAACGAGAGATTGACATTTATGACGAAGGGAACTCCAATGAAATCATTCAGAGCAACTGTCCTCGCGATATTTTGCGGTTTGCTGTCGTTCACAGCGTTGCACGCCCAACTTGGAATTGCAATTTCACAAAGCCCGCGTGCAGCCTCCCCCAAACAACCGGGACCGAGCGTGCCGGCCGCTTTCCAGGGCCTTCGCGTTCCTCCCGGTGGCTCTTTGAGATTCTTGGCATCCGAAGAGGGCAGGAGTTTTCTTCTAGCCACCGGACACCCCATCGCGCCGTACGCGATCCAAGTCTTTGGCGAGCCCTCGAAGACAACGTTTGTCCCCGCCTCATGGTACCGAGAGTTCGAAACGTCGCAGCAGTCGCAAGCTCAAGCTGAGCAGGCGCCCGGTAACGGGTCATGCAACGGAAGTGCCGGGGCCCGATTCAACCTGGAGCCACGAGCCAATGCGGTGCCGCAGAACGAAGCCAATGCAGATTTTCTGCCGAATCGTATTGGAGCAGGCGAAGATTTGATTGTGCAAGCGGCAAACGACTGGCGCGGTAATCTCGCGGCGGCGCATTGGGATCAGAGCGTAAGTGGCTATTATGTTCATCGTACGGCCGGTGGTTGCAGTGTTCAGTTTGAGGGAGGATTGCCTACTTTTAGCTTTCAGGGCAACAACGAGTTCGGAGTCGGAGGCACAGTAGTCGCAGCGGACCCCGCGCGTGATGCATTCTTCATTGCCGACATACGCTTTGCCACCACCGGAGGCGTCGGCCTGTTTCGCGCCTCAGCCTCCGCGCTGCTCAGTACTAGCCAATGCGCGAATGGGACGCATACGCTGGCGCAAGCTACGGCATGCTGGGCATCGACGCCTCCTGTGCTTCTCTTTCCGCAGCCTTCCTTTGATTCCGTCGGAGATCAGCCTCAACTCGCGGTCGACGAGCGGGAGACAGGGGAGGGAGCCGGCGCGGGCGATGTCTACGTAGTGAACGCCGCGTTTGATTTCGCGTCTCAGACGACCACAATTTTTCTCGCTCCTTGTACTAACTCGCTGACCTGCGGCCAGGCGATTTCAATCAGTGGTTCCAACGTGCAGACCGGTGTGCCATACGTGCGGGTGCGCACTGATGGTTTGATTACAGTTTCGTTCACGAATGGCAACTCTGACGGGAGCCAGACCATTTTCTTCGTGACCTGTACACCGGCGGGAGCTCCAAACCCGCCCGCATGCGGAACGCCAGTAACAGTGGCGAACATTGCGAACCCGCTCAATGGTACTCTGAACGTGTTGACCCCGTTGGTGAACATAAATTTGCTGACCGAGACCTTCCCCAAACACGCAGACCGCACTGACTCGGGGGGCTTCACCACCTTCTTGTTGTATGACGATTGCAAGAATCCCTTTCCAGGCGCGGCATGCGTGAACGCCGAAGTGTTGCTGACACAATCCACCGACAACGGCCAAACCTGGTCGGCTCCCGTGTCGATAGACACAGTAAGTGGGCATCACTTCTATCCTGCGATTACCACTGATGCGTCGACCGGAATTGTCAACTTAACCTACTACAGCGCGGAAGGCGACCTCTTCAACCACGAGCTTCAGGTGTGGCGGAATCAGATTCTTCTCGGTACCACTAAAGTCGGCACGCCGCAGATGGTCACTACAGTTCTCGATCCGATCGATAGCGATCCCCAGGACCTGGGCTTGATCCAATCGGATTTCTTCATGGGAGCCATTGCCCGGGGCAACGGACTGTCGGGGCAGAGCCGGTTGTACACCTCGTTTGATTCGACGACGATCTCAGGAACCTACAAAGGCCGCCAGGATCCCGAGCTGAATAACCATATAAGTGTGTTCAGCTACTGAGAGCTTGGTCAAGAGCTCGCCGCGGCCGCGTTGCGGTGCGGCGACGATCATTGCCGAAACAGGGGGCGAAAGGTCGCATAGAAGAAGGCCATAATTCGACCCCTTCCGTACCACCCGGTCGGAGGCTCTGAAGTGAGCCTAATTCCGATGCTACGGTCGTTAGTAGGCCCCAGCTTTCTCCACCACCTCCTTCACCCTGTTCGACTTGCTGCCAGCGAAGTTCGAGTCGCCGCCGTATGCTGCATCGACCGTCGTTGTGCCCACCTTGAGCGTCGAGGTCGTAAAGGCAATGCCGACAGCCAACAGCGCGAACCCAAAGCTGCCAAAAGAGAAAATGCCCCATGGAATCATCAAACTTCTGCACGAGATTTACAGTCACAATAAGGCTTGAATAGCGGCGAAAGTCGGTGAGTCGACCTTCCGGTGAATCGTTTGAATTGGATGAGCGCTTATTTTGATCCTCATTACTGGCGTAGACAAACCTTGCGTCTTTATTAATTCCGCTGACTTCACCAAGAATTACGGTCGTATTTCGCTGATTCTTCAGAAGTCCCCGGATCGGAGATGCGATCTGGGCTGCCGAAAGGACCGTTGTGGCTACTTGGTAAAGCAGAGGCTGAAACAAGTTGTGATTTGCTCGGTCGATCACACAGACCTCTGCATTCGCGTGCCTAAGTGCCTTCGCAGCAGAAAGCCCTCCAAACCCCGCGCCTACGATGACAATCTTTTTCATTCATCGCCTCACTTCGTAATCTCCGGCGGCAATCCGGTTTTGAAATCCATTCATCACACAACGCGATTCGATGGCGGCATGTACGACTTGACCAGGTCTCTGATGGCCCGGTTCTCCAACACCAAGCTTCCTAACACCAACTCTTGACGCTCCGTGGTTACAACGTCCACCATCGCCCACGCCAAGTCGTCGGCTCGAATTACCTGGTTTGGAAACAGCAGTCGAAACACCGGATACGCCGCCCGCAACAGTCGGTAGCTGAGGTTCGGCTCCTTCCGTGGTTGTACAGGGTAGACATACGAAGGCCGGAAAAGATAAACGCGTGGAAAACCACTCGCTTCTAATGCTTTCTCGGCCTCTCCTTTGTACCGTGCAAAGGCAAGGCGACTCTTGCCAGTCGGGTCGGCGCCATAGCCACTCAAAAACGAAAACGCGGCGTCGGGGCTGCTAGTGCGAAGAACACGCGCGAACTCGATCGTGTAGCTCGCAGTTATTATGCGAAGTTGCGCGTCAGAAACTGACCCAGTGTAGGCCCCAAGGCAATATACGGCCGCGTCTCGCTCCGAGAGCGTATCCGCTAGCGCAGAACAATCAGCGAAGTCTTCGTGCACAACTTCTTTCAGCTTGGGATGTGTGATACCACGCTTCTTCCGACCGATAGACATCACACTTTTCACTGCGGGATTGTCGAGCGCATAGCGAAGAGCATACCCGCCTACCATTCCCGTCGCGCCCACCATAACAAGACGTTTTTGGCCTGCCCTTTGACTGGCCATCGACACATCTGAAGACGGTTTATTTGTCGTTGTCATAGGATTTGGATTTTTCTATCCCGCGTCGCTCCCAAATCTCGTTCCTGAACCTGCTTACCAGGAGCGCCACGGTAGTCGCTATATAGAGGACCCCCGTCACTCCTTCCAGTGCCGTTACTATACGAGCCATTCCGCTGAGTGGCACGATATCGCCGTATCCGACGGTCGAGAGCGTTATCAGGCTGAAGTAAAGCAGCTCAGTCTGACGGTCGGCTCGGTCACCTCCCATCCTGATTGAACCTGGGGAGAAAGCATCTATCGCTAAATAGATCGTCGCCCAAAGCAACCCTAGCAACAGATAGATGTTGACAGCGGTATAAAGCTCTGCCTGAGCGACCGCACGGGAATTTCTCAGATATGAAAAAAGACCCGCGGCCGTGAGTCCGAAGAAAGCAGCGAGAGATGCCCATCGAATTCCGGTCAGTGTCGGGCTTGGGAATGTGTTGCCCGCAACGACAAAGATCACATTGGCCAACGCCAAAAGAACCGACGGCCATACCCACCTCTTGATTTGTGACAACCGTATAACGGATAAGACAATCGGCACGAACGTCACAGCCGCGAGGATCAGTCGGCTCCAACTAACTCGGTTTAAGGCCGGGGTTAACAGAATGGCCAGCAACAGAGACAGGAGTAGCAATAGGTCCGGTCGCGATTGAAGTTTTGCATTCAATGAAGGAACCTCGACAATGTGCACTCGGTTATGGCCCCCAGAGATTCCTACCAGCCGTGGAAACATCTGCAGATACCGTCAACGCCGCCTTGTTCGTCGCTGTCATGACAGAACGCGGTCCTCAATCCAGTCGACATACAGGAGCCGCTCCGCGAACAGCCATTCTGTGTCCTCCTTTACGAACGTATCGTAGTAACGGAGTACCGCAATCATGAGTCGGCGCTTGTCGCCTGCGACGGTGACGTGATGAGCGAGGCAATAGGTTTCGCCAGTTCCTTTGTCAGGTGTCAGGCTCAGAATAGTGCTCTGTCCGACGAAGTGCATCGTTGCGTCATACTTATTGAGATCGGTAAACACAGGAGCCAGCGCGGCGCGCGAGTGCAACTCTTGTGAAGGCGTGCGATCCTTTGCGTTCATATAAACCACAAAGTGTGTGTCCGCGGTAAAGAGTGCCATCTGGCCATTGGCATCGCGGCGGTCGGCGCAATGTGCATAGGCCTCCACAAGCTCGCGAATAGTGATTCGGTCGGCGGCTTCGCCCGGGGAGATAGCTACATGTTTACTCATTAGCCCTACCTTTCATTGTGCTCGGCAATAATATTCACTCCAGGATGGCCTTCGGCTCCAGAAACGCCTCGATTCCATATTTGCCATACTCACGGCCGACACCGGAGAACTTGAATCCACCCCACGGTGCCTGCGGATCGTCGGCCATGTTGTTGATCACGACCCGACCAGCACGCAGTTGCGAGGCCACGCGGCGTGCGCGCTCCATGTCAGTCCCCATGACCGCCGAATGAAGACCGTAGTTGGAGTCGTTAGCAAGTCGGACCGCTTCCTCCTCGGAGTCGTAGGCAATTACACTGAGCACGGGCCCAAAAATCTCTTCTTGCGCGATAGCCATGTTGTTCTTCACGTTGACGAACACCGTGGGCTTCACGAAAAAGCCTGCTTCAAGACCCAGTGGACGCCCCTCTCCGCCGACTAACACCTCGGCGCCTTCTTCGATGCCTTTACGGATGTAAGATTCCACACGCTCATACTGCTTTTGCGATACCATCGGCCCGACCATAATCTTTGGATCGGCTGGATCCCCCACTGTGTAATTCCGCATCTCGTCCTTGATAGCGCGCTTCGCCTCGTCGAGTCGGCTCTTGGGCACGAAAAGGCGCGTTCCGGCAGCACAGGCTTGACCGCTATTTAGGAAGGCCAAAATAAGAGCAGATGGAATCGCTTTTTCGAAATCTGCATCGTCCATCACGATCGTTGGCGACTTGCCGCCCAGTTCAAGGGTCACCCGCTTCATCGTTGCGGCGCCATCACGCATGATGGCTACACCTACTGCCACTGAGCCCGTAAAGGATATTTTTGCGACATCGCGATTGCGGACCATCTCAGCGCCGACTACCGTGCCGAGTCCGGTCACGACGTTAAAGACACCCTTGGGTAGCCCTGCTGTAGCTATCGCGTCGACCATCGCTCGGGTTTGCAGAGCGCTCAACTCGCTCGGCTTGAGAACGACGGTGCAACCCGCTGCGATAGCCGACGCAAGCTTTAAGCAAATGAATAGCGCGTTCGCGTTCCACGCTGTGATGAGCCCAGCGACGCCAACAGGCTCCATTGTGACCGTTGTCTTGCCCCAACTTTCCTTCATCGGCATGTCGCGAAGAGCCTTCTCCGCCGCAGCAAAGGCACTGATGC
Organism: Terriglobales bacterium; assembly: GCA_050010155.1. Taxonomy (GTDB): domain Bacteria; phylum Acidobacteriota; class Terriglobia; order Terriglobales; family Acidobacteriaceae; genus Acidiflorens. The sequence goes on from JBEKLO010000091.1 coordinate 7,099, forward strand.
CCGACTCGACAATAAGCCGAGCGAACCTGGCCACACCCCCGTATTCCTCGATCATGACCGCAGTTAAATCATCAACGCGGGCCGAAACAGCTTTGTGTAATTGCCGTAGGTGATGCAAACGCTCTTCCTTCGCAGAACGCCCATAAGTTACGAACGCACACTTGGCGGCGGCAATGGCTCGTTGCGTGTCTTCTTCATCTCCCAGTGTCACGCGGGCGATCAGTTTCCCATTCGTCGGCTTGATGATGTCCATAATCTCCCGGCCATGGGATTCCACGAATTCTCCGTCGATGTAGTGGGTTGTAAGAGTCTTGATCGTTTCTTTCTCAGCGATAGTCGCCATCTGGATTCTCCTTAATGTTTGTTTTCATTGTTGCCACATCCTGGCGCGGCACAATCGTTCAACCGAACTCCGTGTTAGTTCCGTTTAAGCGCAGCGGTACGAGACATCTCACCCGGCAACGGCGTTAATAACTCCTGCATGGCTCCATCCATGGTGTCGCTCATGGCCGACACGACGGCAGATACATCTCGCTTTTCAACGTTCCCAACTTTCGTTACAGCTTTCGTCCAAACTGTCGCGCCGGTATCAACCTTGATCATTTGGGCCGAGATCGCCACCACGACCTTCACGCCAACGTCGTAGTCGACTTCTTCGAGTTTTTCCAAGCGCCCAGTCACCAGATATTCGGCGTCGGGTCGGCCGTCATAACGCTTTACGTGTGCAAAGAGACCCGTCGCACTCAATCGATCCCGCATGGAGTCGGTCACGAAGTCGCAAGGATCGACAGCCCAGCGTTGATATTGGTAGAAACCAACCGATTCCGGGGAGGTCTTGAACACAATGGTTCCACGGCGAAGGTAAGCCGGCGCACTAAACTCGCGGATCGCCACAGTTGCTTTGGCGTCTTCAGCTGCTGGTGGATCAGGAGGCGCTGGAAGATTGAGGGTGTAGTAGCTTGGGTAGCGCATTTTGCCTGAACAACCGGCAAAAATAATCAGAATTGACAGTAGTAATCCGACCGTGATGTGTATTCGCTTCATAGTTACGCTCCATTGAGAAACGCTCGCGTCTTTTAATTCGGACAATCTATTTCGGTACCTGCCGGTCGATGGGCTGTTTGATCCGAATCAAGCTCCAAGGCTGTTGCTTCACCGAATCTGTCAACTGGCCCAAATTGTCCGTTGCCATGCGCAGGTTTTCGATTGTGTCGTTAATCTTGTAGTCATTCGCCCGTACCATCGCTTGCATGTCCCCCAACAGAGCCTTGGTTTGGAGCAGAGTTTTCTGGAGTTCAGCTAGATCTTCGCGGATTGGCTGGCGCATGTCGCTGACTGTGCCGTTGACGTTTTGAACGGTTTCGTCGGCGTGCAAACTCAGGGCGTTCAACTGATCGGTAAGGCGGTCAATCTTGGGCCGTTCGGTTGCAAGCATCGCGTTAACATTGTCCAGCGCGCCCTGAACTTTCCGTTGATTGTCCTTGCCGGTGACTGTGTTTAGATTTGCCAGCAACGTGTGCGCATCGCCGCTGACTCCTTGCAGCTCGCTTCGCACTTCTGTGATCAATCCGTTGGCGTTATCCGCGACGCCCGCCATTTTGGCGGTGATCGCATCCAGACTTGCGGCTTCTTGCGATGGAATTTCCGATCCGGCCGGAAGACGTTTGGCATCGTTGCTCCCAGTTGTTACAGACAACGCTGCGCCACTCATGACACTGATGAATCCGAGCTTGGCTACGGATTTCTCGTTCAGCGGAGTGTTCTCCATCACATCAAGTTGAATCTCGATCTTGGTAGGGTCCGCGGCAGCTGGGCGCACTGCCGTTACTCTTCCCACACTGATTCCACCGAACAGGACCGCCGCGCCCGGCTCCAGACCCCCCGCATATTGAAGGTAAGTGTGGTACGGAACGACATGCCCGCTCAGTTGCGCGCCGAGCAGGCGAATGATCGCAAATGCGAGGACCGCGACCGATCCCAGGACAAGCGCTCCCACTTTGGATTCTGTGCTCACTGATGTGCCTCCGATGCGTTCAGGTATTTGGCGAAATGCTCGGTGACTGGAGTTCTCGCTATGTCCTCCGGAACTCGGTCGAGGAACTGGCGAACACGCGGATCCTGGCTCGCCTTGAGTTGGTCTTTGGTACCGACTGAACTGAAGGAACCCTGATAGAGCATGGCGATGCGGTCCGCGATCAGAAATGCGCTCGGCAATTCGTGGGTGACCACAATGATGGTCATGTGGAAGGTGTGCTTGAGGAGCAAAATTAGTTCGTCGAGTTCTGCGGCAACGATTGGATCAAGCCCTGCCGATGGTTCGTCGAGAACCAGGATTTCGGGACCGAGCGCGATCGCGCGTGCGACTGCTGCACGCTTCTTCATCCCCCCGGAAAGCTCCGAAGGAAGCAACTTCCCACGGTCCGCGAGGCCAACTGCCGCGAGCTTCATCCAGACGACGAGTTCAATGATGGAAGGCGCAAGACGCGTATGTTCACGCAACGGTAAGGCGACGTTCTCTTCTATATTCAGCGAATTGAACAATGCCGCACTTTGGAAGGCAACCCCTATCGATTTGCGTATCTTCTTAAGCTCAGGCTTTGAACAACGCGTGATATCTACTTCTTTCACGAAGACACTGCCGGATTTCGGCTTCTCCAACCCGATGATCTGGCGCAACAGAGTGCTCTTTCCACAACCGCTTCCGCCCAATAACACCATGGTTTCTCCATGCTCAATGTCGAGATTGAGGCCATTGAGTATTCGGCGGCCGTCGTACTCGACCACGAGATCGCGAACTGAAATAATCGGTGTCATCGTTTTGCCGTGAGATAGAAAAGCGCTGTGAAAAGTGCGTCTGCAATGATCACCAAGAACGTCGACTTAACGACCGCGCTGGTAGTCGAGCGGCCGACCGAATCAGGCCCTCCATGCACACGCATTCCTTCGAGGCACCCAACCTGGGCGATGATGGTTCCAAAAACGATGCTCTTAATCATCCCCATAATCACATCGCGCAGTTCGATTGAATTGAACACGTAGCGGAGGTAAAGACCGGGCGTAAGATGAATACTGAAAAACATGAACAATCCGCCGGCCAAGATGCCGCAGAGATTTGAAATGACGCTTAAGCAAGGGACCGAAATCAAAGCTGCGAGATACTTGGGTGCGAGAACAAATTCAAGCGGCTCAAGCGCCATGACACGCAGAGAGTCAAGTTCTTCGGTCACTTTCATGGTCCCAATCTCTGCCGCAAAGGCGGAGCCAGATCGTCCGCTTACCGCAATCGCTGTCATCAGCGGCCCCAGTTCGCGCGTGAAGCCGACTGCAACCAAGTCCACGACGTAACGGAGTGCGCCAAAACGGCGAAGTTCCGAGGCGCCTTGCATGGCGAAGATGAAGCCAGTGCAAATAGCCATCAACGAAACCATTGGGATCGCATCGACTCCGATTTCCAGCATCTGCCTTACGGTGGTTTTCCAGCGATAACGGTTCCCGACGAACGGAAGTGACTGCGCCATTGCCCGAACAGTGGCCCACCACTGAATGTTTAGGCTTCCGACATAGTCGAGCTGCTCGATTGTTCTCTCGCCCACGCTTTCGAGAAGATTCGCCATCAATACACCCCCTTATCTCCCGACTCTTTGTCGAACAACGCCAGTAACCCAGCAGACTCGAACAACTGCAGTACAGAACCATGCCCCTGCAAATGGAATCGAATTCCACGATCCCTTGCCACTTTGAGCGATTCAACCAACGTCGCAATTCCCGATGCTTCAATTGATGTCACGCCAGCTAAATCCACCGAGACCGAATGCGGAGGCGGATCTTTCAAGAGAATGGCTCGCAAGCGATCACGAACATCTGGCGAGGAATCCACGTCAATGTGTCCCTTCAAATGGACAACGGTGTCCTCGCCGTTTTCCACTTCAATCTCGATGTTGCTGGTCGAACTATCTGCAACTCGATTCAAGCGATAACCTCGGTAGCCGCTTCCCGGCGCCCTGATCCCTCATCTCTGCCATCCTCCCCCGAGTGCTTCGTACAACTGCACAAGTGCGAGCAATTCATTCTGGCGGGCCTGTACGACGGCGAGTTCTGCCGAAAAAGCATTCGTCTCGTTTGTCAGGACTTCCAAGTAGCCTGTGACGCCGCCGGTATAGCGCATGTGGGAGAGACGCGCCGCGTCCTGCGCCGACTGGAACAGAAGTTCTTCCTGTACGCGGAATTCTCGCGTCTTGCGGTGCGCGATTAGTGCGTCGGAGACACTGCGAAAGGCCGCCTGAACTAATTGTTGGTAAACAAGCAAGGCGGTTTGCTGACGCGCTTCGGCTAGACGAACTTCCGAACGAATCCGACCCGCTGTAAATATGGGTTGGGTCAGCGACGCGCCGAAGTTCCAGGCACCCGCAGGCCCAGTGAACAAATTGCTCAAAGCAGAACTTTGAAATCCACTCGCGCCGCTGAGCGAGATTTGAGGAAAATAAGCCGCACGGGCGACGCCAATCTCCGCGTTCGCGGCAGTCAACTGTTCCTCTGCCTGCCGAATGTCAGGGCGGCGCTCAAGCAATGCCGAGGGAAGACCTGGAGGAACTTCAGGAGGTTGGCGTTGCTCCTTCAGAGCCTGACCTCGTGGGACGTTACCGGGATTCTGTCCGAGGAGTATGCTCAGGAAGTTTTCCTGTTGCTCAATCTGCTGTTCCAAGGCAGGGACTTCTGCACTCGCCGTGAAAACCAACTGTTCCGCCTGCCGCACATCCAACAGAGAGGTCGCGCCGCCATTCGCAAGAACTTGCGTCAGTCGCAGCGATTCCTGGCGCGAATCGAGTGTGCGTTTTGAGATTTCCAGTTGGAGATCGAGCGCCCGCAGCTGGAAGTATGCGGTAGCGACATTCGCCACGAGAGTTGAGACTACCTCCTTACGGGCCCATTCACTGGCAAGCAGATTGGCACGCGCGGCTTCCGTCGCTCGGCGGAACTTACCCCAGAAATCAAGCTCCCAAGCCGCCGAAAGACTTAGTTGACCAGTGCTGGTTTCAAATTCCGGAACCAACTTGGATTGGGGCGAACGCACATCGGCAATCGCCCCTCCCCCGCTCAGGGTTGGAAACCGATCGGCTCGCGTGATTCCGAGTTGCGCGTTCGCTTCGAGAATGCGGGAAGCCGCTATGCGAAGGTCGTAGTTTTGTTGGAGTGCGGTGCGGATTAAGGACCGCAGTTGTTCGTCCTGGAATACGTCCCACCACTTTTGCTCGCCGAGCGGAGTGACTAGTGGCGATGTGGCCTGCGGTCGTGGGCCCTCTGCCGGTGCCCCGCGAAATGAACCAGGCACCGTGACGGCAGGCCTCCTGTAACGCGGACCCACCGTGCACCCGGCACTCAATAGGACGATGACCAGCAAAATGATGTGCAGTCTCACGCTAATCCCCCTCCGCCGGTGCGATTCGTGAAACGGGGGATGATTGGCGCTTCGCGTTCACGCCTGACCACGTTTCGACCCGGTAGAACATGGCAGGAATGAAGAAAATACCGATAAGGCTTGCGGCCAACATCCCACCAATCACGGCTGTACCCATGATCTGGCGTGCTAAGGCGCCGGCACCGGATGCGGTCCATAGCGGAACCGCTCCCAGAATGAATGCGAACGAAGTCATTAGGATCGGTCGAAGCCGGAGGCGGGCCCCCTCAAGCGCCGCATCCACGAGTGGCTTGCCGTGCTCGTATTGTTCTTTCGCAAATTCGACGATGAGGATGGCGTTCTTGGCCGCCAGTCCGATCAACATCACGAGACCGATTTGCGCGTATACGTCACTTTCGATCTGCACCATGTAAGTGGGCAGGAAAGCGGACAGGATGGTGCGCCTTACCCACAAGATGGCAAACGCTCCAAAAACCGCGACCGGCGTGCTGAGAAGAACGCTGAACGGAAGAGACCAGCTTTCATATAGCGCGGCTAGAATCAAGAAGACGAACAGAAGAGAGAATCCGAAAATAGCAACTGGCGGAACTCCTTCTTGGGCTTTCTTTTCCTGAAAAGACATGCCGAGATAGTCGAACCCCATCTCGCGCGGCATTGTCTTCCGAAAAACATCTTCGAGAGCGACCATGGCCTGGTCTGCGCTATAGCCGGGCGCGGCGGCGCCATTGATTTGGGCGGCGCGGTATTCGTTAAAGCGCATGGTGAATTCCGGACCGTCGCGTGACTCGAATCGGGTGACGGACGAAAGAGGTACCATCGCGCCCTTATTGTTGCGAATGTAAAACTGACCGACATTTTCCGCCCGAGTGCGATAGTCGCCCTCCGCCTCGATGTAGACCTGCCACTGTCTGCCAAACCGGTTGAAATAGTTGATAAAGTAGCCACCCATGAAAGCCTGCAGCGTCTGATAAACGTCCCGGACGGACGCTCCTTGCTTCATGACCTTTTCCCGATCCACGTCTGCGAACAGTTGGGGCACACTGGAAAGAGAAGTAGTGCTGAGCCCTGCAAGTTCCGGGCGTTTCCGCGCTTCAGTTAAAAACGTCTGGAGATTCGGCGAAAAGAATTCGAGGTCCTTGCCCGCGCGATCTTCGAGCACGAACGTGAATCCGCCGGATGTTCCAATGCCAGGAATGGCTGGCGGAGAAAAGGAGAACGCTACTCCTTCCGGCAGCGATGACAGATCCGTGTTGATTCGTTGCTTGATGGCCTGGAGTTGCTCGGAACGTGATTTCCGGTCGTCCCACGGCTTCAGGGTCACGAAGAAAAAGGCGTTGTAACTGGTACGCACGAAGCTGAGCAGACTGAATCCAACGACGCTGGTCGTATGCTCAACGCCTGGAGTGTTGGCCAGTAACCGTTACCAAAGTCGATAGACATCAGTGTGTCCGCGTTCTGGTTCCAGAGCATCAGGGCAGCAGAGCCGTCGATCGTGGTGCTACTTGCTTCACCGTCAATTAAGGTCGGGAAATTCGACTCCCGCAAGCAGGCGATCTCGAGCCGATCAACTTCTGGATTGAACTGCCGGACCTTGAAACTGCTACCCTGAGCAGCCATACTCTCGATTCGAGCTCCGCTAGGACCCGTTGTACTTCCGCTGAATCGGTTATCACTTCGGCGTAATTGTTGCTTGCCATAGTTGCCCAGTTGCCCTCTTGGTCGCCCGCGAAGAAAGCCAACTTCGTCAGCTTGACCGGGAATGCAGATGGGGACAGAAAGACAGCGTGTGGATACTCCGAACCACCCGCTCGTGGTTACCTCGTGATATCGATATCCTCAGGCCGTTGTTCGAACGGATGCGAGAAGAGGGTGCTGACTTCTTACAAAAGAACGCGGCTATCGGCGATGAAGTCAGGCGGACTCTGGTTGATCTTGACGAGATCGGCAAGGAACTTGGGAAGGCGGCTAAGGCCATCGAGTCAGCGACGGGATTGACAGCAAAACACAAAGTCCGAGTGCAGGGCCTTTATGACAATGCTTTGGCTCTGAGGAAAGCGCCGAAACAAGAAGCAGCTGTCAGCGGGCGAAAGGGGCTGGCTGGATGAGGGAAGGCGCGTGGATCAACGCAGCGACTGGCAAGTTCGAATGGATAACGGAGCATTCTGACTGGATCAAAGTTCCCCAGAACGCAGCCAAGATCGGCTTGCCAGAAAACACTCTGCGGGCGATCAGTGAAATCTCCAACGACTATAGCGGTCCGCGCCGGGAAAAAATTCTTCGGCTCGTGATGAATGCGGGGGGTGGGTTCATCCGAGTGCGCGGACACCGAACTCACATCACGTTTGAATTCACTGTGCCTACAAAAACAGCTCTGCGAGCCTGCTCCAACTTCTTGGGAAACGTCGCGGGCCCGCTCACGGCGCTGCGATTCAACAACCTGAGCACAAACGAGACGATCGAGTTTTTCTACACGGAGTTTGAGGAGCAAGTGAAGCGGCACAATTTCTAGGGAAAGGGAGGAATGATGGGAGAACCCAGATTTCGATTTCGTTTGAATGGGGTGGTGGTACAGGCAATTCGAGTGCGACCGGAAATGCTTTGCGGAGCGCCGACCGGCAACTTGCGGATCGGCGTGAAGGATGAAGAGATCGGTTGGTTCACGATCGACGACAACGCGTGCTCCGTGACGCAAATGTTCGGATGCGATGATACGCTCCATCTTTCGGGTTTCGGGTACGGTGACGACGTGCGCTACTGGTGGGTAAACCAAAACCAGACGTATCGGCAGGAGATTGAAGGCGGTTATCTCTGGTCGCCGAAGCGCAATGCCAACGGAGCGCGGAACCCATTTTATGAATTCATGAGAGAGGTGGCACCCGGAGACCTCGTTTTCTCTTTCGTAGACACCCGCATCGCCGCCATCGGCATAGTCGCGTCCTATTGCCGTGAGAGTCCCAAACCCGTCGAATTTGGAGGAGTGGGACTGAATTGGGAAGATATTGGATGGCGGGTACCCGTCAATTTCGTTTCGCTTCTGAACAAGGTTCGCCCCAAGGATCATATGGATCTGCTGAGGCGCGTGTTGCCTTCACGCTATTCGCCATTGCAGAACTCAGGGAACGGAATTCAGTCTGTTTATTTGACCGAAGTACCAATGCCTTTTGCACAGGTTCTGATCGGTTTGATTGGCAAGGAGGCGGCACTACTGAATGACCGCGCTGTTACATCGACGGCCCAGACACCAATGCAGACAGAAAATCCTGATCTGGAAATGTGGGAGCATCACATCGAGTCTGAGATCGAATCTGATCGTCAACTTCCAGAGACCGACCGTGAAGCACTCATCGTGGCGCGACGGGGGCAGGGTCTTTTCAAGCAGCGGGTCATGCAGGTTGAACACGGATGCAGAATCACTGGCGTCACGAATCCGATCCATTTGCGAGCTAGCCACTGCAAGCCTTGGCGGGATTCAAGCAATCAGGAGCGGCTCGACGGCGAAAACGGGCTTCTGTTGACTCCGACGATGGACCACCTCTTTGATCGCGGATTCATAAGCTTTGAAGATTCTGGTCTGGTGATCGTTTCTCCTGTTGCCCATACCCCCTCCCTAAACCGAATGGGAGTGGCGACGGACAAAGTCATCAATGTGGGAACGTTTACTCGGGGTCAAAAACAGTTTCTCGACTACCATCGAGAGTCCGTTCTATTGCAGGCTCGACACCAGAACGGGACGCCCCCATGGCGAACCTAGTGGGACTGAGAGCTTTCAGGACAACTTCGCATCCTCGAAGGTTTTTAACATTTGGCGCAAGCGAGCAACTTCGCTCCGCTCCTTCTCACTCTCAGGGACAAACTCGACTCCGTAACGGTATCCGTCGCAATTCCGCACTCTGCCCCGCACGCGAATGGGGTTGCCTAAATACGGAGGAGTGAACTCCACTTCCATCTCATCGCCGAGTCCGAGTGCTACATCCACCAATAGACAGACGCCGCCCTCGCTCATTTCCATGCCGCGCCCATCCCGGATCAGGGTTCTGTCCGGCTTGTGGATGACGGCTCGGACAGGGACATCTATTTTGGCGCGTGGCCAGCGGCGTTCCATGATGCGAGCTTATCGGTTTTGTCGCGTTTATTGGATATAACGCTGGGACACCAGTTGTACCTGCGTTACCCTTATGCGCGGGTAAGTCCTTTGTTTAACGCTTGGGCGCGTCACAGGTTGGGCGACAATCCAGCGTCTACTTATCCCCGCTCGCCTTCGGCGGCGCGAACTCAATGCGATCCACAGGGACAAAAGTGCCCGGAGTCAGACCGATTGTCGTGCTGCTCCCCGACAGGTCAGTGGTTTGATCCTTCTCCTTAAGCGTTTTCGGCTGACCGGACGCAACGTATTTCCAGACTTTCCCGGTCTGCGTATCTAGCAAGAAAACTGTGTGCTGCACTGTTCCCCCGCCCAGCGAATCGACCTGCGCGGGAACCAACTGGTAGCGGGATGA
>JBEKLO010000092.1:0-49721 GCA_050010155.1 Terriglobales bacterium
TTCTGCGTGACCAGGTAGCCATCGGAATCGGTTTCAAGTTGGCCTGCGAAGATCTTGGCATTCGGGATGTGGCCGATGCCAAGAAACATTGCACTCGCCGGAAATTCCCAGCTTTCGCCGCTCTTCAGGTTGCGCAGGCGCAGGGCGGTGACTTCTTTCTTACTGACATCGAGAACGTCGTCGACCACGGTGTCGGTGAGAAACGCGATCTTTGGATTCGCCTGGGCGCGCTCGAGCATGATTTTCGACGCACGAAACTGCTCGCGGCGATGAATCAGCGTCACCTTGCTTGCGAAGCGCGTCAGAAATGTCGCTTCTTCCATGGCCGAATCGCCACCACCGATCACGGCGATCTCCTTGCCCGAAAAGAAGAAGCCATCGCAGGTGGCACAGGAAGAAACACCGTGCCCGATCAACGCATGCTCGTTCGGCAGGCCGAGCCAGCGCGCGGAAGCTCCGCTCGCGATGATGAGCGTTCGGGTCTGAATCGTTTCTTTGCCGACGGTTAATTCGAAGGGCTGTTTGCTCAAGTCGGCTTTGACCATGTGGCCGATGCGATACTCCGCGCCGAAACGACCGGCCTGTTTGCGCATGTTTTCGATCAGTTCCGGCCCCTGGATCCCCTCGGGAAAGCCGGGGAAATTCTCCACCAGAGTGGTCATCGACAATTGGCCGCCCGGTTCATGGCCTTCGATCACCAGCGGTTTGAGATTAGCGCGGGCGCTGTAAAGCGCGGCGGTGTGGCCGGCGCATCCCGAGCCCATGATTACAACGTTGCGTGGTTCCATAAAGTTTCGAAGCAGTGCTAGTAGATAGATTCTGAAAAACGCATTTCGCTTCAGACCGCCGCTAAAGCGCCCGATAAGACGACGACCGTTCTCAATCTGGGAATCATCACGCCGTCCACCGTGCTACGGATTCTTCTTACTGCCGTCTCCGGCTTTGTTCGGGCCTTTGGACGAAAGTGCTACGCCCAGGCGCGCCAGTTCCGCGGGTACCATTTTGCGCGCGCCCAGGGCATCGCGATAGCGCTCCATAATCGCCGACGCGGCGTGGAAGATCGGTTCGTATGCGCTCTGGTTCGTTACTGGATTTCCGTCTTCTCCCGTACATCGCGTCAGGGCCACCGACGACTTTCCAAAGCGTTCCAGCCGGATGCGCGAAACCGGCGTGCTGGTCGATAACATCGCGGTCGCGGAGGTGACCGTGGAAGCGCTGTCCTCGACGGAAACCTCCATCATGTCGTTGGGCTTGGGGTCGCGCACCCGCAGCACCAGCGTCTCCACCATGTTCTTCGCATCGACACTAAAAGAGTATTGGACATTGCTAAATAAGGCGGCGGTGGGAAACTCGCGACGCACCCTCACCCAGTCGGCCGCCGGGACTTCACCGAGAGGTAAGGAACCCATGCCTGGGATCGGAGTGCTCGCGTCCAGGTTCGAACGCCCGCGCGCGACCTCATAGTCGGTGCCGAACGCGGGTTTGCCCGGGACCTTGGCCAGCGCCGAAGACAGTTCTTTCTGCTCCTCGGTCGAAGGCGAGCACACATTGAGAACGTTGACTTTTACCTGAGGCTGTTGGGACGTGGGTGGCTGCGCGGAAGATTGTTGCGCAGAAGATTGCTGCGCGGAAGTGAGCGCCGCTATGGCCACGACTACCGTCGTGATCAAAATTTTGTGAGGGGACACGGCGAAATTGTATCAGGCCCGGTGTTTTGCCCGCCCAATCAGTCTGCGGCTCCGGAATCGGCCTCGATGGCGCCGTGCCGGCGCAGCAACTGCGGCAGATTCTGCGAAAACGCCGAGCGCGGCAATACCATGTCGCAGCCCACGTCATGCGCCTTCTGCTTCAGGTCCCCCTGCACATGCGAAAGGAATCCAATGATCGACGTCCCCTTCTTCAGCTTGCTTTTCAGTTTCGGGATCAGCGTCAAAGGCTTGGCATTGGCGTTGTTCAAGTCGAAGATTATGAGCGAAGGTTTTTCTTCGCCGTTACTCTTCATTCGCTCCGTGAGTTCCTTCTCGTTCTTTACGAACTCGACCTTCACATTCATCTTTTGGCCCGTAGCCTGAATCTTGCTCAGGAAGAACAGGTCTTCCACAAACGCGAACACGCGCGAAGCCGCGTCCTCTCGTGGAGCTGGCAGAGGTTCGGGATCTACTACCGGGTAGGAGGAAGAAAAACCGGGTCGTCGAGGTCCTCTTCCCTGATTCCCGTTGCCGTTGTCACCGCCCAGGTTGGCGCGGTAGCTGTGATCCATCGGAGCGGTAAAAATGCCCTGGTGCTCGCCGCGCTCGCGGCCCATCGGACCACCCGCGCCTCGTTTTGGCGGGCGCCGTCCGCGCCGCCGTTTGTGTCTTCCTCCGCCTGCGGAGGAATGTCCTGGTCCTGCGTTCATAGTTTTCTCTTGTGAATCTTCAGAAGTTAATCCCCAGAAGCCAATCCCCAGAAGCTAATCCCGACGGCAATCCTTGGCCTGGATCGTCGGTCCGATTGTTTCGTCTTCTTAAGTTCGCCCCGTCAGTCGGCACTTTCGTCGTGCCTCGCAACCCTCGGCCCACTCCCCCGCGGATCACTGTATAAATCGGCTACCGGCAGACCAAACCCCACATCGGCTGGATGCTATTCGAGAGCGATGCCCAAAGTATCGATGTCCAAACTGTCAGGCTCAAATATCAGGTTCAAACTAAGGCGCCTGGAGTTTTACTTGGCGCAAACGGCCCGCCTGGAAGCATGGCCATTGGGAACACCTCCGATGGTACTCGTGAAACCGCCCGCTGCGCAAGGGGGGGATGCCCAAGTTTTCCACATCCACGTTACTAAAGTTGGGGACGGGTTAAAGAGAGGTCGTTGGTCGCTCGTCGTTAGTCGTTCGCGACTCGCGGGCACTGCAAGGTTTCCCCGACGACCATCGACTAGCGACCAACGACCCCGAGCTTCCCGAACAATAACAGCCTTATATTTCTGCCTGAAGTTCCGCGACCTCCACGCCGATGTAAAAAGAGTGCAACCCGCTCCTGCAAAAAAAAAGGTCTTCGCCTCGAACGTGCTAGCGCTGCCCGGTCAGCGCTTCGTTGCCCGCCAACCCATTTTTGACCGCGCGCAGAATGTGCTTGGATACGAGCTTCTTTTCCGCAACGGTGTCGAAGACTATTTCACTGCCGATCCGGAGCTCGCCGCCCGCTCTACCTTGGATACTTCTCTGCTTCTAGGGATTCATACTCTTTGTGATAACCGCCTCGCCTTCGTCAATTGCACCCGTGAAGTCCTGTTCAAAGATCTCATTACGTTGCTCCCGCCCAACCAGGCGGTAGCCGAAATTCTCGAAACGGTTGAACCCGAGGACCGTGTCATCGCTGCCTGCAAGCGGCTGAAGTCGTTTGGCTATCGCATCGCGCTCGACGACTTCGCGCCCAACGACCCGCGCATACCGCTTTGCGACTTTGCCGACATCATCAAGGTCGATATCCGGGCGAGTTCGCCAGCAGAACGGGCGGGCATGATGCGCCGGTTCGGCTCTGCGAGCTGCAAGATGCTCGCGGAAAAAGTCGAAACCCCACTCGAATTTCAACAGACCCGCGACATGGGTTTTGCCTATTTTCAAGGTTACTTCTTCTGCCGCCCGCAACTCGTGATTGGCCGCGAAGTACCAGCCAGCCGCCTGCACTATATGCGCCTCCTCGAAATGGTCTCTCGCCGCGAGCTCGATATGCGGGAACTGGAGAAGATGCTCAAACAGGAAGCCTCGATTTCTTATCGCTTGCTTCGTTATCTGAATTCTCCGGTCTTTGGATTCGCCCTCGAGATCAAGTCGATCCGCCATGCTATCGCTGTTCTCGGAGAACGCGAACTGCGGCGCTGGATTCGGCTTATTGTCACCGTGGGCGCCGCCGAGCAAGCGTGCAGCGAGCTTGTGCTCATGGGTTTGGCCCGTGCCCGCTTTTGCGAACTGCTTTCCGACCGGATTGGATCGAACTCCGATCTATTCCTGATGGGTCTGCTCTCGATGATGGACGCCATCCTGGAAGTTAGTATGGATGTGCTTCTCGAACAACTGCCGGTGGAGCGTGAAACCAAGGCGGCGCTACTCGGCCAGAAAAGCAGCCTCCGGCCTCTCTACCAACTCATGTTGGCGCAGGAATCTGGAGAGTGGGCGCAATCGAGCGAGCTCGCGAAACAATTGCATCTGAAAGATGAAGAAGTTGCCTCCACCTGGTTTCAGGCGCTGCAATGGGCGCAGGAAGCAACCAGCGGCGTGTGAGTGCAGAGGTCAGCCTTCAGCCATCAGCTCTCAGCCATCAGTAAAACCATTGACGGTGACGTTAATCTCGAGATCGCGCAGCAGGGGTTACTGATGGCTGATGGCTGAGAGCTGACGGCTCTACGGTGCTTCGATCAACTCCATTTTGCCATCGCGCGTGCGGTGCAGCACCATCAACACTCCCTGAGGATCGCGGAATACAAAAACATCCTTGTCGCGGAAGTGCGCTTCTTTGATCGCTTCTTCCAATGTCATCGGACGGAGCGCGACCGAGTCCTTGGAATGCACGAGGTGAACTTCGGTGGTTCGCGCCACCGACGGAAACTTGTGAACCAGAACGGAAACGGTCGTGCTCTCGGCCAAGCCGAGCGCTGTCTCCAGGTTCTCTTCCAGGGATTGGCCGTCGAATTTCTTGACCGCCTTGCGCTTCTTACTAAGCCACTTGGTCTTGTATTTGAGCGCCTGCTTGTGCAGGTGGTCGAGCGCTTCGTTTACCGCCGACAACATGTCAGTGGTTTGGGCCAGCCCCACAATCGGGCCGTTGGGCGGGTTGATCGTGATTTCGGCTTTGTGCCGGCGCTTTTCCACGGCCAGAATCACCTTGGTTTCGAATCGGTCACCTAGAATTTTGCGGATCTTATTAAGGCCGGTTTCAACTTCCTTGCGGACGGTAGGAGTGATTTCGTATTTCCTTCCGGTATATTCCACGTTCATTGCACTCTCCAGTGAGGTTGGGATGCAAAAAAGTCAGAAGTCAAAAGTCAAATTGAAGAAGTAAGAGCCCGCGGTGGCAAATTGGGTTTTATTTTTTCAATTTGACTTCTTACTTCTGACTTCACTTCTTCACTCTTCTTTGGTGTGTGCTGGGAATTTTCATATCTTCTCGATACTTCGCCACGGTTCGGCGCGTAACCTGGATGCCTTGCGACTGCAGGATGCGGGTGATCTGTTCGTCGGTCAGCGGACGGCTGGGGTCTTCTTCTTCGATCAGCTTCTTCACGCGGCGTTTCAAAATCAGGAGCGATGTGCCGCCGCCCTCTGGCCCCTGCACGCTTTCCGAGAAGAAATATCGCAACTCGAATACGCCTTGCTGCGTGTGAACGTACTTATTGGCAACTGCGCGGCTCACGGTGGAAGGATGTACGCCAATCTCTTCCGCCACTTCCTTAATCATCATGGGCTTCAGTTGATCGATTCCGCGTTCCAGAAAATCCTGCTGGCGCGCTACGATCGAGTAGCAGACTTTCGCGATTGTCTGCTTGCGTTGCTCGATGTTCTTGATCAGCTGGATGGCCGACTTGTAGCGATCCTTGACGTAGTTCCGCGTATCGCGGTCATTGCCGTCGCGGGTCATCAGGCGCTTGTACGCGGGATTCAATCGCAACTGTGGCATGTCCTCGTCATTCATAATGACCAGCCACTCGTCGCCGTGCTTCACGAAAGCGACATCAGGTTCGATCAGCCGCGCCGGAACTTTGTTGTAGCGCAAGCCCGGACGGGGATCGAGCGTGCGGACATAATCGAGCGCCGTCTGCACGGCCTCGACCGGACGCCCAATGGCACGTGCAATCTCCTTGAACTGTTTCAGCGTCACCGCTTTCAAATGCTGATCGACGACGGCAATCGCGTCGCGCACAACCGGCTCGGTGAGAGCGTTTCCGTTTGGGTGCAGGCGCAACTGCTCCAGGTGGTAGCGTAACTGGTAGAGCAGACATTCCCGCAGGTCGCGGCACGCGATGCCTTGCGGATCGAACTGGCGCACAACTTCGAGCGCTTCGTGCAGATCGGCGACCGTGAAGCTCACACGAAAGCGCAGGTCCGGACTTCGCGCGGGCGCTGTCGCCGCTCCCGTCCCGTTCTCATGGCTCGTAGCACTCGGCGCTGGCACCTCGGGTGCCTGACCATTCTCTGGTACATCCGAGTGAAGATCCAAATCCTGGACTGTATCGTGCGCAACACCTGTGTTTGCGTGGTCGCGGGGCTCTGCCCCTCCAGGGAGCGGCTCAGCCGCGTCGCAATAACTATGGGATGATGCGGCCGCGGTTCTTTCCGCAGCCAATTGCGAAGGAGCGATGTCCAGCGCAGCAACGCCCTGCCCCGCAAGAACCGAAGCATCGAGGTCAGAAGCGTCGAGCTCAGCAGAATCGACATCCGAGGCATCAGGGTCAGAGGTTCCCAGCGGGCCCTCGGCTACCGCGAGCCCCAGCGCCTCCGCTTCGCCAACAATCTTGGCTGCCACTTCCACATCGGCCTCGGGAGCGGCGACCGGAGCGATTCCCAGCAATTCTTCGTCGCTGGCAATCAGGTATCCTTCTTCGTTCAGATTCCCAATGATCAATTCCGCGGCCTGGTGGACCGGCGGCCTCACCGAAATCGCCCCCAGTTGCCAGAGCAGGTGATCGCTCAAGTTCCCCGGCTTTGACAGGAAATTTTCGAACGAAGGCTTCTCGATCTCTTCCATTTCTCCCGAGCTGCGATAGCCGGGATCGAGATAGTCCTGGAAGAACGAGCCAAAATCGATCTCCTCGAAGGGATCCTTCTTCTCATCCGCGATGGTTGGCGGGCCTTCTTCCGGAGTGGTTGCCTTGGCGGCTAGCCGGTCGCGTTCTTCCTCCTGGCGGCCGACATCATCGAGCATGGGGACGGCGTCTTCCAGTTCTTCCAGAACTGGGTTCTCCACCATCTCGGCGTTGATCATGTCCTTGAGCTCGAGCTTGTTGAGCGCGAGCACCGAGACCATTTGCACCAGACCCGGCGTCAGAATCTGACGCTGGGACAATTTGACGTTCAGTTTGTGCTGAAGAAGCACCATTTCTCCCTAAGAATTTATGATCCCACCCACCCTGCAAGGTAACTTCCAGTGCATCGGGTCGTGGAAAGTTTAGCTTCTCATGCACTGAGGTGAACCGTGGTCGCACGAAAGGTCAATGTGCCCACGCCTTGGTAACCAAAAACAGTCGCCAGCAGCCAGTTGCCAGAGTTCAGTTGTTGTTCAGGCGAAGTCCCTAGGCAACGGGCAACTGACAGCTGGCAACTGCTTTCCTCACACTAATGAAAAGCTTTCCCCCAAATAAACCCGACGTACCTCCGGGTCACTGCCCAACTCTTCCGGCGTACCGGAGCGGAAAATCCGCCCCTCGTTAATGATGTATGCCCGGTCGGTTACCGATAGCGTTTCGCGGACGTTGTGGTCCGTGATTAGGATGCCAATCCCGCTCGCGCGTAGATCAGAAATGATTTTCTGCAAATCGAGCACCGCGATCGGATCGATCCCCGAAAACGGCTCGTCCAGCAAAATAAATGTGGGGCTGATGCAGAGCGATCGCGCGATTTCTACCCGCCGCCGTTCCCCGCCCGAAAGCGCATACCCGCGATTCTGTCGGATATGTTCCAGTCCGAGCTGGTCAATCAGCTTTTCCGCCCTTTCCCGGCGCTCATGCCAGGAAATAGGCTGGACTTCCAATACGGCGAGGATGTTTTCCTCGACCGTCAGCTTCCGAAAAACCGACGCTTCTTGTGGGAGATAACTGATGCCGTACTGGCGCGCCCGTAAATACATGGGAACGCTAGTGATATCTTCGTCGTCGAATAACACCCTGCCAGTGTCGGGAGGAACCAGGCCTACGATGGCATAGAAGGAAGTGGTCTTTCCGGCTCCGTTTGGTCCCAAAAGGCCCACCACCTCGCCCTGTAGAACCTGAAGACTTACCCCGCTCACTACCTGTCGGCGACGATAACTTTTGCTGATTTCGTCGGTAGCGAGCGTGTGCATTTATCTTGCCACTTGCGTCCGCGTGACCGCCGGGGACGTTTCCCTTCCATCCACGAGCACCCTATCATCGCGTCTGTAGAAAGTCAACGAATCGCCCGTAGTTTTGCCCTGTTCGGCATCAAAAATGCTAGGCGGTCCGCCCGTCAGAACGAACCTGTCATCCACCGACGTGTATACCAATCGCTCACCCGTCGCATGCCGCTTCGGCTGCGTAATCTCGACCTTGTTTTCGGCGATAATTCGGTCGACTTGCCCCGGCCGCGCCGGGTTCGCCCCGCCTTTCGACTGGCTCCGGGGCAGCAGATATACGGTCATCTGCTCTCCCGTCATGGTTGCGTCCTCTTCCTTGGCAGTAACCCCGCCATCCAGAAAGACTTTCCGCTCCAGATCGGCGTAATTCAAACGCGCGGATGTGATGTGGATCGGGGTCACTTTTCCCGTCTTGTCCACCTGCACCAGAACGGTCGAAACCGGTTGAGCTGGATTTCGCGTGGGAGATGGGCTCTGCTCAGCTTTTGCACCGATCTCGCCCTGAGCAGGTCCCTGAGCAAACCCATGGGCAAATAACGACCGATGGTCGCGATCGAATTGCAGCATGGGAGCCTCCACTATGTTTGCGTCTTGCCATAGTCGGGCATCGCCGGTGTATACAGCAATCGCCGTGGAACGATTTGCTGTCATGCTTCGGCTCGTAACGTGGATTGGGTCCGACGAAGCGAGCATCCCGCCATTCGGCTGCGCCTGCAGATCGGAGTACGTGCTCTTGACGTTGCCCTCGGCAAAGGCGTCGCCGGTCGCCCGGTTGATGCGCACCGTCTGGGCTGTTGTCGTCATGCCGCCATCGACCACCCGAGGGGTTCCGGTCAGCACCACCATTTGATCAGCCGTCGTGTACTCTGCGCGCTGCGCCCAGGCCTTTTCCGTGCCATCGACATAAGTGAACGCGCCTGTCTGGACGAGCGACCGGACGCCGCCTTCCGGGAAAAAGGCGACGTCCAGCATCCGGCTGGTCGATACGCGATCCGTTTGTCCTGGAGCGCCGGTCTTGGTTGGGCCAAGCTGGGTCGAGCCAGCCTTGCTCGTTGCGGCCTTGCTTGCGTCTATCAAGCTGCTGACAATCTTCGCGTCCGGTTCTCCATGCAGCGTGGCTAGGCGATTTTGATCCGTGAATTTCGCCGTGAACTTGACGGCGGTAACTACCGTCTTCTGATTCGCGTCCGGCTGCGTGATCACGATCTGCGGCGGTCCGCTGGTCTCGGCACTCTCCAGCAGACGTCCGTTTTTCACGATAAAGTCCATCACCGGCGCGGTCATTTCGACATCTTGCGTGCTTCCTTTCGCCGGCGTCGACGAAATGGCGGACGATGTCGCGGAAACTGCCGTCATCGCCGGCGCAACCAGCGCCCCGCGGCTGTTTTTTTGCGTGATCCGCACACCGTCTTCGGCGTGAACCGTTTCCACGGCACTTCCGCCAAAGTGGAGCGTGGCCCGTACGGCAGCGGCGTTGGCGGGCTGTCCTCCCAGAGAATCGAGTTGCACATTCCCCGTAAGAATGGCCGTCGTAAGTAAATTCCGCGAGCCCGTCAAAAACAATTCCGCGTGATCGGAACGCTCGCGCGTCTCCGACTCGGGGGACGCCTTTCCGTGAATCTCGCTCCGCACATTACCGTCCGCAACAATGTGGTCGACTGTGTCGTCTTCGCGCAGAAAAAACGTCGCCTCATCAGACCACGCTTCCTGTTGCTCCCGCGTCATGTGCACGGTGGTGAGAACGACCTGGTGCGGCTGCTTGGTAATTACGCCGTGATTCGCATTCAGATGCACCGGCTGCGGCCGGTTGATGGTCATCACGACCGCCGAAAGCAGGGTCATCGTGCCCGTCTTAGCAACATATTGAACACCCACCGCTGAACCGGTTGCCTGCGGCGTTTGAAATTCAACCTTGCCCGTGGCCGAAGCATCCCCGGTATTTTTGTTGAAAATTAGCCCGTCGGTCTCCAGATGAAGCGGTGCTCGATTTTTCTCGGGAGGCGACTGGTCCGTATGCTTCATGCCCTCGGGATTCGCTTCCAGGTCAATCAGCACCCGCCCCTTCGCGGTCACATTGCCCGACACGGGATCGTACTCAAAGTCATCCCCGGAAACCTGGTCGAAGCGGCTGGCATCCTTGCCGTAAATGACGATCTTGACGTTGCGCAGGTCGGCCAGGCCGCCTGCTTTGAATTGCACGGCTTTCGACGCGCTGACCGTAAACTGAGTGCGGCCCTCCGAGGATTTCGAGATGGAAAACCCTTCGGCAGTCTGCTGAATGTCCAGGCCAAGTTTCGCCGGCAGGGCGCGAACGGCATTGCGCACACTCCACTGCGCGTAGAAATACATTCCCGCGACCGTCGCAATCATTAAAATCGCGATCACGGCGAACCAGCGCCGCAGGCGTGAAACCGGCAGGGACATGGCTTTAGTCTAAAGGAAAGCGCGTGAATACATTGCAGAGGTCAGAGGTCAGATTGCAGAGGTTAAACCACGTTCTTGAAGACTTGAACCGCTGCAAGGGTACCCTCTAAAGGTTTTCACCTCTGCAATCTGACCTCTAACCTCAGACCTCTCTACAACTGCCGCACCAGCGTCCCGGCTAGCAGATCGTGCAGTCCCTGTTTGCGCTCCGTGAACCCGACCATCATGTAGCCGATGAACAAAGTCATCGCGGAAAGCCACTTCGCGAAGTGCCGTCCGGTAGCGCGTTCGAAGGAGATTCGGTTGCCGTTGAGGTCGGTAACTTTCATCCCAAAAATCATTTTGCCCAGCGTCGCCTGGTAAGACGAGCTTTCCATGAAAGCCTCGTATAACCAGGAACCAAAAAGGGTTGCGATCAACGTAACGCCGCTGCCCAAAATCGCCAAGCCGAGCGGATGGACTCCGCCGCCCATCATACCCGCCATCCCGAGACCGCCGAAAAACAGGTGAATCGGAGTCACGACCACGCGTACAAGAATGCCGTCGATGATGGCGGCTACGACACGAATCCAAAATCCCCCGTAGCCAACCCCCATCATTGGCGGATATGCAGCCGGTGCGGTGGCATAGGGGACGGATAGGCTCGGGTACGACGGACTCGATGGCGGCGCTGCAGTTGGGAACACGCCGGACGGAGGGCTCACGGGGGCTCCACAGCGGCTACAGAACTGAGCGCCAGCGGCATTCTGCGCACCGCACTTGTTGCAAAAGAAAGTTCCGTTCATGATCGGGCACTATAAGGGTTTCGCCGGAAACTGTAAAGCTGCGAGGGTGATTCTCGCCATCAGCTGAACACACTAGTTGCAAACTAAGTTTCGTATCAGGGTGTCGCCAGTGCATCGAGATAAGTGACTGATCCTTCGGGAACGTCGAGACGCTGCGAATTGGTGTAGAGTTAGCCAAGAGGCCTATCGCATCGCCGACTGCCGACAAATGCAAGCTTAGCGATTTACCGGGTTCCGTTTCCATTCTTACAATCGTTAATATCACGCGCTCTTGAACCTATCTAACTGCCTTTCCCGATAACGTAACCCAAGAGGTCCCCATGGACTTTAAGCCGCGCACGAAATATTTGGCCTTGGGTGTCTTGCTGCTAGCGATTGGAATCGGAACCGTACTCTCCTACAGCGGTCTTTCTTTACTCGTAAACAACCAGGGATGGGTGGAACATACCTTCGCCGTTTTGACAGAGGTCGAAGGAATCAGCGTGTCGATGACCGAGGCCGCGTCGGCGGCCCGTCGATTTATTACTAAGGGAAATGCAGACGACGCGGTTACCAGTCGTGCTGCGATTACGCGCGCCAATGACAAGTTGGATCGCGTAATCGCGTTGACCGCTGACAATCCGAAACAACAGCAGCGGGCGCAAGTGGTCAAGCAGAGGATGTCTGATTTCTCGCAAGCGACAACGGCGGCCATTACCCAACGAACGAATGGCAATTTCAATGATGCCGATGCCTTGCTGAAAGCGAACCAGCCGGTACGGGACGAGTTGCGTCGGCGGCTGTCAGAAATGGCTGACCAGGAGACGGATTATCTCACCGTCCGCACTCAACGATCACAAAGGAGCGGTCGGATCGCGAAATGGGGATTGATCGTTGCCTGTCTTCTAAACCTGGTTTTGGTCATGATTGTTGGCTACGTGATCCATGTTGACTTCGTGCGTAATCAGGCGCTCTGGGACTCTCGAACCAAGCTCGCCCAGATCGTCGAATCCTCAGACGACGCCATCCTTACTAAGACTCTCGACGGAATCATTACCAGTTGGAACAAAGGAGCAGAACGCCTTTACGGATATACGAGCGAAGAAATCGTCGGTAGTTCGATCTACAAGCTCGCGCCTTCTGAGTCAACCGATGAACTTCGGAGCATTTTGGAAACGATCAAAAAAGGGGAAAGCGTTGATCACCAGGAAAGCACTCGAATTTCAAAAGACGGAAAGGAGATGAATGTTTCGATTACGGTCTCCCCGCTTCGGGGTGCTCGCGGCGAGATCATTGGTGGAACGACAATTGCGCGAGATTTCACCGAACAGCGTAGAGCTGAAAAACAACTTCATCAAGCCCAGAAACTCGAGGCCATCGGTCGTCTCGCCGGCGGGATCGCGCACGACTTCAACAACGTCCTTTGCATCATTGTCGCCGCCTCAGAAATTATCCGTGCCCACGTTGCCAGCACTCCCATTTTGTCAGAATGCCTTGAAAACATTCGTGATGCATCGAAACGAGGCCAGTCCCTTACCCGCCATTTGCTCGCGTTCAGTCGCAGGCAGTTGGCCAATCCCGTGATTCTTGAACTGAACCAGCACGTGCAGGAACTGTCGAAACTCGTGAAGCCGCTCATGGGGGATGATGTTGAGGTTCTGGTTGCCGCAAAAACCGACGTCGCCGTGGTGAAAATTGATCCCACGCAACTCGACCAGATCATTTTGAATTTCGCAGTCAACGCCCGCGATGCCATGCCGAACGGCGGCCGATTTCTCGTTGAGATAAGTGTCACTGATCTTGATTCGACATTCACAGGCGCTATCGGATCCGATGTAGCGGGTAAATTTGTTTTGCTTGCAGTCAGCGACAATGGCCAGGGAATGGATGCACAAACCGCTGCACGTATTTTCGATCCTTTTTTTACGACGAAGTCATTGGGCAAGGGAACTGGACTCGGGTTGTCGACCGTGTATGGCATCGTGAACCAGAATCATGGACACATTCGCGTCTACAGCGAGCTGGGCCAGGGCACGACATTTAAAATTTTCTTACCGTTTGAGTCGGGTGCCGAAACCCCAATTGAACATGTGCTGGAAAGCACCGCAGCGTACAAGGTCGATGGCACCATTCTGGTTGTTGAGGACGATGCTCAGTTGCGCAACTTGACCGTCCATATGTTGCGAGACGCCGGTTATACGGTTCTCGACGCCAGGAACGGAGAATATGCGATCGCCGTGGCAGATAGTCATCCGAAGAAAATTGACCTGGTGCTCACCGACGTTGTTATGCCGGGGAAGAGTGGACCTCAATTAGTTGAAGCCCTGCGCGTTTCTCGTCCCGATCTCAGATTTGTGTATGTTTCCGGTTATACGACTGGCTTGTTGTCAGAAAATTCTCTCATTGAAACCGGAGCGTTTTTCCTCGAAAAACCATTCACAATGGAGAGCTTGCTGAGAACCATTCGCGATGCCTTGCAAAAGTCGGATACAACTCCAACATCAGAAACAGGACAGCCCGTAGCGATCTAACTGCGTACGATATCGCGCAAGGTCAGTTCCAATCCGCCGAATTCAGGATGGTCGTTCATGCCAAGCGAGTAAGCGATGTCCAGCCGATCTCCAGCCAGCAACTGCAATCGGTCACAGGATTCCTTGAGACTCCATCCCATGGCTTTGAACGCGATTTTGTCGCGCCAAGAAGATGATGCGGACCGCATTGAAGTGGAGTTTTGCTCCGCTGTCGCGCCCTCTCGCTTCGAGATCGCCGCCGCGTCGGGATGACAGCGCGGCGTGAAGTCTCGCATTGCGGAACCATTGGTCGCTGGGGAGAGTCGCAACCGAACATGTTTGTCTTTCACGGCCTGCGGAGGGGCCATCAGCCGTACCGCGCGTGCGGTGAAAATAGGCTCGCGATTTTCCATCCCAAAGGGCTCCAGTAGAAGCAGTGCCTGGTAAAGTTCAGGCGTGACGTCCCCGAGGGGCAGTTCTCGATCGTATTCAAGATGCGGTTCGAAATCGGCGAGAGTCAGCCGGGCGCGCGCATAGCTATCCAGATGCTCGCGCAATTTCGCTACGTTGGCGCTCGGCAGCGCAAAGCCAACCGCGTGCGCATGTCCACCATAGCGGGAGAACAACTCGTGGCACGATTCGATCGCATGCAGCAGATGAAACGCCGCAATCGATCGTCCCGAGCCGTGGGCCTCGTCGCCCTCCCGCGAGATGACCAGAGTTGGCCGGCCGTCGCGTTCCACCACGCGTGACGCGGTGATGCCAATTACGCCGCGATGCCAGCCTTCACCATCCAGCACCACGCAATACGCTTCACGCAACGCCGGCTCGTCTTCCAGACGGCGCTCGATGCTATCCATGATCCGCCGCTCTTCTTCCTGGCGTTCGGCGTTCAACTGGTCAAGCCGGCCGGCAATCCTTCGGGCGCGCTCGATATTCTTTTCCTCAAAAAGGTCCACCACATCACGGGCCACATCCATGCGTCCGGCAGCGTTCAGTCGAGGCGCGATCCGGAAAGCGACTTCGGTCGCCGTCAATGCCCGCCCGTCGCCGAGCTTAGCAACTTCAAGCAGCGCCTTCAGCCCGACGTTCACCGGCCGCCGCAGCCCCTGCAACCCCAGCTTCGCGAACACTCGGTTCTCGCCCAGCAGAGGAACCGCATCGGCAATCGTCGCAATGGCCACCACTTTCATGAACGACATCAGCAGGCGCGACTGATCTTTGGCATCCAGCCGCCGCTGCATCAATCCCTGCGCCAACTTGAACGCGACACCCGCGCCGCACAAATATTTGCAGGGATAATCGCACCCGTCCTGATTCGGATTGACCACGACCAGCGCCTGCGGAACGCCGGCCGGCCCCGGCAGGTGATGATCGGTGACGATCAGATCCACTCCAGTGCGCCGCGCCGTTTCGGCGGCGGCGAAGGCGCGAATGCCGGTGTCCACGCTGATGATCAGGCGTACGCCGTCGGCTGCGGCGCGTTCGATCACCTCGTCGCGCATGCCATAGCCTTCACGGATGCGGTGCGGAACGTGAAAATCGGCGGACCCGCCGCAAAGTTCGATGGCCGTCTTCAGAATGACGATCGCGGTTGTGCCGTCCACATCGTAGTCGCCGTAAATCAGAATTTTCTCTTTCCGCTCCAAAGCCGCCTCGAGCCGGTCGAGTGCAGATTTCATTCCGCTCATCCGCAGCGGGTCGTGGAGATCGGCCAGCTCCGGCGAAAGAAAACGGGCCGCCGCCTCCGGTTCAACAATTCCGCGCTGGACCAAGAGATCGGCGAGCACCGGCAATGCCGAAGCAGAGATTTTCAGTTTGGAATCCTGCAGAGCCGCTGCGAGCGCCACGGCCGTCGGAGAATTCAGCGGATTGGAGATCCATCGCATGCGCAGTTTTCGGGAAGAAACCAGATTAGCAGCCTTGACCCATCGCCGCAGAAGTACGCGCCATTGATAGGCACTGTGGGGTAGGTCCTTCAGGAAACTCACGAACCCGCGCGAGATTGCCGATGGGAATAACGCGAGGAAATCCGGCGAGGAAAATCTCGCGAGGAAAACCCCATGACTGTAGGAGCGAGCTCCATGAAAGCGGCGGCGGAGCCAGTGGAACTTCAATGGGATCCTGACAGTATTCCGCCGTTCCCATCGATCGCGCTGAAGGCGCTGCATCTTATGGCGGGCACGGACACCTCCTTATTCGAACTCTGTAATCTGATCCGCGCCGATGCCGCATTCTCAACCGCCGTTCTCCGGATTGCGAATTCTCCCCTCATTGCCTTTTCCAAGAATGTAACCAGCGTGATCCAGGCATCGATGCTGCTCGGCTTCCAGCGGCTGCGGAGGATGGTCATTACCGTCGGCCTGAAGTCGTATCTCACCGACTCGTTCACCCCGGTCATGACGTCGTGCTGGCGTCACAGCGTCGCCTGCGCCATCATCGCCGAGCGCACCGCCACCTGGAGCGCACTGGACAAGGAGTTTGGCTATACCGCAGGCATTCTGCACGACATCGGCAGGGTAGCCTTGGCAACGATCATGCCGAAGCCCTATGCTCGCGTCATCGAGCGCGGAGCAGACCGGCCCCAGGATCTTCTGCAGAGCGAACAAGAGTTGTGCGGGATTGATCACTGCCAGGCTGGACGTTCGCTGGTGGCTTCCTGGAATCTTCCCGAAGCATTCCTCGAAATCGCTGCGTGCCACCACAACCCAGGTCCGCATTCGCCGGGCGCCGCTCGGTTGCTCCCTCCCAGTTGCGAATTGGCGGATGCACTCGGTTTCTCAGTAGTTCACTGCTCCTCATCGCGCAGCTATGCCGAGATTCTTGCCGATTTTCCGGAACGCGTGCGAACGCACTTCCCGGCCGACGCCAAGGACTTCGCCACTGGAATCGCAAGTGAGATCAAATTGATTGAGTCGGCGTAAGCGGACGCTACGCCCAAAGAACTTACCGTTCGTCGTCCTGATCGGGTTCATCGATGATGAATCCGCTGCCATCATCCGCAAGCTCGCGCAGGTGCTGATAGCGCTCGTACCATTCGGTGCCGGCTTCGAAGACGAACACGCATCCCTGGTATGCCCATCCGAGCTGCACAAAACCCGTCTTGCCGATATAGGCCTTCAGCGGCCAGCACCTGGGACAAGCGATCCAGCTCTTCGCGGCTGAGCGCCCACGAATGCATGGTCAGGAAGACCGCGCTCGTCGACTTGGCCAGCTCCACGAAATCCTTCCAGCCGTCAGGATTCTGCTCCGAGTCCCATAACACGCTCGGAACCTCTTCGCACTCGACGTAACCGAAGAAACGGCGCATGCCCAGGCCTTCAATAAAGGCCGTCATGTCGTCTTTCATACCCGTAAGATCGTCTGGATGTGGAGACATGGGATGACCTCATTGTAAGGCTTGGCCCCGGTCACCGCCAGCCCGAGTCTTTTCCCTGTGGTGACTCACTTTGACGCTGCGCCCTAGAAAATCCTGAACCACAGAGGACACGAAGTGCCACGAAGGTTCTCCTTACTGTGGTTTTTCCTTAGTGTTCCTTCGTGCCCTTTGTGGTGGACGTTTGCCAGAATCAGCCAATGTTCGATTCGCCGGGCCAGCCAAAAGTAAAGCCTCCCGCGTGGGGAGGCTTTCAAGAACGCGCGTTTCCGCGCAAATCTTACTGCTGCCTTTTGGCGGCTTCGGCTTTTCCGGCGTCGCTCTTGGCATACTTGCGGCGGAAGCGTTCCACGCGGCCGGCCGTGTCCATGAGTTTCTGCTTGCCGGTAAAGAAAGGATGGCAGGCAGCGCAGATTTCTACGCTGATGTCTCCCTTATGGGTAGAGCGAGTAACAAATGCGTTGCCGCAAGCGCAGTGTACGCGAATCTCACTGTAGTGCGGATGGATAGCTGCTTTCATGTCAGTCCTAGACCTCGATTCCAGACATTTGATTCTACCGGAGTTAGGAAGGATTCAGCAAGGGTCTCAGGTGTATGGTCGCATCAGCGTAAGGTTTTCTGCCAACTTGAGACTACCTGTATAGGGACGGCTGAGAACTCGAAGCGCAATCCGAACGTCGGGGCCCAGCGCTGGCGGCTTCGATTTCTCGGATGCCCGAACCATTTCTGATCGAGCAGCCAAGAATCGAGGAGCGAAGAAATGACCATTGCAAATCAACTCAAAGCGGCCGAAAACGTGCCCGTATTATCGACCGAATCTTACCAGCCTAGCCCTCGTCTCACCTTCGGGTTGAGGCCAATTTTCATCGGACCCAACGGTTTGCGCGCGGGCTGGCGCTTGCTCACGTTCCTCGCCTTGTTTGCCGTTCTACTTGGAAGTTTCGTTCTCATCGCAGCAGGCGGCCCTCAAGGCTTTCAGGAGAAATACAAGAACCAAAGCCACATTACGATCACGCCGCTGGTGATGGGCGAGTCAGAAGCGATCACCTTGCTGTTTCTCTGCGGCGCTGCCTTGATCATGAGCAAACTAGAGCGTCGCAAGTTCAGCGAATATGGTTTGCCCCTGCGTAAGGCCCTGGGAAGGGATTTCTGGATCGGCTCTGCCTACGGTTTTCTCGCGATCAGCGGCACCCTGCTGACGATATTTCTGCTCCACGGGTTCCATATCACCGGCCTGGCTCTGCACGGTACAACGATTTTATCCTCCCTTCTCGGCTGGGCCATCGCATTCCTCCTCGCCGGACTGGTTGAAGAATTCCTGTTTCGCGGATACATCCAGTACACGCTCGCTTCCGGAATCGGCTTCTGGCCCGCGGCGTTCGTGATGTCCGGCTTGTTCGGCTTCGGCCACTTCTTCAATCCGAATGAAACTGTGCGCGGCTCAGCCACGGTTGTGCTGTTCGGCCTTCTGCTCTGTTTTTTCCTGCGGAAGACCGGAAATCTATGGTGTGCAGTCGGCTTTCATCTGGGCTACGACTGGGGACAAATGTTCTACGGAGTTCCTGACAGCGGCATCGTGCCTTATCACAATCTGCTCCACTCCACTTTTAGCGGGCCGCAGTGGCTCACCGGCGGGATCGTTGGTCCTGAAGCCAGTTTCTTGACGCCACTGGCATTACTGGTGGTAGCAGTGCTCTTCAGCCGTTATCATCGCGAGACTCGATACCAGGCCCCGGAGCCGCAGTCGATGCCGGCGACATTCTCGTAATGTCATAGCCGTCTCGAAGAGCTGCGTACGTATTGCCTTACGTCTGGTGCCCGAATGAACTATGCCGATTCAGTCACAGATCGATTCGCCGGCCAGGTCACAATCGTGAGCGAACAGCGCCAAGCTTTGGAACAACAGTTCGCCCGCATTCTCAGTGACTATGGAGCGGCCATCTCGCGGCTGGCGTTCAGCTACGAGGCGGTGGCCAGCGTAAGGGAAGAACTGGTGCAGGAGATCGCGCTCGCAATCTGGCAAGCCTTGGCTCATTTTCGAGGCGACTGCTCGGAGAGGACATTTGTGTACCGCATCGCTCACAATCGCGGACTCACCCATGTGGGCAGGCGAAGGCCCCTTCATCAGCCGCTGGAGGAACTTGAAGAGTCCGAACAGCCGGTCGATCCGCGCCCCCACCTGGACGAGCAGGTGGCGCGAACCGATCAGCGGGCGCAGCTTATGTCGGCAATTCAGTCTCTGCCAGTAACTCACCGGCAGATGATCGTGCTCGCGCTCGAAGGCTTGTCGCACGCTGAAATCGCGGAAGTGATGGGCATTACGGAAAATAATGTGGCCGTGCGCCTCACCCGGATCAGAAAAGCTCTGAAGGATGCTTTGGGAGAAAGACCATGAGTCAGAAAGAGAATGAGTGAGAAAGACAATGACGGAAGAGATCATGACTGATACTAACGACCACGAACTTGATACCTGGCGCGAACAATGGAGCAGCGTGGCGGAGCCGCCAGCCGAGTTCCAGCGCAAAGTCCTGCAGAGGATCAAACGCCAGGACCGGCGCTTCGTGCTGGGCAATATCGTGTCGGTAATCGCGTTCGTCGGCCTTTTGATTTTCGCCGCGTACATGCGGCATCAATCGACCTGGATGGGACCAAACTGGTCGACTGGCATCTGCGTCTTAGTCTTCGTGGCGGCCGCATATCGGATATGGTTTTCGCGGGGAACGTGGCGTCCTCAGACCGAGTCAACTCGTGCCTACGTAGAACTTTGGCACAATAGAGTCACGGCTAGAATCCGGCTGCTTCAGATCTCCATCTATCTGTCACTCGGCTGGATTATTTTTTGTGCGGCACTTACGGCTGCGAATTGGGCGATCATCGGGCAGGACGTGAAGGCTCATCCCAAGGCCTGGGTGGTGCTGCTGGTTGTCTGCACGCTCATGCAATATCCGGTGATCTGGTACTGGGTGGTTTGGCTTCGGCGCCGCAAACTGGCGGAACTGGATGAAGTAACAAAAATCATGAATGAAATGGACGGAAAAAGCGCGCCCTGAAGAGAAAGATTTCGGCCCGGGGGGAACTCGCCAACCCTCCCCTTCGTACTGTCTCTCGAGACACGAAGTGCCTGGCTCCGAGGAGCGCCTGTGGCAAGGTAAGATTGCCCGAAGGAGAGGGCCGACAACCGCCATGACTCAAGATGATATTCAGCTACTCTACGAATACGACCGCTGGGCGAACAACAGGGTTTTGCAAGCGGCCTCTACCCTCAGCGCTGAGGAGTTCAGGCGTGATCTCGGCGGCAGCTTCCCGTCTGTGCGAGACACGCTCGTGCACATCGTCGGCAGCGAGTGGAGTTGGCTAACGTACTGGAAGGAACGATCGCCCAGTTCCGCCTTCCTCGAAGATGTGTGGACGCGTCAGGACGCTCTATTTAGTCCGAATGCATTTCCTGACCTCGCCGCGGTGCAGTTAAAGTGGGCGGAAATCGAGAGAGAACAAATGGAGTTTGTCGATCATGTAACCAACGAAACCTTGGGAAGGGTGCTTCCCGTTCGCGCAACACAAATCAGTCTGGCGCACCTGATGCAACATTTGGCGAACCACTCCACTTACCATCGGGGTCAAGTCGCGCTAATGATGCGGCAGCTTGCCGCTGAGCCGGTCGCGACGGACTTCGCTCTGTTTTTACTGGAGGGACGGCGCGAGGCAGCCGATGCGCGCTAGTCGTCTAAGATGCGGCGATGGCGGTTAACGCAGATTATTTTCGTTCTATTATCCAATGGCAAGGGTGAGTTCCCGGAGCATGCAACTGGCAATTGACGCCACTCCGGATGCCCATGTCATCATTACCATTGCCCGCGCGAGGTGCCACATGCAGCTAGAAGCGCAACGGGTCGGCCCCGTCGACCTTTCCGAACGCATTGTCTTTATCGATATTCTGCGGGGCATGGCGCTGTTTGGAATTCTCGCTGCCAACATGCGCGCCTTCTTCGCGCCGCTCGACACCTACGACAACATCCGCCTTTTCTTTCCCGGCCACGCCGACACGGCGGCCCAGTTCTTCGTCGATGCTTTTATTCAAGGGAAATTCGTCACCATCTTTTCCTTCCTGTTCGGCTTGGGCTTCGCCATGCAGATGAGCCGGGCGGAAGCGCGGGGCGTGCGCTTCCTCGGCTTTTACCCGCGACGGCTGCTTGCTCTCGCTCTCTTCGGCGTAATCCACGGCCTGCTCATCTGGGGCGGAGACATTTTGCTGACCTATTCATTGTCGGGGGCAATTCTGTTGCTCTTCCGAAAGCGCCAGCAGAAAACATTGCTGTGGTGGGCGGGAGGTTTATTCTCGCTGCCCATCGTGATCAGCTCCATTCTTATCGGGATCTATTACAGCCGCTTCCGTTTCCGTTGGATGGAACCGAAACCGCCAGACATGACCAAGCTTCACGCCATCATCAATACCTATGCCCATGGAACCGTGCGGCAGATCATGGCGCAGAACTGGGTGGAATGGAAGCAGGCGCTGCCTTCTCAGCTTTTTGCGATTTATGCAGTGGCGCTGTTTCTGTGTGGCATGTGGGTGTGGCGAGCCGGCATCCTGCAGCGCTTCGACGAATACCGGCCGATCTTCAAGCGTGTATGTGCCTGGTGCATTCCGGTGGGCCTGATTATCAACCTCTACGGGGCGAGCATGAGGTTGATCGTTCCTCCCGGCGTCGTTTCGCTTTGGGCCTTTTCTGCGGGAGTTCTCTTTTTGCCGGGAGCGCACATTTTGAGCGTGGGTTATATGACGGGCTTGGCGCTGATCTTCATGAATAAAGATAAGCGCCGCTTCCTACGGCCATTCGCCGCCGTGGGGCGGATGGCGTTGACTGACTACCTGATGCAGTCGGTAGTTTGCACTTTGTTTTTCTATCACTACACCACCGGCCTCTATGGACGCGTTGGTCCGGCCATTGGCCTCGTGCTCACATTCATTCTTTACGGTGCGCAGGTCGTATTCAGCAATTGGTGGCTGCAGCGATACCGCTTCGGTCCGATGGAGTGGTTGTGGCGCGGCATGACCTATGGCAAGTTCCCGTCGATGCACAAAGAGGACTCAATGCCGACGATCGATGCGCCGCCCGCGTCGTCAGTGCCGATTACGCTCCCCGCGTCTGGGGGAGAACAACCCTAAAAGCCTTACCACCAAGGGCACGAAGTTACACCAAGGTTAAGACCTGAGACCAAAAGCCTTCGTGGCCTTAGTGGTTGAGGATTTCGTGGCTCGCATTGCGAAACCCCGCTGTTTAGTTCCCCCTTGACAGACCGCTCGGTCGGTTGTAGTATCTGATCCCAAGTTTGCTCTTTTTTGAGCAAATCGGAATTTCATGCAGAGTGGCTGAGGGACGAGCCCTAGGACGCCACGGCAACCGGATAGAGATCATCTATCTCCATCGCAGGTGCCAACTCTCGCCCGGTAACGGGGACCATGAGATTCGGGTAAGCGAAATTTGATTCGCATCTCCCGAGCCTCTTTTCCCATTCGGAAAAGGGGTTTTGTAGTAACTGGGGTATTTCTTACCCGGCTCGTCCCGCAGTCACGGAAAGAAGTTGCACAATGGAGACGAGCACCTACCAGCTCCGCTGCCGCGAATGCGGCAAGACCTGGGGCAACAAACCGACCAGCATTTGCCCTGACTGTTTTTCGCCCCTCGAAGTCACCTACGATTACGATTCGCTTCGGTCGCGCCTTTCGCGCGAACTGTTCGCCTCGCGCGCGCCGAACATGTGGCGCTATCGCGAGCTGCTGCCCCTGCCGGAGGCATTTCAGCCCACGCTGCCCGTAGGCTACACGCCGCTGGTGAGCGCTCCCCGGCTCGGCGAGCGAATTGGCACGCGACAGCTTTTCATTAAGAATGACGCGGTTTGCCTGCCCACCTTGAGTTTCAAAGACCGCGTAGTTGCGGTTGCGCTCGCCAATGCTCGCGCTTTTGGGTTTGATACCGTCGCCTGCTCTTCCACCGGAAACCTGGCCAATGCGGTTGCGGCGCAGGCCGCTCGGGAAGGCTTGAAAGCCTGGATCTTCATTCCTTCGGATCTGGAAGCGGCAAAGATTCTCGGCACGCAGGTATTTGGCGCGGAAGTCGTGCGCATCAATGGCAGTTACGACCACGTCAATCGCCTGTGCTCGCAGATTGCCGACGAACATCACTGGGGATTCGTGAACGTCAATCTGCGTCCGTACTACGCCGAAGGCTCGAAGACTGTGGGCTACGAAATTGCCGAGCAGCTGGGTTGGAAGTTGCCCGATAACGTCGTGGTGCCGATGGCGGGCGGATCGTTGATTACCAAGATCAAGAAGGCGTTTGACGAGCTCATTCTTCTGAAGCTGGTCGACCCAAAACCCGTACGGTTTTTTGGCGCGCAAGCTAGCGGGTGCTCGCCGATTTCGACCGCGATCAAGCAATACAGCAGTGAGATTGAGCCGCAGCGTCCGAAGACGATTGCGCGATCGCTAGCGATCGGCAATCCGGCCGACGGGCATTACGCGTTGAAGGCCATCAGCAAGAGCGGCGGCTGGGCCGAAGACGTTACGGATACGGAAGTGGTTGAGTCGATCCAACTCTTGGCTGAAAGCGAAGGCATCTTCACCGAGACCGCAGGCGGCGTGACGGTGGGAACTGCGCGCAAATTGATTCATCAGGATCGGATTCTTCCGGATGAAACCACCGTAATTTGTGTTACGGGCAACGGGCTCAAGACCACCGACGTGCTGGCGGACGCTTACGAAGCCGAAACTCCGATTGCTCCAAAGCTGGCCGAGTTCGAGGCGTATCTGGCTTCGAAGTTGGCGAGTTCGCCGGAGACATTTAAGGAGACGGCAGCATCGGCTGTAGCGGTCGGGTTCTAGTAGTTGGTCG
Source organism: Terriglobales bacterium (assembly GCA_050010155.1). Classification (GTDB taxonomy): domain Bacteria; phylum Acidobacteriota; class Terriglobia; order Terriglobales; family Acidobacteriaceae; genus Acidiflorens. The sequence goes on from JBEKLO010000092.1 coordinate 24,031, forward strand.
GCAGTCGTTCGTCGTTCGCGGACCGCATGAGCTCGCGGCGTTTCGGTCGTGGCAGGGTTTGCGAACGACGAATGACGAACGACCGACAAACTTTTCATACTTTTTTACTATGGAGGCCTTTTATGAGTATCACAATTGAAATTCCTACCGCTTTACGGCGCCTGACCGCTGGGAAGCCGCGCGTGGTTTGTTCGGTTGCCAATCTCGGCGAGCTGTTCTCGGAACTGGACTCGCAGTTTCCCGACTTGAAGCCCCATCTGCGGGATGAAGCGGGAGAGACCCGGCGGTTCCTCAACATCTACGTGAACGAGGAAGATATCCGTTTCCTCGGCGGCGCTTCGTATTCATTCCAGGATGGCGACGAGGTACTGCTGGTGCCTTCCATCGCGGGCGGATCGCAGTAGCGACTTTCGTTCGGCGACTTAGATCACGTCTCGCGATCCGGATGCAACTCGTGCAGAATATCCTCGCGAATATAAAGCGCATCCGCATACAGGATTCTCGCGCCGCGATGATACGGAGCAGAAAGCCGGTAGAGTCCGAATCCCTTGCTTGCCATGAGTTGATGGAGCTCGGGAAAGCCAGCGTCGTTTTCATAATGCGAAGTAAACGTGACCTCCATGAGGATCGACTTCGTCTTGCGCAGGCCTTCTCGCGAACTCCCTAATACCGCCATCTCCGCACCTTGAATGTCGAGTTTCAGTATGGACACTTCGTCCTCGTCGGCGACCAATTGGTCGTAGGTTATCTTTCGGACTTCCACCGTTCCGATAACATCCCATGAGTTGGCGGCAAATTCGCGAGTAACTTCCCTACGAGGTCTCAGCAGCGAAGAGCCAGCGGGATGCCGCAGTTGATTGAAGTTCGCCGTCCCTTCACTATCCGCGAGGGCGGCATCCACCACCGTGACAAAAGGGAGTGCGGCGAATTTCGACTCAAGCGATCCCACCAACCGAGGTTCACACTCGACGGCAATAACACGTGGGGGGTTGAACCGGTCGAGCAGCGCCTGCGTCCAGCTTCCGGCATGCGCGCCGGCGTCCACACAGGTCCGCAGGGCCGAGAGGATCGTCGGTGGAAAAAGATTTAGCCGTGCATCGCACAGGTCTCGGTATTTGCGAACGGACAGAGCGATCCAGCTCGCTTTGTCCGCATCGATACCGAGGCGCATGTAGTCGTGGCGACGTATTGAGTACTCGGCGATTCCGTGTGGGATGGCTAGTTTAACGAGATCTTTGAGGCTCATGCAGACGAAGTCTAACAGGCATGCGTTGACTGCATGGGTTGACTGCTGGACTCGGCGACTAGGCTCGACGATCGAGAGGCACAGCGCAGTTCGGGCGACCGCGGCCGCAGACGGCTACAAACTCGTGTTCCCCGCCGCCTCGGAGTTACACTCTCTTCCATGCTGACAGCTGCGCGTGCCGGAGTCTGGCAAGGTGTCGTCCATAGCCCAACCGCTTGGGTCTTCACGTTCGTCCTGGCCGTCATCTTCCCTACGCTTGATACCCTGCTTTACTTTCGTCTGAACTCCAAGCTGGGACTTTACGCCTGGAACATTCTTGCCGAGTGGTCGCTGGTGGCGTGGTGCGTCTGCATAATCCGGCGCAACGGTTTGAGGCTCGCCGATCTTGGAGAGGGAATAGGAAGTCCTCTGCGGATCTTGGTGGTCGCGGGGGTCTTGGCGGTGATCGTTGTAGTGCTGGGGGTTGTCAGCAAGCGCCAGGCAAAAAAAGCCAACCCGGAACAACTGCGCAAGGCGACCAGCGGATTCAGTCGACTTCTTCCGTTGACCTCCACGGACCGGGCAGTATGGATTCCGGTCTCTATCACGGCCGGGGTTTGCGAAGAGTTTCTCTATCGCGGATGGCTTCTCCGGTTGTTCGGTGCCGCCCTCGGATCGGTGTGGATAGGCCTGATCCTTTCGTCGATTGTGTTCGGCTTTGCCCATTCCTACCAGGGGCGCAAAGGGATCATTGGCACAGGCATACTCGGAATCGTATTCGGTGGCGTGTTCGTTCTGTCTCGCAGCCTCCTCCCCGGGCAGCTACTTCATGCCTTCATGGACCTGAGGAACGGCTATGCTTTTGGCAAAATTGCCAGCCGGATGGAAGTCACGCCCGGGAGCTAGTTCCCTGTAGTCGGTGGGTCCGGGCTCGCAAGCTCGCAAGCCCTTGCCGTATCTTCTAGTTAGCCTCCTACAATATCTCCATACAATATTTGCGGTGCTCATTCGTCTACACCAGTAGAGGGACCAGGCGCTGAGAAAACAGCGGGCGATGGTGGAGCAAGACCAGCGGATCTCGGAAGCGATCGATCGGGAACGGCCACGTCTGCGCAACTTTATTCGCAGGCGTGTAGGCGACCAAAGCGACGCCGAAGACATCCTGCAGGAAGTCTTCTACGAACTCGTGGAAGCCTACCGCCTGATGAAGCCGGTGGAGCAGGTGACGGCATGGCTGTTCCGCGTGGCCCGCAATCGAATCACCGATCTCTTTCGCAGCAAACAGCGAGAGGCGTTGAGAAGCGAACCAACGGCGACGGAGAGCGGCGAGATGCTCAAGTTGGAAGACATGCTCCCGTCACCCGATGCCGGGCCGGAGGCAATCTACGCAAGAACCGTTCTGCTGGAAGAACTCGACGACGCTCTCGACGAGTTGCCCGAGGAGCAGCGCGAGGTATTCATCGCCCACGAACTGATGGGCTACAGCTTCAAAGAGTTGGCGGCGCAAACGGGCCTGAGCGCGAACACGCTGCTCTCACGCAAGCACTATGCAGTTTTATATTTGCGCGAACGCCTGCGGGCCATCTACGACGAATTTACGAAGAGATAGTTACGGAGCGATAGAAATGAGGATAGGGGATATGAGAAAAAACCGGGCTGCGAGAGTAGTCAAGTTCGCGCTGTTTGCCGTGCTGTTCATCGCCGTGGCTGGCTTTGTGGTGATGCGCCTTTGGAATTGGCTGACGCCGGCTCTATTTGGCTGGCACATGATTGACTTCTGGCAGGCGATCGGTATCTTGGTGCTTAGCAAAATTTTGTTCGGCGGATTCCGGGGCGGTGCCGGCCACCACAGGCGCTGCCGTGGCCGCATGATGGAGCGCTGGGAACAGATGACTCCCGAGGAACGCGAGAAGTTTCGTGAATCCATGCGCGGCCGCTGTGGTTCGTTTGGAGAACCGGCGGCGCCGAAGGCCTAAGGGAATGGGACACCATACTGTTGGCCTTTCGTGTCTTACTCCTGCGTTGTCTCTTCGTGCTATAATCTAACTAACTGGTTAATTATATGCAGGAAAAGACAGCAATCGCCCGGCGATCCTCTCCCTCCCTTGCCGGCAAGAGTTCCGGAACGCTCCGCCTGGGCACGCGGGGACGTCCGGAGGAAAGTCGTGCTTCGATCCTGAAGGCCGCGGTCGCGGAATTCGCCGAGTATGGGATTGCGGGAGCTCGGACGGATGCAATCGCGCGGGCGGCGCGCGTCAACAAGGCGCTCCTGTATTACTACTTCAAAGACAAGGACGCGCTGTACGAAGCGGTGCTCGACCATGTGTTCACCGGCCTGCGGGCAAGCGTCATGCCGGTGCTCGAAAGCAAGCTGCCACCCCGGCAGAAGATGCTGGAATATTTGGGGACATATTTCGACTACATTGCAGCCAATCCACGGTTCCCGCGAGTGGTGCAAGGAGGGTGGATGCGCACGGGTGCAGGCACCGTTCGCATGCAGCGAGTTGCCGAGGAATATTTTCGCCCGATCTTTGAAAAACTGGTCGAAGTGTTGCGGGAGGGGATTCGCGCTGGGGAGTTCCGCGAAGTGAATCCGATGGATTTTCTGCCGTCGGTGGCGGCAGTGATTGTGTTCTATTTCACCGCGGCGCCGCTGATGAAGACACTGATGAAAGTGGATCCGCTGTCGGCAAAACGGATTCGAGAGCGGCGCGCGTTTGTGCTGGATTTTATTTCGGCAGCGCTGTTTGTGTGAGGCGTTGGCTCTTAGCTTTTGGCTGCTAGCTCTTGGGGCCCCCGCCCGGGAAACTGAGGCGAAGAGCTAAAAGCCAAGAGCTAAGAGCTGAAAGCCTGCCGCAGAGTGCGGGCACGCTAGGAGATTTGCAATGAATGCTCGGAATAAATTTCTAATAATGTTAGGGGTCATCCTCGCGATTGCCTCGGTGTATTACCTCCTCTCCACGCCGCGCGGAAGCGACCTGGTGCTGGTGGGGACGGTCGATGCCAACCAGATCGTGGTGAGTCCTCAGATTCAGGGACGAATTCTGAAGCTGCTGGTGGAAGAAGGAAGCCAGGTAAAGCAAGGTGATCTGATCGCGCTGCTCGATCCGTCGGAGCTGGAAGCGGAAGAGCGCGCGGCTGCGGCGACGATTGAGAGCATGCGGTCGCAGGTGGGCGCGAATGAGTACACCTTCAAGTCCACAAAGGGATCGACGTCGAGCGACGTATCGAATACGCAGGCGAAGCTCCAGTCGGCGCGGGCGCAACTGGCGCAAGCGGAAGCCATGTTGACGCGCATTGAGAGCGACAGCCGCCGGACCATCGGCTTAGCGCAGGCGGGCGTGGCTTCGGATCAGGACCGTGTGCAGGCCGAGATGAATCTGAAGGCGCAGGAGGCGAGCGTGCAGTCGCTGAAAGATCAGGTGACAGCGGCACAGGCCGATTTGACCTCGGCCACTGCGCGCACCAACCAGGCGACGGCGGCGCAGAGCACGGTCGAATCCACGCGAGCGCAGATGGACAACGCGACCGCGCAGATGAAGGAAGCGGAGGTGCGGCTCGGCTACACCAAGATTTATGCGCCGGTAACGGGAACGGTGCTGGTGCGAGCGGCGCGCGAAGGCGAAGTGGTGAATGCCGGGCAGGCGATCGTAACGGTCGTCGATTTCAGCGACACCTGGGCGTTCGCAGCGATTCCGGAGACCGACGCCGATCACATCGGACTCGGCGATACGTTGCGCGTACGCCTGCCGGGAGGCACGGTGGTTCCGGGAAAAGTCTTCTATAAAGCGGCGGAAGCGGATTTCGCTACCCAGCGCGATGTGGGACGCCGGAAGCGGGATATTCGAACCATTGCCTTGAAAGTTCGTCTCGACAATCCCAAGGCAGCTTACGTGCCAGGGATGACAGCCGAAGTGCTGGTAAGTCCGGAACAACTGAAGGGTACGGCGCCGACAAGCGCAGAGGCCGCAGGGAAACAATAAGGAGAAAGATAGAAGTCACGCTCGACCGACGGCCAAAGCGTCCGTCCCACGTGAGCGGTGGGGATTGGGGATCGAAGTGGGGATTGAAGCAAACAACACGAACGGGAATACCACCAACGGCGTAACAGTTGCGGCGTCGGAACTGAGCCTGCGCGGGTCGGTTGCGGCGAATGCTCCGAATGCGATTGAAGTCGACCATATCGTCAAGCGCTACGGCGAATTCCTCGCCGTAGACGACATTTCGTTTGCGGTTAAGGAAGCGGAAATTTTCGGGTTGCTGGGCCCGAATGGCGCGGGCAAATCCACGTTGATCCGCATGATGACAACGCTGATTCCGATTTCGAGCGGATCAGCACGCGTCGCGGGGCATGATGTGGCTCGCGATGCGGCAGCGGTGCGGCAGGCGATTGGCGTGATTCCGCAGGCCCTAACCAGCGATCTCGATTTGACCGTCGAAGAGAATCTGAATATTTACGCCAAGCTCTATGACGTTCCCACGAAGCGCCGCAAAGAATCCATCGACGAGTTGCTGGAAACAGTAGATCTGACGAAGTGGCGGGGCGCGCAAACAAAAACGTTATCGGGAGGAATGCGGTTATCGGGAGGAATGCGCCGGCGGTTGGAAATTGCGCGCGGCCTAGTGCACAGTCCGAAGATTTTCTTTCTGGACGAGCCGACGACCGGTCTCGATCCCGTGTCACGCGTCGCAGTGTGGGAAATGCTGACCAACATCAAGGCGAAGCGCAAGCTGACGATTCTGATCACCACGCACTACATGGACGAAGCCGACCGCCTCTGCAACCGCATTGCAATTGTGGATCACGGCAAACTGGTGGCACTCGACACTCCGGAAGCGCTGAAGGCCAGCGTTCCGGGATCGACCGTGATTGAGGCGCAATTCGAGCGGCCGCCCGACGATTGGGAACAACGGCTGGCTGGATTGCCAGGAGTGACATCGGTGCAGAACGAGAGTTCAGGAATGTTCCGCGTGCTGACGTCGAATGGTTCGGGCACGACGACCGATCTCGTCGAAATGGCGGTGGTAGCAAAGGTGACGCTGAAGACGCTCACTGTGCAGAACACGACGTTGGACGACGTCTTCGTCCACTACACGGGACGCCAATTGCGCGATGAGTTGGTGAAAGCCTACGGCTACCAGATGCCGATGAGTCCGGGGTTGCGGCCATGAACCGGATGATGGCGATTATCGAACGCGAGATGCGCAAGTTCTTCCGCTCGCCCACGCTCATGATGGTATCGATGGTGATGCCGCTGGTGCAGTTGATCGTGCTGGGCAATGCTTTTGGCGGCAAAATTCGCGACGCGAAGATGGGCATCGTCGATGAGGATCATGGAACGCAGGCGGTCCGCATTCGCGAAGCGTTTGACGCCGTGCGCGCGAACATGCGGACGTTTGTTCCGATCCCCTATAACAGCGAAGTGGAAGCGCGCGAAGCCGTGCGCGACGGCAAGATTCAGGGCGCGGTAATTATTCCAGCGCAGTATTCGAAGATGGTCTACGAAAAGAACCATCCGCGGATTGCGTTGATTGTCGATAACAGCGACAACTTCATGAGCTCCACTCTCGAAGACGAAATGACCAGCCTGACCGACACGTTGAACCAGCCCGACGTCACTCCGCGGCTGTTACAACAAACCGCGCTCGAGGTCGTGGAGCTCTATCCGTATATCGAGTACATGAAGTTTCTGCTGCCCGGCTCGATCTCGCTGGCGATGTTCGTCTCGGTAATGATCGGCGGCGGAATGCTTTATATCGACGACAAGGCGCGCGGAGTGCACGAGGGATATCTCGTGACTCCGATCACCAAGACGGAGCTGGTGCTCGGCTTGAACGGGGCGGGCGCGATCAAGGCGGTGATGACCGGGATCGTGATTACGGTGATCGGATCGCTCATTGCGGGAGTGGGAACAATATTCAATCCGGGGACGATGCTCGGGTTGCTGATCATGATCGTGCTGACCTCGCTGGCCTTCAATTCCATGATGTTTCTGCTGATGGCGCGCGTGGAAGACCCGCTGGTGCCGCGCGCAATGTTTGGCATTCTGAATACGCTGCTGTTTTTTCCCAGCGGATCGATCTATCCAGTAGAAGCATTTCCGGCATGGCTGCGGGCGATTGCCAAGGTGGATCCGTTTACCTATGCGGTGCACGGATTCAAGTCGCTGCTGCTGAAAGAAACAGGTCTGGGCGCGATTGTTCCAGACATGATTTATCTGTCAATCTTTGCGGCCGTGACGCTGGCGGCCGCCGTGCCGTTGTTCAAGCGCACGCTGTAGGGAAAGCCGGTCGTTCGTCGTTAGTCGCTGGTCGTTAGTCGTTCGCTTTTCGCTTCTGTCGTCGGGTGCCCCTCGATAAGAGCGGTTGCCCATCCTAACGTCGCGGGTTTTGCGACGTTAGAACCTACCCTGAGCGAAGCCGAAGGGGGGATTCCACCGCCTCTTCCCTCATCTCAACTCCGGAGTATGCAAACTCGTCGCGTGCAGATCGCGAAACGGACGAGTCAGAGGGTTCGCACGAGTCGACTCGCTTTGCAGCCGAAACACGAGGTTGGTTGTAATGGGTCGCGTCCGACTGCGGAGAATGCGTGCTTCGGAGCGCAGATCCTGACCAACATCCAGGCGAAGCCAGATGAATCGGCCAATGCGACAGATACGAACCTGTTCGGGACTGAGCCGAGCAGTGTAGCTCGCGGCAATGCGAGCCATTTCGGCGAGATTATTCATGGGCCCGAATTCCACGTCGCTCGGGCGCGAGAGTTGGCGCAGCGCTTCGAGTTTGCGGGCAATCCTTTTTCGTTCGGCAACGCAGGGCTGAGTGCGGCAATCGAGAATTCTTTCGATGGCATAGAGAGCGGCGTGATCGACGCGCTCTCCAAAAGCCAGGTAAAGAGTGTTGGTTGCGGTCACGTAGTTGACCGGCAACATCTGAAAGGCTTCGAGGATGGGAAGCGGAATGCTTCCCGGAGATTGGATAGTCGAAGGATCGAAGGAAGAAGCGACAGGACATCCCCATTGCAGCGCGAGCGCGGTCGTGACTTCCTGCTCGGTCGCAAAACCAAGCTTCTCAATCCATTCTCCGATTTTGCCGTAGCGCGCGCGACGCTGCGCTTCGAGCGCGGCGCGGACTTCAAGATAAGTAAGCTTGCCGCGCGCAACCATAAGAAGTCCGAGAGGAATGCGGTTCGCGGGCAGCGGCGATGGAGCCATGATGCGCAAGCGGGAGAGTTCGCCGGTAAGAGCAGCCTCCAGGCACTGAGGCTTGCAATAGAAGACCCCTTGGAGGAAGGTTCCGCTGGGGCGATGACGGAGACGCTGCCAGAGCGAGGGGCGCGAGCAGGAAACCGACGCGCACGGAGGCAGCGCGGATTCGAGGTTGTGGCGCTTGATCCAGTTCACGGACCACGTGAGGGGATTTTGCATAGGGCATTTCTCCGTGATGCTGTTAGTGTTTGGCGCTGTTCGTCGTTTGCTTTCGCGAAGGCGAGTTGCGTTGCGAACAGCGAACGACGAGCACCCGATTCCGAACTGAGAGCCATTCCGCAAATTGGCGACCTCAACCGGGAGGCGCGGAATCGACAACGTCGGTGACCCGCAATCCGTATTTACCGTCGACGACGACGACCTCGCCCTGGGCAATGAGCCGTCCGTCGAGCAGAAGATCGACCGGCGAATGCAGATGGTTGTCGAGTTCCACCACGACTCCGGCGCTGAGGGCGAGAACGTCACGCAGCAGCATGCGGCGAGTTCCGAAGCGAAGCTTGACGTCGAGACCGACGTCCATGAGCCGGCGATAGCTCGAGTTGGGCGACTCGGCCGAAGTCGGTTGCGATAAGGACGATTGTGATGAAGACGGTTGCGAGAATACCGACGCTGTTAGCGAGGCCGCTTGCGACGACGCGGTCGAGGGCAGGAGAGCGGCCGCAAGCGCGGGGCTGATGCGAATTTCAATGCTGCTCGTAATGCCAGTTTCGTCCACGGCCTGAAGGCAGAGGATGGCATCGGACGACCACGACGGAGCAGCTGAGGCGGAGAGAACAAGCTGAATTTCGCCACCGGCGATCGCGACCAGAGCAGTGGCCGTAAGACCGGCGACTTGGCGCAGGAGTTCTTCCAACGCTTCCTTGTTTTCGGCAGTGATCGCCTCGCTGGTGCTGGCCGCGGGCGCACTTTCCCCGAGGAACATCTGCGCGAGCCGCGTTCCGGTCGCGGCAGGGAGACGCAAGGTCATCTCGCCGTGGACCGCGCCTCCAGCAACAACTGTGTACCAGACGTCGGTATCGGTCGCTGCCAGCGGCTGGACGGAGGTCTCGAAGGTAGGGGAAGTTTTTCCGGAAACCTGGGTCAGCACGTTCTGGAGGCAGGATTTCCAGCCTTCGCACCAGTTGCGGAGTTCGGCGCGAAGTTCGCGCTGGGGCTCGGGCGGCGGATTTCTGTCGGAGGCTTCGGGAATGTCAGTCATAATTCACCAGTCGTCATTCGCCAGTATCGAGTCAGCAGGTTCTGGAGTTCACGGCTCATCGTTCCCCTGCGGCGGCAACTGTGGTTTCGAGAGAGAGGACGCGAGCGGCGCGGCGAGAGCTGACGCGCACGGGAGCGGCCGAGCACAGCCAAACATCATCCACCAGCAGCGCGGCCGGCGCGGACGCGTTCTTGGGAAAGGGAAGCACCTGGCCGGGAGCGAGCGCGGTAAGGCTCTCTAACGGCACTTGCAGTCCCGGCATGGAAAGTTCGACGGGGAAGAAACAGCGGAGCAGTTTTTTCTGAATCTGGAGCCGGGCTTCGGCGGGACTGCGGCGGCGCTGGTAGCTGAAATCGGCAGAAATTTTTCTGAGCAGGGCGTTCGAAACAACCGCGGGAACAGCCAGGTTGAGCGTGCCGCGCGTTTCCGACATTTTGATTTCGAAGCTGAGACAAAGATTTTTTTCTTCGGGAGGCATCAGGCGCGGGGCTTGCAGGATGTGCTGGCGCGTGCCGAAATTAAATTCGAGCGCAATCGCGGTCCAGCTGCTTTGCAACTCGCGGCACATGATGCGGACGATGCCTTCGAGGACCTGCTCTTCGATCTCGGTGATGTCGCGGGTAAGTTCGCCGCTCTTGCCTTCGCCGCCTAGCATGACATCGATGATAGGGAAATGATGCGAATGCGCGCGCAAGTGGGTGTTCGGGGTCTCGCGCCGGCTCTCGCGGAGTAGGGAAAATGGTGGACATGGAATATTACAGTGCAACGGCGATGCCAGCCCGGCATAAATTGCCTTAGAAGCTCCTCATGCCGGGTACATTTGGAGACCCCCTATTGCGTGTCGCAGTCGTTACCGAAGAAGCATGTCTGACTTCCCGGCGCGCCACGCTAGCGTAGATTGAGAAAGCTCGCGTCGGTAAGCAACAGATGCTCGGGGCGAATCATTTTCTGATCTGCGCAAAGGATCAGCGCCCGTTCGATGACGTTTTGCAGTTCGCGAATGTTGCCGGGCCAGGAATGGGTTTTCAGCAATTGCAACGCTGGAATGGAGACCTGCGGCGCGGGACGGGTCGATCCGTATTTTTCAAGAAAATGCGCAGCCAGTGGCGCAATATCTTCGGTGCGGTCGCGCAAGGACGGGATTTCTATGGGGAATCCGCAGAGTCGGTAGTAAAGATCTTCGCGGAATTTCCCCTCGCGCACGAGAGAGAGCAGGTGGGCGTTGGTGGCGGAGACGACGCGGGCGTCGACGCGTACCACTTCGGCGCTGCCCAGGCGCTGCAGTTCCTTCTGTTCCAGAAAACGCAGCAGCTTGGGCTGGAGACTCAGGGGCATCTCCCCAATCTCGTCGAGGAAAAGCGTGCCACCTTGCGCCGCCTGGATTCGTCCCGCGTAGGATTGCATGGCGCCGGTAAACGCTCCGCGGGCATATCCGAAGAGTTCGGCCTCGAGCAGGGTCTCGGGAATGGCGGCGCAATTGACGACCGCGAAAGTGCGCGCGGCACGCGGACTCAGTCGATGAATGGCGCGGGCAACAACTTCCTTGCCGCAGCCGGTCGGGCCAGTGATCAGCACGGTTGTATTGCGCGCTGCCAACAATCGGGCCAGACGATACACCGGCTGCATGCTGGGCGAGTCGCCGATCATTCCGGGCAGCGGAGCGACGCTCCTGAACGCAACCGCGGGAAGAACCTCGCCTTCGGTGTTGGCGTTGGCGTTATCCTGTGGCTCTGCCGTGCTCCGTTCGGCTGGGCGGTCGTGTGCGTCTGACCCTACGGTGTCCGGATCGGGTTCTACGTCGTCCTTTGTGTTGAACTCGGCATTGAACTCGGAGTCCAGCAGCACGACTTCGATTCCAGGAAAACGCTGTCGCACGGTCTGGCTCAATTCTTCGGCGTTGAGGTCGGGCAGGCGGCGATCGAGAAAGAGCCTCTGCCAACAGCCACTCTCTAAACGCACCAATGCTTCGGCTCCTCCCGTGGCTTGCTCAAAGCGCCGAACAGGAGAACGTAGACTTTCGAGAACGCGCTGCCGCACGCGGGTACTCGGACTGGCGACCAGAATGTGGTCGCCACAGTTGGGTGGGATCGGAAAAGTTGTCATGTTCTCGATTCGAAACTTAGGCGATTAGAAAAAGATTAGATGGAGATTAGAAGATTCTGTCGGAAGGAAACCATGGTGTAGCGCGAGCGGCAAATTTTACTTTACAAGCCCATGATCCTGTAGGTGGCGGCATTTTCTGCCGGAGGCGGGGCAAAGCCCACCGCCACACAGCACGCGATCATTTCTCGACGAATACCAGTTCGCCGTTTTCGATCTTAATGTCTTTCACGTTGTTCGGAAGCTTGAGCTGATCGCGTTGCTCGGCTAGTTTTGTCTGCAGCACCTCATTGACCAGCGCCACGGGCACAGGGAGATCACCGACCTTGATCTCCGTGGCATCAAAGGTGGCATAACCGTCTTTTGCGCCGAGGTGTCCGGCGAGAGTGAGGTAGACGTCTTTGCCGGCGATCTGGGTGAGAAACTGGCCGCGAACGATGTCTCCATCCATGGAGACCTGATAATCCTTGATATTCGGAACTGCTCCCGGAAACTCCGTGGCCGGGCCTGCTTGGGCAGTACCGGATGAAGCGCCCGACGGAGAGTTGGCGGCGGTGTTCGCCGACGCTGCGGCAGGCAATAGCCCAGCAGCTTCGGCGAGCGCCGCCGACACTTCCCCGGAACTCATGCGGATTTCGCTCTCGCCTTCTCCAGGTGTTTTGGGCTGTGCCAGCTGGTTCACTTTATCCTGAAAGGACTGCGCATTCGCGGCAGCCGCAGCCGGCGCGGGTGCGGGAGCAAGTGGGGCGGGCCGCTTTAGGACGAGAACGAGCGTAACGATCGAGATGCCTAGGGTTGCGAAACTGAGGACGCGCTGCAACTTCACGAAGAAACCTCCGCTGCCTTGTATGGTACGCCCTGCGCCAGGACGGGTTGAGATGACCTAGGTGCTATGGCTCCGGAGGGTCTTGGTTTGGATTGGACTACTCCACGATGGCCAGCACGTCGCCGGGGTTCACGGCTGCGCCTGGGATTGCCGATATTTTCTTGACCACTCCCCTTTTCGGCGACTTGATCTCATTCTGCATTTTCATGGCTTCGACTACGACGATGCCCTGGCCGGCCTCGACTTCGGAATTCTCCGCGACTAACAAACGCACCACGCGGCCGGGCATGGGAGCAAGAATTTTTCTTGGACCCTTTTCATCTCCGCCAGCTTTTTGACGCGAGCGCAGCGAGCGCGGATCGCGCAATTCCACCGCAAAGCGGGTACTGCCCACCCACATGTGGAGATCGGTGGCTGTCTGCTCGCGCTTGATTTCGTAGGAGCGCCCATCAACGAGAAGGGACAAGACATCGTGGCGAGGAATGACCGCGTCGATATGAACCGGTTCTCCGTCCAGGTGGCAGTCCCATCCGCCAGCGGTTTTTTCCAACTCCAGCCGGTGTGGCTTCCCTCCCGCAATGATTTCGTAAACCATAAAATCTGATTTCTGGTCTTTCGATCTTCCGATCTGACATCAGCGGATCTGAGATCAGCGCAGCGTTTCCGCTCGTCCTTTCTGCTTCCAGTTCGATGGAGCTGGAGCGGGACCACTCGTTCCGCCATTCTTGCCGACCGGCGTAGTTGGGTCGAGCACAGCGAACATTCCGGCTGCAATGACGGCGATCTTCTCTAGTTCCGGGATGTCGGGCTTTGGCGCAAAGGAGGTTACCGCCGGATTGGTTTTCGCGAGCAAGCGATCGAGATATCCGGTATCGAGTCTTCCCGCCTGGAAATCGGCATCTCCAAGAATGCGCTGGAATAGCGAAATGTTCGTCTTGATGCCGGCCACAAAGTACTCGTAGAGCGCTCGCTCGAGGCGCATGATGGCGTGTTGCCGGTCTGTTCCGTAGCCGATCAGTTTGGCGAGCAACGGATCGTAATCCATCGGAACACTCCAGCCTTCATACATACCGCTATCACGGCGAATTCCAGGCCCCGACGGCTGGAGCAGCACTGTGATTTTGCCGGGGCTGGGGAAATAATTGTTGTCGGGATCTTCGGCATAGATGCGGCACTCGATGGCATGTCCGCGAATCGAAACGTCGGACTGCGCGAAGGGCAGTTTTTCTCCAGCGGCGATGCGAATCTGCAAGTGCACGAGATCGAGCCCGGTGGTCAACTCGGTGACCGGATGTTCGACCTGAAGCCGCGTGTTCATTTCAAGGAAGTAGAAGTTTTTCTGCGCGTCGACGAGGAATTCGACGGTTCCGGCATTGGTGTAGTTGGCCGACTGCGCCGCCTTGACCGCCACTTCGCCCATGCGGCGGCGCATGTCGGGATCGACAATTGGCGAGGGCGATTCCTCCATAACTTTCTGATGGCGGCGCTGGATGGAACACTCTCGCTCGCCGAGCCAGACCGTATTGCCGTGCTCGTCGGCTAGTAACTGCATCTCGATGTGGCGGGGATTCACGATGGCTTTTTCGATATAGACTTCGCTGTCTCCGAAGGAGCGCTGCGCCTCGCTTTGCGCGGATTCGAACGCCGAGCGAAGCTCCTGGCGCGAGTGCACCAGCCGCATCCCTTTGCCGCCGCCGCCAGCCGCGGCCTTCAGCATGATCGGGTAGCCAATGCTCTCGGCAACTTGCTCGCCTTCTTCGGCAGAAGCGAGCCCGCGCGAGGTTCCGGGAACAAAAGGGACGCCGGCTTTTTCCATTTGCTGGCGGGCGCTGGTTTTCGAGCCCATCAAATTCATGGAGTGCGGAGTCGGGCCGATAAATTTGACACCGGTATCGGCGCAGGCCTGCGCGAACTTCGTATTTTCCGATAGAAAACCGTAACCCGGATGGATCGCCTCGGCTCCCGATCTTTTGGCAACGTCCAGGATCTTGTCCATCCGGAGGTAAGACTCGGCGGCCAGAGCGGGACCGATGGGGTAAGCTTCGTCGGATTTACGGACATGGAGCGCGGCGCGGTCGACGTCGGAATAGACGGCGACGGTGGCGATGCCCATTTCGCGGCAGGCGCGAATGACGCGCACTGCGATCTCTCCGCGGTTCGCGATCAGAATCTTCTTGAACATTCTCGGGATCGCACGTTACTTGAAATAGAGCAATGTGCCGCACTTGATTCTACCTGCGCGAGCGCAGATGTGCGTGATGCAGATCACTTGGGGAGGTGATAGCCAGAGACTGCCAAGGACAGAGCAGCACTGCGCTTGGCGGGGACGGAACCAAGCCCGTCCCCATGCAAGCAAAACACTTACTTGTTCTGATCCATGACAATTCCGCCGGCACCGGGCTGTTTTTCGGCCTTGGCCTTTTTGGTGGCCATGGTCTTGTCGACCCAATCATCGGCGGTCTTCAAATCAGCGGTGCGGGCTGCCGGGTCATCGCACTGAATGTCGGCGCGTTCCCGGTACATCAAGTTCATGTAGGCCATGGCATCGTCATAGTCAGGACGAAGCTGGAGCGCCTTGTTCAGGTTATCGATACCTTCCTGAACGTTGGCGGTATTCTTCTCCTTCATTTGGGCACAGACTTTCTTGTCTTTGGCAGGCAAGGAATCGTCTGGCTTCATGCCGAGTTTGGCGCGCTCTTCCTGACGGGGTACATAGGTTTGCGTCCAGTCGATGACGGCGACCGAGTAATACGGCTCGGGGTCGTTGGGATCAGCCTCGGAAGCCCTCTTATAGAACTCCTTGGCGAGGTCGAATTTCTTCATCTGCAGGTAGAGGTAGGCGATGCCTTTGATGCTGTTGATGTTCTTGGGATCGACTTGCAGCACCTGCTTGTACTGGTCAATCGCCTGTTCCGCGTAGTGGTTGTTCTCGGGCGTATCCGCCCCGGGAATGTACTGCTGGGCAAAAGCCGTGGCCAGATACAGCCGGGCGTTGATCAGTGAGGGATCGAGGGCGACGGCTTGCTGGAAATGGTCAATCGCCGATTCGAACTTGGAGTTCTTGTAAGCCTGCACACCCTTGTTGAGATGGTCGCGCGCCTTCAGCTTGTTGCAGCCGGTGCTGGCGAGCAACGCCAGCGCGGCGGCGAATAGCACCAGGAGCCTTCGAGTAGTTTTCATTGCTTTATAAATCTCCCTTGCTGCGGAGTTTTGGGAAAAAACCTGAGGCGGAACGACTGGCAAGGCGCACGATCGGAAGGCAAATCTTTCGCGATCGGATCATCGAGTTCAGACCGCCCGATGACCCGATGCTCCGATCAGCCGGTTTCTAGCCGCCCGCTTCGATTTTGGCGGTGATCAAGCCGACCTTGTCGACGCCGGCCGAATGCGCAATATCAATGACGCTGGCAACGTCCGCGAACGGCACGTTGTCATCGCCCTTCACGAACATAACCTTTTCCGCACGCGTCTTGAAAATATCTTCCAGGCGTCCCTGCAGGGTTTCCCAAGTAGCCTCATCCTGATTGATCTTGAGTCCGGGAGGGTTGCCAGCGCCGTGGTCAATCAACTGCACCACGATGGTACGATCCGGCGTAGGCGGCGGTTGTTTCTGATTGGGTGGCGGAGGCTGCGGCACCAGCGCCTCCAAACCTTTTGGCGTCAGCGGCGTGATGACCATGAAGATGATGAGCAGCACCAGCAACACGTCAATCAGCGGCGTGACATTCATGTTCGCGCTCTGGCCCCCTTTGGGGCCGACTGCCATACCCATAATCGATCTCCTGTATTGCTACGGCTCTATAAGTGCGTGCTATTGCCCGCCCGTCGGTGTGGGCGTTGTGGATCCCGGCGGCGGCGTGAGATTTCCGGCCTTCTTTTGATCGGTTAAGAGGCCAAGTTGGTCCACCCCGGCGGCGCGAACATTGTCGACGACCTCGACTACCCAACCAAATTTTGCACGGGCATCGGCTTTCAGGAACACCCGCTTGTCGGTCCGGTTCGTCAACTTATCCTTGATCTTCTGCGTCAGATCCTCGGGCTTGACAACATCATTTCCGAAGAAAATCTTGTCATCACGAGTGACCGCAACCTGTAGTGCATCCTCTTTATCGGCGTCGTGCATGTCTTCAGGGTTGTTGACCTTCGCCATATCCACGGGGATGCCGTGTTGCAACATGGGCGTGACCACCATGAAGATGATCAGCAGCACCAGCATCACGTCGACCATCGGCGTGACATTGATGTCGGAGCTTACATTCGCCCCTTCGTTCCGCTTTGCTAATGCCATGGAATTCTGTCTCCTGCGTATCCTGTCCTTGGCGCGCCCCAAGATCTGCTTGACAGAGAGACGGGTGAAGCACCCGTCCCTCCGGGCAACTCATGGTGGAACCAGCGTCCTCTAGGACCGGCGCATGCTCCGGCGCTTCAGGAAGTAGTCGATCAGTTCGCTCGAGGAGTTATCCATCTCCACGTCGAACGCTTCCACGCGACCGGTCAAGTAGTTGAACATCATGACGGCGGGAATTGCCACGAACAAGCCGACCGCCGTGGTGACGAGCGCTTCCGAAATGCCGCCCGCGACCGCAGCCAAACCGGTTGCCTTTTCCTTGGCAATACCGTTGAAGGCGTTCAGAATGCCGACCACCGTGCCGAACAGTCCCACGAAGGGAGCCGTCGAGCCGATCGTCGCCAGACCACCCAAGCCACGCTTCAGTTCGGCGTGCACGATGGCTTCAGTGCGCTCCAGAGCGCGCTTCGAGGCCTCAATGGTTTCGCCGGGGATTTCGCCCGGGCTGTCCTGGTGAGCCTTGAATTCCATCAGACCGGCAGTGACAACCTTTGCCAGATGGCTTTTCTTGTTGCGCTCGGCGACTTTAATCGCTTCGTCAATCTTGCCTTCTCGCAGCGCTCCGGCAACCGCGGGAGCGAACGAGCGGGACTGATTGCGGGCGGCATTAAAAGCCATCCAACGGTCGATCATCACGCCAATCGACCATCCCGACATGATGAACAGAATGATAACCACGACTTTCGCCAAAATACCCATCTGCTTCCAGAGCGAAATCGGGTCCCAACCAACCGAGCCCTCGTCAAAGAGCCAAGCGGCGAAAAGGTGAAAATTGCACAGTGCGACTGCTGCCAGGTTCACTACCATGAGATGCTTCTCCTCCTCAGAACTGTTTGCGAACTTGCTTCTAAGCGCTTGCTAAACCTTGCGTTCGTGTGGTGATGGGCTTTACGCCCCGTTTCCGGCAGGGTAAAGCCCTGCCACACACAAGCCGCACGCCCGCGGACCTGAACCGTTTGATGCAAGAAAACGAAAGCAGGCAGAATTGCCCTCGGGTGTCAATACCACCCGCTCTCCCGTCTTGGGCCAAGGTAGGACGGGGAGGGCTTTCAGACCGCCGCATAACTCTATACCGGCCTGCACTAAGCCGGAACCAGCCGATCCGGAGAGTCTAGCCTCCGGACAAGCTGAAGTTCACAATGACCTGGGTTTCCACGGCCACCGGTTCGCCATTGAGCAGGTAGGGCTTATAGCGCCACTGTTTCACTGCTTCAATCGCCGCCGGGGCCAGCATGGGATGCCCGCTAATCAACTGCAGGTTGGTAATCGTGCCATCTTTGCTGATTTCCGCCTGTAGCACCACTTGGCCCTGAATGCGGGCCTGCTTTGCCAGCTGCGGATAAGTGGGCGAAACCTTCCTAATCAAAAGACCGGTCGACACGCCCGACGAAACACGGACCCGCTGCGGGGTCGCGACTTTGGGCACATCGACGTGGGTCGAACTAATGATGCCGCCGATCACGCCGCCGGCCGAGCCTCCGGGAATGCCTCCCGGGACACCACCCGGGACGCCGCCAGCACCCAGATCCGGGGGCGCTTCTTCTTCTTTAATCATTTGAACTTTTTCTGGAATCTTGGTCGGAGTGCGCAACTGGCCGTTGACCACTTCGCTCACCATCTTGACGACCTTAACGGGAGCGGCCGCCGGCGGGGGTGGCGGGGGTGGTGGGGGCGGTGGTGCTACCAGAAACGTCATGGTCATCGATTTCGGCAGTGCATCGGTATAAATCAAAGGGATCAAGATCAGGATCCCGATGAGAAAGACCTGCAGCACGAAAGAAAGGATGGTCGTGCTCAACCGACGCTTAGCCTTGAACCTGTTCCCGGACTCAATCAGGCTGTCTTCAAACATGGGCTTCTCCTACACACACACCAGAGCAGTACGAGAGTTTAGACACCGCACGTGCTCTCTTTGCTCCCACTCTTTCGCAGCTTCACCTACGAAACTCCTGCCTCTCCGGGCAGGTCCATGATTCTACGCTAACTGGCCCGGATTTAGACCTTAACTTTTTCCTTCGGCTGCGTCGGACCGCTGCCCGGCCGCGCGGGCATGGCAATCGGCTTTTTGCCCCGCTCGCCCCGCCATTCCTGGTAGGCAACGAGAATCGGGGCGGCAATCGCAATCGACGAATAGGTCCCGATCAGGATGCCGATGACCAGTGCAAAACTGAACCCATGCAGCACTTCGCCGCCGAAAAGGAACAGCGCAAGCACGGTAAGGAAAGTCAGGCCCGCTGTCAAGATGGTTCGGCTTAAGGTTTGATTAATACTTTTGTTGACGATATCGGCCAGCCGGTCCCGCCGCAGCAGTTTGATGTTTTCCCGGATGCGGTCAAAGACCACGATGGTGTCGTTGTTGGAGTATCCGATGAGGGTCAGAATGGCGGCGATTACGGTCAGGGAGATTTCCCAGTTCAGCAGCGAAAACGCGCCAACCGTAATCAGGGTGTCATGGAAAACCGTTAACACTGCTGCGACGCCGTATATCCATTCGAAGCGGAATCCCAGGTAAATCAGCATTCCGCCCAGCGAATACAGGGTCGCCAGAAGCGCCTGTTTGCGGAGTTGCTGTCCGACTTGCGGCCCGACAATCTCCACATTGCGAATCCCAAAGTCGGAGACGAAGAAGTTATCCTGGAGCGAAGCGACCACAGCCGGATCGGACACACCCTTCAGCTCATCAATCGAACCGAGCACGCCGCTTTTCGTCTTGTCGCGATAGTCAACAATGGCCTGTGTTATGGCAGTGTAGCGGGGGTTGGCATCCGCGCCGGATCCGAGGTGCAGCGGGTCCTTCTCCAAAAGATAGTTGAGTATGGTCAAGGAACTCGAGTTGTTGAGGTCTTGCTTATCGGGCGGCGCGTGGCTTTCGAGCGCCTGGATGATCTGGATTTTACCCTTGTCCAGAGCCTGTTCGCTGGTCTCCTGAATATCAAGTGCGATCAGCACCTCGTTGCTGTTGTGAACCTGATCGTAGGCTTGAACGCGGGGATTCTTTAATCCGGCGTGATCCAACTCGGCATGGATGGCGGAGACATCGGGCGGATGCGAGTACTTCACATAGACCAGCGTGCCTCCGCGGAAGTCAACGCCCAGTGGAATGCCATGCCAGAACGCCATGGAAAGCACTCCGGCCACGCTGAAGATCAGCGAAAAGGTTAGGAAGTACCACTTCTTCCCAAGAAAATCGATGTTTGTATTTCTAAAGAATTCCACGCTGCGTACGATCCCTTCAAAAATCTGTTATTCGCTGTTCGTCGTTCGCGATTCGCCTGCACCCGTTTTTGCGAATAGCGATAAAGCCAACGACGAACCGCGCCGTCTAGATGCTCAATGCTTCGCCGCGCTGTTTGCGGCTCAACACCCAATCGAAAATCATGCGCGATACAAACACTGCCGTAAACAGGTTTGCGAGCAAACCGAACACTAGTGTCGTCGCAAATCCTTTTACCGGGCCCGTACCGAAGATGAACAGAATCGCGGCCG
Source organism: Terriglobales bacterium (assembly GCA_050010155.1). GTDB lineage: Bacteria > Acidobacteriota > Terriglobia > Terriglobales > Acidobacteriaceae > Acidiflorens. The sequence continues at coordinate 44,479 of JBEKLO010000092.1, forward strand.
AAACAATCGTGGTGACGTGGGTATCAACGATCGTGATCCAGGCATGGCTGAATCCCTGTTCCACCGCCGAGGGCGGCGTCTTGCCGTTCCTCAGTTCTTCCCGGATGCGCTCAAATATCAGCACATTCGAATCCACGCCCATACCAACCGTCAGGATGACGCCGGCAATGCCGGGCAGCGTCAACACCGCTCCAAAGTAGCCCATGAATCCAAGCAGGATGACCAGGTTCAGAATTAGCGCGATATCCGCATTCACGCCCGCCCAGCGGTAGTAAACCAGCATGAAGATGAGGACAGCAAGCATGCCGTATATGGCCGCTTGCACGCCGGAACGAATCGAATCGGCGCCGAGCGACGGCCCGACGGTGCGCTCTTCCAGGTATTTGATTCCGGCCGGCAGCGCGCCCGAACGGAGCGTCATCGAAAGGTCTTGCGTCTCCTGCTGGGTGAACCGCCCGTTGATGATGCCCGTGTCATGAATGGCTTCCTTGATGGTCGCCACTTCCTGCACCTTGTTATCGAGAATTACGGCCAGGAAATCGCCGACGTGCGTGGATGTGAAGGAGTAGAACTTGCGTCCACCCTCACTGGTGAGAATAAAACGAACCGCCGGCTGGCCATTTTCGTCGGTGGTAGGTTCCGCCGTTCGGAGATCGCGGCCGGTCACCGCCGAGGCCCGCGAAATCAAGTACCACTGTTCGCCGCCTTCACTATTACGGGATCCAATGCTCTTTCCTTGCATGAGAACGGTGTCCGGGGGCAACACGCCACCATGTTCTTGTAACGCTTGGTCCTGGCTGGAATAGGGCCCACCGAGCGATTGCTTGATTTCCAGCATCGCTGTGGACTGCATGATTTCCTTGACCCGCGCCGGATCATCCACGCCCGGAAGCTGGACCAGAATCTGGTACTGGCCGAGACCGTGTTCCTGGATCACCGGTTCGCTCACGCCCAGCTGGTCGATGCGATTGCGGATGGTCTCAATGGCCTGCTCGACGGCGCGATTCTTCAAATCGGCGAGACTCTGCGCCTTCATTGCCACTGTCCAGGAATTTTCCGCGCCCGAAGTCGCGTCATAGTCTGGCAGACGGTCGGAAATAATGCTCTTGAAATCGCTGGTCTGATCGGGAGGAATGCCTTTGACCACGATCATTTCGGGATGGTTCACGGGATCGGGTTTCGTGATGTCCGCGTAATTGATCTTATGCGTGCGCATGTCCTCTTTAAGCCGCGCAACCGCGTTGTCGGAATCGACGTTGACCGCGTCATTGACCTGCACCTGCAGAATCAAATGGGTGCCGCCCCTCAGATCGAGACCGAGGCTGATGTGATCGTGGGCCAGCGCCAGCGGACCACGTCCCGACCATGTCCACGGAAGCCCAAAAATACCCGTGACGAACACCAGCAAAATCGCGAGGCTGAGGACCAACTTCCAAGTTAGGTTCTTATTCATGAAGACGAGTCGTTCGCCCTTGGTCGTTCGTCGTTGGCTAAAACCCCAAGGCCGAAATCGTGATCGCTCCGCGAGCGGCTAACGACAATCGACCAACGACCAAAGAACTACTTTCCTTCCTCCGCCGGCGTCACCGTAACCACCGATGCGCGGCTGATTTCGAGCTTTACATTGTCCGGTGGCACCCGCAAGGTCAGGGCATCGTCCTTAAGGCTGATAATCGTCCCGCGCAATCCACCGCTGGTGACGATCCTGTCCCCGTTTTTCAATTCGCTGAGCATGGCCTGCCACTTCTTCTGTTTCCGCTGCTGCGGCATAATCAGCAGAAAGTAAAAAATGGCGAAAATAAAAAGCAGGGGTGCCAGCCCGAGCAGACTCGAGCCACCCGGCAGTTGCAACCAAAACGCCAATCCGCTCTTTATAGCAAACGTCATGCCCGACAAAATGTTTTCCACGCCAAATCAATCCTCTGGGCCCAAATATCCTGGTTAACCGCAGCCGCTGAAAACACCCGATTCGGTCCGGGCCGAGCGGAACTCGGCAAAAATTTGCTGTTTTCGCTGCCCGTCTGCGGGAATTGTTTTCTTCTATGGCCGGAGATCCTTAACTACTGGCAGGCTAGAACCGGCGATGCCGCGCCTAAGTTAAATAGAATGCCGGACGGCTCGCAAGGTGTCAAGGCGACCTCGCCGAATAAATGGCAAGCTCACATTGGGACTGGCGCCTTAACCTACCCCACGGAAGACAGCTTGGCAAGCAGTCTTGTCCAGCGAAAAAAGCGAACGACGAACCGCGGACGTCGGCGTGCGATACTGTTCTGCGCTATGAATCTGACGCTCAACAATAAAGTTGCTCTCATCACCGGCGGGTCGCGCGGCATTGGCGCGGCCGCGGTGCGGATGTTTGCCGCGGCGGGCGCCAAAGTTGTTTTCAACTATCAGGCCGCAAAAGCGCAGGCCGACGACCTAGTGCGGGAATGTGGCGCCGGAAATTGCCGCGCGGTACAGAGCGATCTATCGACCACGGAGGCAGCCCAGCAACTGGTGGCGTCCGCGATCTCCGCCTTCGGACGTCTCGATATTCTGGTCGCGAATCACGGTATTTGGCCGCCGGATGACGCGCCCGTCGATCGCATGGCCGATGAACAATGGCATCGCACCATCGCGGTGAATCTCGACAGCGTGTTTTCGCTGGTCAAGCATTCGGTCGGACAGATGAAGAAACAAGGCGGCGGCCACATCGTCCTGGTAAGCTCGACCGCCGGGCAGCGCGGAGAAGCCTTTCACTGCGACTACGCGGCCTCGAAAGGCGCGATCATCAGCATGGTGAAAGGACTTTCGACCGAACTCGCGGCCGATCATATTCATGTCAATTGCGTCGCGCCAGGATGGGTGGCGACGGACATGTCGGCGGCAGCGCTGAATGATCCGCCAACACGGGATAAGGTTTTTCGCACTATACCGCTGGGGCGCGTGGGAACGCCGGAAGAGATTGCCGGGCCGATTCTGTTCCTGTGCACTCCCTACGCCGGATTTATCACCGGTGAAATTTTCAACGTCAATGGCGGAGCGGTGCTGGTAGGGTAGGAGAAAAGTATGAAGCGGGCCGGATTTTACCTCGTCACATTGTGGCAGTTAAACCCTAAAGTTATCGGCCCCGATGGCAAGGCCAAACACGTGGCGGGACAGTTGATCCTGTTGCTGCTCGAGCAGGCCAATGGTTCTTCCGGAAACAGGATCGTCCTCAGCGCTCGCGATGCCAGTGGCGCGGCTCCGGCAGCTGAGGAGTTTGTCTCCAAGTCTGTCCACTCGCAAGTCGACGCCGATCCTGAACACCGTCAAATCGTGAAAGACACCTATTCCGTTGACTTGGGCGGAAAGACTTTTTCCCGTGCCGATTACAAGCAGACGACAAGCAGCGGAGTCACCTCGTACGCCGCCTTCGTGTACGCGAAATTCCGCGGCTACTACCTCGGGGAAACAGTGATGGCGGGGTCGCCCGAACAACTCGATCAGTCCGCAAATTCACTGCAGCAAATCTCGTTCCGCGAGGATGAGCCCAATTCGAAGTGCGCGATGAGCGGCGACAGCACCGCTGTTATCGCGGGCGTCATTGGCTCTACACCAAACGCCTTGCAGACCGACTTAGGGAGAGTGCAGCGGGTGCGCGTTTCGTCGGGCGTCTCCACCGGCTTACTGATCAAGAAGGTTGCACCGAAATATCCGGAGGTTGCGAAACAGGCTGGGGTCCAAGGACAGGTTGTACTGCAAGCCGAGATCGACAAGAACGGGGACATTCGGACCCTTACCCTCGTCTCGGGCCATCCTCTGTTGGTCCCGGCCGCCATCGAGGCGGTCAAGCAATGGAAATACAAGCCGTACACGCTCGAAGGTAGACCCGTCGCAGTCGAAACCCAGATTATCGTGAATTACACATTGTCATTCAAGCGGTGACCGGGATACTGTATCCCACGCCGCCCGGACAGCTAAAATGACTGCAGGTGCTTCTAACCGGATAGAATCATGAATCGCGTTCTCCTCATTTTTCTCCTGTGCGCGCTCGCCGGCGCCCAAGCCGTTCCTCCCAAGCCCGCCATCAATCTCAACGATTCCAACAATGCTCGCAAGGCGCGGGCGGTACTCGATCAGGCGGTTGAGTCGCTCGGGGGCCAGCCCTACCTCACCTACGAAAACCGCTGTGAGGAGGGCCGCTACTATCCGCTCTATCACGGCCGCACCGAGAGCACCGGCATCCCCTACCGCTACTACGTCGAGTATCCCGAGAAGGATCGCTTTGAAGTGATCCACACCAAGGACGTTTTCCTGCTTTTCACCGATGTCGGCGGCATCAAAGTCAATAACAAGACCGACCTGATCCTGATTCACAACGGCGACAAAGGTTATGAGATTACTTACAAGGGAACGGCGGCGCAGGAGAAGCCCGAATTAGAGAACTCCCTTCGCCGCCGCACCCATTCGCTTGAATGGATTTTCCGCAAGTGGATCCGCGATCCGGACGTGGCCCTGTTCTACGATGGACAGGCCGTGGTGAATGGGAAGGAAACCGAAGGCGTCACCCTGCTCAACAGTCAGAACGATTCGGTGAACATTTACCTCGATATCAATTCCCACTATCCGGTCAAGATCAGTTATTCGTGGCGCGATCCGAAGGACAAGCAGAAAAATGTGGAAGAGGAGGTCTACGACGGTTACAAGCTGGTGCAGGGAATCTGGACGCCCCACTCCATAACCCGATATTACAACGGCGAGACGTCGCAACAGCGCTTCATCGCCACGGCCAGCTACAATGTGAAGCTGCCCGATTCGGCATTCGAAGCCCAAGTAACCTACGATCCCTTGGTTCCTATCAAGAAACATTAAGACCCTTTTCCGGCAGTCTACCCTGAGTGACAGAGAATATTGCCCTTCATGGCAAGAACCCGCCCCAGTTCCGCCTGGATAACCCCCAGACATCTGTAACTGCCTGAACGGCTTAGCGTTGTCATGTCTCTCAAAACCACGGAGTGTGGCTAATTTGCCACATACGGAAATCCGTCTATCCCTGTAAGCTGATACAGCACAAACAACTTAAGCCTCCTCCTCTTGACATACGAGCGAACAATTCGCACTGCTGTGACCTGCAAAGGACAAGGTCTCCACAGCGGCGCCCCGGTTAGCCTGCGCATCCTGCCCGCGCCGGCGGGAACGGGAATCGTCTTTCATCGCACGGATCTCGACGGTTTTGCCATCGAAGCCAGCGGACGCAACGTAGCCCGCGTAAGCTACGCCAC
>JBEKLO010000093.1:0-16651 GCA_050010155.1 Terriglobales bacterium
CCCACGACGGTGACCGTCATGTTCGAGGGCACATAGTACTTGTCGAAAAAAGCCTGTGCGTCGGTGGCCGAAAAAGAATTCAAGTCCGAGATCCAACCGATGGTTGGACGGTGATATGGATGAGCCGTAAAAGCCTCCGCTGTAAATTGCTCAAGCAGGCGGCCCATGGGATCGCTATCGACGCGCATACGGCGCTCTTCGATGACCACGTTGCGCTCTTTATAAAATTGCCGCATGACGGGATGCAAGAAGCGTTCGGATTCCAGATAAGCCCACAGCTCGAGCCGGTTCGTCGGGAACGAATAGTGGTAAGCGGTTTCATCGTAGTCGGTGAAGGCGTTCATGCCCTCGCCGCCTTCGCCTTCAACGATCTTGCCGAACTCATTATTGTAAGGAGCGGAGAACTTGTCGGCGGCCGCAATCGCGTCCTTCCAGGCTTGTTCGAGCTGGGCGAGTTTGTTTTCGTCGCGGTCTACCCGCTTGTCGCGCTCGGCGATGTAGGCGGCATAGGCCACTTCGACTTTTGCCAGCGCCACTTTTTCGTCGGGATAGTCGCGTGTGCCGATCGTATCCGTTCCCTTGAAGGCCATGTGTTCGAACATATGCGCCAGGCCGGTTTTGCCCATGGGGTCCTGCACAGAGCCGGCATCCACGTGGGTGAAGAATGAAAAGACCGGCGCCTCGGGACGCTCGCAGATGATGATGGTGAGGCCGTTCGCGAGCTTCTTCACCGTGGTGCGCTTTTCGAAGGAAGCCAGATCCTGGCCGAGAGCTAACGAGCACAGCACGAAACAAACGATTACAGTTTGTATAAGTTTTAAGCGGAATTTCATTCTGACTCCAAAACGCAACTTTGATCGTACGCCGATCGTCTTCAAAAAAGATCGTACGCCGAAAATTCGACGTTACGTGCCTGCAGGGAAGATTGTCAAACCCATCCCTTTCGAGCCCACGAGCAACTATACTGGGAGCCGTTTTTAAGTTGCGGCTCAGCACTCTATGTCCACGCCTACTATCGTCGAAGTCGAGGGTCGCAAGCTCAAGCTTACGAATCTGGACAAGATCCTTTATCCAGCCGCCGGTTTCACCAAGGGGCAGATCGTGGATTTCTTCGTCCGAATTGCGCCCGTGCTCGTGCCCCATCTGAAGGGGCGAGCGCTAACCATGAAGCGCTATCCCGAAGGCGTTGATCACGAATACTTCTTCGAGAAAAATGCGCCCATGCATCGGCCGGAATGGGTGAAGACCGCGCCGATTTGGAGCGAGAGTAACCACCGCACCGTCAATTACGTTCTCGCGAGCGATTTGCCCACACTGGTGTGGATCGCGAACCTTGCGTCGATTGAACTGCACCCGTCACTCTCGCTGGCCTCCGACATTCGCACGCCAACCATGATTGTTTTTGATCTCGATCCCGGACCTCCGGCAAACATCGTGCAGTGCGCGCAGGTTGGCCTCTGGGTGCGCGCGATTTTCGACCACTTTGGCTTGAAAAGTTTCCCCAAGACTTCGGGCTCGAAAGGGATGCAGATTTATATCCCGTTGAATTCGAAAACCAGTTACGAGCAGACGAAATCATTCGCCCACGCCGTCGCCCGACTTCTGGAGCACGAGCATCCGGAACTCGTGGTCTCGGATATGAAGAAGGCCGTGCGCACGAATAAAGTATTCGTCGATTGGAGTCAGAACGATGAGCACAAAACTACGATCTCGGTGTACTCGCTGCGCGCGCGCGAGCGTCCCACGGTTTCGACGCCGGTTACCTGGGAAGAAGTTGAGCAGGCGCTGAAGAAGAAAGATGCGGAACGACTGGTGTTCGAAGCGGCGGATGTGCTGGCGCGCGTGGGAAAGATGGGCGACCTGTTCGAACCCCTGCTCACCTTGAAGCAGAAACTGCCTCAGTTGGAAGGCCTGGGTGGCGCATCGGAGGAGAAAGAAGAGAGAGATAAAGAAGAGAGAGACGAAGCCACAGGCATTGCAGCAAAGGCCGAAGCGGGGCCACGACCAAAAAAGAAGAAGGCAGGGACGAAGACGAAAGGGAAGTCAGCAGCGGACAAGCGTCGCACGCTATAATCCCGCCTCATATATGGCGCAACTCTACGTGGGCACTTCTGGATGGGCGTATCCGACATGGAAGCCGGCTTTCTATCCGGAAAAACTGGCGCAGAAAAAATTTCTTAACTTCTACGCGTCGAAACTGAATGCCGTCGAAGTCAACTACACCTTCCGCCAACTGGTAAAGGAGACTACCGTCCAGAACTGGATCGCGGAAACGCCTGAGCATTTTCGCTTCACCATCAAGGCGCACCAGGTGCTTACGCACATCAAGCGACTCAAGAACGCGGAAGAATTTCTGCAGCGCTTTCTCGGCACGCTCGAGGGTTTGGAGCGCGCCGGACGGCTCGGGCCGGTGCTTTTCCAGCTTCCACCGAATTTCAAGGCGGATGGGACCGTGCTGGCGGAGTTTTTGAAAAGCCTGCCGCGAACGGTGCGGGCGGCCTTTGAGTTCCGTCATGAATCCTGGTTGACCGATCCCATGTTCAGCGACGCTACCTGCAAAACATTGCGGGAGCGCAACATCGCGCTCTGTGTGGCCGAATCGGAAGAGCGCGATACTCCTGATATAGTCACCGCCGACTATGCTTACTACCGTTACCGCAAGCCTACATACACCGCCGAAGAACGCCAAAAGATGGTGGCCCGCATGCGGGAACATCTGGCCGCGGGTCGCGATGTCTTCGCCTACTTCAAGCATGAAGAGACGCCGGAGGGCGTGCTCTACGCGGTGGATTTGCTGCAGGCGGGCGAGTCACCCATCCGATAAAGCCGATCCGATAAGGCCGGTCCGATAAAAGACTGTATTCCGGCAACTCTGACGGGTGTAAAATGCAACCAACTCCGGCAGTTTGTCAGCATAGCTCGCGCTCGCAAACCGCCGCCCCGCTCGGCCCGTCAGTAAGGGGGACACAGATGCTCAGCAAAGCGATCGCGAAAACGATCTCGGTGGGACCCGCGCTTTCCACTGTTGTTCTTGCCTCGGCCGCACTTCTCGGTCAAACGACTTTCGCCCAAACGGCTCTTGCTCAAACTACGCTCAGTCCGCCGAAGCCGATAGTGCCGAGGGCTGCGGCACTTCTCGATCTTCCCGTGATCATGCGGCAAAAGGTGGCTGCCGGCAAAACCCCCGTCGGAACCAAGATCCAGGCCAAACTCGCAGTCGCCACGCTGCTCAATGGTGTCGTCCTTCCGGAGGATGCCATCTTGACCGGAGAGGTGATCGAGTCGGTGGCGAAGTCTGCCACCAAGCCATCCAGCCTCGCCATCCGCATGGATTCTGCGCAGTGGGCGAACGGGGTGGCACACATCAAGGCTTACTTGACCGCGTGGTACTACCCGCTGGTGACAGCAGCGGCAGATGAGGACCACTCGGGTGACCCAACCTATGCCGCAACCAACCTGAAGCATTGGAATGGGCCCGGCTATATCCCTGACTCGAGCATACGGCTTTCGCAGCGAGTTCCAAACCGTGACACGGAGGAGGACAAAGGTCCGACTGCGCCGCCAACCGCCACGCCCGTGTCCACTATTTCGAAACGCCGCACCTTGATGAAAGACATACAGACCACGAACCATAGCGATGGAGCTCTCGCCCTGACTTCCAAGCAGTCCACGATCAAGCTCGATAAGACCACCATCTATATGGTCGTCGCGGGCGTGCTGCAATCTGCCAAATAACGGTTCATGCTCACTCAGGACAACAATGTTCGGCTAATGGCTAACCTCTGAGATCTGTCCCTGCCTTTTCAATAACTTACCTCCAAACAATCCTCCAATTCGCCGCTTAACCGCGATTTTCTTCCCTTCATTGCCTTCTTCGTGCCTAAATGTCACGGATTCAATAGCATCGGTCTGACCCATTCCACGCATCGAACCCTTCCAGGTTTATCCGTGGATATGTCTTTTTCGTAAGGCTCCGTTCGCGGGGCCGCGGGACAGTTCTAACTCCCAAGTGGAGGAAAGCGAGAGCAGAATGCACAAGCCGATCAAATATGTCGAGAAGGTCGTGACGGTTGCCGCCACCGGCGCATGGGCAGTCTTTCAGCGCCTCAACCGCATTGCTCCGAATGATGCTCCGATCCCAAAGTGGTCGGAGAAGCCGCTGCTCAAGTCCTGGGAAAAATCGAAGCCGCCGCTGGGTTGGCCCCGCTCGACCGATTCGCTTTGTCCGAAGTGCGTACCTGAGATTCGGCAGCAGATTCTGGATGGCCATCTGCCCGTCGACGTTTTGATGAACGAAAAAGTGGGCGAGATCAAGGCCCAGATCGTGGAACGCGACGGCAAGATTTGGATGGTCAAGGACTGCCCGAAGCACGGGCATTTCGAAGATTTGATGTCGATTGACACAGAGTTCTCGAAGCATCTTGAGGAAGTTTTCCCGGGCCGCGATATTCGCGCGCACAAAGACGAACATCTGCATCATCACGGTTCGTCGACCGTGAAGTACGGCCGCGGCGCGGTGCTGACGGTTGATCTGACGAATCGCTGCAACATGATGTGCGATCCGTGTTTTATGGACGCGAATCAGGTCGGGTACGTGCACGAGCTTACATGGGAAGAAATCAAGACGGTTCTCGACAACGCGATCACGGTGAAGCCGAAGCGGCAGATGTCGGTGCAGTTCTCAGGCGGCGAGCCTACTTTGTCGCCGTACTTCCTGGACGCGGTTCGCTACGCCCGCAAGGTTGGCTACAACAGCGTGCAGGCCGCGACGAACGGAATTGAATTTGCCAAGAGTTTTGAATTCTGCGAGCAAGCGGTCGAAGCGGGCATGCGTTATGCCTACCTCCAGTTCGACGGGATCGGCAACGCGGCGAACGATCATCGCGCGGTCGGCAACCTGTTCGATGTGAAGTTGAAAGCGATCGACAACCTGCACAAGGCCGGCTGCGAAATCGTGCCGGTCATCACCATCATCAACGGCATCAACAACGAGCAGGTTGGACGCATCATTCAGTTCGCGCTCGATAATCCGAAGAAGATTGGTTTCCTGAGTTTCCAGCCGGTTTCGTTCACCGGTCGTGACGAAGCCATCACCGATGACCGCCGCCAGGCGCAGCGCTACACGCTCGCGCACCTGGCGCACGACGTCAAGAATCAAACTGGCTTTGGCGAGCCGGCGCGCGACTGGTTCCCGATCAGTTTCATGAGCACGTTTAGCGATTGGGCTGACGTTCTGCACGCAAATGATTCGAACAACGATTGGGGCCAGCTTTCTTGCGGATGCCATCCGAATTGCGGCACCGGCATGGCGATGATGATCGATAAGGAGACCAAGGAAGCGGTTCCGGTTACTGCTTTCCTGAAAGGCGATCAACTGGCCAAGGATATTGCGAAGGTCAATGACGCGGCTCGCTCGAAATTCTGGACTGCGTTTGGAATGGCGCTGTGTTTGATGAAGAACTACGATCCGTTCCAATCGCCGACTCACTTCAAGATGATCGACTTGCTGAGGAAGTTCGATAAGAACTTTAATGCCACCGGTAAGAACTACGGCAAGGTGGGTCCGGACCGCACGATTGACGATGTCATGAAGCGGCGCCAGGACCGTTGGAATTTCCTGTTCATCGCCGGAATGTGGTTCCAGGATCTGTTTAATTACGACTTCCGGCGCACCGAGCAGTGCATCATTCCTTATGCCACGCAGGAAGGCGAGATCAGCTTCTGCGCCTACAACACGGGCGTGGGATGGCGCAACATCATCGAGAAGATGCACATGACTTCGACCCTTACCAAGTGGTACGAAGAGCATGGGCGGCACGAGATCTTCGCGGGCGGCAAGAAAGTCAAGATGCAGGACCAAACGCACGCCCTCTACCTGCGCGACGAAATCGTGACCAACGAAGTGCAGCACGATCTGGACAAGCTGGGCATAGCGAAGACGGCGCGCGAAGAGAAGGCTCGGGCGCGCGACAAGAAGGCCGAAACGAATAAGGTCAAGAACGACGCGGCCTACGACGCTCGCATGGCGCAGCTTTATCGGGAAGTGGTGCTGAAAGAGAAGCCGGCGACTTCGAACGAAGGTGGATTCATTCCGCTGGGCGCGATCGCGGGTGCTATCTCTCAGCCGAGCGGGATTGCTCCTGCTCCGAAGAAGACGGAAGAAGTAGGCGAACCAGTGGCGGGAGACTAGACGGCGGCTGTTCGCTTTTAGCTCTTAGCTTAGAAAACACAAAAGGCCGCTCGAAAAGAGCGGCCTTTGATTTTCAACTCTGTTTTCCGCCACCCTATTTCTCTTGCGCGACCGCTTCCCGTTCCCCCACCTGCTGCCGCCACATCGCGTAATACAGTCCCTTCTGGGCAAGCAACTCGGAGTGGCGTCCAAATTCAACGATTCGTCCACGTTCCAACACGTAGATTCGGTCGGCGTGCATCACGGTGGACAGTCTATGCGCAATCAGAATCGTGATTGCTTCCTGGTTGGTGGCGACTTCACGGATGGTGCGGCTGATTTCTTCCTCGGTCAGCGAGTCAAGTGAGGATGTGGCTTCGTCGAAGACCAACAACTGGGGATGGCGCAAGAGCGCGCGGGCAATCGAAAGCCTCTGCTTTTCGCCTCCCGAAACCTTCACTCCACCTTCGCCGATCAGCGTGTCCAATCCGCGGTCGGCGCGGGAAAGCAAACTGTGCGCGGCGGCTTGCTGCAAGACTTCCATGCATTCCTCGTCCGTCGCCCGGGGATTGACGAAGAGAAGATTCTCCCGAATCGAACCGGAGAACAGTTGCGTGTCCTGGGTTACGAATCCGATCTTTTCCCGAAGCAGATCCAGATCCACGCGATCCGATGGAATACCGTTGTACAGGATCTCGCCAACTTTGGGAGCGTATAAACCAACCAGAAGTTTTACCAGAGTTGATTTTCCCGCGCCCGACGGTCCCACGAAAGCAACCGTATCGCCGCGCGCCGCACTGAAGCCAATCTCGTCCAAGGCCAACTGCGAAGAACTCTGATGCTGGAAACTGACGCCCTCAAACTGCAGCGTCATTAACTCGTCAACCGGTTCGGGAGCGGCGGGCTTCGGATCGCGCGGAGCGTCGAGAATCTCCTGAAAGTTTTGCAGCGACACTTCCGTTTCACGATAAATGTTGATGACGTTTCCCAATTCTTGCAGAGGACCGAAAATGTAAAACGAATAAATCATCAGCGAGAAAAACTGGCCAATCGTGATTTCCTGGCGAAAGATCAGATAGAGCATCAGAAACAAAATGCTCGTACGCAACGCGTTCACTGCTGTTCCCTGGACGAAACTCAGGCTGCGCAGGTACTTCACCTTCTTGAGTTCGAGCCGCAGAATCTTGTCCGTGATGCCGTTGAGCCTCACTACTTCCTGATGCGCCAGTCCGAGGCTCTTCACCAATTCGATATTGCGCAGCGACTCGGTTGTCGAGCCCGCCAGCGCTGTGGTTTCGGCGACGATAGTTTTCTGCATCTTCTTGATGCGCTTGCTTAGCACCGAACTGATAATGCCGAGCAGAGGGACCGTGATCAGAAAGGCGGGAGCAATCGACCAGTGCACGCGAAAGACGTAGATCATCACAAAAACGATGCCGACCACGGAAATGAAAAGCACATTGATGGCAGCGGTGATGAAGCGCTCGACGTCACTGCGAACTTTCTGCAATTTGCCCAGGGTTTCGCCGCTACGCTGATCTTCGAATACCTGGTAAGGCAAGTCCAGCGAATGGCGGATTCCGTCGGAGTACATTTTCGCGCCCAGTCGCTGGACGATCACGTTCACGAAGTAGTCCTGAAAATTCTTCGCCACACGCGACACAAATGCGACGCCAACGGCCGCCAGCAGCAACAGCCCGGCCCCGCGGATGAACTGCCCTTGCGTGTATTGGTGATATTTGGTCGCGTAACTGTCGATTACATGCCTGAAAATCAGCGGGTCAAGGAGAGAAAAGATCTGGTTGGTCGACGCCAGCAACAGGGCAACCACAAAAAGCTTCCAATACTGCTTCGAATATTGATACAGAAGATTCATAGACGTCACGGCGCAGAAGCCAAACGCAACAAACACAAGGGCAATGCGAATTAGATGGGTGGCGGCAGCTTTCGATTCAGTAACTATACCGTTAACAAGATTACAGCGGGCTTAGAAGGCTTCTTTCTTCATCAAGTCTACAGCTTGGGCGAACGTCAGGTTGGAAGGAACATGCCTGAATCCGGTGAACGTTTCGGTGGAGACGAGCGAGAAACTTTTTACCAGAAGGATTCTTCCGCTGAAACTCAAAGTCATGCAGGAAATCTCCCAGTCGTCGCCGATCTCCTGCTGGTGAATCAGGAAATGGCCGCCGCGATCGAGGTGTCCAAGAATCCCCCAGCCGAAGCCGACGGGCTTGAAGAGAGTGCCGTCAACACTGGCCAGGCGGTAATGGACCGGATCCACCAGCACGTAACCGTGCATGCCGGTTAAAACCTCTTCCACATGCGACGGCGGTTGGTAGCTTGGATTTGGCTCGAGTTTCAATCTGATCAGGGTCCCGCCGACGCGGCCAATGCCTTCAGAACCCGGTTCTTCGCCGGCATACTCAAAGAGAAAAGCGTCGGGCAGTGCGCGCACGATGCGCAAAGTGCGATCGGTGCTGTCACGTTCCTGCTGCCGCTTTTTCCTCATTTCTTCGGGATCGTTGATAAAGCGTTCGACGCGCGCCTCTTCGTCACGACGCTGTTCGGGCGTTAGCGATTTTCCGTCGTAAGCGATGACCAAGCCGGCTGTAGCGCCCTTGGTTTCAACATAGACTTTTGTGGTCGATCCCTTGGGTGTGGTCTTGGTGCCGCGAAAAAGGAAATGAGCAGAATCGTCATTGGCTGCCTTGATTTCGTTCTCGACGGCTTTGCGCACCAGTGCCACCGGATCGTGATACGCCGAGACAGTCTCGGGCTGCCCGGCAAAACTCGACGCGGTTAGCGCCAGAATCGCGGCGACGGCGTGGATAAAGGTTTCCTGGCGGATCGGTTGTCGGATACCGGCTTCGACCAAATTTCGTACGAGCTTATCGACAATTCCCATGAGCGGATTGGAAAAGTGAATCCCTTTTTTGATTTAGACGATAGTAGCAAACCGGAGGTTGGGTGCATGACGCGCTTCGACTCGCTGCCGTAACTTCCTGACGGAGAATGATTTCCGGTTGCGGGCTTGAGCCGCAAGCTCACGGATGAATTACAATCGGTGTATTCGCGACGAGAGCGCGAGGAAGATGGAGGCCTTAGCATGGATGCTCCGCAAACCGGAGATGGCGCCAAGATCGGCAAGTCGGTAGTGATCAAGGGAGAACTGTCGGGCTCGGAAGACTTATACGTGGATGGCAATGTTGAAGGAAAAATTGAGTTGCGCAACCACAGCCTGACGGTGGGTCCGAACGGAAGGGTCAAGGCCGACGTCAGTGCCAAGGCCGTGGTGATTCAGGGAAAGTTGGATGGGACGGTGACCGCCTCGGAGCGCGTGGAGTTACGAAAGACAGCAGTGGTCACGGGCGATGTGGTCACGCAGCGCATTGCGATTGAAGAAGGCGCGTTCCTGAAGGGGAAAGTCGACATTCAGAAAGAGGCGGGAAAGGCGGCGCCTGCGGCTTCGTAGGGAACGGCGGCGTGACGACGCCCCATCGGGCGCGCTTGTCAAAGTTGTTGTTTGCCGGATTTACGGACTGCCACTTTTATGGCATCGGTTTCTGACAACGTAATGAAATTCTTTCGGAGTTCGTCGAACCAGGCTACGGGTTCTGCAACGCCACAGAAACTATCTCGCCGGTCGAGCGGCATGGGAGAGATTTCACGGCTGCTGAATTCGCAGGAAAGCCTGTGCGTGCTCGACATGGGCTCGACTTCGGCCAACAACATCCGCTTTTTTACCGACAAAGGACACAAGAGTTACAGTGAGGACCTGTTGTGGTCATCCTTGGACCCGGCGCTGCGTATGCAGGACAGCGCGGGAAAAACAGTTCTGGACAGCAAGAAGTTCCTCGAAGAGAACCTGGTATACGGAAGCGCACAGTTCGACGTAGTGCTGGCCTGGAACCTGCCCGATTACATGGAAGAGAGCCTGGTGAAGCCGACCATCGATCGCTTGTGGTCGGTGATGAAGCCCGGTGGATACCTGCTAGCGTTCTTTCATACCCGCGACGCGGGCCCCGACTCTACCTGCTATCGCTATCACGTGACCGGCACCGACATGCTGGATATGCAAGAGGTAAAGTTCGCAGCGCCGGGGCGTCCCGCATCCGACAAGCAGTCTCCGCGGCTGCAGCGCGTGTTCAATAACCGGCACATCGAAACCTTGTTTCGCGATTTCGCTTCGATCAAATTTTTTCTTGCGCGCGATGCCATTCGCGAAGTGTTGGTCGTGCGCTGAGTGAGCGCTGCGACCCCATCCCCCGTCCTGAATTATTGATTGTCTGTTGTTCATCGATGCGACAGAAGTCCTGATGCCGATGAGTGCCCGAGCCTTTTGCATGGCGAGCGGTTCACCGCCGTCGGAAATTCCAAACAAGCAGTTGACGGTTGGCCGTGGCTCACGAAGGACACTGGCGGGAGTCTAAGACTGAGAGTTTTGTTGCCGATCGGAGTGTCTCATGGTGAGCTTGCGGCTGTTCGCTACATTGTTCCTGCTTAGCGGAGTGCTGTGTAATGCCCAACACTCTACTGCACCCGTTCCAATGAATGCACCGACGGAAGCGCGATTGGAAAAGGATATTGCCGCACTGATGGAGAAGGCTGGTGTGCCGGGGCTTTCGATCGCTGTAATCCGAGGCGGGAAGACGGTGTGGACCGGGAGCTTTGGTGTTCGAACTGAAGTGACAAAAAAGCCTGTCACCGAAGACACGATGTTTAACGTGGGTTCACTGAGCAAGCCGGTGTTCGCTTATGGCGTGCTCAAGCTCATCGACGCGGGCAAACTAAAGCTGGACGAGCCACTGGCACCGTATCTGCCGAAGGAATTTACCGAAGGCGACCCAAGGTTCAAGCAGATCACCGCGCGTCTGGTGCTCAGCCATCGCACCGGATTTCCCAATTGGCCTGGAGATGGTAAACCGCTAACCATCCACTTCACCCCCGGAGAAAGATTCAGCTATTCCGGCGCCGGCATGGTGTTTCTGCAAAAAGCGGTGGAGAAAATCACGGGCAAGCCCCTCAACGACTACATGCAGGAGGCAGTCTTTGGGCCGCTTGGAATGAAGCACAGCAGCTATGTGTGGAATCCGGCGTTCGAGAACGAGGCAGCCGTTGGACACGACGTGGCTGGAACTCCTGTGGATCTATTGAAGGCGGACAAAGCCAATGCCGCTGCGAGTCTTGCGACCACCGCGGAAGACTACGCGATCTTTCTGGACGCTGTTCTGCGGCAAAAAGGATTGCAGTCGGGCACGCTACGCGAGATGACTACTCCGCAGATTGCGGTGGACCCTGGCTGTTCGAACTGTGTCGAGGGCACGCCGACCGGCAAGCTCTCCACCGTGATCTTCTGGGGGCTTGGATTTGGCATCGAGAAAACCGCTGAGGGCGAGTCGCTCTGGCACTGGGGCGACAACGGTGTGTTCAAAGCATTTTTCGTGGTGCGGCCCGCAACGAAGTCGGGAGTGGTTTATCTCACCAATAGCGAGAATGGTCTCTCGATTGGACGGCAGGTTGTGGCAGAGACCCTGGGAGGTGAACAGCCGGCGTTTGACTGGCTCAAGTACGACAACTACGACTCACCGGGCCTCTTGTTCACGCGGGTTGCTTTGGAGAAAGGCGCGGCTATGGCTCTCGACCAATTCTCCAAAGAGCTGGCGAGTCAGGCAATCCCGGAAGGAACCATAAATCAGACGGGATACAGCCTGATTGGGACGAACAAAGTCGCCGATGCGATTCTGGTGTTCCAGAAAAATGTCGTGCTTCACCCTGGTTCGTGGAATGCTTACGACAGTTTGGGAGAGGCTTACCTGAAGAATGGCGACAAGGACCTGGCCGTGAAGAACTATCGGAAATCGGTCGAACTGAACCCTGCGAACGAAAATGGGCACGCGGCATTAAGGAAACTGGAAGCGGACTAGGGACAGACACGTGGTGCGAGGTAAAGATCGTCTGCGGCATCGAACCGAGAATGGCAAGCTAAGTTATTGATGTATAAATACTTTACGCCTAAGCCCTTATTCCTCAAAG
Organism: Terriglobales bacterium; assembly: GCA_050010155.1. Lineage (GTDB taxonomy): Bacteria > Acidobacteriota > Terriglobia > Terriglobales > Acidobacteriaceae > Acidiflorens. The sequence goes on from JBEKLO010000093.1 coordinate 12,203, forward strand.
ACCTGGGGAAAAACCAGCGCTAAACCTTTGAATCCAAAAGACCGGCATTGGGGGGACTACCTGCGGCGTGCCTCCATCGAGGAAAGTCCCATCAACAAGAACGCTGATGTAAACTTGGAGCCCGCGGAAACGGCCTTGCCCTTTCCGAACGCCTTCTTCGAGGAGTATTGAATGTCGCGCAGCCGCGCCATGAGGCGAATTCGGCAAGCGATGAACCACCAGATCGAGGACATTCAGCCAGACCATCCTCTGCTCACCCGCCGCGATCTGTTGAAAGTGACAGGCCTCGCTCTCGGCGGAGCGTTGATCGGTGCCAGTTTACGGGCGGATTCATTTCCCCGATTAGCATCTCCGCGCATCGGCATCGTCGGTGCAGGAATCGCCGGCCTCGTAGCGGCATTATCCCTTCAAGATTCTGGCGTGAATTCCACCGTGTATGAGTCCTCCGGAAGGATCGGCGGGCGCATGCACTCGAACCACACTTTCTGGAGAGATGGCCAGACCAGCGAGTGGTGCGGCGAATTCATCGACACCGTCGACCACACAATACGCAGCCTGGCAGCACGCTTCGGCTTCACACTGCTGGACGTGAATGCGGCCGAGCCGCGCGGGTCCGTCGATACCAATTATTTTCTGGGAGGCTACTATACCGACGCCGAACTGAACCGCGATATGAAGCGGATAACTCCGATTTTAGTTGAGCAGAACCAGGCGATCGGGCCCACCGCTGTCTACAATAACTACACGCCAGCCGGATATTACTTCGATCATCTCAGTGCCCATGATTGGATCGAGACCTATGTTCCTGGTGGTCACGGTTCGCGGCTTGGCCAATACTTAGACGTCGCGACAGTAACGGAGAACGGACTCGACTCGGCGCAGCAGAGCTCTCTGAACCTCATTTTCCCACTCGACTCGGACGAACGGTTCCACATTCAGAATGGCAACCAGCAACTTCCCGTAGCGATCGCCGCGAGCCTTCCACAGGGAACGGTTCGTTTGGGCTGGCGTCTCGCTGCCATCGCCGCGGATGGCGATGGCAAGGTCACGCTGACCTTCTCCACCGCCTCCGGAGCGCACTCCGAGGTTTTTGATTATGTAATCCTGGGGCTGCCCTTCAGTGTGCTGCGTGGCCTCGACTACAGCCGGGCTGGATTTGACTCGCTCAAGCAGCAAGCGATCCAACAACTCGGCTACGGAACGAATTCGAAGCTGGTACTGCAGTTCGACGATCGTTACTGGAACGGGCATGGCGCATGGCCAGGCATCAGCGATGGTTTCATTGAAACCGATCTCGCCTTTCAGAGCGCCTGGGATAGCAGCCGAGCCGAACCGGGGCGCGACGGCCTACTCACCGACTATACAGGCGGAACGGAAGGCGCCTCTTACCGGCCGTCAGGTCCGTACACCACGAGCCGCGGTTCTGCGATCACTGCCAGCTACGCGCAGCAATTCCTCGACCAACTCAACGTGGTATGGCCGGGTGTGAGCGGCCACTACACGGGCCTGGCGACGCTCAGCTATCCAACTGGCGATCCGAACCTGCTCGGAAGCTACAGTACCTATAAAGTGGGCCAGTACACTGCGTTCGGGAATTATGAGCGAGTGCCTCAGGGACGCATTTATTTTGCCGGTGAGCATACGTCGTACGATTTTCAAGGGTTTATGGAGGGCGGTGCGCAGTCAGGAGCGCGCGCTGCCGCCGAACTGCTTGCCGCTCTGGCTTAGACGATGCCGAGTCGGAACCCTCGGGTCGCTTTCATGGACTTGGGAAAAAGGAATTTAAGCACAGCCGCGGCTGAGATTACAGCTAAATGTACACGCCTAAATTTGCGCGTTAGACAGGCAAGTTGGACACGTCTTGACGTGAGACAAGCGGGCTTTGTGGGCTCGCTGATATGCTTCCATTTCTTCTTTTTGATGTTTCCGCTTTGCCTTCTCTGAAAGTTTCGGCTTCACTTCGTTGCGGTAGAGGAAGGAAGTCCACGTGGCGTGGGCGCGGTCCTCGCGTGCTTTCAACTTTTTGTAGTCGGCACATTCTGACTCGGCCATTGCTTGATGATAATCGAACGCAAGGGGAGGTGCCGGAACTCGTCTAGCCGCATTTCTACGGCCTTCCTGCGTCGCACCTCGACGACCGTTCCTGTTTTCTGTGATCTCTTGCTAAGATAGAGGGTCAGGCATCGGTTCCGCGCGACGTTTTCCCGCCAACCCCGCCAGGTCCGGAAGGAAGCAACGGTAACGGGCTCTTTCGTGTGCAGTGGAGCGCCGGTGCCTGGCTTTTGTTTTTCCGTTGCACTCCGTTTCCGTCATGACCAAGCGTCTTTACTACGACAGCTCCGAAATTCACGAATTCGATTCGGTGATTGAGGACGTTGCCTCTGCCTCATCAGGGCAACCTCGGCCTGCGGTTATCCTGCGCGAAACGGCGTTTTATCCGACCAGCGGCGGTCAGGTGCACGATACCGGATGGCTTACGCTTGGCGGCGGTGATCGAGCCGAAGAACGATTGCGCGTCTCCGAAGTTGCGGATGCGGAGGATGGTCGGGTCGTCCACTATTTGGAGGCGCCGGTGAAAGTGCCACTCGCGGGTGCGGCAGTGCATGGCAGCATCGATGGCGAACGGCGGCAGGACCACATGCAACAGCACACCGGGCAGCACGTCCTCTCAGCGGCGTTCATTGAGCTTTATCAGATGCCTACGGTTTCGTTCCACATGGGAGAAGACTATTGCTCGATCGACCTGGCGACGCCTTCGGTGAGTTCGCAGCAGATTACCGTAGCCGAGAAGCGGGCGAATCAGATCGTGTTTGAGAATCGTCCGGTGCGGGTGCGCTATGTTTCGCGCGCGGAAGCGGAAAAGCTTGGGCTGCGCAAAATGCCTCCGGCGGAACGCGACGAACTGCGTCTGATTGAGATTGCAGATTTTGATCTGTCGGCTTGTGGTGGAACACACGTGGGCGCCAGCGGACAGATCGGTTCGATCATTCTCCGAAAAACTGAGAAGGTGCGGCAGGGAACTCGGGTGGAGTTTGTCTGCGGCCAGCGTGCGGTTCGCATGGCGCGACGCGACTACAGCACTCTCAGCGAGGCCGCCGCGTTGTTCTCGGCGCAAATCTGGGATGTGCCGGAGCAAATTCGCAAGAGTCTCGACGAAAACAAGTTGGTGCGCAAGCAAAAGGAAGATGCGCTCGAACAACTCGCCGAACTGATGGCTGTGGCCGCGCTTCGAGATCTGCCAGAGACAAGCGGACAGAAGATTGTTGTGCGGGCGTTTTCCGATCGCGACATCAGCTTTGCCAAATTGTTTGCGCAAAGGGTGACGCGGGCCGAAACGCCTGCGATTGCGCTGGTGGCAAGCACCATGGATCCTCCCGGGCTGGTTTTTGCGCAAACTGCTTCGCAGAATTCCAGCGGTGCGACCGGTTCTACAGCGGACATGGGCGCATTGCTCAAGCACACCCTGTCTTCGGTGGGAGGGCGCGGCGGCGGTAGCCGCGATTTCGCCCAGGGCGGAGTTCCGGCAGCCTCAAGAAATGATGTTGAGCAGCTTTTGCGCAAGGCAGCGGGTACAATCGGAAGCTGATCTCTCCACTAGCAAGTTCATTCGATGCTGGAACCGCGGCTGATACTCGTCAATCTTCTGATCAAGCTGGGCGTGGCTGCGGCCGTGTCGACTACGCTGGTGCGCTCCAAGGAATTCAAGAATCTGATTTTCCGTGAGCAGCGCGAAACAAAACACAAAATTTATCTGGCATTGTGGATGGCGATTCCGATCGCACTCGGCGTGTGGATACGATTCAGCGCCAAGAGCTTTCTCGCTGGCGACCTATCCCTGGAAACAGCGCTGCTTCTGGGTGTAGTCGGCGGCAGGCTGTCGGGAGGGATCGGCGGAGCGTTGCTCGCGTTGCCTGCGGCGCTGCATGGCGAGTGGGCTGCCATGCCGCTCGATGTTTTTGCCGGAATTGTGGCCGGGTGGTTGCGCCGATTCGCGCCCGAGCAGGAAGATATCTGGTCGTTCTCGCCCTTCATCGATCTCACACTTTATCGGATGATTCGCCGCAATCTGCCGCGGCCTCGCGTGTTCGATTGGCAGGTTGCGTTTTTCGCGACCATCGTGGGACTGCGTTTTCTGCAAACGGAAATCTGGCGCTTCTGGCCGAACTCCATTTTCAGTCTGGAGAGCCCTGCATTGTGGGACGGCGCCGGAGGAACTCTGAACGGATATTTGTTGGAAGGCGCCATCTACCTAACAGTAATTGTGGTGGTGGGCACGGAACTGAAGATTTTTAATAGTGTTCGCATCCAGATCAAACTGGAAGAGCAGGAACGGCTGTTGCTGCAGGCGCGCATGGCGGCGCTACAGAATCAGATCAACCCCCATTTTCTGTTCAATACGCTGAATTCGATTTCGTCGCTGGTGCGCTTTGATCCCGATACGGCGCGGGA
>JBEKLO010000094.1:0-16562 GCA_050010155.1 Terriglobales bacterium
CCAGCGATCATCCGATAAGTGACAGCACCCCCGTCTCAGGACCATCGGCAGCGACTCCACCGGTGGAGACGCCCCAGAAGCCCGATCCATTCCACCGCGCCTCGTCTCAAGCGGAGCCGACTGCCCACAATCAACCGGCAGCCGAAAACACAACCTCCCACGACTCACTCGCTGCGTCTTCTGCCTCCCGCGATAATGAGAATACCGAGCCAACTGCTCCGCCAGCCACACTAAGGCAACCTTCCCGAAAACGCGCTTTCGAATCGGCTTTGACGGTAGACGGCTTTAGCCGGCAGGACATCCCGGATCTGCTGAGCCAGGCCGAGTCCTCAGCGGGGCGGGGCGATTATCGTCTGGCGCGTTACGAATACATACTCGTTCTAAAGCTCGATCGCAACAATGTCGCGGCGCGAGAAGGTTTACGCCGCTTGCCGGCTGCATGGCAGTCGCGCTGACTCCCGTCAGCTCGAAACGTGGCAGCGGTTGGAGCGGGAACTCTGTATCGCCCCTGCACTGAACTCAGTTGTCGGAGGGCCCTCGAAGCTATTCGAAGGTTCAGGCGTTCATATCCATGGAGCGATTGATTCGTTGGTGAAGCGTGCAATCAAGAGCCGCGACATTCGTCGAGATCTGGAGCCATTCGATCTACTCCGGGCGCTGATCGGCGTCTCCCATGTGGCGTCCGTCCCTGACTGGCAGCAAAGCGCCAGGAGACTCGTGGACATCCTCATCACCGGTTCACGGCCGGTCAAGTAGACGCGGACTTCGTATGCCGTCGCAGGTTACAAGCGTCGAAACCATGGCTTGTGTTTTAACATTCTGTTAACTTTCAGGACGGTCCCGCTTCCACTCAGAAGTGCCGCTGGGCGGGCATTTCGAGCGTTTCGGTCGCCGGTTTGCAACGTGTTTTTTACCGCCGCCAATGAAAATTCCTGCACATTGACAGGCCCAGCGATTGAGCAGACAATGACGGCGGTTCTTGCTCCAAAACACGATTCCTTCCAGTTACGGCGCGTGCGATTTGGGGCAACGAACCCTCAAATTCCAGCCATCTGAGGGTAGCCATATGCAACCGATTCGCAGTACGGTCCGCCGCATTATCTCCGCTGCGGTTGTGGTCTGGGCGCTTGCCGGACCTGCAGCAGCTCAGAACATTCTTGCCACGATTCCGATTCCCACCGCCTCGGCGGGACAGATTGCCGTCGATCCGGCCTTGCAACTTATCTACACCGGCGGCGGCCCAACCGCGGGCAGCAGTCTCACCGTAATTAATGGCAGCACCTTCGCTGTCGTTACCACCATCAGTGCATCCGCCGGCGTCAGCGTCGACATGAAACAGGACAATTTCTGGGCTGGAACTGGAAGCGTGGGAAACGTCAATGTGTATGGCTCCAACGACACCGAGATCACTTCCATCCCGGTGGGCTCTTGTCCAGCGGCCGTTGCGTTTGATTGCCACAAGCGCTACATGTGGGTGTCGTCGCAATGCGGTACGGGGAACGATCCGGTGTGGCTTTTCGATGCGGACACCATGGCGATGGTGGGCAGCGCCATTACTCCCGGCGGCACAATTACCACGCCTCCAGTCGCCTCGAATAACGACACCCTCTACGTGACCTCGGGTGGAACTTCCCGGATGATCAGTAATACGGGCGTTGTGAGCGCCACAACTTTCGGAACGGTGATGGCGATCGATTCGAATACCTACAAGCTGTTCGCGACCTCTGGCGACAACCTGCAAGTAATCTCGGCCCACGACAACGCCGTGACAAAAACAGCCACGCTGACTTACACCCCGAACTTCATGGGAGTGAATAATGCGATGGCGCACGTCTATCTGGTCGATTCTTCTGCCGGTAAGATCGACGTGTACACTGAGGCCGCAAAAAAGCTTACCACTTTCACTATGCCAACGAATGATCAACCCAACAGCATAGCGGTCGATTCTGTGCGTGGGCTGCTCTTTGTGGACGTGTTCAACACGAGCACACAGGCATGGTCGATGCTGGTGATCCAGGATCTGTCGACGGTAAGGTTGTGCGGATACGCCGGCAGCTGTGACTACTAGGACGAGTTCAACTTCCGGACGACGAGACAATCGTTACCCACCCTTGCGCAAAACGCAAGGGTGGGATATTCTCTTTTTGGTTTGCTGATACATGGATGCCTGCCGACTCGCAGCATCCACTCCCCGGAACATAACTCAGCCACAATTCATCGCTAAAATCAATGCACGGGTTTGATTACCCGATCGTGCCTTGGCCTGTAGTTCGGGTAGTCGCAAACATTCGACGCTAGGACGAATCTCTATGACACAACATCGTAAGAAGAACATCTCGGCGGTGCTTCTGTTTGGCCTCGCTTTGACGGCTTTGGTCATGTTTTACCCGACCGACGCTCTAGCCCAGTTCGAACATATCGTCATCATCGTGCAAGAGAACCGTACGCCCGACAATCTCTTTGCGTCCTGTGACATTCGAGGGGCAGACGCCATCAAGCCATCCGGCGGTACTACATTATTGCAAAGCTCGATTAAGCCCAAGCATACCCATCCGATTTATCTCTCCCAGTTCGCTGGACAATGGACAACGTCCGAGAAGAAGTACGTCAGCGATCCGCTGATTGCACCGTATTGCACTCTTGGTGCAAAGTACGGTTTTGCGAACCGGATGTTTCAGACGAATCAAGGTCCGAGCCTTGCAGCCCACCAATTTGTTTTTGGCGGAACCTCAATTCCAGGGAGCACCGAAAAAGCCCCCTATGATGACTGGTTTGTTTCGGAGGATAGTCAAGGTGGCTGTATGAGCGGGGACGTTTACCAGGTGAAGATAATCAATCCGCAAACAGGCTCGGAAAACATGGGCGTAATGCCGTGCTTTGAACGGGGTACATTGACAGATTTGTTAGAGGCGAAAGGCCTGACTTGGAGTTACTATGCTGCCTCTGGCGGCGCCTTATGGGACGCTCCCCTGGCCATCCAACACATTTGCGGAACTGTGCGTAACGGTGAATGTACGGGATCAGAAATGCAAAACGTAAAAACTCCCTCGCCGCAAGTGCTGACCGATATTGCGAATGGTAATCTGGCAAACGTTTCCTGGGTAACTCCGGCGTCCACTTACTCAGACCATCCAACCTTTGGGAACGGCGGCCCCGCTTGGGTTTCTTCGATCGTGAATGCGATTGGCCAGAGCGCGTACTGGAAGAACACGGCGATCCTCATCACCTGGGACGATTGGGGCGGATGGTATGACCACGTCGCTCCCTTAACCAACAAGACGGGTTGGTGCACAAACTACTGTTATGGTTTTCGAGTCCCAATGTTAGTGATCTCTGCTCGCACGCCACCTATGGCAGATAACGACAACCACGATTTTGGGTCGATCCTGAGATTTGTGGAGGCAAATTTCGACTTATCGTTAATCGGGCCTGGCACTTATGCCGACGCTTATGCCGATGATCTGAGCGAGTTCTTTCAAGGAGCACCCCGAGAGTTCACCAAGATTCGCGCAAATCACGACGCCAAGTACTTTCTCACGTCGAACGATCGTGGCGATCCTGATGACTACTGAGGATGATTATTGAGTTTGCCGGTCGTTGATCGTACGAATCCTGATTCTGGGAACGCTCATGGGAATACTCCGAACAGAGGTTGTACTCGCGGGCGAATCCATTCGTCTCGAACCCCTCAGCCACAGCCATCGAAACGGGCTATCGGCCGCCGCGGCAGGTGACCTGGAGCTCTATCGCTGGAGCCCCGTGCCGCAGGGAGATGCCGAAACGACGCGATACATTGAGACCGCCTTGAGTTGGCGGGAAGCCGGGAGCGCCGTACCTTTCGCGATTGTCCGCGAGCATGATGGCGTCGTGCTCGGCTCAACCCGTTTTTGGAACCTCGAACATTGGCAATGGCCGCCAGGCCACTTGCGGCACGGTCGCCAGTACCCTGACGCCTGCGAGATCGGTTACACCTGGTTGACCCGTTCCTCCATTCGCACCGCCGCGAACACCGAAAGTAAGCTCCTTATGCTCACGCACGCTTTCGAAGTATGGGAGGTGCTGCGCGTCTGCCTTCACACCCACGTGCGTAACCAGCGATCGAGAGCTGCAATCGAGCGCATTGGCGGGAAGTATGAAGGAACGCTCCGCGCCCATCGGATGGCTGCTGACTATATCGCGCGGGACTCAGCACGCTATTCCATCGTGGCTGCGGAGTGGCCGGGAGTAAAACAGCGTCTTCGTCAGTTGCTGCTCCGCACTTGATCGAAATACCAAACCATTGTCATCCTGAGCGAAGCGAACGACCTGCTTTTATCCCCAGTACCGGAATCTGCTGACACACCCACTCCTTAACCGATGGTGTTATGATCTCGCGTGCCGGATGACAAAAGAAGAATTTCGGCCAATTTCAAATTTTGCGCAGGCGCAGTCCGGGCGGGATTTCTGGGCCTTGGGAACGGACGGAGTTCTAAGTGAGCGTGCCGCGAAGAGATCAGGAAACGGCCGCGAGCGATAGGAGGCTCCGCCGTATCCGAACAAGGCGTTCCGGTACGACCAATGATAGTTTTGTTTCGCGTGCATAATGAAGTCTGTGAATACGCTGAACGAGGTTTATTCGTCCCTCTCTACCCGCCGCCGCTACGAAGTCTGGTTTCTTCGTCTGGGATTGGCGGATGGCAGCGGGGCGTGGTGGTTCCGATATTTGCTGATGAATCCAGGCCGCAACGGTTGCCCAGGCAACCCGAGCGGTCTGCCGGTACAGGTATGGGCGACATGGTTTCCGGCGGATGGGAAGCCGCAAAGTTTCATCCATGGATTTCCGCTGGAGGGCTTGGATCTCAGCTCCAGAAAGCAAAATCCATTTCACCTTCGCATCGCTGACAACGAAATCGGCGAGAATTCTTGCCGCGGAACGCTGACGGTCGACGGGCATACGATTTCGTGGGATCTGCGCTGGCGTTCCACGTTTCACGTCACAATCAGCAACAAGGGTTGGATCGGATTCTCGCGAACCCCGCACTCAGACGCGATTTTTTCCGGCCAGGTCACACTGGATGGCCGCAGTTTCGCAGGCGATCCGTTGGGGTTTGGCGTACAGGGCCACAACTGTGGATACCGTCATCGTAACTTCTGGACCTGGACGCATGCCTATTTTCCCCAACCGGGCGGGCATTCGAGCACACTCGAAGCCCTGGTCTACGAAATGCCCCTCGGGTTCGCCTTTCGCAAAGCAGTACTGTGGCATGGGGGCGAGGCGCACACATTCGGGGATTTCCAGACGATCAAACGGGATCCGAATGAACTCAAGTGGACTTTTCGCTGTTCGTCTACATCAAGACCCAAGCATGGATTCAAATTGGAGGCAGCAATCGATGGTGCGGCCTCAAGCATTCATCGCCTTCCCTACCTGAAGACCGACTGCACAGGCAGCTTTGAAGTCGCAAACAACAGCCTCGCCAGAGCGATAGTCCGCCTGGAGCGGCAGGACCAAATGGTCGACATATTAGAGACGAGTAACGGGGCTGTGCTGGAGATGGTCGGGCACTAAGACAAAATCCTGAATGACAGTCCTTGCATCCGATGAAAATTATCGCTTTGCAGTCGACGTTTTGTCGGAGAGAACCCACAACTCAGGATCCAGTTCCACTTTTTCCGGTGACTGGGGCAGCTTAACGCTTATCGGCGCGTGACCTCCGTACGCCGCAACTGTGACTCGCGCGGTCCTGCCGCCATGAAAATGGATGACAAGTGGAAGTGGCATGAACCAAGTCTCACCTTCGGGCAGTCCCGTTTGCACTACCTCGCCCTTAAGAGTGACGCCTGCAGTCGAATCGCTTTCGATGTGATAGGAAAGCTCGTAGGATGGAAGATAGGTCTGTGTCACCCACTGCCGATAGAACCAGTTTAAGTCCTTATACCCGTATTTTTGGGCGAGCGGAGTGCTCTTCACATGTTCATTCGCAAGAGCAAAAAACTGCTCCGTGGTTGCGGTGCTACCTTGATAGCGTTTTACGAAGTCGCTCATCAGATCGAAGAACGCCTTGCCGTCGCCGGTGTCTGGGTTCGTGAACAAAAAATGCATCATGCGCAGCACGAGGGAACCTTTTTCATAAGTGAGTGCGGTGTAGGCTCCCCTTGTTTCCCGATTTTCCACCCGATGCCCCATTACCAGCGGCCCCACGTCCGCCAACTTGCCATGCCCGATGCCCGTTAGAGTGCGCGGGGGCATTTTCAGTTCGTAACGGGCGCGCTCGATCAGCTCTTTCTCGGAAGACGACGTGTCGCGGGACTGGACATAGAGCATTCCGGAGTATTCCGCAAAGCCTTCGCTGAGCCACTGGTCGCGATAGGAGCGCCATAGCACCATGTCACCCCACCACTGGTGCGACGTCTCATGCGCGATAAAAGAGAAAGTGAATTTGTTGGCATTGTCGGCCTTCGGGATCATGATGGTGGTGGCAAACCCTTGGCCGAAATTGAACGGATGGTATACCCCTCGGAACAACGAATACGGGTATGCGCCAAACATCTTGCTGAAAAAGCGTATGCTGTTGCTCATTTCTGCAAGTATGAAATCTTCCTTGATCGCCATCCGGTTCCCAGGCATGGAGTAAAACTCTATGGGCAATTGCTTGCCAATATCGTCCTTGGCGACGTCTTTGTGAATTTCGTATGGGCCAACTGCAAACGTCGCCAATGCGACCGGTTGCTCCATGCGAAATTCAGTTAGCACGTCGTCGTTCGTTCCTGGGACTGGACCTTCCTTGATGAACTCTCCAATGCTGACCACGTGATCTTTCTTGCGATGAATCATAGAGATGTCGAACCGGGATCGACCCAGATTGCCGTGCCGCGGATACCATGTTTCCGTGTTTCGCGGGAAATACGTCCCGGTCACGTATTCCGATTCCATCATGAAGTCGCCCTTCAGATCTAAGCTTAGTGAAAGTTTCTGGCCGGCTGCCAAGGGTTTAGGCAGAACCACGCTGAAGCCACTTTCCCACGGCTCCTGAAAGAACGTGAGCACCGTGCCATCGGACAACTGCGCGCTACGAAGATATAACTGCTTCTTGCGGCGCTCGTCGTCGAAATTGCTCAGCCGCTCCCCGACGGCGAATGGGATCACGTGAAGGCCGTCAATGCGGGAGATGAGGTCTAACTTGGAAACAAGGCCCAGAATCTTCTTGGGTTCCGACAGATCCAGCGTCATCGTGTACTTTTCGGTGTCGACCACGTTATAGATGTCGGAGTACGGAGCTTTTCCCCTGGCATAGTCGCCATTAGCGTGAAATGCCATCCACACGTCGTTGTCGAATATGTCATCGTCGTACGCAAAAATCAGTCCTTTCTCGCCAGCATTAATTCCAAAATTTTCTACCGGGATGCGTGTCTGCGGATCGAGCACATACGTAAAACGCCCACGCTTCCCCCCTTCCATCTGGATCAGAAATACTCCCGGCGTCTCCTGATTAAGAATGGACTCCAATTGTCGCGCCGACATATTGACCCCGGTTTCCTTGAGGAGACGTGGCCCAAACTCGGCAGCGAGATGGGACGCCCGTTCTGAAGCTGGGCCGCCCTGCAAAAAACCATCCTTCAGAAAGTCGCTGGCTGTGTCGTCGGTAAACCGCAGCACTGCAGTTTTGAAGTCTGACGAAACATCATCGGCCTTGAGCATGCGGCGGACGTTATCTTGCTCGAACGCAATTGGCGGCGGAGCTGCTTGGAATTTCCCGGAACCGATATAGACTGCCGAGCGAACTTTGCCGCTAACGGGAGGAGACAAATACACCAGCCCGTCCGTGAAAGTAATAGTCACGCGATCCCTTTGCAGTACCAAGTTCTCTAGGTGAAGGGTCTTCTCCAGAGCCAATGAGTTCTGCAACTGCAAATACAGGGGCCCCGCATCCAGCGGCTCGGGTGTTTGAGCCAAAACTGGAATTGATCCCAGAAAAAATGCCAAACAGAGGATTGTGTGCCGAGGGGATAGAGATAAAGATTGGCAGCGAAAAAAGGATGTCATACGAAAGTGAGCCTCGTAGTAGCCACTCAGTTTAGGCTCAAAATCGCGTTTACCACTATTAAATTTGCCCTAGCACCAGTGAAGTCCAGTCGCCGAGTCTTTGATTAGACGGGTGTTGCTTAGCAACTCATTCGGAAGATTGCGCCATCGCCAGGCGCTCGCCTACGACCGCGTAGGCCGATGGATTGAAGGCCATTCCGATGTGAGTGCCCGGAACTTCAAAGTCTGTATCACGATTGCCGGTCATGCAATAGTGCCAGTCCACGATGCCGTCATCGCGCGTGTAGATTGCGGTTTCCATCATCGAATCCGAAATCTCACGCTTCAACGAGTCCACAAAATTGCAGGTGCAACGTCCGGTATAGCAGTCGGGCAGCACTCCCGGGCCATGCTCCCGCAGAATGCGCTGGCGGATGGCGTCTGCAGCGTTGAGAACCGTTCGACTCGTCGCGGTGCCCCGAATGGGCGCAGCCAGCGTGATGACAGAAGCGATATCCTGCGGCCTCTGACCCGCCACGGAGCGGGCGATCACCCCTCCGAGGCTGTGACCGATCAAATGAATTTTCCTTCCGGTCTCGGTCAGAGCTTTTTCGATGGTCTTGTTCAATTGGCGCTGAACCAGGAGGTTCGGGCATTCGGCATTGATTCCTATGCCGGAAAAATAGGACCGGTATCCGATGCGCTGCAACCAGCCGTGGAGTTCCATCAAGTAAAGATCGGTACCAAGGAAACCGGGAATAATGACCACTCCGGAGCCGTCGCCACGGGGCACGCCAAAACCGTAATAGACGGGGGTTGCGTGCAGCATGAGAACCTCAGCGGCGAACAGAGCTTCTGTCCAAGGCGAGATGTCGGACTCCACATGGCCGGGGCGAGTGTTTTTCTGATTCCTGGCCCTCGCCGGACGCGTACCTTTTTTTTGTTTTTGGCCCAATTCTGTCCCGAATCCACCCGCATTCTACGCCCGGTTACGGCCCCGGCGTAGCGCGAGGAAGCTTACCCAGTGCGCATTATACCCTTCGTTTCTGTTTCTTCTGAGAGCTTCGTTTGCCGCGCGCTGTTTTTTTTAACCGGACCTCGAGCTCTGCTACCCGCTTGCGCAGGGCATCGAGTTCCGGTTCCGCTTCCGCACGCGGCGGTGCCGACGCCACCGCCGGCGCCCCCAAAACCTTCTTGATCATGTCCACGGGCGACAAAATGGCGGATTGGACTTCGCCGAGTCGGCTCTGCACCGCATCCTGAACTTTCTCATAAGTGTCAAAGGCGGACTTCAAATACCACATGAGGAACTCCTGCCGCACTTCGTCGGAGGCGAGAACAAGTTGGCGCAGCAGTTCGAGCGGCAGGCCGGTCGGCCGGTTTTTGGCATCCTCGGTGATGATTTGTGTCAGCGTGACACGGGTCAGGTCCTGGCCCGTTTTCGCGTCGACCACCTGGACGTCCTTGCCTTCGCGTAGGAATCCGGCAATATCGTCGAGATTCACGTATCGGCTGTTGGAGGAATCGTACAACCTGCGATTCCCATATTTCTTGATCAGGACGGTGGCTGGCTTCATTTTTGCCCCATTTTGCTGCCGTGCACACAGGACAAATATATATTGACACAAATACCTTTGAATCGTATATTTTAGTTGATGCTGCAGTGCAGCAATCTGGAGGTACCGAATGCCAACTACCGTAAAGCACGAATCCCCCGGCTCTTATTTCGGGGAGTCTTCTTTTGTTTCTCTTTTGTCGGGTTGGGCGCAGCAGGGCGTACAGACTTTTTTTGCCACGCAGCGGATTCTACTCGACCTGGCGATGCGGCAGAATGCGAGCTTGATGCACTCTGTGCGGCAGCAACTGTCGGATCCTAACCATTCCCCAACTGCCATTCTCAGCGAAGCGGCCGCCGAGCGCGTGTCGAACTTTATTGAAGGGCAAAAGATTCTGCTCGAACTCGGGCAAAAGCAGAATGAAATCCTGATGGATGGCGTCAAAGAGCGCGTCGGCGAGTGGCCGGCAGCCCACGCAGTAACCGACCTGCTGCGGCGCAGTGTCGAAACTTTTATCGACCTGCAGCAGGAATACCTGAAGATTGTCGAAAAGCAAAATCACACCTGGGTGGCGGCAGCCAAGGCCGGGAAACTATACGACAGCAAACAACTGGTGGAAACGGCTCGTGAGGCCATGGAGCATTTTGTGAAAACCCAGAAGCACTTCATGGACATCATCGCCGAAGAGACCGCCAAAGCCACTGGCAGCAAGCCCACGAATGGGGCCAGGAAAATAAAGAAGACCGAACTGGCTCAGTTGGCGCGGCATGCCACGGAGTCGTTCATCGAAGCGCAACGCAAGCTGGTGGATGTCGCTGGCCGACAGATGAACGCGAACGTGAAATCCGCGAGCAAGACTCTGGAACTCTTGCAGCCATTGCCCTTCCTGCCGTTGGCCGAGATGGCGCGGGAAGGCGTGAAAAGCTACGTCGATGCCCAGAAGGAACTGATGAACGTCGTAACCAAGCCAGTCGAGCACAAACGGGCGCCTAAGGTTGCACATCACACTAAGCGCTCAGCAAAGAAAGCGGCGGCGGCGGTCGCGTAGCACGCATAGCTGCTGAGGATCCGGCCAGCGTAGCAAGTGTCTCCTCCTTTTCTGCCATACGCTGACGGTGTGGAACTTGCAGTACTGCGCCAACGTGTCCTTGTCCCCTGCAAGGGCACGTTGGCGGTTTTGCGCTGCCAAAACAAACTACGCTACCTATTGAGAATCACATAATATAGTTACAATGGAAACAGCCGCCGCGACCGGGCTGCTCCATCAACCGCGCATCGGTTATATTCGTTAGGAAGAAGAACTCGGGTTTGTGCGCATGATTTCCAGCTCTAGGGGCACCTGAATGAAACACGTCTTCCGTTTTCTGGTCTTCTGCTTCTTCGCGTTCAATCTTTGCCGAGCACAAACTACAGCAAAACCGCTGGCCGAACGACTCGCGCAAGCTCAAACTGAATCGCAGGCGCTATATCAAAAGCATGAATTCTCTCAGGCTGCCGCTGTGCTCGAAAAGTTGAGCGCGGAACCGGCGATCGCGCTGCTGCCTGAATGGCCCGACACTCTTTATAACCTGGCTTGCTACCAGTCACGAGCGGGGCAAGTGGAGCAAGCCCAAGCTACCCTGCAAGAGGCACTCCGCCTGGGCGCAGCCATTTCAAGCGATCAGCTCTCGCAAGATGCCGATCTGGTCTCCCTGCACAATCAACCGGCGTTCCAGCAGCTCGTCGAGACCCTCAGGAAGCAGGAAGCCCTATGGGAAGAGAGTGCGGCCCTCGCTACGCCATATAAACCTCTCCTCAGTGAGGACGAAAAGGTTGCGGGGTTGTCCAAATTCTGGTCAGAGGCTCGATTCAATTTCCCGTTTTTCAATCGGCTGCCCGGAATGGATTGGGATGGCTTGTACATGGCTTATCTTGCCAAGGTTCGAGATGCCAAAACGATGGCTGACTACTATCGCGTGATGATGCGTTTTGCGGCAGAACTGAAGGACGGCCATACCAATGTTTACCCTCCGTCCCAGTTGTTCAATACCTTATACGCTGCTCCCGGTCTTCGCACCGCGCTCGTGGAGCGCTCCGTGGTTGTCACTCAGCTTCTCGATCCAAACTTGCGGACCGCTGGCTGGAAAGTTGGGGACGTGATTTTGAAAGTTGGAAATCTCGATATCCGCGAGTATGCCGAAACCAATGTAATGCCGTACGTTAGCTCCTCGACAAGCCAGGATCGTGATGTTCGCACTTATAACTATTCTCTCTTTTCTGGTGATGTCGAAGATCCCTTGGTTCTGACAGTGGAAGACGCCTCGGGGAAGCGCGAGGTGCGGACCCTAATGCGACTTTCCACCGATGTCCTCGGTCCCATGTTCAAGACCGCGGCCAGCGAGTTCAGAATTCTTCCCGGCGACATCGCCTATGTGGCCGTCAATGAGTTTGAAGACGACAGCGGCGTGAAGACCATTCTGGATCACTTGTCGCAGATTCAGGCCGCCAAAGGCTTGGTCCTTGATCTGCGGCATAACGGTGGTGGCAACAGCCAGTACGGCGTCAGCATTCTGCAAATGCTCGCTTCCTCACCTTTTGACTGGGAGAGCGAGCAGACTCCTGCCTACAAGGCTGTGTACCGTGCCTGGGGATTGCCTCAGAGGTCGGCGCAGCTCCCGCAACCGGACTTCCAGCCCGACGCACAGCATCATCTCGGGCTTCCCGTCGTGGTCCTGACAAGTGCAGAAACCTTCTCTGCGGCGGAGGATTTCGTGGCCTTGTTCGATTCCATGCACCGTGGCCTCATCATTGGCGAACCCACGGCTGGCAGCACCGGCCAACCCTTTTCGTTCAAGTTGCCGGGAGGAGGCAGCGCACGCATCTGCACAAAAGACACGCGCACACCCGATGGTCATGTTTACATGGGCGTGGGAATCCAGCCTCAGATACTTGTAAAGCCATCAATAGCAGATATCCGGAGTGGCAGAGACTCTGCTTTGGATAATGCGGTAGGGATTTTATCGAAGGGCAATACTTCCCATTGATATGAGATGGGGAGAAACAGTGACGCACGCCCTGAATTGAGCCCCAATCAGGTAGGCGCTTCGATAGAGTCTCAATGTTGACAGCGACCAGCCTTCTCGTGGAAGGGAGGTAACATCCTCCTCTAGAAGCATTTGTGGCTGTATGATGCGTGCCGCAGCGCGAGAAATCACATAAGCGGAAATAGCTCCGCCTGCTCCCAGAAGGCGCAAACCAACGTGGGCCGGCGGCGCATGCGGCGCAGCGCCCGGCGGGCGTGGTAGCTCAGCTCCCTGTAGCTGTCGGGACACAGGTTCGGCAGCTCGTGTTGCTTCCAGTGCGCCCACAGATACTCCACCGGATTCAGCTCCGGCGCATAAGCTGGAAGGAACTCCAGCCACAGCCGCCCGCGCTGCTGGCGCACGAAGTCCCATACCATGCGGCTGCGGTGACTCCGCAGGCCATCCCAGACGATCAGCAGCTTGCCCGGCAGATGGCGCAACAGGTGGGTCAGGAACTCGATCACCTGCGGACTCCGAATCGGGCCGGGAAACAACCGAAAGTAAAAGTTCCACCAGGTCACGCCCGCCATCGCCGCCAGCGTCTTCCAGTTGAAGTGGTACTGCAGCACCGGCGTCTGTCCTCTTGGCGCCCAGGTACGGCAGCGGTGCGGCCTCTGGCTCAATCCGCTTTCATCGATGAAGACGATCGTGCGGCGCTCGTTTTGGGCTTTTTTTTGATCTGCGGCCAGCGCCTGTGCTTCCAGCGTCGGATGGCAGCTTCGTCCCGCTCCCGCGCCTGGCCCGTCGGCCGCTGGCAACTCCATCCCAACTGCCGCAGAATCCGCCACGCATGTCCGGGATGGTACTGGACCCCGCATTCGGTCTCGATCAGGTGCGCCACCCGTGCCGACGTCCATAGGCTGTTTTCGTACCCCAGCGCTTCCGGACCCTGCTTCAGCCCGCGTTCGATGCGCCGCAAGTCTTCGGGGCGCAAACGTGCTTTGCGTCCCGCACGTCCCGCCTGCCTCAGCGCCCTCAGTCCACCTTGCTTGAGTTGCTCCGCCCAGCGGCCGACCGATTGCCGATGTGCTCCCACCCGGCGAGCCACCTCAGCTTGGTGAACGCCGTGGCGCAACAGTTCGGCCGCCCCACGCCGCCGCTGCTCTAACGCCTGAAAGTCCCGACGAACTCCCGCTGGATTTCCCATGCCGAGACAGTAGCACATAACGCTGGGAATGTCACTATATTATGTGATAGTCAAATAGCGGTCCGCATGGCCTGCTTCTTCTCCGCCTGCATTGCGGGCAGCATTGGAGACAATTAGCTGACGGTTCGCAATATCGATCGTAAGCGCCCGGTCATGCCAAAAATCAACGCCCACAACGCAGTCGTAAACGATATCGGAGAACGACACCGGTGCCGGCACAAGACTGATCTGAGGGGCAGCGGCCAGCGAAAGCTCTGGCAAGCTGGTGTCGTACCGAATCTCCATGCCTCCCGCGACCGTGCGCCCTTCACGCTTCCGCACATCTTTGGCATCCTTATCGATGCGCAGCGGCGTCATGTAGCGCGTGTTGACCGTGGCGGTGGGACTACCGGTATCGATTTCGCACAGCCCAGGTTGGTCGGCGATCAAGAACCGAGCGAACATGCTCAGGCTGATTCCCCGTTGATCGTCGACCTGTAAGGGTGACGACTTTCCGGCAGCACGGCGTTTGATCATGGTCTCTTCGGTCTCGAAGATTAGTTCCTTATTGGCGAAGTCGAAGGTAAAGCATTGCTGGCGAAAATCACTCAGGGAAATAATGCCGTCCAGATGCAACTTGTCGAGCAAGTCCCAGCTCCCTACCAGAGCGTCCTTCTTCATCACGGGACCGACCGACAGTTCAGGAACAATGAACAATGCAATGTCCATGCGTTCGCCAGTCATACGGAAGCCGGTGAATTGCCCCGCCGGCTTGCCATGAACCTTCTCGATGAGACTAGGAGCGAGGACATCAAGACCGGCTCCGGTGTCGAAGATGACATGGATCGGGACAGAACCGCCAAGGGTCACAGGCACCACAATGAAGCCGTCTGAATTCGTGGTGAACGGTATTGAAGCCGGTTTGGGTTGTGCCAGTAAAAGAAGAGGAACCACCAAAAGAACAAGCACAATTGACGCGAACCTTTTCATTGCATCCTTCCAGGTAAGCTCCGAGGGGCCGGGGCTCAACCATTTTCCGTAGGTTAAGTCACACCCATACTTTACGAATCCATTCCGTTGCGGGTTCCTTGTTTTTCTCGTGGCTGACCGTGCCGGCGCGAGCGCAATTGGGTACCGCAGCGCATTATCTGTCTCCATGCTTCGCCGCAGCATTTTTCAATACGTGGCCGCCTGCCGCTCCCACGGAAGTATCTCTTCGTACGGCGTCGTACAAAGCATTCCCGGTCAATGAACTCCGCGATGTGACGGCATCACACCCAAGCGTGACGGATGCTACCGACGCCACGAGCGGGCGGTGGTGTAGTTAGCTTGGTACCCCCAATCGGGGCCGTAAGGAGACCTGATGGACTTACGCCAGTGGTCGAAATCGAGTGCCGACTACGGCCGAAGGCTCCTGGATTCCGGGATCGAGGGAGCGCGTTCTGGTCGAGAGTCATTTCTCAACGGAGAATCTCTTGCTCCATTCCTCAGCGAGTCGGTGCGAAGCGCCGTGACGCCTGCGGTGGTTGGGGCGTGCCTCGGCGTGTTGGGCAGCTATCCAGGATGTCGTCAGAAATCCGCTACGCGAGCGTTGGCGTTCGGCTTACTCGGCGGTGTGATCGGCCTGAGCTTGGGGCTTGCGTGGGAAAGCCGTCGCTTAACGGCGAGCGCCGCAGGTGGCGCTTTGAGGAATATTGGCAGGGTGCGCGATGAGCGTTGGCTAACGAAGCATCCCATCGACTACGCATAGAACTCAGCATGTTTCATCAGTGATCTGATTCCTGTCCTCGTGGCAGCAAGGGCTGGGCACCAAAGGCAGAGCTGGCAACATCAAGGTAGCGTGCTCCTGACACGTAAGAGACTCCGACAGACAGTTACAAAGGGGCAGACATGGCAACACAAGAAGTAGTGCAACCGCGTGCGCAGATCCCCGTTACCGCTGAAAGCCTCAGCGCAGAACGGATTGCCACACTAGAGGGACTCGTCAGGCGAGCCAGAACCGCTGCTGCCGTCTTTACCCAATTCACACAAGAAGATGTAGACCGCATCGTCAAGGCAATGGTCCTCGCCGGCCTGGAACACGCTCAATCTCTCGCTCGGCTGGCGGTTGAGGAAACCAAGCTCGGAGTGATGGAAGACAAGGTCCTCAAGAACATGGTGGCCACCGAGTTTGTCTACGACTACATAAAGGATAAACGTACGGCTGGCGTCATCCGCGAATTTCCGGAGCAGAATCTCGTAGAGATCGCCGAACCGATCGGCGTCATTTTCTCGATTACGCCAATTATGAAAACCACTTCCACTGTGCTATTCAAATGCATCATGGCCATCAAGACGCGCAACGCCGTGATTTTCAGTCCCCATCCAAACGCGTGGCGTTGCTGCTCTGAAGCGGTGAGGATTATGTACGAGGCGGCGTTGAAGCATGGAGCGCCCGAAGGGGTTTTTTCCTGCCTGGAATCGCACACTCTGCAGGACAACGCTTACCTGATGCGGCATAAAGACGTGGCCTTGATTGATGCCACCGGCGGACCGGGTGCAGTCAAAGCCGCCTATAGCTCGGGCAAACCAGCCCTGGGTGTGGGGCCGGGTAACACGCCGGTGTATTTGGAAAAGACGGCGGACCTGAGTACGGCTGTGGTGGACATCATCCTCTCCAAGACCTTCGATAACGGAACCATCTGTGCCTCAGAGCAAACGGTGGTGATCGACGATGAGGTTTATGACCTCGTGCTGAAGAAATTTGCGGAGCTGGGCTCGCACATCTGCAATGAGAAAGAGACGGAACTGCTGGCACGCACGGTAATCGATCCTAA
>JBEKLO010000095.1:0-16557 GCA_050010155.1 Terriglobales bacterium
GCCGTTTATTTCTGAGCCGCTCACACTTTTACTAAAGGCAATCGCCATGCCACGATGAGGTGAGTGCGGAGAAAGGTTGTTGCGGGCTGTGATCTCTTGTGAAATGAAGCGGATAGACGAGAGACGATTTTGGGGCGCGGGCGCAGGCGATGAAATCGTGAACACTGGGGTGATGCCAATCGCAACAGAGGCAAGCCAGCGTCATCAGGGTTTGCGCGTAAAAAGCAAGACTCGCCACGTAGAATCAGTGTGTTGCAGCCTACAAGACCCGCTGATGAACCTTACAACAGCCCACGCTGAAGAATGCAACAGGAAACAAAGAGGAAAGAATTTAGGAGGGCGTGGGCTCAGCCTGGCGATGGGGCGTCAAGCTATCTCAGACGTCCTGAAGGGACCTGAGTCATCCTGGACTCGGCCCCGGCGCCTTCCTGAATTACTCCGGGGATTTACTCCGGCGAATACTGAGCCGCCAGAATGGCATCGTCCGGACTCGCGTTGGTATTGAGGGCGTTGACTCCGTACTCAAATCCTCTTTCGAAGGCCTTGAGGTTAAGTTCCCGGAAGTTCTTGGGGACGGAATCCGCAACGGCTTTGCGGACCGCGTCGGGTTCGAGCAGGCGAGTTACGGCGGTAAAGAATCCCACCATCACGGAATTCAGCACCATGCGTTTGCCGAGCTCTTCGGCGATACGAGTCGCCGGAATGCTATAGACCTGGACTGATTTGCTGACGTCGGAAACACGCACCAAATCCTGTTCGACAATCAGGATGCCGCCCTCTTTCACTTCAGAACCGAAGCGCATATAGGCTTCGTGCGACAGGATGACCATGATGTCCGGATGGGTAACGTAAGGATACAAAATAGGCGAATCCGAAAGCACGAGTTGCGCGCTGCACGCGCCGCCGCGGGCTTCCGGTCCGAAGTTCTGCGTCATGGTGGCATAGGCGCCCTGATAAATCGAGGCTGCTTTGCCAAGCACGATGGCCGAAAGGATCACTCCCTGGCCGCCAAATCCTGCAAGACGAATTTCCGTTAGCTGCATACCGTCTCCATCTCCGGTTGTTCCACGTAGGTGTCACCCAACGAATCCTGATACTGGGCACGCATCATGGTCTGGTAATCGGGGCGTTCGCGGTCCACAAATTTGCCGACGATGATTTCTCCGGTCATAGTCATGCCGACTTCACCGGTCGGACAGCCGTGCTTGACCTTGCTCTTCTCTTTGTAATACTTCATGGCATCGAGGCCGTCGCCCATCTTGTTCCGGCGCTGATAGAGCGTAGGACAAGGCGAGATCACCTCTATAAAGGAGAATCCCTTCTTGTTGAATGCCTCGGCAATGGAACGCGAGAGTTGCTTGACATGGTAGGTGGTCCAGCGCGCCACGTAGACTGCGCCGGCCGCTTCGACCAGGTGCGGCAAGTTGAAGGACGGCTCGAACACACCATAAGGATTCGTCGACGTCGTCGAGTGATCGGGAGTGGTGGGAGCAGTCTGGCCACCGGTCATGGCGTAGATCAGATTGTTCACGCAGATGACCTTCAGGTCGATATTGCGGCGTGCGGCGTGAATCAGGTGATTGCCGCCGATGGCCGAGAGATCGCCATCTCCGGAATAGACGACCACGTTCAGCTTGGGGTTCGCCAGCTTCAATCCAGTGGCGAACGGAATGGCGCGGCCATGCGTGGTGTGAAACGAATCGAGCTTCACGTAGCCGGCCACGCGGCCGGTGCAACCGATGCCGGAAACCAGGGCGAGCGATCCCAAATCGATTTTCGAATCGATGAGTGCGCGCGCGAAAGAATTCACGGTCGTACCGATGCCGCATCCCGGGCACCAGATGTGGGGCACGCGATCGCTGCGCAGGAATTGTTCGACGGGGTTAACGAGATCGTCGTCGCCACAGGAACCGCCGCTGCAGGAGTCGTTATTCGTCACATCCTTGTTCGACAGATCTTTGTTCAAGAGATCTTTATTTAAGAGATCGGTGTTCAAGCTGTCGGTCATCGACTGGCCTCCACAATTACCTTCAGAATGTCTTCTGGGTTGTGCACTCCGCCGCCTGCATGCGACACGGCAAAGGTCTTGGCCTGGCCGCCGGCGGCGCGTTCGACTTCGCGCACCATCTGACCCAGGTTGAGTTCTGGAACCACGAAAGCTTTTATTTTCTTGGCCAGTTCCTTGATCTTCTTTTCGGGAAACGGCCACGCAGTGATCAGGCGCAACTTGCCAACCCGCAGGCCCTTCTTGCGAGCCGCTTCAATGGCCCGTTGAGCGACGCGGGAAGTGATTCCGTAGGACACGACCACGACATCCGCGCCATCAATTTGTTCTTCTTCGGTCATGGTGATGCGGTCAACCGCGTTGAGAATCTTGTTTTGCAGGCGGCGAACCAGCTTGTCCTGAATCGGCAGGGTCATGTTGGGATAACCGCGCTCGTCGTGGGTCAAGCCGGTGACGTGGAAATTGTAACCATCACCAGCGTGCGCCATTTCCGGAACCAGGTCGCCGTTCGTGCCGTAAGGGAGATATTCGTCGAACGACTTGTGGGTGTGTTTTCGCGGTGTAACTTCGATCTGATCGGCGGGAGGAATCACAACCTTCTCGGTCATGTGTCCGACGACTTCATCCATCATGAACATTACCGGCACGCGGAATTCTTCGGCCAGGTTGAAGGCTTTGATGGTGAGGTCGAAACACTCCTGCGGCGAATTGGGGCAGAGGGCGATGATCTCGTAGTCGCCGTGCGATCCCCAGCGCGCCTGCATCATGTCCGCCTGTGCGGGAAGCGTGGGCAGGCCGGTAGACGGACCGCCGCGCTGCACATCGACGAATACACAGGGCGTTTCGGTCATGGCCGCGTAGCCGATATGTTCCATCATCAGAGAGAAACCGGGGCCGGAGGTTACGGTGAACGACTTGGCCCCCGCCCAAACGCCGCCTTGCAGGGCGATGGAAGCGGCCAGTTCGTCCTCCATCTGGATAAACGCTCCTCCGACTTTCGGGACGCGAGCGGCAAAACGTTCCACTACTTCGGTGGAAGGAGTGATGGGGTATCCGGCGGCAAAGCGACAACCGGCCGCCAGCGCGCCTTCGCAGCAGGCGTGGTCGCCGTCCATGAAGTGCGTGCCGGTGAGCACACCTTTCGGGTCAGCTTTCATTGGTCACCTTCTTGGAGGATTCGGCCTTAGCGGATTCGGCCTGCTTGGCAGGTTCGACTTTGCTGGCACAAATCGCGAAGTCCGGGCAATACATGCCGCACAAATCACATCCGCTGCACTTTTCCGGATGCACGACGTGTGGTGGATGGTAGCCCTTGGAATTGAAAGCGGAGGAAAGCGCGAGCACGTGGGAGGGGCAAAACTCCACACAGAAACCGCAGGCTTTGCAGCGCTCAACGACGATGGAAACACGTCCCTTTGCCATGAAATCTCCACGCTCAAGGTAGAACTTCACACAAAACTGAACCTGATTATGCCGGGTTATATGAACTGTCGGCTGTGACAGACATCACGTACGTAGGTGAGGACACGCACACCGGCAAAGAACGACCGGGACCGGGACCCTACTGTTACTTCGGTGAGGCAGCACACAAACGATTGTGCGGATCATCACAGCAATGGGAACAGGCTGGACGCACAATGGACCGTTGGTAATCATTTTTGGCGGTTCAAGAAAAGGGGGCTGTCATGTTTGAAGCCGAAGTTGAGATGGAACGACGTTCATCGTTCTTGCCACTGCTACTGATGATGTGCCTGGTAGCGGCAATCGTGGGGTTGGCAGGCTACGTCCTACTCCAGGCCCGGGGGAAAACTCTCAGCGCGCAGCAGGCGAGCGGGGTAGTGGCAGCAGCGCTCCAGCAACGTGGTCCGGCCGTT
The DNA here is from genome assembly GCA_050010155.1 of Terriglobales bacterium. Lineage (GTDB taxonomy): Bacteria > Acidobacteriota > Terriglobia > Terriglobales > Acidobacteriaceae > Acidiflorens. The sequence goes on from JBEKLO010000095.1 coordinate 3,880, forward strand.
ATCCACTTCCGCACAGGTCTCGTGAAATCGAGCGCGGACGATAAACCCGACGATCCCAATTATCGGTTACTGGAAAAAGCAGGAATCGTCAAAGTGGCGAAACCGGCGGGCGGCAAGGTAGCCGTCTCCCTTACAACCGCGGGAGAGCAATTGCTGACCAGCGTCGCGGGGTGCAAGAAAGAGCAAGAAGCCGATGGCACGGTCTCGTATCAGGCCCCGCTGGCGCAACGGCAACTGGTGAGCATCGCAGGCATTGTTGTGGATGGCAATAACGCGACCGTTGAGTACACCTGGAAATGGGTGCCCAATCAAATCGGCGACGTGTTCGACGCGGGTGGTCCGCTGGTGAAAAGCTTCAATCTCTGGGACCGTCAAACCCTGATTAATAAATATAACGCCGACTTTTACCGCAGCGAGCCGACAAAATCCGCGCTCACTCTGGCACGAAACGGCCAGGAATGGAAAATCCTGGCGCAATAATCTGCGCCGTTACGACACGTAACGTGTACAGTAGTGTCGTCGTGGGATTTCTTGTTTCGGTGCGCGCTGGCTGGCAACAAAGCGCGCATGGCTTGAAAGGAGAAGCGAATGTCCCTGAAGAAACTGATTCTGCCATTTACGGTCCTGATTTTATGCGCCTGCGCCGTCGCCGCGCACAGTCAAACGCAGAGCGGCCAAACGCAGACTGCGCCGGATAAAACCATCAAACATGTCCCGATGAAGGCCACATCGCCCGTATCCGGGAAGGAAATGTACACCGCGTATTGTGCCGTTTGTCATGGAACAGACGGTAAGGGCGGAGGCCCCGCGGCCGCCGCGCTGAAGATCCCGCCCTCCGACCTGACGCAACTCAGTAAGAGCAACGGAGGAAAATATCCTTCCCTGAAGGTCGAAGCTTCCATCCGCGGGGAATCCCCGCTTCCGGCGCACGGCTCCAAAGAAATGCCCGTGTGGGGAACGTTGTTCTGGAATATGAGCAATGGCCACGAAGGTGAGGTACAGCAACGCGTGGCGAACCTTACCCGTTACATCGAATCCTTGCAAGCGAAGTAGACCGTGGGCGCGCGGCTCTGACACCAACCCGCCGCGCCCCCTTGATCTATCTCTGCGACCCACTCGAAGCTTTCCGGCATTTACTGTGGGGCGCGATCTTGAGATCCGGCGCAATCCAGCCTCACCGTCAGCATTACCATCGACATGTGAGCAAGATCACATTCGAATGTGCCTTGCAGCACAGCGAAGTGTTCCCGTCCGGCGGACACTGGCGGCAGAGGTCCGGCTCTGCCCGTCGTGGATTGCGCAAGAAGCGATCCATGCATGCAATATGGGGCAAAGTCGTTCAGGAGGCTGGTCATGCTCTCGCCATACGGAATGGAGATTGTCGAAAGCTGCATTACCTGCAAGCTGCGCACGGATCGAATTTTCTGCGATCTCCCCGATGCCGCGCTGCAAGCTTTTGAGAACATCAAATACGCGACCGCCTATCCCGAAGGGGCTGTGCTGTTTGTCGAAGGGCAAATGCCCCGCGGCATCTTTGTGCTCTGCAAAGGCAGCGTCAAACTCTCGATTAACTCGCCCAGCGGCAGAACCGTTATTGTGAAACTTGCAGATCCCGGCGAAGTCCTTGGACTGAGCGCCACGATTTCCGGCAAGCCTTACGAAGTTACGGCGGAAACGCTGGATCCCTGCCAGGTCAATTTCGTGAAGCGCGAGGATTTTCTGCACTTCCTGAAAGACGATGTGGAGGCCTGCTTCAAAGTGGCCGAGCAGTTAAGCGAGAAATATCACAATGCGTGCAAGGAAGCGGGCTCGCTCGGACTGTCCCATTCCGCCGCCGAGAAACTGGCAAAGCTGCTTCTAGAGTGGAGTGCGAAGAACGGAGACGGAGCGAAAGCTGATCCCCGTTTGAAGCTCCGCCTCACGCACGAGGAAATCGCGCAGATGATTGGAACTTCGCGGGAAACGGTCACCCGTCTGTTTGCCGAGCTGAAGAAGCGGCAGATCCTTCAGTCAAAAGGCTCGACCATGGTGATTCGAAACACAGCTGCGCTGCGCGAGATCGCCAACCACAACTAGAACTGGCTGTGGCTGAGCCAAGCTGGCATCATCGCGGTGGACTCGCCCCCACTACTTCATGGGCGAAAAATCTGTCGGACGCATGTACGTCACGTCTACTTTTTCCACGAGTTTGCTGGCCGGTTCGGAGTTCTCTCTGATCAACTCTTGAAAATCCGGGTCGGCTCGCATAGCATCCCAGTTCTTTTTCGCTTCCTCCCGGCTGGAATGAGCCAAGATGAAAATGAAGGTGTTGTCCCAATCGGGCGTCCCCTCGGGCACCCAGTAACCCACAATCTTCAGATCGTGTTTGGCGAGTAGCTTCGACTGTCTGTTGCGAAACTGTGACTCCAGTGCCGGCACTTTGCCCGGCACGGTATGGTAAATGTGCATCTCAAAAACGCGATTGCTATCGGCCATCACCTGGTTAATGTGGGCCAGACGGGCGGTGATCATCGATCCAACGCCAAAGGAAACCAGGGCGATGGCGCAAGCAGTCCAACGTTGCATTTTCCAAGAGGTGATCCTCATAGTTACCTTTCTGCCTTCTGCGGCAAATCCTTAGTCCGCGATCTACGATGGCCCCGAGCCAGCCACTTACGTGACGGCTTCTTGTTGCTTTAAGCGTCCAAACAGTGTCGGCGCGATGATCACCGCGATAGGTCCCAGTGTTAGAAACCCAAACTCATACCACCACGGCACCGGTATTGTGCAAACCTTCAGGTCGATCAAAACGGCAACCGTGATCATTACCATCAATGCGAGGAACTTTGTTGCGCCACGGCGAATTCGCGCGGCGACGCAGCCACCGATCGCGCTGGACGTGAGAAACACAACCGGTGCAAGAACGACGTACGTCGTTGGCTGTGGGGCAACCCACTTCGAGATGGCCAGCTCCGCCGCATGCTCGAAGATTTTCATGACGATATACACGCCCATAGCGGTGCTTATGCTGATGAGGCAATCGCGGCTCCGAAGCGAGGACCAGACCATGGACAGGACAGAACGACAGGATTGACTCCAAAACCAACGAGACGCGGTGAGTCGCGACGTGGACTCAGTCCGAAGCCTGTATTCCTCGATCAGGTCGCCTAATATGGCCTCTCGATAAGGGGTCGGCAAAACAGCTTCGAGAAGCCGGCAAGCGAATGTCGGCGGCGAACAGCGACTCATATCGTCCTCCAACGGCCTTTCAGACCAGTCGTCATGCTGCGAATGGTTTGCTCCGATACTTCCAGCGCCCGCTTGCCCGCCGCCTCGACGTGAAAGATTCGTTTCGCACGGCCCCCGCGCTCTGGAGTCGGATCGCCAGTAAATGAGCTGACATAGCCTTTTGCCTCAAGCCGCTCCAAAGTCGCGTACACGGCGCCGATAGAAAGATTGCGACCGGTACGTTCTTCAATCTCGCGTCGCACGATCATTCCGTGAGCGTTACCATCCTGACGCACGAGGGCGAGCAGGATTATGTGTTCCAGAGATCCGAGAAGTTCCCCCCGTTTCATTTTTTCTACAATGTAGAACCAATAGAATGGAAAAGTCAAGCGCCAACTCGCGTGCGCCCAGATAATCCGGGGACAGACGGGTGCAGTTCAACCCACCTGTCCCCAGTTTTTCTCAGTTTTTCCTGCGCCATCGCAACAGAGAATCGCTTAGAAGGTTGCGCGTGCTTGATGCCACTAGGTAATTTTCGTCACGATTTTCGCCGTCGTAATCGCCTGGCCAACATGCCGCTGCGTGTGATCTGCTATGTGGACAAGCAATCCACCAAGCGTAGTTGGCAACCGCTTCGTTCCCACGGTTCGTATCTCTTCCAGATTGAGTATGGCCAACGCTCGCACGCGCCGCGCCGCCGCGCTGAAGGCCGCACTCCATTCCGCAAATAACCGTTCGCGGGTCGCCCCTGGATCGAGCTCGGTCCGCAGCCGCTCGAATTGCGCCTCATCCAGATTCCGGGCCTCCGCGTAAGTCAGCAGACGATCCAAACTACGCGCCAAATGTCGAATATGAAAGGCAACCGGCGCTACTCCCGCTGGCCGTGCATTCAATTCCGAGTCAGAAAGGCTTCCGCACCACTTCCGCAAGTCTTCGTCCGCTAATTGCAGCGCGTGCAGAACGGCGCGCCCAATCGCCGGAACATCTGCCTCCGTGCTCCTCAACCACGGTTCCACTGACATAACCCTCGTCCCTTGCACCCGCGTCCTATTGGAACTTCGATGTCCATTTACCATGACCTACGAAGACCCGTCGTTTTCCTCGAACGCAAGATGAGCATGCGCTAGCGGGACGGTCGGGCGCTGGACTAGAAACTTGACAAGACGGACCTCCCGCAGCAGGCCCATGCTTTGCGTCTGTGGAAGCCAAAACGTAGTGACTGTCGGTCACAAATAGAGCCTAAGTCATTGATGGCGCCTCTTGACACACTTTACCCCACTACCAACCCCCACCCAACCTCTCCGCCGTCCTCCTTTCGTGACCAACATCACAATTTCAGGTGATCAATGTCACCGCCAAGCCCAACGCTCTCCCATATCGTTGCCTCGTGGGTGGGCGTTGAATCCCAAGTTCAAGCAGGGGTGAAACTTCATATGGCTTCCTCAAACGGCAATGGGCATACCAATCCGATTTCCATGGGCAAAAATAAGCCCCGACTGATTTTCTGGGAATTAACCAAAGGCTGCAATCTCCGCTGCATTCATTGCCGCGCCACAGCCACGGAACTGAGCGCTCCCTCAGATCTCTCCACCGAAGCGGCCCGCGATATCATCGATCAGATTGCCGCCGTATCTACTCCCATCCTAGTGTTGAGTGGCGGCGAACCGCTCTTCCGTTCGGACATTTTTCAGTTGGCGCGTTATGGCACCGACAAGGGATTGCGCGTAGCGCTGGCTACCAATGGCACGCTTGTGACCAAGCATGTGGCGCGCATGATCCAGGATAGCGGCGTGCAGCGTGTGGCCATCAGTCTCGACGGCGCTGACGCCCTGACTCACGATACCTTCCGCGGGATTCCCGGAGCCTTCGATGCCGCGATTGCCGGTTTCCGCAATCTGAAAAATCTGGGCATGTCGGTACAGATCAACACCACCATCGCCCGCCACAATGCGCATCAGCTTCCAGCGGTACTCGATCTGGCAAGGTCCATCGGAGCCGACGCGCTACATACCTTCCTGTTAGTACCGGTCGGCTGTGGCGTGGACATCGCCGCCGAACAGATGGTTCCACCGGAAGAATACGAGCGCATGCTGAACTGGTTCTATGATCGGTCGCTAGAAGGCGGCATCGAATTGAAGGCAACTTGTGCGCCTCATTATTTCCGCGTTGTGCGGCAACGCAGAGCTGCGGAACACCGCTCCGAGGCAGCCGCAGCGGCCGCGCACGCTACTCCGATAGCGATTGAAGCCGCAAACCAAGTCGCGGCAATCGGGGCTCCAGCAATCGGGCCCACCGAGATGGCCATGCCAGGCTCGACCGGCATCGAACTGAAACCGCAAGGGATCGGGCGGCCTGTTGGACACCCTGGAAGTCATCCTTCAGACATGAACGCCATGACCAAGGGATGCCTGGCCGGAACAGCCGTGTGTTTCATTTCTCATCAGGGCGAGGTTTATCCCTGCGGATACTTGCCGGCCTTAGCAGGAGATCTAAGGAAGCAGCCCTTCGCCGAGATCTGGGAGAGCTCAGTGGTGTTCAATGAGCTGCGCGATACCAAGAACCTGAAGGGAAAATGCGGCTGTTGCGAGTTCCGTAATGTTTGCATGGGCTGCCGCGCGCGCGCATACGCGGCCACGGGCAACTATCTCGATGAAGAGCCGTTCTGCGTCCATCAACCGCAGGCTAAGGGTCTGAAAAAAGAGACTGAGGTATTAAGTCATTAGGTCATCGAATCATTGAGATATGGGATCGTTACTCCACTGAAGTGGATTCTTGGTAGTTCTATAACTCAAAGATTCGATGTTACTGATTCAATACTTGAATCGAGGCAAAACACACCTGCCTAGCGTGTAATCCCGCAATCTGATCGCAAACTGCAAGCTTTTTCTCTGTGCATAACCCAGCTAACTAACTGAAACAATTACAGGTTCCGGGAATGAGACCGGTTTTGGCCCGCCATGTGCTCCACCGTACTGTGTAGTGGCACGCCAGGAGCTATGAAACTTGGAACCGACTCTCATGGTCGTGGGTTTGAACTACCGAACAGCTCCGGTAGCAGTGCGCGAACGTTTCTGGATCGACAAGAGTCGCCGCTACGATGCCCTGGTGCAGTTGTCGGGGGCGGAGGGCGTGGAAGAAGCAGTCATAGTTTCCACGTGTATCCGCACCGAGTTCTGGCTCTGGACCAATGATGTTACTCTGGCCGCCAACTCGGTGATGCGTTTGCTCGGCGCCGAGTATGGACTCCAGTTGTGCCAGTGGAAACACTTCTACCGGCTGCTCGATGATGCCGCTCTGCAGCATGTTTTCCGCGTCGTATCCGGCCTAGACTGCATGGCGGTCGGCGCGCCTCAGATTGTGCCCCAGTTGAAAGAAGCGTGGCAACAGGCGCAGCAAGCGGGGGCATGCGGTCACTTCCTCGATGCGGTGGTGCAGAAAGCGCTGGCCGTCTCCGAGCGTTTGCGAAGCGAGACAGCTATCGAGAAAGTTCCGATTTCAATTCCTTTTACCGCCCTGGAATTCGCGCGGCAGATTTTTGGCACCCTGGAAAATAAGAAAATACTTCTGATTGGTGCGGGCGAGATGAGTGAACTCTCCGCCCAAGGCTTGGTCCGCCAAGGCGGCAACTCCGTGCGCTGGACCATCGTGAATCGTACATTCGAAAACGCGGCGGAACTGGCGGCGAAACTCGGCGGAGTTGCGCTTCCGTTCGAGCAACGCACACAGCCCATGGCGGAGGCCGACATTATTATTTGTTCGACGGCTTGCCCGCACACGATTCTTGTCCGCGACGAAGTGGAGAACATGGTGCGGGGGCGCAAGCATCGACCGCTGGTCATCCTGGATCTTGCGATGCCGCGCGACGTGGACCCCGCCGTCCGCAACCTGGAGGGCGTCTTTCTATGTGATCTGGACGACCTGGAGAACGTGACCGACCCGAATGCAGATGAGCGCGAGGCGGCTGCGGTTGAAGCTCAAAAGATTCTGCAGGCCGAAGTACGAGGCTTCCGGCGCAAACTGCTGGCGGAGCGCGTCGTGCCAACCATTGTGGCGCTGCGGCAGCGGCTGGATGAAATCTGCGGAAAAGAGCTGGATACTTTTCGCCTGGAGAACGGACCGTTTTCCAAAGACCAGGATGAAATGCTGAATGCCGTTCTGTCTCGCATGACGCAGAAGATTGCTGGCTCGCTGGCTCGCGAACTCAAGGAAAGTCCCGAGAAAGTGGAGCAGGAACAGCTGACAACCGCGTTGCAGCGCTTGTTTCACTTGCAAACTGGCATCGCCGAACAGGCAAGTGCCGCCATCAGACCGTAAATATCATTGGGAGGTCCACCTTCCAAGCAGCCAGCAAACCGCCCGGAAACGAGCCGGTTCCAGGGGATGTAAGGTGGCGGTGCGGACCAACGCCAACAATCATCTGCTGACGGTACTAACTCCACCGCTTGCATTGACGGGAGGAGGGAAAGCGACCCTCAAATCGCGCCCCGTTAGTGAAAGTAAACGTGAATGTTAAATTTGTTGAGAGAGTTGGGGCACGTCAAAGCCCCCGCGGCCCCGGCCCTTTCAACTGAGCGCGTTCAATTTGTTTGGACGCTTCTGCGTCATTGCAGGCGAGAGTTTCGCACAGCGTGGATGCCGACGCTGCCCGAGCCCGGGCGCTTGCCGCCTACAAGGATTTCCTCAACCTCTGGAAAGACGCCGACCCCGACATCCCCACCCTGAAGCAAGCCCAGGCCGAATGCACGAAGTTGCAATAGCCGGGTTGGCGAAAGTCTCGAGGGATCGGACGGGCGCTCTGAATCGGGTGTCAGGACTAGGATCAGCCGGGAAATGGGTTTAAGATGCTTGGGCGTTGATACCGGGGCGCGCCATGGAGAATCCCACCGCACCTAAGAAACTGGCAGGCCGTTACGAGGTCCGGCAGATCCTTGGCCAGGGCGGGATGGGGCTTGTCTACAGGGCTTACGATCCCGTCGTGCGGCGTGACGTAGCGGTCAAGACGATCCTCGACATTCCTGATCCAGCCTCGCTGCAGTTGTTCTACAAAGAGTGCGATGTACTCGCCTCCATGAGCCATCCCAATATCGTGGAGATCTTCGACATTGGGGAATTCGAGGAAGAGGGTAAAAAGAAACCTTACTTCGTGATGCCGCTACTACCCGGCACCACGCTGGAACATTTCATACGCACGGCGAGCCATCGTCTGACGGTGGAGCGGACGATTGACATCATCTCCCAGGCCTGCCGCGGCTTACAGGCGGCGCACGAGCGCGGCCTGGTGCATCGCGATTTGAAGCCGAGCAATATCTTCGTGATGGAAGATGACTCGGTGAAGATCATTGACTTCGGCGTCGCACACATGGCCGATGCTCATACGACGCGGGCGCAAAAAGGGACGCTGCTCTACATGTCTCCAGAGCAGATTGAGTTGAAACCGCTGTCGGCGGCGTCGGACATTTTTTCGCTGAGCGTGGTTTGTTATGAAGCCATGACGGGCCGGAATCCGTTTCAGCGTGCGCGCGCCGACGAGGTGGTGGACGCAATTCTTCGTCAGATTCCGCCGCTGGCTTCAGAATTGAATTCCACTGTTAGCCAACCCGTCAGCCGGGTGCTGCACAAGGCGATGGCCAAGCAACCGTGGCACCGTTTCGCGAGCGCCCGCGATTTTGGCGACACGCTTAATAAGGCACTGCGGAACGAGCCGATCGAATTTTTCGATCCGGAACGGACGCGGCCACGATTGCAGCGAGCTACCAAAGCTCTCGAAGAAGGCGATTTTCAATTTGCCGCAGAGATTCTTGGCGAACTCGAAGCCGAGGGCCACATGGACAGTTCCATTGGCGCTCTGCGGCGGCAACTCGACGGGGCCGTGCGGCGAAAAACACTTTCGCAGTTGCTCGATGCGGCGCGCGCGCGCTTTGAGGAAGAAGAAGATCCGCTGGCTCTCCAGAAGTTACAGGAGGCGCTGCAAATTGAACCGGACAATGCCGCGGCGTTGGCTTTGAAGAGCAAGATTGAAAACCGGCGCGGCGAACGCCAGATCGACAACTGGTATCGTCTGGCGCGGCAGCACATCGACAACAACGCCTACCCACATGCGCGCGAGGCGTTGCAGAATGTTCTACAACTCCGACCGAAGGAGAACCGGGCGCTGCAGTTGTTGGCCGAGGTCGACCGCTTGGAACAGGAATACAGGAAACTCCGCCAGGAAAAAGAGAAACTGCATCGCGCTGCCATGGACGCATGGCAAAAGGGGGATGTCAGCAGCGCCCTCGCCAAACTCGGGGTGGTGCTGGAACTGGATCGGCGCGCTCCGGATTCTGTCAATCGCGAGAGCGGAGCCGCATATCAGAGTTTTTATAACGAGGTGCGCTCGGAGCACGACGCGATGAACACGGCTTATGCTGAGGCGCGCAAAAATCTCGCCGAGCACAACTTCGGCAAGGCCATGGCGGCGTGCGAGGCATATCTTGCGAAGTACCCGAACCATGCCATCTTCCAGGCTCTGAAATACGACATTGAAGAGCATCAGCGCCAGGAACTCTCGGCGTTCATTGCTTCGGTGGATCGCCGGGTAGAGGCGGAACCGGACCTGGACAAGCGCGTGAACATTCTGCGCGAAGCACTGGATCTGCATCCCGGCGAATCGCATTTTGAAGGCGCGCTGAAGTTGGTGCAGGACAAACGCGACCTGGTCAACTCGATCGTGGCGCGGGCACACCTTCATGAAGAACAAGGAACGTTCGGCGATGCACTGAACGATTGGGAAATTCTGCGCACCATCTACAGTCAGTATCCCGGGTTAACGTTCGAAGTTGAGCGCCTGCAGAAGAGACGCGACCAGCAGATTCGGATCGAATCCAAAGCACGACTGGTCGATCAGGTCGACACGTGTTTGCATTCCAGCGACTACGCGCGCGCGCTCGATCTGCTGCAGGCAGCTGGCGACGAATTTCCCAACGACTCGGAATTAACGGAGCTGGGGAAACTCGCCGAGGATGGGGTGAAGCGCAAAGCCGAAGCCCAGCGGCTCATGTCCGAGGGCCAGGATTTATGCGCGCGGCAGAAGGCCGCTGACGGAATCAAATTGCTGCGTGAAGCTTACGAGTTGGATGAGAACAATCCGATATCGCGCGCGGTACTGGCTAATGCGCTGGCCGAACAGGCACACTCCACGGTGGAAAGCGATTGGCGAGAAGCCGAAAAGCTGGCACGAGATGCGCTCGATTTGAACCCGGGGCACCCGATGGCCAAAACCATTCGGACACTGATTCTCGATAAGAAACGGGAAACTTTCATTGCCGAATGTGTTTCGCGGGCCCGCAAACTGCAGGCTGCCGGCGATCTCGCGGGAGCCTTGTCGCGTATCGAAGGGGGGCTGTCCGTGTATCCGCGTGAGCCGAGGCTGATTCAGATTCAGGAGACGGTTCAGCGCGACCTGCAAATTCAGCGGCGCCAAACACGGCGCCGCGATCTGGAGCAACTCCGCGGTATGCAGGGCGAAATCGATGCGGCTACTGATGCCGCGTCGAAGGAGGCTTTAGGGGAACGCTTGCGAGCGGTTACGGACAAGTATGCGAATGATACTGAAGTTTTATCGGTAGCGAATGAACTTCTACGGAGTCTGGGGTTACCTGAAGTTAGCCAAAAAAGTTCTCCGGGGTCGCCGGAAAGTCAAAGTCCTACCTTGACGTCGCACACTCCTGCGGCGATTTTGTCCGGATCTTCGCCGACACTGACTAGTAACGCTCCAGGGTCTCGTGCTCCCGTGCCTCCGACACCGGTCGCGGCAGCGCCGCCGCCTCCTGCGCCGGCAAAGATTGTCGCTTCTTCAGCCGCACCGGCTGCACCTGCGACCGAAGCAAAGTCTCCATCTAGTAATCTCAAGCGGCCCGCGAAACCGCCTCGGCGCTCCACGACTCTTGTCCTTTTCTCGGCCGTCGCCATCGTTCTGGTGGCAGCAATCTTTCTGTTGGGGCGCAGACATCACGCCCCGCCAGTTACCCCGACGCCCGAAGTGGCTCCTAGCGCGTCGACCCCGGTCCCGACGACGCTGCCACCTGAGCCGGCTCTGCCGGTGCTGAAACTATCTTCCGACTCCGGCACGGGAAAAGTGAGATTTGATGATCAGTCGCTCGCGGAACTTCGAGATGGGCAGTGGACTCTCGACAAAATATCCGCGGGAGAACACAAGCTGAAAGTGGATGGGCCGCAAGGTGGAGCATCTTTCACCTTTTCGAGCGAAGCGGGAGGCCTTCCGATCGTCAAGGGAGCGATCGTTTCCCGTGGGGCACTGGCGCTCGTTATCAGCGGCAACGCCAACCGGCTGCACGTATATTCCAGCGATTCCTCCACGAAAATCAGTCTCGATGGCCAGCCTTCGGTCAATGTGCCCGAGGACGGTTTGGACTTTCCATCAATTTCCGCCGGCGTTCATGAATTCGCGGTCAGCGGCGGCGGCGAGCATTCTCCGTATCAATACAAACTTGATGTTGACTCGGGCGCGGCGCCCACGCTTAACGCCTTCCTGGAATATGGACAGAACGTCGGCACACTCGTCGTCGTGGCCGGCCAGGACAAAGCGAAAGTGTTCCTCAACGGAAAGTTGCAGCCGCAACTCACCGAGAACGGTCAATTGCTCATTCCGAATCTCGAGAGCAAAGACTATGTTGTGCGAGTGTCTAAGAATGGGTTCCAGGATGCCCCAGAACAAAAAGTTCGGGTTCGCAAGAACGAGCGAGGCAGACTCGTTTTCAACTTGCAACCCGTCCCGCGTTTCGCTTCGCTGACAATTCAGGGGGGAATTCCGGGAGCTACGGTTCTGATCGACCAAAGTCCAGTGGGAACGGTTCAGCCCGATGGAACGCTCACGGTGGCAACCGTTAATCCCGGAGACCACATTGTCGAACTGCGCAAAGATCGTTTCAAAGCCAAGCAGATCAAGAGATCGTTCGCTGCTGGAGCAACGGTCTCCCTGGCGGCTGCCGATGCGGCATTGGAAACCGCGCCCGGCGAGTTGAGGGTTGCGTTCACTCCAGCCGATGCGCAGGTGACTCTCGCCAAAGCGGGCGAGACGCCGATTAAGGTGAGCAATGGAACCAGCCTGAGTCTAGCTCCGGGTTCTTACACGCTGACCGCGAAAATTGCGGACTTCACACGCTCGCCGACGGTGGAGGTTACTGCGGGCCAGTCCAGGACTTTGGATCTTTCTCTCGGGCCGAGCGGCATGTCGAAGTGGGACGACTCTTCTTCATGGAAGCAGGAAAAGGGAGCGTACATTCATAAAGGCGGAGACTTTGTGATGTACACCGTGTCTCCTACGTCAGGCACATTTTTGTTTTCTGCCATGCTCGCCAAGGGTCATCGGTTGCAGTGGGTGCTTAACTGCATCGACGCCAACAACTACGTTCTCTTCCAAATTGACGAGAATAATTTCTACCGCACGGTAGTCCATAACGGCCAGAAGGGGAA
>JBEKLO010000096.1:0-26383 GCA_050010155.1 Terriglobales bacterium
TCTGGTCGAGCTCGAAGTGCGTGAGTTGTTGAAGACCTACCAGTTTCCGGGTGACGATGTGCCGGTGATTCGGTTATCGGCTCTCGGCGCTTTAAACGGCGAAGAAAAATGGGAAAAGCAGAGTGACGCGCTGATGGAAGCGGTCGACAAGAGCGTGCCGCAACCGGCGCGCGAACTGGACAAGCCGTTCCTGATGCCGATCGAAGATATTTTTTCGATTCAAGGGCGCGGCACGGTGGTGACGGGACGAATCGAGCGCGGCAAGGTAAAAGTCGGCGAGGAAGCGGAGATTGTCGGCTTCCGCGAGACGCGCAAGACGGTGGTGACCGGCGTCGAGATGTTCAAGAAGCAGTTGGACGAAGGCATGGCGGGCGATAACGCTGGTCTGTTGCTGCGCGGCATTGCGAAAGAAGATGTCGAGCGCGGGATGGTCTTGGCGAAGCCGGGATCGATCACGCCGCACACGAAGTTCAAGGCGGAAGTCTACATCTTGACCAAGGAAGAAGGCGGTCGGCATACGCCGTTCTTCAAGGGGTATCGTCCGCAGTTTTATCTGCGCACGACGGACGTGACGGGGATTGCGGAGTTACCGGAAGGCACCGAGATGGTGATGCCGGGAGACAACGTGAGCCTGGTGATTGAGTTGATCACGCCGGTCGCGATGGAAAAAGGATTACGATTCGCGATTCGCGAAGGCGGCCACACGGTGGGCGCCGGCACGATCGCGGAGATTATCAAGTAGCTTTCCGCCGTCAGCCATCAGCCGTCAGCAAAAGCTGGCTGGTTGAATCTTGGAAGGCCAGAAGCTAAGAGCTAACAGCCAAGAGCTGGTTTGGAGTGAGCAATGCCCCGAGAAATTATTACCTTGCAGTGCGGTGATTGCAAAGAGCGGAACTATTCGACGACCAAGAACCGCAAAACGACACCCGACCGTCTGGAACTGAAAAAGTTCTGCAGTCGGTGCCGTAAGCACACGCCGCATAAAGAAGTTAAGTAGATTTTGTAATTTGGCAATCGGGTAATTTGGTAATCGAAACCACAAAGGCCGTCGTTGATGCCCGGTTTTTAAATTACCAAATGGTTTTAGGGGCGTAAGCTCAACGGTTAAACTGTCGGTCTCCAAAACCGAACTTGGGGGTTCGAATCCCTCCGCCCCTGCCAGATTTTAAGGGTAAAGCCGAGGGCGAAGTTGAGGCCCGAGCAGCAGTCGAGGAAAGCGGGAAGGTATGGCGACAGCAGTAGAACAAAACGCGATTACGACCACGTTGCGGTCCTGGCCGGAACGCATCAAGTCTTTTTACAGCGACGTGCGCACGGAGATGAAGAAGGTCACATCTCCTTCACGCAAAGAAGTCCAGGCAACGACGACGGTCGTCATCATCACCGTGTTCCTGTTTGCGTTTTTCTTCTGGGTGGTGGATTTGGCGATCAGCAACAGCCTGGAACGGATGCTGCATTATCTCTCGCGTCATTAGGCGCAGAGCGAAAGAAGCCATTCAATGCCGGATACGGATTCGAATAAAGAAAAGAACGAGAGCGCCACGGCGGTTGGCACTGGCCAAGACGGCCAGCAGGCGCCTCCTGCGCCAGGGGAAGCGGTTGCGGGCGGCGAACCCGCGCGCAATCCCAGGATGAAGTGGTACATCATCCACGCCTATTCGGGATTTGAGCGCAAGGTGCGGGAATCACTGGAATCGCGGGTGCAGGCTTTCGGGCTGCAGGACAAGATCGGCAAGGTGCTGATCCCGACGGAGTCGGTCACCGAGGTCCGTGGCGGCAAGAAGTACACTTCGGAGCGCATGTTCTATCCCGGCTACGTGCTGGTCGAAATGGACATGGACGATCATGTCTGGCACGTCGTGAAGTCCACGCCGCGTGTGACCGGATTTGTCGGCACCGGACAGCAGCCGACTCCGCTGTCGGACGAGGAAGTGAATCACATCGTTTACAAAGTGGCCGACAGCCGGGAGAAGCCGAAGCTCAAGGTCAAATTTGAAAAAGGCGAGACGGTGCGCATCGGCGAAGGGCCGTTTGCAACGTTTACCGGCGTGGTCGACGACGTGAACGAAGATCGCGAGACTTTGAAAGTGATGGTCACGATTTTCGGGCGGTCGACTCCAGTGGAATTGGAATTTGGGCAGGTGGAGAAAGTCGCCTAGAGATTTTCTGTAGAGACACGGATTGCCGCGTCTTCGCGCGCGGCACGAAAAAAGTTACAAAGCGCCGAGCCGAAAATCCTAGACTCGGGGCGGGACGGGATGAAACCCGTCACCACAATAAGAAGGTAGGTTGAGAAAGGCATCATGGCTAAGAAAGCTACAGGTTCGGTAAAGTTGCAAATTGCGGCGGGCAAGGCTACTCCGGCACCTCCCGTGGGACCGGCGCTGGGGCAGGCGCAAGTCAACATCATGGAGTTCTGCAAACAGTTCAACGCCCGCACCTCGCAGAAAGAACTTGAGGGGTTGATTGTTCCGGTCGTGATCACCGTGTACAGTGACCGAACGTTCACCTTTATTACCAAGACGCCACCGGCATCGGTATTACTGAAGCGCGCGGCGGGCATCGCGAAGGGCTCGGGTGCTCCGAATAAAGACAAGGTTGGCAAAGTGACGCTGAAGCAGGTCGAGGAGATCGCGAAACAGAAGATGCCGGATCTGAATGCCGCGTCGGTGGATGCGGCGATTAAGAGCGTGCGCGGTACGGCGCGATCGATGGGGATTGATGTAGTTGGGTAGGGTCTGCCCGCCCTTCGGGGCAGGTGGACGGACGGATGCATCCGTCCCTGCGTAAGTTTGTTAGTCACAAACACCACGGCTCTTCGGAACAAAGATGAGCGGTGGGAGACTGAGGTGAAAGATGAAGAAGTCGGGAAAGAATATTGAGAAATCGCGGAAGGCAGTTGAGCCGCGGTCTTACACGCTGCAGGAAGCGGTTCCGCTTCTGCAAAAAGTGAAATACGCAAAATTCGACGAGACGGTGGAAGTGACGCTGCGGTTAGGCGTCGACCCCAAGCATGCCGATCAGATGGTGCGGGGTACGGTTGTGCTTCCTCATGGTCTGGGCAAGTCGAAAAAAGTTCTCGTGATCGCGAGCGGTGAAAAGGTGCGCGAGGCTGAAGCGGCCGGCGCAGATTTTGTCGGCGGCGAAGACATGGTCGAAAAAATCACGAAAGAGAATTGGACCGACTTCGACGCACTGATTGCCACGCCCGACATGATGAAGTCGGTGGGCCGTCTGGGTAAGGTTCTTGGACCGAAGGGTCTGATGCCCAATCCGAAGACGGGCACTGTCACCATGGATGTGGCGAAGGCAGTGCAGGAAGTGAAGGCTGGCAAAGTTGAGTTCCGTACGGACAAGACGG
This sequence comes from Terriglobales bacterium, assembly GCA_050010155.1. Lineage (GTDB taxonomy): Bacteria > Acidobacteriota > Terriglobia > Terriglobales > Acidobacteriaceae > Acidiflorens. Next base: position 3,362 of record JBEKLO010000096.1, read on the forward strand.
CGCTTGTGCATGTGCCGGTGGGAAAGATTTCTTTCACGCCCGACAAATTGATCGACAACGCAACCACGCTGATTTCGAGCGTGATCAAGGCGAAACCTTCGGTGGCCAAAGGAAAATACATCAAGGCTTGCTACCTGAGTTCGAGCATGGGGCCTGGGATTTCGCTGGATACGACTCCGATCGAGGTTGCGGCTAAGGCATAACTGCTGGGACTGGACGGGGCAGGGCTCCGTCACCACACGAATTTTGAAAGGGATTGAACAATGGCGGTTACTCGAGCTAAGAAAGTTGCGCAGGTTGAGAAACTTGGGAGCGAACTGAAGAACGCCTCGAGCATGATTGTGGCTACCTACTCGAAGCTGACGGTGACGCAAGACTTCGAATTACGCAAGGCGTTGCGTCCAACCGGGGCGAAGTATCGCGTGGTGAAGAACACTCTGGCGGAACGCGCCGGCAAGGGTACCAGGCTTGAAGAGGCGCTGAAGAACCTTCAGGGAGTGACTTCGATCGCATACACCGAGGGCGACCCGGTGGCGCTGGCGAAGGCGCTGGCGAAGTACGTGAAGGATAACCCGGAATTCAGCTTCAAGGCTGGAGTGGTTGAGGGCAAGGTGATTTCGGTCAAGGAGATCGAATCGCTCGCGACCATGCCGTCGAAGGAAGAGCTGTATTCGAAGCTGCTGTTCCTGTTGAATGCTCCGTCGCAGCGTCTGGTTACCGCGATGAATGCGGTCGGACGGAACCTGGCGGTCGTAGTGAGCCAGGGCGTGGAGCAGAAGAAGTTCAAAGAGGCATAGGAATTTGTAATTGCAAGATTTGTAATTGGTAATCTGGATCTGGCGAACGCTGGTTTCAATTACAAATTACAAATCGCCAACTTACAAATCCAACACAAGTTTCTGAGCAGCAATGCTGCTCGAAAAAAGATTTAGCTGTCGTGAAGCTCGGGGTGGCGCGGTCTGAAGTTCGGGCGTGTCTGGCGCTGGAATGGAGGACCTGGTCGCACTGGAAACCTGGCCGAGCGATAGCGAAATCGTAAATCTTACACAAAGCGGAGAGATTCACATGGCGGATCTACAGCAGTTGGAAGAGTCGATTGTTGGCCTGTCGTTGCTGGAAGCGGCAGAGCTGGTGAAGAAATTGGAATCACGTCTGGGCGTTTCGGCGGCAGCGGCAGCCCCGGTAATGGTTGCCAGTGGTGGGGCAGCGGCGGGCGGAGCAGCTCCGGCCGAAGAAAAGACGGAATTCACGGTCGTCTTGAAAGAAGTTGGGGCCAATAAGATCAACGTAATCAAGGCGGTACGCGAGGTCACGAGTCTCGGCCTGAAAGAGGCGAAGGACCTGGTTGATGGCGCTCCGAAGAGCATCAAGGAAGGCGTCTCGAAGGACGAAGCCGAGACGATCAAGAAGAAGTTTACCGAAGCAGGCGCAACTGTCGAAGTCAAATAGTTTGGGCAAGAGCCGGGTGCGTGAGGGTGAAGCTAGTCAGGCTGCTTCCCCACACGAGCCCGCCTTTGCCTGCAATTATTTGACCGAACACTAGCTGAATCCTCGGGAGTGGTGTTAATATCTAATAAATAACCCGCTTACCCTGGCTTCACTGCGAGGCGACGGCGACCCGCATCCTCCAAATATACCCAGGAAGCGGAGCGGAAAAGGGTCTCGCAAATGGCGCCCGCGGACGAGTTCGTCCTTGCGGGAGCCTCTCGCTTTTTTCCGCGCACTCCGCCCGTTGGCACTAGCAGTCTCGTTAAGCAATAGTGTGGCGCTCGGCTTGTTTGCGTCCGTCATTACCATTCCGCTTGTACTGCAGCCCCAGGCTGCCTGAAAGCAGGAGTTCCTGAGCATGACAAAGCACAATATACACCGCAAGCGTTTCGATTTTTCCAAGATTCCAGCAACCATCCAGATTCCGAACCTGATCGAGGTTCAGAAGCGCTCCTATGACCGCTTCCTGCAGATGGACAAACTGCCCAGCGAGCGCGAAGACGGCGGGCTGCAGGCGGTATTTCAGTCGGTGTTTCCGATTACCGACTTTCGCAATGTTTCGCAGTTGGAGTTCGTGGACTTCGCGATCGGCAACTGGGAGTGCAAGTGCGGCCACTTGAAAGGTCTGCATCACCTGCGCACCACTTGTAAGAATTGCGGATCGACGGTGATCACCGACCCGTTTCATCCCGGCGAAGTTCTCTGCCACAAGTGCGGCACCTACAACGCGAATACTCCCGACTTCTGCAACAAGTGCGGCGATCCGGTGGGACTGCAACTGAAGTATGACGTGGCGGAATGCGAAGAGCGCGGCATGACCTACTCCGCTCCGCTCAAAGTCACGATGCGGTTGACCATCTGGGATAAGGATGAAGCCGGCAATCGCTCCATTCGCGACATCAAGGAGCAGGAGGTTTTCTTCGGCGATGTTCCGCTAATGACGCAAAACGGCACGTTCATTATCAACGGGACCGAGCGCGTCATCGTCAGCCAGTTGCACCGTTCGCCAGGCGTTTTCTTTGAAACGGCGGCGAACCGCACGTACTTCCTGGGAAAGATCATCCCGTATCGCGGTTCGTGGGTTGAGTTCGAATACGACCAGAAGAACGTTCTCTACGTACGCATCGACCGCAAGCGCAAGTTCCTGGGCACGATTTTCCTGCGCGCACTCGGCCTGCGTTCTGGCGAAGACATTCTGAAGACTTTCTACACCACTGATCGCTTGATCGTCCGCGACAAGAAGCTGTTCTGGACGCTGGATCCGGCGAGCGAGAAGCCGACGAATCTGCTGGGCATGAAGCTGGCGCACAGCATCAAGTCAAAGTCGGGCGATGAAGTGGCGCACTCCGGCCGCAAAATCACGGCTGCGACGCTGAAAGAAATTCAGAAGGCAAAGATCAGCGAAATCGAGATCGACATGACGGATCTCGAAGGCGCGTGGGCCGCCAGCGACATCGTTGACACCACTACTGGCGAAGTACTGCTCGAGGCGAACTCAGAAATTACGGCCGACAAGGTAGCGAAGATTCTGGAATCGGGCGTGATCGAGATGAGCGTGTTCTTCCCGGAGCGCGACGACGTGGGCACGGTAATCAGCCAGACGCTGCGCCGCGATTCGGTCGTCAGTCCCTCGGAAGCCTTGATCGAGATTTATCGCAAGCTGCGTCCGGGTGATCCACCGACGCTGGATACGGCGACGGCATTGTTCCAGGGCATGTTCTTCGATCCGCGCAAGTACGACTTCTCTCGCGTGGGCCGTTTGAAATTCAACATCAAGCTGTTTGAAAACCAGGAAGCGACGAGCCTGGAGCAGCGCACTCTTGATCCCACGGATTTCTACGCGACGATCAAGTACCTGCTGAAACTGCGCAAGAATATCGGCGCAGTGGACGACATCGATCACCTTGGCAATCGCCGCGTCCGCGCAGTTGGCGAATTGCTGGAAAACCAGTTCCGTATCGGTCTGGTCCGCATGGAACGCGCCATCAAAGAAAAGATGAGCGTGTACCAGGAAATGTCGACCGCAATGCCACACGACTTGGTTAACGCTAAGCCCGTGATGGCTGCGATTCGCGAGTTTTTCGGGTCGTCGCAGCTTTCGCAGTTCATGGATCAGACGAACCCGCTGTCGGAGATTACGCACAAGCGGCGTCTGTCGGCTCTTGGGCCGGGCGGGTTGTCGCGCGAACGCGCTGGATTCGAAGTGCGCGACGTCCACCCGACGCACTATGGACGCATCTGCCCGATTGAAACGCCGGAAGGTCCGAACATCGGACTGATCTCGTCGTTAAGTTGCTTTGCGCGCATCAACGACTACGGGTTCATCGAGTCACCTTACCGCAAGGTGAAGGGCGCGCGCGTGGTGGATTACGTCATCGTCGTCAACGCCGGTGACAGCAGCTACAAAGTCGGCGACTATGCCGAGAAAAGCGAGATGGAGAAGGTTAACGCCGATCTCAAAGAACGAAAGAAAAAGGCCGTCGAGGTCGAGCCGTTCTCCTTCTATCTTTCTGCGTGGGAAGAAGACCGGCATACCATCGCGCAGGCCAACATCGAACTGGACGACAAGGGTCGCATCGCCGGCGAACTGGTCAACGCCCGCAAGGCGGGAAACTTTGTACTGGTGAACCGCGACGAAGTGGACTACGTAGACGTCAGCCCGAAGCAACTGGTCTCAGTTGCCGCATCGCTAGTGCCGTTCCTCGAGCACGACGACGCGAACCGCGCTTTGATGGGCGCGAACATGCAACGCCAGTCGGTGCCGTTACTTCGTGCTCAGGCTCCGATCGTGGGAACTGGAATGGAAGGCGTTACTGCGCGCGATTCGGGCGCAGTGATCCTTGCCAAGCGCAACGGCATCATCGATTCGGTCGATTCCGAACGCATCATTGTTCGAGTGGAAGGCGAGCATCATCCGATGCAGCTTTCGCGTGAAGTCGGCAGTGACATTTACCAGCTCACCAAATTCAAGCGCTCGAATCAGAATACGTGCATCAACCAGAAGCCGATCGTGAAGAAAGGCCAACGGGTGGTGAAGGGGCAGGTGATTGCCGATGGTCCGTGCACCGATTTTGGCGAGTTGGCTCTCGGACGCAACGTTCTGGTCGCATTCATGCCTTGGCGCGGGTACAACTTCGAAGACGCGATCCTGGTGTCGGAAAAGATGGTGAAGGAGGATTACTACACCTCCGTTCACATCGAAGAATTCGAACTTGAAGCCCGCGATACGAAGCTTGGTCCTGAGGAAGTGACGCGCGACATTCCGAACGTAAGCGAATCCACGCTGCGCAATCTGGACGAAGCGGGCGTCATCCGCATCGGCGCCGGCATTAAGCAGGGCGACATCATCGTCGGCAAAGTTACGCCTAAGGGTGAAACGCAGCTGACGCCGGAAGAGAAATTGCTGCGCGCCATCTTCGGCGAAAAAGCCGGCGACGTGCGCGATGCATCGCTATATTGTCCGCCTGGAATCGAAGGCATTGTGGTGGACGTGAAGATCTTCTCGCGCAAAGGTCAGGAAAAAGACGAGCGCGCCAAGACGATTGAAGGCAACCAGATCGCGAAACTTGAAAAGAACCTCTCGGACGAGATCCGCATTCTGACTGACGAACGTCTTAAGCGTTTGGAAGGTCTGTTGGGCGGCAAGGAAGTGCAAGCCGATCTGCACGACGAGCGCACCAACAAGCGATTGCTGACGAAAGATACGATTCTTGATCGCGATGCGATCGAGCGCATCTCCACCCGCAACTTGAAGCGCATCAAGTACGCCGACAAGGATCCGCGGGTGAACGAGCAGATCGACGAGATCGAGGAAATGACCTCGCGCCAGATCGATGTGCTCAAGAAGATCGTCAACGAAAAGAAAGAGAAGCTGACCAAGGGTGATGAGCTGCCGCCGGGCGTGATCAAGCTGGTGAAGGTTTATATCGCCATGAAGCGCAAGCTGAGCGTCGGCGACAAGATGGCCGGACGCCACGGCAACAAGGGTGTCATCGCGCGCATTCTGCCGGAAGAGGATATGCCGTACCTCGATGATGGAACGCCGGTCGAAATCGTGTTGAATCCGCTCGGCGTCCCCAGTCGTATGAACGTGGGACAGATTCTTGAAACCCACCTGGGATGGGCCGGCTTTGAACTGGGCAAGAAGATCACGGAGCTGTTGAAGCAGAACACTCGTTCTGAAGCAATCCGACGCGATCTCAAAGCATTGTTCAAGGATACGGTGCTGGCGGATACGATCGCTGAACTTAGTGAAGATGAGCTCGAAGCCCTGGCTCCCACCCTGAAAAAAGGCGTGTTCATGGGATCGGCGGTATTTGACGGCGCCCGTGAATCGGAGATCAAGGCGCTGCTGACGAGTGCCGGTCTTCCGACATCGGGCAAGACTACTTTGCGCGACGGCATGACGGGCGACACTTTCGAATTGCCCGTCACGGTGGGCTACATCTACATGTTGAAACTGTCGCACTTGGTGGACGACAAGATTCACGCGCGTTCCATCGGGCCGTACTCGCTGATCACGCAGCAACCGCTGGGTGGCAAGGCGCAGTTCGGAGGCCAGCGTTTCGGAGAAATGGAAGTCTGGGCTCTGGAAGCGTACGGTGCGGCGTTCATCTTGCAAGAATTGCTGACCGCGAAATCGGACGACGTGTACGGACGCACCAAAATCTACGAGGCCATCGTCAAAGGCGAGGCCGCGATGGAGCCGGGCGTTCCGGAATCATTCAACGTGCTGATTCGCGAATTGCAGGCGCTTTGCCTGGATGTCGAGTTGATCAAAGCCACGGAGAAGAAGCCGGTGGCGGTGGCAGCAGACTAGTTGCCAGTTGCCAGCGGCCAGTAGCCAGTGAAAACCATCTGGCGAAGGCCGCAGCCTCTGGACAACACACCAAGTTTCTGAGGATTTGAAGAACGTTTCGCGGGATTCGGCTCTCGACCGCCGCGAAACACAAAAAACTGGCAACTGGCCGCTGGCAACCGGCCGCTGCCTTGAGAGCAGGAAAGCGGAGGAACATGTTTCGAGCGAGCCCGTTTGATATGGCAAATCCCGTGGCTGATTTCGATGCCATTCGCATCAGCCTGGCGTCTCCGGAAAAAATCCGGAGCTGGTCGCATGGAGAAGTGACCAAGCCGGAGACCATCAACTACCGCACCTTCAAGCCGGAACGCGATGGCTTATTCTGCGCTCGGATTTTCGGTCCGGTCACCGACTGGGAATGCTTGTGTGGAAAATACAAGCGCATGAAGCATCGGGGCGTAATTTGCGACAAGTGCGGCGTGGAAGTCACGCTGTCCAAGGTTCGCCGTGAGCGCCTCGGCCACATCGAGCTGGCTTCGCCCTGTTCGCACGTATGGTTCTTCAAGGGACTGCCCAGGCGATCTCGAAGCAATTCTTTACTTCGAGGCCTACGTCGTCGTCGATCCCGGCGACTCTCCTGTAAAAGAGCGCGAAGTTATCAAAGACGAAGCCAAATACCGCGAACTAGACCAGCAGTATCGCCCAGCCGGATTCAAGGCCATGATGGGCGCGGAAGCGATCAAAGAGCTTCTCAAGCGCATTGAAGTCGATTCGCTGTCCGGTGAACTGCGCGAGAAGATGAAGCACGAAACCTCGCTGCAGAAGCGGCTGAAGTATGCCAAGCGCCTGAAAGTCGTCGAGGCTTTCCGCAAGAGCGGAAACAAGCCGCAGTGGATGATTCTAGACGTGCTGCCGGTGATTCCACCCGAACTGCGTCCACTAGTTCCACTGGATGGTGGACGTTTCGCAACCTCCGATTTGAACGATCTGTACCGGCGCGTCATTAACCGCAACAACCGGTTGAAGAAATTGATGGACCTGCATGCTCCTGAAGTCATCGTGCGCAACGAAAAGCGCATGCTGCAGGAAGCGGTCGACGCCCTATTCGACAACGGACGCCGCGGACGCGTTCTGCGCGGGGCCAACAACCGCCCGCTGAAGTCGCTCTCCGACACGCTGAAAGGCAAACAAGGGCGGTTCCGCCAGAACCTGCTCGGGAAACGCGTGGACTACTCCGGACGTTCGGTGATTGTAGTTGGTCCCGAACTCAAGCTGCATCAGTGCGGATTGCCGAAGAAAATGGCGCTGGAGCTCTTCAAGCCGTTCATCTACCACCGGCTCGAACAAACAGGAAACTGCACCACCATCAAGCAGGCAAAAGAAATGGTGGAGCAGCAGGATCCGATCGTCTGGGACATACTGGAAGAGGTCATCAAGGATCATCCCGTCATGCTAAACCGTGCACCTACGCTCCACCGCCTGGGTATTCAGGCGTTCGAGCCGGTGCTGGTGGAAGGCAAGGCGATCAAAATCCACCCGCTGGTTTGTACTGCATTTAACGCTGATTTCGACGGAGATCAGATGGCGGTACACATTCCGCTGTCGCCTGAGGCGCAGGTGGAAGCAAGCGTCTTGATGCTGTCTTCGCACAACATTTTGTCGCCGGCGTCAGGTCAGCCCATCACCGTGCCAACGCAGGACATGGTGCTCGGTCTCTACTACCTGACAAAAGCGAAACCGGGAGCGAAGGGCGAAGGCCGTTCGTTCGCCAATATTGACGAGGTCGTGATCGCGCTCGAAATGGGTGAAGTTGAAACGCTCACCCCGATTCGCCTGCGCTATACCGGCGAGGTCATCGACCTGACGCAGGCTTACGACGATCAGGACGTGAACCATACGGAACCCGTGCACATTGAACGCGAGTTCCTGAATACGACCGTCGGCCGCGCAATTTTGAACGACCATTTGCCCAAGACAGTGCCCGGAGTCAACGTAGCTATGCCGTATATCAACGGCTTGCTCAAAAAGAAGGGTATTGGACAGCTGGTCAATTACTGCTATCTGCGCTTCGGTCTGGAAGTCACGGTAAAGATGCTCGACGAGATCAAGTCGCTCGGCTTCAAGTACGCGACGCGCTCTGGCCTCTCCATCGGCATCGACGACATGGTGATTCCAGATCTAAAGAAGAACATGGTGAAGGACGCCGACAAGCAGGTCATCAACGTGCAGCAGCAGTACCTGGACGGCGCGATCACCAACGGCGAGCGTTACAACAAGGTCATCGAAATCTGGTCGGCCATCACGGAAAAAGTTGCCGATGAAATGTTTGGCCAGATGCAGCGGCGCGACAAAGAAGGCGAACTCAACCCGATTTACGTCATGGCCGATTCCGGCGCTCGAGGATCGAAACAGCAGATCCGGCAGCTCTCCGGAATGCGCGGATTGATGGCGAAGCCGACGGGTGAAATTATCGAGACGCCGATCACGGCCAACTTCCGTGAAGGTCTAACGGTTCTCGAATACTTCATCTCGACGCACGGCGCCCGCAAGGGTCTGGCCGATACGGCATTGAAGACCGCTGACTCGGGTTATCTGACGCGCCGTCTGGTCGACGTCGCGCAGGACGTGATCATCAGCGAATACGACTGCGGCACCGTCGACGGTATCTTCGTTTCCGGTATCGTCGAAGCCGGAGAAATCATCGAGCCGTTGCGCGACCGTATCGTGGGCCGCGTTTCACTCGAGAAGATCAAGGACTACGAAGGTCAGGTCGTGGTCGACATCAATCAGGAGATCACCGAAGATCTGGCGGGCGCGATTCAGGCTGCCGGTATCGAGCGCGTCAAAATTCGCTCGGTGCTTACCTGCGAGTCGAAGCGCGGCGTTTGCGTCATGTGCTACGGACGTAATCTCGCCTCCGGCCGTCTGGTTGAACTCGGCGAGGCTACGGGCGTGATCGCGGCGCAGTCCATCGGCGAGCCTGGAACGCAGCTCACCATGCGTACCTTCCACATCGGAGGCACGGCATCTCGAGTTTCGGAACAGTCGCGCCTTGATGCCAAGAGCAATGGCACGGTGCGCTTCGTCAACTTGCAGACTGTGAAGTCCAAGACCGGGGATCTGGTGGTGATGAATCGCCAGGGTTCGATCGCCGTGGTGGACGACAAAGGTCGCGAACGCGAGCGCTATGCGGTTGTGTACGGCGCCAAGGTAAAGGTGACCGAAGGTGGTCCGGTCGCTCTTGGCGAGGCTCTTGTCGAGTGGGATCCCTACACCTTCGCCATCCTCACCGAAATTGGCGGCACGGCGCAGTTCAAGGACTTGCAGGAAGGCATCACGCTGCACGAAGAAGTCGATGAAGTCACCGGCCTCTCGCGTCACGTAGTGGCGGATTCGCCCGACGAGAAGCGTCAGCCGGCCATTGTCATCAAGGGCAAGGCAAGCAAGCGCTACCTGATGCCGTCGCGTGCTCACCTCATGGTGCAGGACGGCGACACGGTATTTCCGGGCGACGTGCTGGCCAAGATCCCGCGCGAAACGACCAAGACCAAGGACATCACGGGCGGTCTGCCGCGTGTGGTCGAATTGTTCGAGGCTCGCAAACCGCGTGAAACCGCTGTCATCAGCGAAATCGATGGCGTGGTTCGGTTCGGCGAAGTTGCCAAGGGGCAACGCAAACTTTACGTGGCCGCCGATAACGGCACGGAAAAAGAGTATTCCGTTCCGCGCGGCGTTCACATCAACGTGCAGGAAGGCGAGCGCGTCCGCGCGGGTGAACCGCTGATGGACGGCCCGCTTAACCCGCACGACATTCTGGCCGTCCTCGGCGAGAAAGAGCTGCAGGCTTACCTGGTGAATGAAATTCAGGAAGTCTACCGGCTGCAGGGCGTGAACATTTCGGATAAGCACATCGAAGTGATCGTCCGCCAGATGATGCGCTGGGTGAAGGTCGAAGACGTGGGCGATACTCAATTCCTGCTCGAACAGCAGGTGGACAAGTTCCGCTTCCACGAGGAGAACGAGCGTGCGATCGCCAATGGCGGCAAACCGGCCACCGGGCGCCCGTTGCTGCTCGGAATCACCAAAGCGTCGCTCTCGACCGATTCGTTTATTTCTGCCGCCTCCTTCCAGGAGACGACACGCGTGCTGACCGAAGCTTCCATTCAGGGAGCGGTCGATCATCTGCGCGGGTTGAAAGAAAACGTGATCGTGGGCCGCTTGATTCCCGCCGGCACCGGCATGGAGTACTACCGGAACGTGCGTCTCTCTCCGGAAATGGAAGAGGCCGCCAGCAAGGTGCAGGAGGAAGTCTCGCAAGCCTATGAGGATGCCGAGCGCGCGCTCGAACTCATGCGCCACGAAGGCGAGACTGAAGAACTGGCCGCGGAGTAAAACTGGAACGAATCCGACAGGGGGCGACAAAGGTCGCCCCCTAATTTTTATAGGGGCTGTCGAGCCACATTGGGCTTGGACCGGCAGGACGCCCGTCGCCACGAGCAGTAATTCGGCAACTACCGATGGTCACAAAACGGTGGATTCGCTATAAAATGACCCTTAATTGGACGACGGTTTCTTGAAACCAATGTCTTTAGCACTGGAACCACAGCGCCTGACGGGGCAACCTCAGGATCCGAACCCCACGCCGGAGCCGCTCCCTGGAGCATTAATATTGGCGCCGGCACTGGGGCGCTTCTGGCGTCTGTTTCGTTTGTCGATCTGGCGCGCCTTCGAACACGACGCTTTCGGAACCGCGAAGGCCTCGGCCTATTCGTCCATCTTCACTTTTTTCCCGGCCTTACTGGTACTAGGGTCCATTCTTGCCACCCTGAGCCGGGGCGAAGTCTATCTGCAGGAGGTCTCCTACGCCCTCGGCACCATTCTGCCCGCGGGCAGTTCCGCCGCGCTTTCCTATCTGCGAGGCAGCACTGACCGTCCCGTTGGCCTGCTCATCACCACCTCGTTATTGACCGTCTGGAGCGCTTCCGGCGTCATCATCTCGTGGATGGATGGTTTTCGGCGTGCCTATCAACTGCCCAAAACCTGGGGGATCGTTCAGGAGCGCGCCATTGCAATTTCGCTGGTTTTGATGGCGGGCATACCGATGACTTTCTCAACCGTGCTGGTTGCCTTCGGCAGCCGCATTGAGACGCGCATCCTGTTTCACATCGGGCACGAGTTTGGACCTCTGATTCTGTTGCTGTGGGGTGCGATCCGTTGGGCGATTGCGATCATGACCAGCATTGCCGTGATTCAGTTGATCTATCACAACGCGTTGCCACGCACCCAGCCCTGGCACAGTGTTTTACCGGGCGCCGTGCTGGCGACGGCCATGTGGCTGATTTCGACGGCCCTGTTCGGGGTGTATTTGCAGCACTATGCCGACTACAGTGTGATCTACGGTTCGCTTGGCGTGGGTATTGCATTACTGCTCTGGATGTACATTATCTCGCTGGTAGTGCTGATTGGCGCCGAATTCAATGCCCAGCTTTTTCCTCGCTGTCTCACGAAGGGTTCGCCTTCGCGGGTAGACGACGCGGCGCGCTGACGGCGCCATGAACATCACGCGGTATCAGAAACGGTAGCAGTCTGCCATGGAATCGAAAGCCGCCGACTCATTCTTCGATAACACAGTGGAACCCTCAGTACGAGGTTGGCTGCACACACCGAATACCCCCAACGGCGAGGCGCTGATCCTGACGCACGGTTCGGGCTCAAATTCCACGACGCCCTTGCTCGTGGCGCTCAGCGAAGTTTTTGCCGGACATGGCTATGTCGTTCTGCGCTGCGATCTGCCCTTTCGCCAGGAGCGACGAACGGGCCCGCCATCCCCTGGCGGCGCCGAACGCGATCGCGCCGGTCTGCGCAATGCGGTTGCAGGACTGCGTAAACGCGTCGCAGGTAGGATCTTTCTCGGCGGGCATTCCTACGGAGGTCGCCAGTCTACGATGCTCTGCGCTTCCGAGCCCGAACTCGTATCGGGCCTGTTGCTGCTCTCTTACCCTTTGCACTCGCCGCGCAAGCCAGAGCAACTTCGCATCCAACATCTGCCCAAACTGCACACGCCCAGTCTGTTCGTACACGGAACGCGTGATCCATTCGGAAGCATCGAAGAAATGACCAAAGCCTTGCAGCTAATTCCCGCCAAGAACGAGTTAATGAAAGTGGAAGGCGCAGGCCACGACCTGGGTTTCAAAGGGAAGGCGCGCGCAGAGGAACTCCCAACAATCATCCTGCCTAAGTTTGTTCAGATGTTTAACTAGATAGTGAGGAAGCGGCAAACAGGGCAGGCGCCCCATTGCGACTCAGAGAAGCATGTCTCGACGTCCTCTGCGTGTCGGCGGTGATATTTCCCTAGTTCACCCAGCCCGATTTCGATCCGCCATTAGTCTTATCGTTATCCTCGGGAGGCACGTAATTCCCATGCTCGTCGAAGGTAACTTTGCGGTCGTGATCTCGCATGTACACTTCGAATTTTCTCGCCGCGCGTTTTCGCTTCCAACGATAGTACGAATTCCTCACTCCGAAATAACTCTCGGACGCAGCGTAACTCACTCCCCGAGAAGGCATGAACTTTACCCACAGGAAGCCGAAGAACAATCCGCCGAGATGAGCAAAAACCGCGACTCCGCCCTGCGACGGCTCAAACACCGCAATGATCGCAACCACGACCCAGATGCCGACCAGGTATTTGGCCTTGATTCGGAAGGGTAGGGGGAAAAGGTACATTTCCTGATCGGCGTAGAGAATTCCAAAAGCCATCAGCAGGCCGAAAATGCCGCCCGACGCGCCCATCGTTTCCGTGCCCGGATCCATTCCCAGAAAATGAGTGTAGGAGATGGCAATGGTTACCAGGGCAGCGCCCACGACACAGAACGTATAGCACTCAATGAATCGCCGTGGCCCCCAGTCGCGCTCCAGATATGCGCCGATAAACCACAGCGTGAGCATATTGAAAAACACATGACTGAAGCCGGCGTGGAGCAAGGAATAGGTGGCCGTTTGCCAGACTTCGCCGTGCATCACGTCCGCTGGGATCAGCGAAAACCACTCTCGCATCAGGCCGACAGCGTTCCGGCTGAACAACTGCACGATCAACTGAAATAGGTAGATCCCAGTGCACGTCAGAATGATTCGCCTCACCCATCCTGCAAAGGGAGGGAAACTGAACGAGATGGTTTGTCCGCGACTCACTATTTACCTTCTGGCTCCGGTACAACCGGAAGACCGCGATGTCCGGCCGCATCGACCGCTCGCACACCGAATATCTCATTATCCTTCGAAACCGGCAGGGTTGCACGCGTCGCATTACCGACCGTTTGGACGTACTCCCAGTCGGCCGCATTAGTTGAGCGCCACACCACTTCGTAGTCCACCGCTCCCGCAGAAGCCTCCCACGTCAGAGTCGTATCGTTTTCGACGTTTTTGGTCATCATTTTTACGTTTGCTGGGGGTGCGGGAGCGGATGCCAGCGAGGCCAGAGTAGCCGCGTTCAACCGCGCTACATGCTCCACATAGTCGAGGTCCACAAACTTCGCCAAGTCTCCGTATTCGATGCCGCTGGCGTCATCTTTGCGAACGTTCTGATGCTGATGGTTGAAATCTTCGCGAAATTCAGTGAAGCGAACCGCGGCGAAACCTTGCTGATTGAACGAGAAGTGGTCGCCCCCGCGCAGGAAGCGGTCCAACCGGAAAATCATCAACGGTTTGACGCCGGCATTGTACGAGCGCCCGACGTCAGCGATGTAGCGGGCCAGTTCGCGCGAAGACGAGTCGCTCTCTCCGCCGAGCATTCGAATCCGCTTGATTTCAGCGTCGGTTGCAGCCGTGGGCAGCCCTTCGGAAAAAACGCGCACTATGCTGGCATCCTGTCCCGGACCGATGTTGCCTCCCACAATGTCGTTGTTCAAAACCGCCTCGATTTTCCATCCCTGCTGCTTCGCCAGTTGAGCGAAGTGTTTGCTGCCGTCCAAGCCCTGCTCTTCGCCGGCGACTGTGAGAAAAATAATTGTCGCGCGGAACTTAAGCTTGCTGGCGGCCTGACTCAACACGCGGGCGCACTCCAGACTCACAGCGGTTCCGCTGCCGTCGTCGTTTGCTCCCGGAGCAGCGTCAGTCCCATTCAAGGGATCGCTGTTGCGCGAGTCGTAATGGCCGGTTACCAGTACGATGCGATCCGCCTGCGTTGGGTCAGCCCCGCGCAGCACCGCATAAACATTGGTGATTTCTGTCGGTTTCGGGATGCGTTCGCCCGGCGGCTCGGTGAAGGTGTCGGTTTTCACTTCCAGGCAGCCACCGCACTCCTTGGAGTAGCGCTCAGACTCCTCTTTGATCCACTCTCGCGCCGCTCCGATTCCCTTGCCTGCTTTGATGGATTCCTCGTCCTGTGCGGAAATCGTGGACCGGGTCTGAAAGCTGACCAGCTTTTCGATCGTCTGCCGGATGTGATCGGCCGAAACTTGCCGGATGGCTTCGGCGATGCGCGCATCGGTATGCGGGTCAGCGGCTAGCCGCGGCGCCGGTTGATGTTCCTGTTCCTGCGCCATTTCTTGAGCCGTGATCAGAGGTGAGCAACAAGCCAAAGCGAGGGCAACCACCCCGGCTGCCACAAGATTCCTGGATAGGTGACCGAAACGGACCTCTTCGGCCGGGGCACAATTTTCTTGATAACCCACTTGACCTTTTCCTCACGAAGAAACTAAATATAACAGGGGGTATTCCGAACGTGGAGGAAATCATGGTGTACTGTCCTGAATGCGAGACGGATCTCGACATCGATGAAGATGAGGTCGATGAGGGCGCGGTCGTCTCCTGCCCGGAGTGCGGTACAGACTTCGAGGTGGTTACAGTCAATCCCGTCGAACTCAAGATAGTCGGCGAAGACGAGATCGACGAAGACGAGGACGACGACGAAGCCGACGACGAAGAGGATGAGGACGAAGATTCCTGAAGGACGCTGCTACTTTCACACAGTCCGGGTGTTAATGGCCTGGCGCTTAATCGCAATGGCTCCGGCCATGTTGTTCCTGGTGCCGCTGCTAGTCTCCGGAAGAGCGGAGGGCAGCGAGCCCGAGAAACAGAAACCTTATGCGCTGATCTTCGGAACGGTTTGGGATCCCAGCGGGCAACCGATCTACGGCGTCAAGATCAAGATCCGGCGGGCCGACGAGAAAAAGGTTCGCTGGGAGCTTTATTCCAATCACACAGGTGAGTTCGCGCAACGCGTGCCAGCCGGGAAGGCCGACTACATCGTCTGGGCGGACGTAAAAGGCTATAAACTGCCCGACGGCAGAAAATTGAAGCCGGGCGCGGAAGTGACCGTGCATATCGACGATGACGAGCGTTCTGACATCGGTATTCATTTAGACTGGGAGTAACTAGACTGGGAATGGCTAAAGTGGGAATAACCGCCATGGGTTCGGCACTGGCGGCAATGGAATGCTCATGAAAAAGGCGGTCATCGCGCTTGCAGTGTCGCTGTCCGTCATCTTGTCGGGGCCAGTCTTGTCAACTTTGGCGTCGGCGACTCCAGCGCCCCAGTTTGGAAGTTCGAAGGAAGACAAGACGCGACTGCTTACCGGCAAGGTGCTGGATGCTGGCGACAATCCTGTGCAGAACGCGGTGGTGTATCTCACCAACACTCATACCCGCTCCGTGAAAACGTATATTGTTGGCCCCGACGGAACCTACCGATTTCCGGCTCTCCAACCCACCATCGATTACGAAGTGTATGCGCAGTACAACAACCGCAAGAGCGGCACAAAAACGGTCAGCCAATTTGACAACCGTGCCGAGGTGTACATCAGTTTGAAAATCAACACCAAAGCCGACGCCAAGTAAGCTGCCTGCCTCCGCTCTCAAGCATCGGCGAATTCCTCCGACCGACAATCTCGGGGAGCGGTAGGTCCACCCAGGCGTAACTTGCCTCGGATCGAGCCTTCCGCTAAGTTCAAGGCGAGTTCGTCCAAAAACCCTCATGCCGATTGTTACTTCTCTTGCGGTTGTTCTGCTGATTGCTGGCGCCGCGATCTACGCGGCCATCGTATACAACGGACTGGTGCGCTCGCAGAACGAGATCGGCCGTGCCTGGGCCAATATCGACGTCCTGCTTAAGCAGCGCCACGACGAGATTCCCAACCTTGAAGCCTGCGTGAAGGGCTACATGGACCACGAGCGGCAGACGCTGGAAGCGGTGACCGAAGCTCGGGCGGCTTCAATGAACGCCGCCAGCATTCCGCAAAAGGCTCAGGCAGACGTGCTGCTAACGAGTGCTCTGCGCGCTTTTTTCGTGGTAGCGGAGCGATACCCGCAGCTCAAAGCTGATCAGAATTTTCTGGCGTTGCAGAGTCGGATTTCCGAATTAGAGGAGCGAATCGCCGACCGTCGCGAATTCTTCAACGATGACGTCAACTCCTACAACACGCGTATCGCGCAGCTACCCGATCTCTTCCTGGCGCGACGCATGAAGCTGCAGCCGCGGCCCATGTTCCGCGTGGATGAACAGGATCGACGGCAAGTGGAAATGAAACTCTTGCTGGCTCGAGGTCAAGGCACAGCGTAGCGGCCTGCGGCGAACGCCAAGGTTCGGCTATCGTCCTTCTTGAGTCATCTGCATTCAGTCATCTGCATTTACCTTCTTACTATCAGCGCGGCAAAAAAACCGTCGCAAGGATGAACGCCGGGAATCGTTTTCAGATAGGGGCCAGCCAGAAGAGACGTGATGCCTTTTCCATCCATTTCGGAAGAGAGCTCGCCAGACTCCCGCAGGTGCTCCAGTTCTCCTCTGAAATCGCCAATGCGGAATTCCGTCATTTCTTCGAGAGTCGTTTCTACAACGGCTTCGTTCTCCTCCCGCTCGAGCGAACACGTGGAGTAGACGAGTCGTCCGCCCGTCGCGAGCCGGGCAAGCGCGGACTTCAGGATTCCTCGCTGCCGCGACTGCAGATCGTGCAGGTCTTCGGAGTTGATCCGCCACTTGATTTCCGGGTTGCGGGCCAGAGTGCCGGTTCCAGAGCAAGGAACATCGGCGAGAATTCGATCGAATGTTCCCGAGAAAGGCAAATGCCGCGCGTCAGCGGCAATTACGTGGATGTTGGACAGGCGATGCAGATTTTGCAGCAAGCGCGCGCGGTGCGGGTGCATTTCCGTTGCAAAGACCTTGGCACGCGGATTGCGCTTGGCAAGCAAGGCAGTCTTGCTGCCGGGAGCGGCGCAACAATCCAGAATCATTTCTCCGTGACCCGCCAGAAGCGCGACCAGTTGCGAAGCTTCATCCTGAACGGAAACTCGGCCTTCCCGGTAAGCGTGCGTTCCGGTCACGTCGCCCGAGACAACGCGCCGTGCCGCCGATAGCAACCGGCCCGGCGAGAGCTCTACGTCGGCCGCGGCAAGTTCGGCGTCGGTTTGATTGGCGTGAGACCGATCGCCCTGAAATCGGTCGTTGTGAGATGCATCGTCGTGAATATGAATGGCCGTGTCGGGCACGGTCTGGTCGTGCGCGCAGATCTTGCGCGCTGTTTCAAGTCCATAGTGCTCCGCCCACCGAGCTACCAACCACGAGGGATGAGCGGAATTCCGAGCCAGCGTGATCGCGTCGGGCGATTTGCTGATTTCCGCGAAGACATCTTCTGTGCTGGTTGCGGCGGTTGTCCGGAGAACCGCATTCACGAACGAAGCCGCCGAACGTTTTCGCGCCGCCTTGACCAGCTCTACACTTTCAAAAATTGCGGCTCGCGCCGGAACTCTGGAAAGGAACTGCAACTGATATACGCCGAGGCGCAATGCCGCCAGAACCTCGCCATCGAGCCGATCGAGCTTCTGCGACGATGCCCCCGCCAGTCGCTGATCGAGCAGCGACTGCCAGCGGAGCACTCCCATCACCAGTTCGGTGGCAAGTCCGTGATCGCGCGGGGAAAGGTTTTCGAGGGCAGCGGAATGGAGTAATTCGGTGGCGTAGGATTCTTCGCGCTCGACCCGCAACAGAATTTCGAAAGCGACGGATCGTGCAGGAGAAACGGCCATCGAAGCTATTGTCCCAGATGGTCGCCGGATTTGGGCCGGTACCCGTTGATGAATTCTTGCGCAGTCATACGGCGCTTGCCCTCGAGCTGAACTTCGAGCAGTTCCAGGGCGGAGTAAGAACTTTCCTCTTTATCTTTGTCATTGCCGCATCCAACGAAAAAGCGTGCTCCCTCAACCGCGATTTGGCTAGGAGGCAAATAAATCCGATGTTGCGACGGCTCGGCGCGGTGGACCTGCAGGGTTTTACGCTTGAACATCGTGAACGCCCCGGGCCACGGCTGAAAACCACGCAGGCGGTTGAACAGATCGTCCGCCGTACGACTGAAATCCATGCGGCCGTCTTCTTTTTTCAGAATAGGCGCCAGCGTGGCTTGCGAATGATCCTGCGGCGTCGCACGAACTTGCCCACTCTCAAGTCCACGCAGAGTTTCGACCATCAGATCCACCCCGATTAATGCTAGCTTCGGCCCCAGCGTCTCGGCGGTATCTTCCAGAGCAATCGGAATTTCGTGCTGCATGAGTATGTCGCCGGTGTCGAGCCCTGCATCAATGCGCATGGTTGTAACTCCGGTGACGGATTCGCCACAAGCAATCGCCCATTGGATCGGCGCGGCGCCGCGATATTTGGGCAAGAGCGACGCATGCAGGTTCAAATTTCCCAGCCGAGGAAGGTCGATCATCCACTGCGGAATGATGCGGCCATAGCCGACGACGATGATCGCGTCGGGGTTGATCCCCGCCAGTTGATCACGGAATTCGGCATTGTTCTTGATGGCGGCGGGTTGCACCACGGCAATCCCCAGGCGGTTTGCCGTTTCTTTGACCGGAGAAACTGCAACTTCCATCCCGCGCCCGCGAGGCCGATCGGGTTGCGTTACCGCCAGTGCGACGGAATGCCCGGCCTCGACCAGTCTCTCCAAGGTCGGAACAGCGAATCGAGGCGTGCCACAGAAAACCAAAAGCATAAGGTGTCAGGTCTCAAGTCTCAGAACGTCGTTGAACAGCGCATGTTTTTCCCGAGACCTGACACCTGAGGCCTTCCCTTCTACCACTCCCCGGCCTTGACCAGCTTTTTGATTCTGCGTTTGATCAGGTCGCGCTTCAGCGCGCTGATGTGGGAGATGTAGAGTTTGCCGTTCAAGTGATCCGTTTCATGCAGGAACGCCCGCGCCAACAGCTCTTCTCCAGTGTGCTCGAAGAATTTGCCGCTAAGATCCTGCGCGCGTACGGTCACGATTTTGGCGCGCGTGACGTCCTCGCGGAATTCGGGAATGCTCAGGCAGCCCTCACTGCTGCGCTGTCGGCCCTCTTTGTTAATAATTACCGGGTTGATCAGCACCAGCTTGGCATTGGGGTCTTCCTTGAACGTCACATCCACGACGGCAATTCGTTGCGCAATGCCGATCTGTGGAGCCGCCAGGCCGACGCCGCGAGCCGCGTACATCGACTCAAACATGTCCTCGACCAGCTTCTTGAGTTCGTCGTCGAAGCGGGTGACTTCTGCCGAAGGTTTTTCCAGGACCGGATCGCCGAATTTTACAATTGGATAAATCATTTTTGGTTGACTAATCTTCGAATGCCAGTTTCAGATCAATAGTTCTTCAGTTGTTCGAGATAGCCGTTGAAATTTCGTTTCGTTTCTTTCATCGAGTCACCGCCGAATTTTTCCAGCGCACAGCGCGCCAGCGTGAGCGCGACCATGGCCTCGGCAGCAACACCGGCGGCCGGTACCACGCATACATCCGAGCGCTCATACGCCGCTTTCACCGGTTCGCGCGTCCCAAAATCCACCGATTGCAATGGACGCCGCAGCGTGGAAATCGGCTTCAGATAACCGCGCACTCGTATCTCTTGCCCATTGGAGACGCCGCCCTCGAGACCTCCAGCGTTGTTGCGGGTGCGGGTGAAGCCCGCAAATGCTGCATCGCGCTGATAGCCGATTTCATCATGCACGGCCGACCCCGGCGAATGAGCGGCGTGAATCCCATTCCCAATCTCCACCGCCTTTACCGCTTGCAACGACATTACCGCCGCAGCCAGCAGCGCATCGAGCCGCTCGTCCCATTGCACGTAGCTGCCGAGACCGGGCGGAACATTGTGCGCGACTACCTCGAATACTCCGCCCACCGAATCGCCCGTCCGCAGAACCTTATCCACTTCTTCTTTCATGCGCTGCTCGGCATCGGAGTCGGCGCACGAAAGCAGCACTTCGCTCTTTCGCGACAGTGGCTCGATTTGCTCCCAGGCAATTTCCCGATCCGCTATCGAAACCGCTCCAACCGCAATCACGTGACTCAGAACCTCCATGCCCAATTCGCGCAGCAGCAACTTGGCGAGCCCGCCAATCGCAACCCGCGCGGCCGATTCTCGGGCCGACGCGCGCTCCAAGACATAGCGCGCTTCCGTGAAATCGTACTTCAAAGCTCCGGCAAGGTCGGCATGGCCGGGTCGCGGCGACGCCACGCGCTTGTGCTTCACCGGATCACCAGTCTCGACGGGCAGCGATTCCTTCCAATTCTGCCAATCTTTATTCTCCAGCATCACCGCGATTGGCGAGCCGATCGTCTTGCCATGGTGGACGCCCGAGAGGAAATGAGCCCGGTCCGTTTCGATCTTCATGCGCCCGCCGCGTCCAAAGCCCTGCTGGCGCCGCCAAAGCTCCCTGTCCACGAATGCCTGATCCACCATGAGCCCGGCGGGTAGCCCGGAAAGGAACGCCACCAGGGCCTCTCCGTGGGATTCTCCGGAAGTGAAGTAGCGCAGCATGTGGAACAGGCATTGTAAATGAAGAAGGAAGAGTTCAGCTCTCCTTGATTTTCGCGCGGATTTTCGGCCCTCTGAATTCTTACCAGACCTTTTTTGCCTCGAAAATATGGCAGGTGCGGGTACAATAACAGAAACCTTTGTACCGGTAGTTGCCGACCAGCCGGGGTTGCAATCTCGCCCCACTTCGTCTGAGTGCGCGAGGATTTCTTCATGTTGACCACGAACGCCAGATTATTTTCCCCGGAAGTTGCCGAGCCTATTCGTTGCGTGATCGCCGACGATCACGAAATGCTGCGGTATGGCGTGCGCCGCTTGCTGGAAGACGCTCCCGACTTTGCCGTCGTGGGAGAAGCGGGCGATGCCGCCGAAACCCTCAAGTTGGTGCTGCAGCACCGGCCGGACCTCGTGTTGCTCGATATCAGCATGCCGGGTATGTCGTCGTTCGAAGCCGGGCGGCTGATCGAAGAACACTGCTCTGGTACCCGCATCGTCTATCTGACCATGCATGAAGACCAGGAGTATGTGCGGCAAGCGCTGCGCTCGGGTGCCAGTGGCTACCTGTTGAAAGACACTCCCGCGCCGCTCTTATTGCGAGCGCTGCGTGATGTGCATCGCGGCGGACGGTCGTTGAGCCCTCAGATCCAGACAAAGTTGCAAGACAATGCGATTCGCCCGAACCAGCCGGCGCGCGTGCCGCTGCGGAGAAGTGCCCTCACGCTGCGCGAGCGCGAAGTAATGAAGTTGCTAGCGGAGGGACGTACCGTGCGAAAGGCAGCGGCCGTTCTGGGAATCAGCGTCAAAACGGTGGAGGCCCACAAGTTTAACCTCATGCGCAAACTCGATATCCACAACAAAGCGCAGTTAGTCACCGTCGCTATACAAAAGAAGATTCTTGCGATGCCCGTCCCGATGTAACCCTTACTTGCATTTGATGACAGCCGCAACCAGGCTCGCCAGATCAGGAACCTCCAAGTCTGGGTGTCCCGTCGCGGCACGAACCGCGCCAACTCCCGGGCGAGCCGACTTCCGGTTCACCCACACTGTCGAGATTCCGAGCGACTGCGCCGGGATCACATCGTGATAAATGCTCTGACCGGCGTGCAAGAGCTTGTCCGGAGAGAGCCCAAGCGTGCGTAGGGCCGTTTGAAAATTGTTGATGGAAGGCTTGTAGCTTCTCGCTTGCTGCGCCGTGATCACGCCGGCAAATTCCACGTTCAGATGCTTCCGGGTCTCCGCGAATAGATCGTCGTCAATGTTTGAGATCACGACGAGCCTGTAACGTGTCTGCAGTTCACGCAGCGCGGGCACGGTATCCGGGAAGGCTGGCCACGAAGGAACGGATTCGTGCAGAGACTGGATCTCCGCGGGACTGGCTTCGAAATGGAAACGATCGGCAAACGCCCGCACTACCGATTGCAGGACGTCGCAGTAGCTTTGGTACGGGCCGCTTTCCGCCCGCGCCTCAAATTCCCCATAGAGTTCAAGAATGTCGGCATCGGGCAGGCTCTTACCATGGTTCGTGAGCACCGTCCGCAGAGTAGGCAGAATTCCGGACTCCCAATCGATCAGAGTGCCGTAGCAGTCAAAGCTGATGGTTGTGAAATGTTCGAAGTCCATAAACTTATAGAGGCTCGCTTTTCCTGTTGCATTCTTCAGCTTGGGCTGTTGCAAGGTTCAGCAGCGGGTCTTGTAGGCTGCAACACACTGATTCTACGTGGCGAGTCTTGCTTTTTACGCGCAAACCCTGATAACGCTGGTTTGCCTCTGTTGCGATTGGCATCACCGCAGTGTTCACGATTTCATCGCCTGCGCCCGCGCCACAAAATGGTTTCTCGTCTATCCGCTTCATTTCACAAGAGATCACAGCCCGCAACAACCTTTCTCCGCACTCACCTCATCGTGGCATGGCGATTGCCTTTAGTAAAAGTGTGAGCGGCTCAGAAATAAACGGC
>JBEKLO010000097.1:0-16070 GCA_050010155.1 Terriglobales bacterium
CGCCCATGTCGACCACGAAGATCAAGCTTTTCGCTTTTTTTCCCTTGCTGTGTGCGTGTGTTTCACTCGCGCAGGTCTGCCAAGCCCCGCCGGGTACAAAGGACGCGGCATCCCGGCACGGCATTGAAATTCCAATGTTGGTGCACGGAGGTCTCGTTTTTGTCCCGGTTAGGATGAGTGATGGGAAAACGTACAGCTTCCTTCTCGATAGTGGCTTTGAAAATTCAGTGTTGGATCCCGAGACCGTTCGTGTTCTCCACCTCAGTTCCGGCGACAAGCACGTGGAAGCGGCGCCCGGAGGGAAGGTCGAGTCCTCCACTGTGAGCGGCGTTCACCGCAGTGTTGGAGGCCAGACACTCGCCGAGGAATCACTGACCACCCTTGATCTATCCGGCTTGAGTCCTCTGGTGGGGCATCGTATCGACGGCGTGCTTGGATACGACTTCTTCCACCAGTTCGTAGTCATTCTTGATTATCAGCACCAGCGGCTGACGCTGTGCGATCTCGAGTCTTTTCAGGCAGGGCGCGGGCAGTCAGTTGCGCTTAACCTGGATAGCCATCAGCCGTACATGGAAGCTCAAATCGAAAGTTCCAGCGGAAAGCTGATTCAGGCTTCCATCGAGATCGATACTGGCAAAGTAGATCCGTTCTCGCTGAACGCTGCCTTTGCGCGCAAAAACGGACTCTTGGACAACGCCCCAGCGCTATTGGCCATGAAGGGAGTAAGCGTGAGAGGCGAGACTCAGGCATGGGTGACAAGAGCGAAATCGCTGCGTTTTGCCGGCCTGGTGGTCAAGAATCCAGTGATGGCGGTCGCCGAAGAGGACGTGGACCGGGCGGGTGGTCAGATTGGTTATGGACTACTGAAGCGGTTCACGATCACGTTGGACTATGGCAGAAAGAAAGCCGTGTTCGAGCCGAATACCAGTCTCGATCAGCCTTTCGAGTTTGATCACGCTGGATTTGTGCTTGGGACCGGAGGCGCGGACTTCTCATCCCTCACAGTTTTTATGGTGATCGCGGCCACGCCAGCCGCAGCCGCTGGAGTTCAAACGGCGACGAAATTCTCACCATCCAAGACCGTCCGGCCAGCGCTTTCTCCGTAGGCGAGGCACGAGAGTATTTCGAACACGCCGTGGGTCCGCAAAAGCTTACCATTCGCCGGAACGGTTCAACCGTGTCGCTAACCGTGCAATGCCGTCCCATCGTGTAGGTTCCAGATAGTAGACGGCTCAACAGCACGCTGTCCCGCTTCTGGACTGGCCGTTCCGCTCAGGGCGAGCTCAGCCCCGCCCCCACACGGTCTATTTCTGTTTACTGGCCGCTGGTGGCCGTTGTCATCGTCATCGGCCGGCTTAATTCCATCACCATCTCCGTGCCAGCGGGCAACATCGCGGAGCGGTGCTTCCCAAGCCAGTGCGCGACCGTCACGGTAGCACCAATCGCTCCGCCGATCAGCAAGCCTTTGCCGCCTCCGGCCAGACCGCCGATGAGCATTCCGCCACCAGTGCCAATGCCGATTTCGGTGAGATCTTTGCCGTCGTGGCCAGCGCCTTTGAACTGCCCTTCCGTGTTGACGTCGGTGCCGTGGCGAGCGTTGGTGTCAACGAGCGTCGCGTTCAGCATGAACTTGTCTCCATTGGGAAGGACCAGGGTTTCGGGGAAGATGGCGATGGTGGGCTTGCCGGCAATCCGGCGCGGTTCGTTCGTTTTTGTGACCCGGCCTTCAACCGTGGTGCCGATTGGAATCACCGGTTTTCCATCCATCACGACGGGCTCCGTCACTCTGGCCGAGAATGGATCTCCAGCTTTAGAGCTAAAGGTTGCAAGCGTGGTTTCGAGTTTCATCTTGACGGCGGTGCCGGTGGGCAGGGCAGTCTGCGCCCACGCGAAACTCGCGAACAGGATGAGCGACGTCAGCGAAAGTGTTTTTTTCATGTTGTCTCTTACCTCCAAATTCATTTGCCGAATTTATTTGGCGATCTGTTGCACAGCACCGAGAACTTCGTCGAGCGGGGCCCGGTCGAGCTGGTTACTGCCGCGATAGAGGTAACGCACCCATCGGTCGCGATCGATGACGAGCGTGGCCGGGTGCGCGATGTTAATGGCATCGTGGCTGAATGCGTGGTGAAGTCCGTAGTCTCTGGTCACGGTTCGATCCTCGTCGAGGAGGAAGACGCCGGCGATCGGATGCTTCTCCAGAAATCTTCCCGGCTTCCAGACGCCGTTTCGCTTTTCAGCGGCAATAAACGCTAACTGCGCTCCGGCCGCTTCAATCTCGGTTCGCCGCGACTCGAACTGAGTCATGCGCTTGACGCAATTCGGTCACCAGGTTCCGCGCAGAAACTCGAGAATCAGCGCGCCCCCGGCCAGCAGACCATCGAGAGTGAAAGTGCCCTCGCGATTGGCCGCGCCCAGCGAAAAGTACGGGGCGAGCGAGCGTATTTCCAGAGTTTCGGTGCGGTCCCTCATGTTGAGTTGACTTTAAGCGAGGTGAAAATCGGGAACAATAACGGATCGGGTACGTGGGATGACCGGTTGTGCGATTCGCTGAGATATGTCCCTGCGCACTAACCGCGGTCTTCCGCCTCCGATATAATCCGCTTCGTAGGCAGGAGACGCATTGTGTTGCGTCAGAAATTGCTGACTACGAATCGTGACTATGTTTCTAACTAAATCCGCAAGATAAAGGACGCCCTGATGCCTCTTACAAGTATTGCTGAAATCCGCGGACGCCAGGTGCTGGACTCGCGTGGCAATCCGACCGTTGAAGCGGAAGTTTTTCTGGATGGCGGCGCCAGCGCGCGGGCCATTGTGCCGAGTGGCGCGTCCACCGGCGAGCATGAGGCCGTCGAGTTGCGTGACGGCGACAAGACTATATACCTCGGCAAGGGTGTTCTGCAGGCGGTTGGGAACGTCAACGGTGAGATTGCGGAATCCCTCACTGGGTCGGACGCAGCCGACCAGCGCACGCTCGACGCCCGGTTGATCGAACTTGACGGCACGCCCAACAAGGGGCGACTGGGAGCGAATGCCATCCTCGCGGTTTCGATGGCGGCCGCGCGGGCTGCGGCAAGGGCTTGCGAACTGCCGCTCTATCGCTACTTGGGCGGAGCTGCGGCAAACGTATTGCCGGTGCCGATGATGAACATCCTCAACGGCGGCGCGCATGCCGATAACAACGTTGACTTCCAGGAATTTATGGTGATGCCGGTGGGAGCGCCGTCGTTCGCCGAGGCGTTGCGCTGGGGCGTAGAGGTCTTCCACACGCTCAAAGGCGTGCTGAAAAAGCGCGGTTACAACACGTCAGTCGGCGACGAGGGGGGCTTTGCTCCGTCGGTGAAGTCGAATGTCGAAGCCATCGAGGTGGTGGTGGAAGCGATTCAGCAGGCAGGCTACAAGCCGGGAGAGGAAATCGCGATTGCGCTCGATCCGGCGGCCAGCGAGTTTTTTCAGGATGGAAAATATGTCTTCAAGAAATCCGACAAGTCGGCGAAGAGTTCGGAAGACATGATTCGCTACTACGCAAAGTGGGTCGAAGACTATCCCATCGTGTCGCTCGAAGACGGCCTCTCCGAAAATGACTGGGAAGGCTGGGCACTGCTGACTCAAGAGTTAGGCGGTAAGATCCAACTCGTCGGCGATGACATTTTCGTGACCAACATCGAGATTTTCGCCAAGGGAATCGAGCATGGAATTGCCAATTCGATCCTGATCAAGCTCAATCAGATTGGCACAGTCAGTGAGACGCTCGACGCCATCGACCTCGGACGCCGCAACGGATACACGTCTGTGATTTCACATCGTTCTGGCGAAACCGAAGACACGTTCATCGCCGACCTGGCGGTAGCAACCGGCGCGGGACAGATCAAGACGGGCTCAGCCTCGCGCACCGACAGAATTGCGAAATACAACCAGTTGCTCCGGATCGAAGAAGAGTTGGGCGGGGCCGCGCGGTTTTTGGGCGTGGGTGCGCTGAACTACAGAGGGTGAGCAGTTCGTGGGAGGGGGATTTATGAAGTGTCTGTTGACGTTTGCTTTCTGGTTGCTGCTCGCTGCTTCTCCGGCTTGGGCGCAGCTGGCGTCGAGTGATCTTCCAGCCTCGAAAGAGGACATTCAAAAACTATTCGTGGCGCTCCACGTCCGCGAGCGCCAACAACTCACTATAGACATCGCCCGGAAGCAGACAAAGACCATGGCCGCGGACGTCCTGAATAAAGAGCTGCCGGAAGCCACTAAGGAAGAACTGTCCCAATTTCAGGCAATGATCGATGGGATGGTTGACGATGTCGAGAAGGACTACCCGATCGATGCGGTTCTGCAAGACTTGGTTCCGATTTACCAAAGGCATCTAACAAAGTCTGATTGTGACCAATTGCTTGCCTTCTACTCGTCTCCCGTCGGCCAAAAGGTATTGCGGGAGATGCCCACAATAACATCGGAGACTATGCAGGTTTCGAACTCCTATCTCCAGCCGAGGATGGAGGCCGCGGTCAGCAGGGTGAAGGCGAAGATGGAACGTATGATTGCTGAAGAAAATCAAAAAAAGAAAGACATCACTCCCACGGAGACAAAACCGGCGGCGAAGTGAGATCAGCCGCACTCGACTAAGTCCATGACTAAGCTATAACAGTGCTTATGGAAGTCAATATCCACGAGGCCAAGACTCACCTGTCGCGCCTGCTGGCGAGGGTTGCCCTGGGCGAAGAGGTGATTATCGCCAAGGCCGGAACGCCTGTGGCGAGGCTGGTTGCCGTCGAGCCAACGCGGCGAAAATTCAAGCTGGGATCTGCCAAAGGCGAATTCGTTGTGCCCGATGACTTCAACGACCCTCTTCCCAAAGAGATCGAAGACCTCTTCTGGTAGTGAAAGTCCTGCTCGATACGCACACTTTTCCTTGGGCCGTCGGAGATGAAACGCGCCTTTCACCCAACGTGGCGCGCCTGATCGTTTCGGCGGAGACCTGTTGTAGTGTTGTGAGCCTGTGGGAAGCGCTCGCGAAAGTGGTGATTGGAAAGCTCACGCTGCCGGAGCCGGCGGGCGCTTACTTGATGCGCAAACTCGAAGTCAACGGTGTCCGCGTTCTGCCGCTGAGTCTGAGCCACGTCCTGCGAGTCGAGTCCTTGCCGCTCCACCATCAAGACCCGTTCGACCGAATGCTCATCGCGCAGAGTATCGAAGAGCGACTGCCGATCGTAACCGCCGATCCATGGTTCTCGCGCTATCCGGTGGACGTGATCTGGTGATCTGGATCGTAAGCTAAGAGCCAATAGCCAAAAGCTAGAACCCCAGCGTGTCGTCCGCCGAGGGCCCGTAGATCGCGGGCACTGGCTTCCCGTTCATCCGCAAATACACACCAAGCTGCGCCCGGTGGTGTACCAGGTGATTGAGGAACATCTGCCGGTAAGCCAGAAAGCGCGACCCGTCGAATATCGGCTTGCCCTGAAAGCTGAGTTTCCAGTTCTCGGTCCAGGCCTTATCCGGAGTGTTCTTGAGCGCGGTGCGAACTTGGGCAGCGCCCTCATCGAAAGCCTTGACCAGTTGCGCCGCCGACTCAAAGGGCAAAGGCTTGAAACTGCTTTTCGCAAAATCAAGTTCAGGAGTCGTAAGAATCGTAAGGCCAAAGCCAGCCAACTGCGCCACATGAGGCGCAAGCTTGTTCAGAGGCATGGATTTCGGGTGCGGCGCAAAGTCCTTCTTGTCTTCCGGAACGCGTTCCAGCGTGGCCCTCGTCTTCTTGATTTCTTCATCGAATTCGGTCAGTAAAAGTTCGTTAATCGGCATGTTTATCCTCAGGAATAGTTTTCGCAACGTTATCTGCAATAGTATGGATGTGCGGCGGCTGGAACCGATTCAGTCTATCTACGGAGCCAACAGCCAGGAGCCAAGAGCTGATTTATGTCTCGTCCAAAACCTCTCGTTCTTATCATTCTTGACGGCTGGGGATACAGGGCCGAAATCAAGGCCAATGCCATCGCCCTCGCGCGCAAGCCAATCTACGACCGTCTGCTGCGCGAATATCCTAACACGCTGATTCACACCAGCGGGCCGTTCGTCGGCCTGCCCGAAGGCCAGATGGGCAACAGCGAAGTTGGCCATCTGAATATCGGCGCCGGCCGCATTGTTCACATGGATATCACCCGCATCGACCTGATGATTCAGAACGGGGAGTTCTTTTCTCATCCCGCGCTCGTCGAAGCGATGAAGAATGCGCGCACGAGCGGGCGCAAGCTGCATCTGTTCGGCCTCGTCTCAGACGGCGGCGTGCATTCGCGGCAAGAACATCTGTACGCGCTCCTGAAAATGGCCAAGCAGCAGGGAGTTGATCGCGTCTTCGTGCACGCCTTCATGGATGGCCGCGACACGCTGCCGACGAATGGCGCCGGATATCTGGAACAACTGCAGCAAAAGATGCGCGAGTACAACTCCGGCAAAATCGCGACCGTCAACGGCCGTTACTATGCCATGGATCGCGACCGCCGCTGGGACCGCATCGCCAAGGCCTACAGCGCGATGGTCGAGGGCAAAGCCGAGGGTGGCACCTACACCGATGCGGTGAAGGGGATGAAAGAGTCCTACAACAAAGGAGTGACCGACGAGTTCGTGGTGCCGTTCGTTTGCACCGATGCCCGCGGCGAGCCTCTGGCGAAGATGAGCGACGACGATTCGTGCATCTGCTTTAATTTTCGCGCCGACCGCGTGCGCGAGATGACGCGCGCCCTCTGCCGCAACAGCGGTCTGAACGAGAAGGGCGGCAGCGATTTGCCGGGCGCGGCTGAACTCGACGCGACCATTGCCCGCGACCGCGTCCCGAAAAACTTGAAGTATGTTTGCATGACGCAGTACGACAAGAACTTCAGCTTGCCGGTAGTGATTCCGCCGGAGTCGATGTCGAACATCCTCGCGAACGTCATGGGCGGCCTGAACATGCGCAACCTGCGTGTCGCCGAGACCGAAAAGTATGCGCACGTGACCTATTTCTTCAACGGCGGAGTAGAGCAGCCTTTCCCCGGAGAAGATCGCGTGATGGTGCAGTCACCGAAAGTCGCAACCTACGACCTGAAACCAGAGATGAGCGCTGCCGGCATTGCGGAGGCGGTTGTCAAGGCCACGAACGACGGTACGTTCGACGTCATCATCGTCAACTTCGCCAATGCCGATATGGTCGGGCATTCGGGCAAGATTGAGCCCACCATCAAGGCGGTCGAGACCGTCGATGCCTGCCTGGGACAGATCGAAAAAGCTGTGCGTGCCAAGGGTGGGGCGATGCTGATCACCGCCGACCACGGTAATGCCGAAATGATGATCGACCCCGTAAGCGGCGGTCCGCACACGGCCCACACGACGAATCCGGTGCCGTTTATCGTGATGGCGGAAGATGCGAAACAGTATTCGCTCAAGCCCAACGGGTCGCTGCGGGATATTTCTCCGACGATTCTCGGGATGTTGGGAATTACCGAGCCGAAAGAGATGACGGGCTCGGATCTGCGGGTGAAGAATCGGGTGATCGGGTGATCGGGTCATCGGGCCATCTAAACCAACATCGGGCGCCTATGGGTGAGCTTTCAAGTAAACAAGAAGAGTTGCGGAATCGGACGAAGCGGTTTGCGCTTCGCATCATCCGATTGTTTCGCTATTTGCCCCGTACTACGGAAGCGCAGGCGCTGGGTAAGCAACTCTTGCGCTCAGGCACCTCGGTGGGAGCAAACTATCGAGCGGCAGGGCGAGGGCGCTCGAAGGCCGAGTTCGTTGCGAAGATGGGCATTGTGGTCGAGGAAGCCGACGAAACCGTATTTTGGATTGAGTGTCTCATTGAATCCGGCATTGTGAAGTCGGACCTGCTCAACGATCCTCTTGCGGAAGCGAACGAACTTCTTGCGATCTTCGCTGCGTCCCAAAGGACGGCGCGCAGTTGATTTTAGATGACCCGATGACCCGATCACCCGATGGCCCGATCCGAAGGCTTCTGATTTGCGTTCGCCATCCCTTCGATCAATGGAACGCTCCCTTGTGGTTCTCCGAACGCTTGCGGCACGCGTTTCCGCAAATTGAAATCGTTCACCTGCCCGACTACAAGCGCGTCGACGAGGAAATCGTCGATGCGGAGATGGTCATCGCATGGTCGATCCGTCCCGAGCAAATTGCGGCGGCCAAGAAACTGCGATGGCTTCACTGTCCGGCGGCAGCGGTTCATCAGCTGATATTTCCGGAACTCGTCAACAGCAAGGTGGTTCTCACCAACGCGCGCGAAGTGCACGGTCCCGTCGTCGCCGAGCACGTCATTGCGCTCATCTTTGCGCTGGCCAAAAAGATTCCGGGCTCGGTGCGCCTGCAGGAGAAGCACATTTGGGGTCAGCAGATTCTGTGGGACGAACTGCCGCGAGTGCGGGAGGTTGCGGGCGCAACCGTTGGCCTGGTCGGCCTGGGCAGCATCGGACGCGCGGTAGCGAAAAGCGCGCGGGCTCTGAGCATGCGCGTGATCGCAGTGCGTGAGCATCCAGAGAAGGGGCGTGAAGGAGCGGACGCCGTATTCTCTCCGGCGCAGATCGACGAGATTTTTCGGCAATCCGATTACGTCGTGCTGGCAGCGCCGGTCACGGCCAGCACCACGGCAATTGCGAGCGCCGAACGCCTCGCACTCATGAAACCCGATGCCTGCCTGATCAACGTCGGTCGTGGGCCACTGGTGGATGAACCCGCTATCATCGCCGCTCTCCGCGGAAAAAAGATGGGAGGCGCCGCACTCGATGTATTTCCGCAGGAACCGCTCGCTGCCGACTCGCCGCTCTGGGACGCGCCCAATCTGCTGATCACCCCGCACACTGCCGCGCTCACCGACAAACTATGGGAGCGGCATTACGCGCTGTTCTCCGAAAATTTGCGGCGGTATCTAAACGGTGAACCGTTGCTAGCTGTGGTAGATAAGCAAAAGGGCTACTGAGTCAGCTAGCGCGTATCGATCCCAAATCCCAAAAATGCATTCACTTCCACCGGCTCATTCCCCCGATAAGCGGGGCGGAATTTCCAGTTGTGCAAAGCCACCAGAATCTTCGAAGTAGTTTCAGCGGCGCCGGGCTCGAGTACTTTTATATCTTTGAGGTTTCCCGAACGATCCAGGATGCAGGCGAACACCACGTAAGTCGACCGCAGTCCCGCAGGCAGGTCATCGCGCATCACCTCAGGTTTCGTTAGGTCTCCGGAGTAAGGATGCGCGGCGGAGGTGGCATCGGCATATTGCATTACTGCGGTTCCGAGCGATGTATCGATGTAGATGGAATAGTTGTCGCCCTTTAACTGGCCATAGCGATTGAAGACTCCACCGGAGTTTGAAGTGGCCTTTACCGTGTAGCTCGGCCCGCCGTGGGCGTTTGCGGACGACCGTCCGGGGCCAGCAGACGGGGCTTCGCCGCCGGGAGAGCCGAAACTGGGCAATGTGATGGTAGTAGTGCCCCCCTGTACTGAGACTCCGGGCATTGCGGGTGCGCCGTTGGTACCGCTTCCCGCGCCTCCTGGGCCGGGATTTGGGGATATCCCTCCACGCGCGTTGGGATCGGTGCCGCGTCCAGTGCCTTCTCTGCCTGCGCCTGATCCTTCTCCTTGCAATCCGCTGCCGGGGCCGTTGCCTTTGCCGATTCCCGCTCCTCCGCCGCTGCCGCCGAGTCCACTTTTTGCCGTGCCGCTGGGCGACATGGCGAGCGCGCCGCCGCCGGTCGAGTTGGGTACTCCAACTTTCGTTCCCGGTTGGCTGGAAACAACAATGCCGGAGCCCGCAGCGTTTCCGCCTGCGTTCGACGGTGGAGCTACAGGAGAACCCAAGTCGAGCGGACCGCCGGCGCCAGCGCCCTTGTTGCCTCGTCCGTTGCCGGCGAGGGCTTTGCCGCCGCCCAGTCCCGGCGGAGGCGGCACGACCGTGGCATTGCCTAGGAGTGTGGCTGCGGATGAACCCGAGCGGCTGCCGCTTGCCGCGGGACCGTTCTTTTGAGACCCCGAGCCGTCGATGCTGGCTGGAGGCGGCACAACTTGCGGCGAGAGTGTGCCGACAGCAGATCTCGCGAGTGAACCTCCGCCCGAGGCGCTCGGCGGTGGAGGCACTGGCTTGGCGCGCAAGTCGCCCGCGGCGGAGCTTCCCCAGCTGTTGAGATCGCGGCTGACTTGCGACGGCGGCGGCGCTATGACGGCGGGCGCGGGCAGCGTCAGCTTGGGCCTTGACGAGACGTCGCGGGGCGGTGCGGAAGCCGGGGGCGCAACCACGTCGACGGTTTGCGTCAGTGGGACGCGGGAACTTGCCAGATCGGTTTGCGCGTCCCGCGGAGCCGGTGCAATCACTGTCGGTGCGAGCGGAGTTGCCGTTCTCATCTTGTCGCGCGAGATATTCGGTGCTGGTGCAACGACAACTGCATTCAATGTCGGGGATGTGCGGGTGCTGGCGTGGGAAACTTCAGGCGCGGGCGGGATGACGTTGGCGGTCAGTCCATTTGCTGGGCGATTTGAGGAGGCATTCAATTCCGGCGACGGCGGTATCACGCTCATCGCAGGCAGAGTGGGTGCGACGAGAGAGGAACGCAAGCCTTCGGCCGGTGGCGGTCCGGGAAGCGGTTTGAAGGCGAGCAGATTGGCAACCGCGGAATCGGAATGCGGCAGATTGATTTTCGGAGCATCGACAACCTTTTCGGCGGGCTTGTCGCCACGCGCTACGCGGATGGTTTGGGTGCGATGGTGAGCTTGCTGGCCGCCAGCGCGTCCCGACTTTCCGGCCTCGGCGCCTCCGCGATCTTGCGTTTGCGGGAGCTCATCGCCCGAGTAGTAGATCACGTCCCATTGCGGACGCGTTGGAGGAAGGGGAATCTCAAGACTCGCAAAGCGCTCGGGGAGCACGATAATCGCAATCAGTAGCAGGCACTCGAGCACCCAGCAGATGAGCATGCCGCGATAGGGAAACATGCCCACAGGCGCTTCTCCGGCGAGACGTTTCGGAGGGCGGGTTAGCGCTGGAGCAAATGCGGACTTGAATTCTTCCCATCGCGACGACCATTCGACGAGCAGGCGCGGTGGCTCGGGCCACTGATCGCTTATCCGACGATCGACGCTTTCGGGTATGGTTTCAACTTCGGACATTATTTCGGAATACGTCTCTGGGGGATTCCTACTAGTGTAGTGTGCCAGAAGGATTCTGTGATTTCTCGATCACCGGAGTTTTTTCGCCTTCTTTTTTGTAGGATTTGTCGGAAGGTTGGGCGTCGAGGCGTCGTGTTGGGTTGGTTGGTACTTCTCCCCCCTTGCGCCGGTCTTTAAGAATCATTGGGTTAGCGGGATTTCTTCACTGGGTCTTTGAATCGAAAGGACTTACAGGTAAAGTATTTCAGAATCAAAGATTTAGCGTCTCCTTGTCGCTAATGGCGCCTGGCGGGGCTTTGTAGTAGGTAAATCGTGTCAAGAGCGGTACCCGCCCTGAATGGCACTAGATTCTAAGGAGCTCATGATGAAAAAAACACAGTTGGCTGCGTTCGGTATGTTGCTGGCCAGTCTTGCGCTACCAGCGCTTTCTCAGCAATCGCAGCAATCATCGACCGCGCCAGTGCCGCAACATGCGCCGGCCCCGCTGGTGGGATCGCTTGCAGGGCATCCCGGATGGCCTTCTGCCAAGAATGCTAGCGATGTAGACACAGTTGAGCATCTCGTGGCCGCGCTCTATGACGTGATCTCTGGGCCTGCAAGTAAACCTCGCGATTGGGATCGCTTCCGCTCTCTCTTTCTGCCTGACGGTCGGCTTGGGGTGATCCGTCCGGATGCTCCGGCCATAGCGGACCAGCCCGCGCGCAAAAGCGACGCGATCTTTCTTACGCCAGACATGTATGTCGAACGCGACGACCCGTACTTCAAAACGCAGGGCTTTTTTGAACGGAGTATCGCAAATCGTGTCGAAGAGTTCGGCAACCTGGTTCATGTTTGGAGCACTTACGAGAGCCGCCACGCCGCCGATGATTCCAAGCCTTTCACACGGGGCATTAACTCGCTCCAGATCATCCATGCGCAAGGGCGCTACTGGGTCGCCAGCATCATGTGGGACGACGAACGGCCAGGATTGACGTTGCCTGAGAAGTATCTCAAATAAACGCTTGAAGGGGCGGGTTTACCCAGCGCAATCAGGCTTTGATGACAACGGACGTAATATCGTCGTCCTGGATATCGCCTTGCACGAACGCCCGGGTCGCATGATAGATACCATCCGCGATCGTCGAAGCCGAATTGTGACTGAGAGCCCGAATCTTATCCAGGACACGCTGGGTGCCGAATTGGTTCCCATCTGGGGTGGTCGACTCCGTGACCCCATCGGTTAGAAATACCGCGATCTCTCCCGGATCGAGGCTAATGGGCAGTTGCAGCGTAAACTTGCTTCCGGAAAACAGGCCAAGGGGTGAGCCCGTGCTATCCAGCATGCACTTCACGTCGCCCGAGTTGAGTAATATGAGGCCGGGGACGTGGCCAGCGCTAGCGTAGGACAGAGTTCGATGACCAGGATCAAGCCGTGCTAGAAAGAGGGTAACGAAATCGCCATGGTCCAGGTCTTTCAGCAGCATCTGGTTGACGCGAGCCAGCAATTCATCCAACTCCATCTGCATGGCAGCAAAGCACCGCACATAAGCCCGAGTGAGTGCCATGACCAGCGCGGAGCTGAAACCGTGCCCTTTGGCGTCTGCCACCGCGATCAGAAGAGAACCGTCGGCCATGGGGATGAAATCGAAATAGTCACCTCCCGTTTCGTCGGCGGGATGCGCGGATGCGCCGATGTCAAAACCCGAGACCACGGGCGGAGTGGCATATAAGCGTTGCTGCACATCGCGAGCCAGTTGCAATTGGAATTCCTGTTCCTGCTTTTGCCGCAGCTCGGTGATGTCCTGGGACACTGAGACAAAGTGGGTCAGACGCCCAGACTTATCCCGCATCGAAGTAATGGTTTGTTGCACCCAGTAGAGCTCACCGGTCTTCTTGCGGTTGATGACCATTCCTTTGAAGGGAAGCCCTCGTGCGAGTTGCTCCCACATCTGCCGGTAGAACTCTGGGTCGTGCCGGCCCGACTTCAGAATCCGAGGGGTTTTGCCGATGGCTTCGTCGCGGCCGTATCCGGAAGTCGCCTCGAAAGCTGGATTCACATACTGGATAATGCCGTGCGTATCCGTGAGTATCACGCTGTCAGCGATCTGCTCGACGATTCGAGAAAGCAGAACGACGGTTTGGGTTGTCTCGGGTCCTCGTGTGGAATCAGGCAACA
The DNA here is from genome assembly GCA_050010155.1 of Terriglobales bacterium. Lineage (GTDB taxonomy): Bacteria > Acidobacteriota > Terriglobia > Terriglobales > Acidobacteriaceae > Acidiflorens. The sequence continues at coordinate 13,271 of JBEKLO010000097.1, forward strand.
TCCCGACTGTCCGGGATTCTGCGTCCTTGGTGGTCAACGCTTCTTCAGACCTGCGGGACAGTTCTGGTCCCATGGCGGGCCACGGATTCGGCACGATCGTGCGAATCACCTCCAGCAGTTCGCGGTTGTCCGCAGGCTTCTGAAAGAAAGCGGCAGCTCCCGCTTGCAGCACCTGTTGTTCATTGAATTGAGGACCACGGCCAGTCAGCACAATGACTGGGATACCCGATAGAGTATCGACATCCTTTAACTCTTTTAGAACTGCAAAACCGTCACCCGCTGGCAATCCGAGATCAAGGATGATAAGGCTGGGTTGCTCTTTCTGCGCCACTGCAATCGCAGAATGGTCATCCGAAGCTTGCACGGTGTCATAGTGGTTGGCCCTGAGACGTATTTTTAATGCCCGCCTCAGGTTCGGGTCATCGTCAACGATCAGAATTTTCGGTCTTTCCATTATGCGGTGAACCAGGGTGCTGTCGTGATCTACCACCTCACTGTACCCGTTATGCGTGTTTACGTTTTGGGAAACCGCGGAACCTTAGGGCTGGGTGTTTTGTTGTTTTAGGTGTAGTCCCTTGGCACGTTAATCACCATGCAAGCTGCCGCAGCCTCACGCAGGGCGCAGGCTGGAGCGAATCACTCGCATCAACTCCGCTTCGTCGTGGGGTTTCTGGAAAAAAGCGATGGCGCCAGACTCGAGGGCACGTTTTTCATTCTCCCTGGGATCGCGACCCGTGAGAACGATGATCGGGACCCGCGAAAGCGCCGGACACTCTTTGACGTGTTTCAGGATGGCAAATCCGTCTCCCGCTGGGAGCCCGAGATCGAGAATGATCAGGTGGGGAGTTTCTTTGAGAGCCATCGCCAGGGCCGAATAACCATCGCAAACACTCACAGTATCGAAGTGGTTGGCACGAAGACGCACGCTCAGAGCGAGCCTGAAATCAGGATCATCGTCCGCGATCATTATCCTTGTCTTTGTCCTAGCTTGATTCATGATCAACCTTTCGCTGTGGCGCTCTGCTGCCTTCGATAGGGGACTCTGCCGAGGCAACTGCCAACTGTGGGGAGGTTCTGCCACGTCGTAACCGTGATGCTACGGACATGAGGCAGACCTCGCAACGGTCCGGCAGTACAGTATCCATGCGGACAATGCGATGTGCGATTTGGGTAATCCACACGAGGCGAAGGACGCTTAGGATGACAATTGGGTGATGAGGGGACCCGGTGCGGCTTGTTTCAGGCCGCCTGGGTGTGAATCGGACGTTCTTCGAAGGAAATGTCCACTTGGTCGCCGAGAGCGGTCAAGGACTCGCGGATCGTGCCCGCCGGCACCTCGAGGACGGAAGCCGCGCGGACGCGAATGGCAGCCATGCGCCACGGCTTCAGGTCCTCTTCGAGGTGGATGACAATTCGTTCGCGGTCAAGGTAGACGGCATCGATCGGGAAACGCATGGCGAAGGTGTGGATGCCGCGGGAAGGGCTGATCCACAGTCCCTGGCCGCGCGAGAAACGGGAAGAGTCGGTGGCCATGAGACCGCGAAAGCGGGACCAGTGAGTGCTCGCGACTACGAGATCGGTTGCAAGATAGGTGGTGCGGGTGCGGTTAAAAGCGTATCCCTTGGGCCCGCGCGGGGACATGATCACTCCTGGCAATTTTGTAATTTTGCAATTTGGTAATTTTGTAATTTAAAACCGGGTAACAATTGGCTGGTGGTTCGTAGATTACAAACTTACCAAATCACAAAATTACAGATTGCCTTCACCGTTTCCCTGCGGCGGCCGGCATGAATACGTGCATCAACTGAATGATGGCCGGTCCGACGGTGACGAATAGCAGGGAGGGCATCACAAACAGGACGAGGGGGATGATCATTTTGACGGTCGTTTTGGCGGCCTGTTCTTCAGCACGTTGGCGGCGCTCGGTACGCAGCGAATCGGAGTGGACGCGCAGAGCCTGGGCCACGCTGGTTCCGAAGCGGTCAGTCTGAATGAGGGTCGAGACCAGCGAGCGAATATCGTCGACTCCGGTGCGCTCGGCCAGATTACGGAGTGCCTCGACGCGCGGTTTCCCAGCGCGAGTCTCGAGGTCGAAGAGATGGAATTCGGCGCTGAGTTCGGGGTGGGCGGTGCGCAAATCCTCGCCGACCCGCATCATGGCCTGATCGAGAGACAAGCCGGCTTCCACGCAGATGACGGTCAAATCCAGGCCATCGGGAAGGCCGAGGCGAATGCGGCGCTGCCGCGCCTCGAGCCTCTTCTTAAGTATGAACCGCGGGATGAAGAAGCCGAATGCCGTCAAGCCTAGGAGCAGCAGGGGCGAGTTGAATCCGGTAAAAACAAAAACCGAGACGAAGGCAACTGCGGCGAACAGGACGCGCAAACCGCGGTAGATGGTTACGTGCTGGGCATTGCGATATCCAGCCTGAATCAGCCACAGGCGCGTCTGCGAAACGTCGGCAGGGGAGAGCGGCAAGGCACGGCTCAGCGGATCGAGGGCTTGCTGCATGCGTTCGCGGATGGCGGGTTTGGCCTCGGTCTTCGGTCGCTGCCAGCCGATCTCACGCAGGCGTGATCCGAGCACGGATGACGGCATTACCGTCGCCGCGCCAAAGGCAAACACGATCACCACGATGGTGACGAAGACGACGATCGCGAGTATGAGCGCTTGCGGCATGTTAGTTCAGCTTTCAGCCATCAGCTGTCAGCTCTCAGTAAAATCTAAATCTACCTAAAACTGTGGTTCGCTGGTTTGACTGATGGCTGACGGCTGATAGCTGAAAGCTCATCTTCAAACCTG
>JBEKLO010000098.1:0-15528 GCA_050010155.1 Terriglobales bacterium
CGCCAGGTACTCCAGGATGTTCCAGGTTATGGAGGAGTAACGTCCGTTGCGGCTCTGGATTTCGTATGCCGCCACGAGAAACCACGACCAATGCAAAAAGACGTTAATGCCTTTGAACCGGAACAGGCGAATCGCGCCTTGGCTCGAGGTTGGCATGTGCGAGATTATGATACAGATTTAGAACACAACACGAGGGAACGTCTTAGGGGTTAGTCAGTCTCTCGAGGCAAAGGTCATGCGGGAACCACCAGAGACAGGGCGTCGGCCTGCATAGTCATGCGCGCGGGCAAGCGGCCCAGGAGTTCTCCGTCGGCCTCGACGAAGACACGGTTATCGGCGTGGTCGACATTGTGACCATCACTTCTTTTTTCCGGTAACTGGCAGACAACCTCCGAACAACTGACCAGATCGATGCCGTCGATATTCCATTGGCGACCGAGAACACGTCCGGCGACATACTGCAGGTAGGCGTTGCGGTTTGCGGTGCGGCACATGACGGTTCGAAGGTCGTGGCAGTCGAGCGATGCCCCGGGAATTAGTTCGCGCAGAACGTTTCCGAAAAAGCCAATTCTAACGGCCATAAGTTCCGTCAGAACGGCGCGCTGGCGGAGACCGTTTCCGTTAGCGTACTCAACCTCAAACTTTCTCATGCGATGGGTTGCCCACAACTGCCACGCTTTCAGGTAATAGCCCGCCATCCCCGACCGTTGCTTCAGGTCGGCGGTCAGCTTGTAGATCAGGTGCGCGTCCACCCCGACTCCGGCGGCGACGGTGAAATAGCGGGCGACGGATTTGCCGTTGAAATCTTCGCATTCGATGCGACCGAGAGGAATGCGGCGGACTTTTCCGTTGACGGCGACTTGCGCGGCTGCGGCGGGGCGCGGCGGGATCCCGAGGTCGTGGACGAGAGCGTTGGCGGTGCCGAACGGCAGAATCGCGAGCGCGACGGGCGTGCCGGCTAATGCCTGAATCACATCGTGGATCGTGCCATCGCCTCCACAGGCGAATACCGTGTCACTGCCATCGGCCACCGCGCAGCGGGCATTGTCGGTCGCTTCCTGGCTAGAGCGGCAAACCGTCAGTTCGGTGCGCACCCCGGCTGACTGGATGATGCCAATGGCATGGTTCAGTTCCGCGTCGCGTTTTTTTTCGCGGCGGCCAGAGTTGGGATTAAACAGAATCGTAGCTTTGTGCATGCGTCGGCTGGGTCTGCTTTCAGTTTAACGTACGGCCACCAACGTACGCCCGATTAACGTATGCACGATTAACGCACGCCCCACTCCCACATCCCAAACATTGCTTTTTGCGGGATCGGTTGTCCGGCTTGGCGGGCCAGCATCGTGATCTGCCCGCGGTGGTGAGCGTCGTGCGCGATCAGATATCCGAGGAAACCGGCGACGTCGGGGCGAAAGCCTTTGATCCGGCCATCGGCTTCGAGGGAGGTCTGGAGGACTTCGCGGAGTGCAGCGCGGCTTGTGTCGAGAGCTTTCTTTGCGAGGGCAGGAGTGACCGTAAACCGGTCGAGTTGCTCGGGGATTTTTCCCTTCGTCGCCTTCAACCACATGACGCGGACGTTGTGCATGTGCGCGACGACGCCAGCAATGTCGCGCCCTTTTTTCGGAGGAGGCTCGGCGCGCCACGCCTCGGCAGGCAGATTCTCAAGCAGGTACTGGGTGATGCGGTCGTTGGTGTCGAAGGCCGAGAGCAGAGCCTCGGTGAGAACGAAGGGCGCGGCGGCTTTCTTGGGCATGGCGGGTGGTCTTCCTCGGGAAGAAGAGATTATCAGGCGGCGATGCTCGTGGCCAAGAGATCGAAGCCTGGGTGCCCCACTCATCGCGTTCTGTGCGATGAGTGGGATACTGCAACCATTTCCGGGTTTAAACTCGAAGCATGGCAGAAATGGGACGGACGCTCGTGGTGCTTGGCATTGCCCTGGTGGTCATTGGGGGCATCGTCATGCTGCTGGGGCGGACCGGTCTGGTGCCCGGGCGATTGCCGGGAGACATCATCTATCGCGGGAAGAATACGACGTTCTATTTTCCACTTGCGACTTCGATTGTGCTGAGCGTTGTGTTGTCGGCGATCTTGTTTCTCGTAAGCCATTTCAAGCGATAGAGTGCTAGATGCCGAGTTAAGTAGTTGATTTATAAAGACTTTACGGGTAAGTCCTTATTCTTCAAAGACCTGGCAAAAAAATCCCTCTAGGTCTTTGATTTTAAAAGACCGCCACTCAGGGGGTCTCGAAGAATGTCCTCTCGTGAAGCAACTCTTCCAACGCAAGGTAAACTGATCCTCACGGCCTGACTTTCATGGACCGCTTTTGATGGAAATGTCCGACCAACTCGGCTTTCAGTTTCGCGCACCCGAACGACAGATTTGGTCTGTTCGAGCTTTGGTTTCCGCCGTGCGATCACTTGTGGAACGGCAGTATTCCGATTGCTGGGTAGAAGGTGAGATTTCGAATCTACGCATCCCCGATTCCGGCCATTTGTATTTCACTCTAAAAGAAGAATCGGCGCAGATTCGGGTGGTGATGTTCCGGTCATCGGCTAAGTTGCTGAGGTTTCGTCCGGAGAACGGACTGCATGTTACGGTGCGCGGCCGCATCACCGTGTACGAAGATCGCGGAGAGTTGCAGATCTCCGCGGAGTTCATGGAGCCGAAGGGCGCGGGCGCTCTGCAGTTGGCGTTCGAACAGTTGAAGGAGCGATTGCAAGCGGAAGGATTGTTCGAGGCGTCGCGCAAGAAGCCGATTCCGCCGTTGCCACAGCGAATTGGAATTATTACTTCTCTGCAAGGAGCGGCGCTGCGCGACATTCTCAATATCCTCGCGCGGCGACATCATTCGGCGAATGTGCTGATTTATCCGGCGCAAGTGCAGGGAGACTCAGCGCCGAGCGAGGTGATGGCGGGACTGCGGCACTTTCATTCGGACCTGCGCCGACAACGTGCGGTCGAGGTCATCATCATTGCTCGCGGCGGAGGTTCGGTTGAGGACCTGGCTTGCTTCAATCATGAGGGGCTTGCGCGGGCAGTTGCGGAGTCGAAGATTCCGGTGATTTCGGCAATCGGTCACGAGACAGATTTCACGATCGTGGATTTTGTCGCCGATCTGCGGGCGCCCACGCCTTCCGCCGCGGCCGAACTGGTGATCCGATCGCGACAGGAAATCGAAGCGCAGGCGGAAGAGCTGTATCGTCGCCTCGAGCGTGCGATGCGATATCGGTTGCTGATGGCGCGTCAGGAACTGAGCGACCGCGCGAAACACGGGGCATTTACGCGCATGATGGACGGGATTCATCGTCGCGCGCAGAAGTTGGATGAACAGCGCTTCCGGCTGGAAAAGGCAGAACGGCAACTATTGGAGCGTTGCCATCGGCGCTCGGAAACGGCTTCCGCGGCCGTTCGGCACTACGATGCGCGGCGCCGCCTTGCTGCGGTGCGGCAAGGGCTGGAGGCTCAGGTTGCCAACTTGGCCGCGGCCGCGCACCGGCGATTGCTGGAGATCCGCGGGATGCTGGATCGCAAGACCGCGAGCCTGGAGGCGCTCTCGCCCGTCGCAATTCTGAATCGTGGATACGCTTTAGTGTTCGATGCGAAAGGCCAGCTGGTGAAAGATGCGTCGCGACTCGCCGCAGGAGAAGAGCTGTCGGCTCGCCTGGCTCGGGGAAAAGTTCGGGCGCGCGTGACTGCGACCGAGCCGGCTGAACCGGAATCCGGCAAGCTGCATTAGCAGCCGGCGGTGAAGATTGAGCGGCCGGGCAGAAAATCGCAGCCGGAGAGCGGGTGTTAGGCACACTGCATTAGAATGAAGGCCAACTCATTGTTTGGAGTGAAGCTGGCGTGACACTGTCGATGGTCTGGTCGCACATCTCGGTCACTTCGATCATCGACGTTTTGCTGGTCGCGTTCCTGATTTACGAGCTTCTGACGCTGGTTCGGGGCACGCGCGCGGCGCCAATGCTGGTTGGAGTGGCGACGCTGGGTTTGGCCTTCTATTTCGCCCATCTGGGCGAACTACGGACGCTAAACTGGTTGCTAAGCACGCTTTTACCCTACGTCGTATTCGCGTTGATCGTGGTTTTCCAGTCCGAGATACGGCACGCGCTGGCCAATCTCGGGAGCCGGATTTCGCTGATGCGCTCTACGAGTTCGGTGGCCGACGTTTACGACGACATTGTTCTGGCGGCCAATCTTTTTTCTCAGAATCAGACCGGCGCGCTGATTGTGATCGAGCGTGAGATCGGATTGCGCACCTATATCGAGAGCGGAGTGGCGCTCGATGCCAGGTTGTCCTACGACCTGCTGGCCACGGTGTTTCGTCCGAGCGCTCCCTTGCACGATGGCGCAGTGATTGTGCAGCGAGACCGCATCGCGGCCGCCGCTTGTTTTCTGCCATTGTCGATGAATCCAGTGCTTTCAATCCAATTGGGAACGCGTCACCGGGCGGCAATCGGGATCACGGAGGAAACCGACGCGGTCGCCGTGATCGTTTCAGAAGAGACGGGCACGATCAGCGTCGCGGTGGGAGGGAGCATTGAGCGTGAGTTGACGGTGGAGCGACTGCGGGAGCGACTGGGCAATCTGCTGCGCCGTTATGCGCCCGCACCCACGCTGCCGACGGCAGTGGAGGAAAGCTTTATCGAAGACGAACCGCCCAGTTCGCAGGTGTCGCGCAGGCCGGATGCAGGAAGGGACGACTAGCGATGCCAGGACAACGCAGCTTTTTTCAGCGCGTCTTCATTCACAATTGGGTACTCAAGATCGTTTCCCTGTTGCTTGCGGTTGGGTTGTGGCGCGTGGTGGCGCACGATCCGCCAGCGGAAGTCGAAATGAACGTGCCGCTCGAGTTCCGTAATCTTCCAGACAATCTGGAGATCGATTCCGCCAGTTTCACCGAGGCGCAGATCCGGATCAGAGGACCGGAGCGCGCGATTCATGGTTTGCAGTCTGCGGATGTGCGGGCGGAGATTGATCTGGCGAACGTCCACCCGGGGGAACGGACTTTTGATTTGACGGCCTGGCAGGTGCACCTGCCACACGATCTGGAGGTCGTACAGATCATACCGGGACAGTTTCACCTGTCCTTCGATCAGCGATCAACTCGTATGGTTGAGGTTCGACCGCGGGTGACGGGAACTTTCGCGAGTGGAATGCGAGTCGCTCAGGTGATCGCCGATCCTTCGAGTGTCATGATCACAGGGCCGCAACGCCGGGTCGACGCGGTGGAGGCGGCGACTACCGATCCCGTTGACGCGAGTGGAGCGTTGACGCGAGCTTCTTTTGTGACGCAGGCCTATATCCCCGACCCGCTGATCCAGGTGGTGCACCCCACTTCGATTCGCGTGACGGTTATTATGGAAGGTCCGGGAAATCAGAAGCAGTAATACAGTGGTTAGTCGATCGTCGATAGTCGTTCGCGAATTCTGAATGGACGATGTCGTGCGGTCGCCCAACGGCTAACGCCAAACGACCAACGATCGATTGATGACGCAAACCAGACAACTCTTCGGTACCGACGGAATTCGTGGCGTAGCGGGCGAATTTCCGCTCACCAGCGACAGCGTTTATTGGATCGGGCGGGCGCTGGGGCACGATCTGTGGCGCACGAATGCCAGGGTACGGGTGGTGATTGGACAGGACACGCGCCTCTCCAGTCGCTGGATTGCCGATCGATTTCTCCAAGGACTCGCATCCGTGGGCGTGGAAACGCGCAGCGCGGGCGTGATTACCACGCCTGGAGTCGCGTTCCTGGCACGCTCGCAAGGGTTCGATGCGGGAGTGGTGATTTCGGCTTCGCACAATCCCTGGACGGATAACGGGATCAAGATTTTTTCCGGCGATGGCTACAAGCTGCCGGACGCGCGCGAACTGGCGATTGAAAAAGAAATTTTCGCGTTGCTGCAAGCGGACGCGGTTCCGGCGACGGATTCCGCGCCGGAGGTTTCGAGCGTTCCGGGCGAGGAAAGTCTGCGCCAGGCTTATGTTCGCTGGCTCGCGGGCAGCGTTTCGCCGGAGCTGGACTTAAGCCGGTTGCGAGTGGTGGTGGATTGCGCCAACGGCGCGGCGACGGCGGAGGCTCCGGAATTGTTCGGGGCGCTCAAGATCAACACGACCTTTCTACATTCCGCTCCCGACGGAAAGAACATCAACGAGAATTGCGGGGCGCTACACCCGGAAGTGGTGGCGCGCTATGTCTACGAAAGTTCTCTGGAGAAGCAGGACCGTTTTGACTTAGGCGTGACTTTCGATGGCGACGCCGACCGCGCGCTATTTTGCGACGCCGATGGGCGAGTGGTAAACGGAGATGCGGTGCTGTTGCTGGCGGCGCGTGACATGCGGTCTCGTGGCGTGTTGGCAAATGACACCGTGGTGGCGACGACGATGTCGAATATGGGATTGGAATTGGCGCTTAAGCAATCCGGCATTCAGATGCTGCGTGCCAATGTCGGCGATAAGTATGTGCTCGAAGAAATGCGGCGCGTGGGCGCCACGCTGGGCGGTGAACAGTCGGGCCATATCCTGTTTCGCGATGGCGAGGGAACCACCGGCGACGGACTGCTGACGGCGCTACGGGTGATGGAAGTCATGGTTCGCACGGGCAAGGCGCTGGCCGATCTGGTGGGCGATCTCAAAGTGTTTCCGCAGACGATAAGGAATGTGCGGGTGCGGCAGAAGACTGCTTTCGCGGAGATTCCTGCCGTGCGGGCGGCGATTGCGGCGGCTGAGGGTGAACTCGACGGCAACGGCCGAGTGGTGGTGCGTTATTCGGGCACAGAAGCGCTGGCGCGGGTAATGATCGAAGCAGAATCGAAGGAGCAGATGGATCGACTGGCGGAATCCATTGTCGGGGCGATTCGGTCGGCTCTCGGCGTGTAAGCCTGATACGAAATCCCCCCAATCAAACTTACTAATGAGATCTGGACGCGGACGGGCAAAGCCTCGTCTCCGCACAGTCACACTCTCTCGTACACAGACACTCTGCTGGTTGCCGGAGATACGTCCATTTGTACGGGCTGGTTATCTTGTGGGCTGGCATGAGTGAGTCGAGAATAAGAACCAGTTTAGAGTTGGGGAACTTAGAAGAAGCTCATGAGAATTCTTATTGTGGAAGACGATGCGGCGCTGTCCAGTTTTATCCGTAAGGGAATGGAAGCGGAACATCATGCGGTGGACGTTGCCAGTGAGGGGAACCAGGGTCGTTCCATGGCGATGGAAGTCGATTACGATCTGGTGGTGCTTGACCTGAACCTGCCGGGGATGGACGGACTATCGGTTCTGAAAAGTTTGCGGCAGCGCAAGGCGAACTTGCCGGTCATGATTCTTACCGCGCGCAGCCGGGTCGAAGACCGCGTGCAGTGCCTGGATTCAGGCGCGGACGACTACCTGACCAAACCTTTTTCATATCTCGAACTGTCGGCGCGGGCGCGGGTGCTGTTGCGGCGCAGCCACCTGCCATCGGAATCGGTGCTCACGGTGCGTGATCTCTGCCTGGATCGCGTGGAACGTAAAGTGGAACGCGCCGGGCGGCACATTGAATTGACGACGAAAGAATTTGCGCTGCTCGAGTACTTGATGCGCAATGCGGGGCGGCGGCTGACCCGGGCAATGATCATCGAACACGTTTGGAACCTGACTTTTGATTCCACAACAAACGTCGTGGATGTCTATATCAACTACCTGCGCCGCAAGGTGGACGATGGCTTTTCGCCATGTTTGATTCACACGGTGCGTGGCGTGGGGTATGAAATGAGTCCCGAAGGGAAATCGTCATGAGCACGAGTCCGCATTCTTTTTCGAGGTTGCCGCAAGGCTCGGAGGTGCTCGGCGAGTTGCTGCACTCATTAAGCCAGCCGCTAACAAGCTTGCGATGTTCTCTCGAACTCTCGATCGAGGAAGTCGCAGAGCAGCAGCAGGAGAGTGTTTCCGTAGCACTGGAAGAGACAGAAAAAGTTATTGGCATGATCCAGTTGATGCGGGAGTATCTAGACGCCGAGCAGTCTGGGACAGGAGTTTGCCGGGTGGCACTGGCGCCGGTTCTGCGGAGTGTGATGGGAGAACTGTCTTCGATCGCGGCGGTGCGCGAGATTCAGTTGCGCCTGGCGGGTTCGTCTATGGCAACGCTGCCGGTTCCGCAGACACGGCTGCGATTGGCTTTGCAGTACTTGATAGAAGCTTTGATCGAAGCGCAACCGGCGGGCGGTAAAGTTATGCTTTGGCTGGGGGAAGGCCCGGCGGGAACGGTGCTGCGAGCTGCTGGCGAATGCGGGTTTCGCGGGACGAATCTACGCGATGCGGAACGGAGAGCGATCGGTCCTCCGACGAGGCGGCCGGCGTCGTCCGGGATAACATCTGCATCAACATCAACATCGACATTGCGCCGGGTGAGGCTTGCAATTGCCAGCCGCGTGCTCGAAACCGCAGGAGCATCGCTGGTGTTCGGCAACGTTGATGATCATCAGGGAGTCGATCATCCTATGGTCGGTCCTATGGGCTTCGTTCTGCGCATTCCGCGCCGGTCTGAACCCCCTGCCTGATGACTTCAGAGGCTGACGCCGCACCCCTTCAGGACAATCAGGCCTACGTTCTTCCACGGCTTACCTGGGAGTACAATCCAGCCTTTCTGGAGGTTGCCGTGACGCGATGGATGTTGCTGCTGACTACTCTCCTGAGTTTGCTGGGTTTGATTTCTGCGAGTTGGGCTCAGAAAAATACACCTGTGCCCGCGCCGGTTACGGTGATCCGCGCTGGAACGTTGATTGACGGCGTGTCTGGCTCCGCACGCCGCAACCAGATGATCACGATTCGCGGAAACGTTATTGCCGACGTTGGCGATCCGGGGCCGGCGGGTGTTCCTGCAAACCTTCCCGCGGGAGCGACTTTCATTGATCTCTCGCAGGCCACGGTGCTTCCCGGGCTGATTGACGCGCATACCCATATCTTTCTGCAGGGTGAAGATCCGGCTGAAGGTGGTTACGACATTCAGTTGCTGAAGTATCCGCTGGCGTTTCGCGCGGCGCGGGCGACGGTCTCGGCGCGGCGTGCGCTCGAACAGGGATTCACAACGCTGCGCGACATGGAGACCGAAGGTGCGGGCTACGGAGACGTGGGCATCAAGATGGCGATCGAAGGCGGATACATTCCGGGACCACGCTTGTTCGTTTCGACACGCGCGATCTCGACGACCGGTGGGTATCCGCTGGAGGGTTACGCGCCGGAGATCGAAGTGCCGAAGGGAGTGCAGATTATTGACGGACCCATAGAAGCGCGCAAGGCAGCACGCGAACAGCTCGACCACGGAGCGGACTGGATCAAGGTGTATATGACGCATCGCTCGTGGGTAGGGAAGAACGGAGAACTGGTCTCGCAACCGACGCTGACGGTGGAGGAATTGCGCGCGATAGTGGACGAAACGCATGGCTGGGGGAAAAAAGTGGCGTGCCACGTTTACGGCGGAGAAGGCATGCAGCGCGCGCTGGATGGCGGCTGCGATTCGATCGAGCATGGGTTGGCGCTGACCGACGGGAATATCGCGCAGATGATCCGGCAAGGCACGTGGTTGTGCGCGACGCTGAGTATTTACTACGAGGACTGGGCTCCGGCAGATACCCCAGCCGGTCAGCGTGACCGGAAGCGCGCGTCAGAGCACGAAGCGTCGTTCCGCAAGGCAGTGAAGGCGGGAGTAAAGATTGCATTCGGCACCGATATGGGAGGGATGCCATGGACGGAGCCGATCGCACAGGAGTTTCCGCGGATGGTCGAGTTCGGGATGACGCCGATGCAGGCGATCCAGAGCGCGACTTCGCGAGCGGCGGAACTGCTGGAGATGCAAGGCCGACTGGGCGTGATTGCTCCGGGGGCATACGCCGACGTGGTTGCAGTTGCCGGCGATCCTTTGACGAATATCAAGATCCTGGAAAATGTCGGTTTTGTGATGAAAGATGGCAAGGTCTTCAAGGATGATCTCACGGTGAAGAAGTAACTACTAGAACCCGCGGAGTTCGTTTCCTGGCGGACGAATGCATCCGCCGTTACGCGAGCCCGCCTGCGTCGATTCTCTATTGATGCGCGTGCGGACTCTGCGCGGGGTTTGCGGCGTGCGCAACTGGAGCTTTGGCAATCCTTACGTCGAAACTGATCGGTAACTGTTTTGGCGGATAGCAGGCTGCGTTATCGCAAGCCTGGTATTTCAGAGTTCCGCGAACGACATATTTGCCAGGTTGCACGGAGTGCAGCGGCCGCACGAGCACATCGATTTTGAAATCTCCGGTGTAGACATTCAGTTTCTCGTCGGGAGCGAAGGCAAAGCTCATGTCCTGACCTTCGGGATAGGTAGTTTTGCCGATGACGATGTCGGTGGTGGCTTCCACCTTGAGCACGGTCGGGATCAGAAACTCCGCTTTCGGCTGGTTGGAATTGATGTGGTATCCGTTGGCGACTCGGAACTGGAGCGAGACAGTCGCCGCTTTGCCCTGCACGGCGGTCACAAGCGGAGCGGGAGCCATCTTTACGGCTGGGCCTTGCGGGCCGAGGTTGTCCTGCGCCCAAGTCCACATGGAGAACAGGAGAAGCGCGCTCGCGAGAAGAATTTTCATTGGGCTGCCCCGCTTTTAGAGTTGGATGCCGACGTCTAGCCCCTAAAGGGGCGTTTGATCTCGAAGCTTACGGCATCACTAAAGCGATGCCCTGATACGAGCCCACTTCTAGATTAGGACCCACTTCTGGATTAGAACCCACTTCTGGATTAGAACCCACTTCCAGAGTAACCCAGGTGCGGGTGCGGTTCGTAGTTACTTCTGAGCCTGTACTGCTTGGCCCTGGCTCATAGCTTTTTTGATGTGGTCGACGAAGACGCTGCGGCTCTGCAAGCCAAATTCGCGGGCGATTAGCTTGCCGTCGCGATCCAGAAAAAACGTAGTCGGCAGCACGCTGACACCGCCATAGCTTTCCGCAACCGCATCTTTGCCGATCAGAATGGGATAGTTGACTCCCATTTCCTTGGCGAATTTGGCAATGTCTTCGGTGCTGGCGTCGTCCATGGCTACGCCCACGATTTGGAATCCCTGAGGGCCGTACTCTTTTTGCAGTTCGACAAACCAGGGCATCTCGACCTTGCACGGCCCGCAGTAGGTCGCCCAGAAATTCAACAGGACAGCCTTGCCGCGAAGATCGGAAAGCTTGAGATTCTTGCCGTCAAGCGCGGGCAGTTCGAAGTCGGGAGCCAAATTGCCGATGAGTTGTCCGTTGCCGGGAGCATTGGCGCGATTGTGGCGCGTCATGCGAATGCCTGCGAATAACATGGCCGCGACGAGCGCGGCGATGAAGAACAGAATCAGAGGATTTCTTTTCACTGGTAAACCTCGGCGGATAAAAACCGCCATTTATTTTGCGGCATCCACGGCAATGCCGAAAGACCCGTCTTCAAGCTTTCCGCACTTGGTTTGATTCCGCCTAGAGCGCGAAGCGATTCAAAAACGAAAAATAGCCGGAGATCAGGGTAAATTTCCCCATCACCAATAGGATGCCTAAAACGATTAACAAGCCGCCGCTGGCTACTTCCACGGCGTGCATGTGGAATTTGAAGCGGTTGTAGAACTTCAGAAAACGCTCGATGCCGAGCGAAGTCAGCAGAAAGGGCACGGCCAGTCCGGCCGAGTAGATGGCCAGAAGAAAGATACCTTTCCAGACGGTGTCCTGAGCGGCGGCAAACCCCAGCACGACGGCGAGAATGGGGCCGACGCAGGGCGTCCATCCGAAGGCGAAAGCGAAACCGATTACGAAGGCTCCCCACGCCGAAGAACTGCCTTTCAGCTGATGGAGCCGTGTGTCGGCGAGCAGCGCCTTGATCTGGAGGATGCCAGTGAGATGCAGGCCGAAGAGGATGATGATTGCTCCGGCGATGCGCGCGAGCAGCGTTTTGTATTGCGCGAGAACCTGGCCCACTTCGGTCGAGATCGCACCCAGCGTGATGAAAACGATACTGAAGCCGACAATGAACGCCGCGGAGTTGAACATCACCTTGCGGAAGAGCTGGCCTTCTTTCAGCTTCAGTTGCTCGACGCCTACGCCGGAGATCAGCGAAACATATCCGGGAACGAGCGGGAGCACGCAGGGAGAGAGGAACGAGATCAGGCCGGCGACGAAGGCGGCGAGCGGTAGTGGCAAACTCTGCATAGCTTTCTATTGTAACGAGCCGACGGCGACGAGGGGAAAAACCTCTCCAATCACGAGACGCTGCGGAAGATTGTTACAGCATCTGCGCTTCCCTTCAACTTGGACGCGATCAGCGAATGATCGTTATCGCGATTTGGGCTTTAGCGGGCGATTCTGGACGGAGGGTTCTTTAGGCGGAGCCTCCGCGGATGGCGCTCCCGTCTCGGGCGGTTCATCGGTCAAAGCCTTCCGGATGAATCCGGGCGGCACGATTGCGGTAAGGATGGCGCGATCTCCAGCTTGTTGAACTTTGAGGCTGTCGAAGAACGTCTTTACATCCGGATCTGTGCCGTGTGAGCCGACGCTGCCTTCGGCCGCGTGAAACAGGCTAAGAAACGCGGCGGTCTTCTCGGTAACGGCCTGCGCGTCGGCATCGCTGTCGGTGAACGCTTCGGCGCGCAGATGAATCGAGCGGAGATATCGTGCGGAAATTACGGCTACGGCAGGATGCGGAAACAGAAGGCTCCAACTGCCGAGCCCTCCGAAGGAACTCATCTCAGGCCGAACCCGCAGAACGGCAAAAGACAAACTCGCGAGAGGGACGTGCCGGTAAAACTTGCGCAGGAGCCAGGGTCCGCCAAACGGCGAGGCCAGTTTGCGCGAGCGGTCGAGAATTCCGCGAATCACGCCGGGGTCCGGATGATTCGAAACGGCGACGCTGTCGTACGAAAGAACGACCACGCGAACGGTGCGGCCTTCGAAGGGAATGTTGTAGATGTCAAAGCCGCGGTAGTCGTCGATCGAAGAGGATAACTTCTTGAGGTAGGCAGTGAGGCGTCCGGAGTCGATCTTGCCAACGAATACCTCGGAGAAGCGCGGCTCGGTCGCCGATCCGGCCGTCCCATTCCCCCAACCTTGTGGATAGTGGATGGCGAATGCGGCTTGATCGAGATCGCGCTCGAATTGAAAACCCGTTTCCTCCACAAACTTTTGATATTCGGGCTCGCGTGAAACGGGTGGCAGTTGGCTGGCGTTGAAGGTACGAATCCACTTCAGATTTATGTAAAAAAAGCCGTCGGCACCAGGGAGCAGGCGAGCCGCCTCGGGCGGAGCCTGCTTGCGCAGGACCACAATGAGAGCTATGGCCGCAGCAATCAGCAAGACGACCAGGGGGATGGTGAGACGCCGTCGAATGCGCATCGAATTTCGAGCGAGAGCGTGATAATGATAGCATTCGATCAGCGTGACAGTTTGTTTGAGAGCTGTGCGCGTTGCTTCCGCGCTTCTCCCGGCCGGGGGCCGACGTCTGGTTGCACGTGAAATGCCCTTGTGATAACTTAAATAATTGTCCCGGACTTCAGGAAGGGATCAGGGAAGTATTGTGCCCGGTTGGACTTGCTTCCACCTGCTGGCGTAGCTCAGTCGGTAGAGCATCTGATTTGTAATCAGAGGGTCGGGGGTTCAATTCCCTTCGCCAGCTCCAGACATAATTTTTCCGGAAACAGAAAGGGTTTGCGCGGCGACGCGCGCCAGCAACTCTGAGGCAGGCTTTTTAGGAAGTCTAGCGAAGACAATCCATCGAAGTATTTCCGGCGAGTGTAGTTCAGGCGGGAGTTCTCGCGTAGGTTTTCCGAGCTGAGAATTGCTGAGACGATATTGAAGATGTGGTTTTGCGCGGTGCGCTGTTTTCGGATTTGCACAGGTGGGTGAGTGGTTAAAGCCAACAGACTGTAAATCTGTCCCTCTCAGGAGGTACGGAGGTTCGAATCCTCCCCTGTGCACCAGAAAAAAGGTTTCAGAGTTTCAAGGTGGCAAGGTTTCAAAGTAAGACCTTAAGGGCGATTGGGTTCCTTGAAACCCTGAAACTTTGAGACCTTGAAACCTGGAACTGATGTGACGATTAAGAAGAAGTTCGCGCTGGCGTTGATCGCGTATGCGGTGCTGGGAGTTTTAGCCTGGACCACGCTGTCGGACGAGCCGATTCGAGTTTTCAACGCGAACGTGAGACTGCGGACCGGGACGCTGTTGATCCTGGGATTATTCGCATTCCGAGCGGCGCTGTATTTATGGCGAACGCGGATCGAGGCAGAACGAGAGAGCGCGAAGCAAGCGGATTAGAGTTCGAAATCCGGGACGGTGCGAAGAAAAAGCAGGTCCTTCGCTTCGCTCAGGATGACAAGGAAGATTTGGGCGGGCCGATGTAGCTCAGTTGGTAGAGCACTCCCTTGGTAAGGGAGAGGTCATCAGTTCAATCCTGATCATCGGCTCCATAGATTACTGAGAGCTGACAGCTGAGAGCTGACAGCTAGTTTTGAGGGCGGGAGTAACTCAGTGGTAGAGTCACAGCCTTCCAAGCTGTTGGTCGCGGGTTCGATCCCCGTCTCCCGCTCCAGAGTTTGAGCGCTGCGGTTGGAATTCAGTACTTCGGATGGAGCGGTGACCGGTGGTCTTTGAGCAAGGTGTCATCAAGGTCGAGAAGGAACGCGAGTTCGGCGATCTGAAGGCCGCCATTGAGAAAGTGTTCGCGGCGGATCGAGTCGCGAAGTTCTTAAAAGTGCTCGCTGGTCGCGGGATTCGAGTCCGGGATTTGGATGCGTTATTCGCAGCGGATGCGATCGACCGGGCGGTAGGCGATCGGGTAGGAACGGCGCGATCTTTGCATGAGTCGCTGCCAGTTTCGGATCAGGCGCAGGTGCGGGAGTTTTATCTCTCGAAGATCGAAGAAGTCGATCCGGCCCTGCGAGCGAAGTTTCACAAGCTGTATCAGTACTACTGAGTGGATCTCAGGATAACGATTGATTTGCGAACCAGCCGGCGAGACGCCGGCGCTACAAAGGAAAAGAGCAAATGGCGAAGGAAAAATTTGAACGGACCAAGCCGCACTGCAACGTAGGGACGATTGGTCACATTGACCATGGCAAGACGACGTTGACGGCGGCGATCACGAAGGTATTGCAGAAACACAACCCGAAGATTGTGTTCCGGTCGTTCGATTCGATCGATAACGCTCCGGAAGAAAAAGCGCGAGGTATCACGATTGCCACGGCGCACGTCGAATACGAGACACCGAACCGGCACTACGCGCACGTCGATTGCCCGGGCCACGCCGACTACATCAAGAACATGATCACGGGCGCGGCGCAGATGGATGGCGCGATCCTGGTCGTTGCGGCAACGGATGGTCCGATGCCGCAGACGCGTGAGCACGTGCTTTTGGCGCGGCAAGTGGGCGTTCCGTACATTGTCGTTGCGTTGAACAAGTGCGATGCGGTCGATGATCCGGAGTTGCTGGATCTGGTCGAGCTCGAAGTGCGTGAGTTGTTGAAGACCTACCAGTTTCCGGGTGACGATGTGCCGGTGATTCGGTTATCGGCT
>JBEKLO010000099.1:0-16282 GCA_050010155.1 Terriglobales bacterium
TCGCGCGCAGATATTGGTTCATTTCCTGCCCCCGCTGCTGCCGGCAGGCGAATGTCAAATAGAGGCTTGCCCCGCACTGATAGGTGTGACTAATGTGACATCCGACCCAGGGCTTCACTCCGCTCTCCGTAATGGCCGTGCTTAGGGCGGTAGTCGTCGCCCGGTACAAGGGAACGATATTGCTCCACACCGTCGAGGTCTCGCTTACATCTGAAGTGATGCCGCGATCCATGAGGAAATCACGGATGTGCGGAAAATCATACTTGGTCGATTCGAAAGATTTCCCCGAGCTGAGGCCCAGGTCCACTGCCCCGAAGCGACGATATACGGCGTTCACTTGACTGTGTTGGCGAGCGACATTTGCTTTGCTTCCCTCAAAGGTGGTGAGCATAAGGCAGGTCCGCACGAAATCGAACCCTTTCACCCGGAGATAGCCCTTCATCACTCCACTCACCACCCGCGACAGCTGCGATGATGGCGGTTTGAATGCCAGAGACAACGCCGTTTTGTCGGGATCGTTGAGGCGGAACATTGAGGGCACACACTCTTTCCGCACACACTCATGCATAGCCTCGATGCCGCTTTCGAAATCGAGAAACAGGTAGCCGTGAGTGCGGCGCAACTCCGACCGGAGATGAACTCGCATCGTCGCTTCGGTGATTACTCCCAGCGTGCCCTCACTGCCAATGCACAGATGATTGACGTCAATACCGTTCGAAGACTTGGGCACGTCTCGCGTCCCTAGTACGCCTGCGGGCGTGACCATACGGAGCGCAACGACCATATCTTCGATCTTGCCGTATTTATCGCTCTGCATTCCAGCGGAACGGGTGGCAATCCATCCGCCGAGGGTAGAGTGCAGGAAGGAGTCCGGAAAGTGGCCGAGGGTCAGGCCGTGGCCGTGCAATTGCTCTTCAAGATCCGGACCAAAAGCACCCGCCTCGATTATCAAGCGAGACAACCATGCGGCGAGTGTCCATTCGCTCCAGGCAACCGGCAATATTCGAACCGCCGCCAAATGGAATGACCACGACATCGTGCTGTGCCGCAGCTCGTATCGTCAGGAGTACGTCGTGCTCGCTTTCGGGATATAGAACTAAGTCCGGAGCGCCTTCTGCCATACCGCGCCGCATGCGAAACAGGTCGCGGAAGCCCTTGCCGTACGCGTGAACCAGACGCTCGTGACGACTATCGCAAATCTGATCGGCGCGCATCCACAAGCGCAGCCCAGCCAAAAAAGCCTCATGACGAACTGCATCGCGTAACTGAGCGGCTTCGATCGACACGGGCGGTGTATCCAGATGCGCTTCTTCCACCCCGAGCACCGCTTTCGCATAGGGCCACAAGCCAGGATGGGCATTGGCGTTGAAACCGACCTCTTCATCGCCCCATCCCCACCATTTCATGTGTTTGGCTGTGTACATAACACCCTCTGAAACCTACGGGTTTGGACTGGGTGAACCCGGTGTTTGCCAGCGCATAAAACGCCGCGCTGATGTTGCGTTCGATTTGCCTAATCCACCACTCTGTTGTGCGCGTGAATATGTGTGTTCCGGCCTTCCTGCACCACAGCTGAGATGGAAATCGTCGCCTGATCTTCATCCGCAGGCACCGCGATCGCGTCTCCGGCGGGAGGCCTGCCTCCCAACCGGCGAATGCGCTGTTCGAGCAATTCGACAGACGCCCTCCGAGGCCCACGCGCGAGCTGAGGATCGGCCTGGTTCGATTCGAACATAATCGGTTCTCCGAAGCGGACAGTGACTGTTCCTGGTCGTGGCATGAATCTTCCCTTTGCCAGAATTTGATAGGCACCCTCGATATGCGCCGGCACGACTGGGACCCGAAGGTCAACCGCAAACAGCCCCGCACCCCGTTTAAATCCCTGCATCTCGCCGTCCGGCGACCGCGTTCCTTCGGGATAGAGGATCAGATTGCCGCGCCTCCGCTGCAGAAACTCCCCACACATCGCTAAACTCTGCCGCAGGGACTTGTGCTGTGCGCGGCGATCGATCGGGATGACATTCATGAAGCGAGAGACTAAGAATCTCGTTCTCCAAGGATGAAAGAAATAATCGCTCGCACCAATCATTGCGAATGCAGAAAAGGGAAGCCCGGAAGCTGTCATCAGAACTGCACTATCGATATGGCTCGTATGATTGCTGCAGAGGATGAACGGGGAGGCCGGAAGGTGGTCCCGCCCCACAACGGTCAGTCGACAATAACAGCGGAAAAACACTCTGCAAAAAGCTTGAAACATGGCACTACCCGTCATCGGCGCCAAAAACATGTCGTTTGTTTTGCCCCGGTTCGTCATCGGCTTTCAAGCAGTGTATCGTGCGCGCTCCTAATCGGGCGTCTAGGGCGCCCTCGCAGGATCGTACCCGAAATCTGGAGTCGTTGAGCCGCGACATCGCAGCAGTGTGTCTTGCACATGGTAAACTTCAGCCGGTTTTCCCATTCGCTGTGGAGCGGTTATGAGCGAAAACAATGCCCAGGCGAACGACCTTAACCTCGGACCTGAGGCAATGGAAAGTTCAAGCAGTACCTCAACAAGTCCGGATCAGGTGCCGACCGTCGCTAGTTCGCCATCCGCGCATACGGCAGTCCCAACTGCTTCAGAACCCAAATCCATCGGTCCATACAAATTTTTATGCCGGCTCGGCGAGGGTGGCATGGGGCAAGTCTGGCTGGCCGAACAGACCGCTCCGGTGCAGCGCCAAGTGGCTCTCAAGCTGATCCGAATCGGCAGGTACGACGAGGAAGTCTTGCGACGATTCCGCTCCGAACGGCAATCGCTCGCCATGATGGATCATCCCACCATCGCTAAGGTCTTCGACGCCGGAGCCACGCCCGATGGCCAGCCCTATTTCGTCATGGAGTACGTTCCGGGCGTGCCGATCACGAAATATTGTGACGACATGCGCCTCTCCATCAGGCGGCGACTGGAACTTTTTATTCGCATCTGCGAAGGCGTACAGCACGCGCATCAAAAAGCCATCATCCACCGCGATCTTAAGCCGGCGAACATCCTGGTCGCTGAAGTCGATGGCAAGCCTATGCCGCGCATCATCGACTTCGGGTTGGCCAAAGCAATTGGGCCGCAGAACATGGATGAAAGCATGATGACGCGTGAGGGCCACTGGGTCGGAACACCCGGATTCATGAGCCCCGAGCAGGCCGATCCCGCTGCCGACGTTGATACTCGCACAGACGTCTACTCGTTGGGCATGGTGCTCTATGTCTTGCTCACGGGCGATCGCCCTTTCGACGTCAGCCAGAAACAACCGTTTCATGAAGTAATCCGGCAGTTGCTTGAAGTTGATCCTCTAAAGCCCAGTAAGAAGATTCGTAAACAGGACGCTGTTACGCAGGCCGAACACGCTGAGAAGCGCCAAAACGAGCCTGGGATGCTGGTTAAGCAAGTCGACGGCGATCTTGATTGCATCGTCCTGAAGGCGCTCGAAAAAGACCGCGAGCGTCGCTATGCGACGCCTCTGGACTTGGCTGCCGACGTCGATCGCTATCTGCGGAATGTCCCCGTTCTCGCGCATCCGGCTAGCCTCGCTTATCGCGGACGCAAATATGTCCGTCGTCATCGTGTGGGCGTTTCATTCGCTGTTGCAGCACTGGTGCTGTTGTTCGGCTTTGCTATAGCGCAGGCGTTTGAACTGCGCAAGATTCGGCAACAACGAGACCGCGCAGACCGCATCACGCAATTTATGACAGGCATTTTTAAAGTGCCGAATCCCAGTGAAGCACGCGGAAATTCCGTCACCGCCCGCGAAATTCTCGACAAGGCTTCCCAACAAATCGGCAACAACCTGAGTAAGGACCCGGAGCTACAGGCGCAGTTGATGGGAACCATGGCGCAGACGTATTCAGGGCTGGGGTTGTATGGCCGAGCGCAGGATTTAACCGAACACGCGCTGGCGATTCAAAACTCACTGTCTGGAAAACCCAACCGGGAAACCTTGGCGTGTCAGAGTTATCTGGGCCAGCTTCTCCGCGCTCAAGGGCATTTGCCTGAGGCGGAAAAGTTGTTGCTAAAAACGATAGAGGGACAGCGGCAACTTCTCGGTGCCAATGATCGTGACACTCTGGTGTCAATGGATCGTCTCGGTTACGTCTATTCCAACGAAGCACGTCACGCTGACGCTGAAAGCATGTTCCGCCAAACTCTTAGCGCAGAGCGCAGAGTGCTTGGCCCCGACGATCCTCAGACCTTAACTACCTTGAACGAACTGGCGGAGAGTCTTACACCGCAGGGCCGCTATGCGGAAGCTGATCAGATTTATGGCGAACTGATCGCCGCGCAGAAGCGAACTCTGGGGGCGGACCATCCAGCTGTCTTGCTTTCGATGTCACACGCGGCTGAGAATCTGGAGGAGGAGGGGCGCTTTCCAGAAGCTGAAAAGTTGTATGCCGACGTGATTGCCGCTCAGCGTCGCGTGCTGGGGCCGGAACATCCCCAAACGCTTTGGGCCATGATGATGCTTGCTCTCAACTTGGCGAAGGAAGGCCGTTACTCCGAAGCGGACAAACTCCAGAGTCAAGTTATAGAGATCAAGACCCGCGTGCTAGGACCAACCCACAGCTCCACGTTACAGAGCAAGGAGATGGCAGCGCTGGGCCTGAACCGCGAGGGAAATTATGCCGATGCAGACAAATTGTTTCGCGACGTGATTGACACTGCGGAGAAAACTAATCAGCCCGCCACAGAGGCCGAGGCTTGGTACAACTTTGGCTGCGCCGAGGCTGCAAGAGGCCTGACGGACGACGCATTCGCCGATCTGGATCGCGCCATCGAAAACGGCCGCATTTCACCGGGCGAACTGTCGGCGGATCCAGAATTGAAATCCCTCCACAGCGACCCACGATTCGACGCCCTTGTCGCAAAAGCACGCGCAACCGCCGGCGCGATGAAAAAATAGAAGAGGGGCGCTCGTTCCATCTTGTCGCCCAGCCACCAGAACCCTTCAGCGTTGGATTGCTGGATTTCGTCCCGGCTCTTTCAATGCAAGTTCTCCACGGTATAAAGAACCGACGAGTACCTCGGAAACGGGTACGCATAATATTTCAGATCAGGGGTCACCGCAAAAAGTGGGGCCGTGCGCGATTCGCTGGCGATGCGCTTCCACGGTTGTCGACGACCGCTCGTCACCTCGATCAGAGTGAGCACAAGCTCGTGACCGGTCGGCTCGACCACCAGCAGCGACTTTCCGTCCGCAGAGAAGCGGACGGGATACTCAGAGTCAGAAGCTCCTTTCAGCGCTAGCGGTTGGCCCCCGTCCGCGGAGCACAGAACGATTCCTCCACCGTCCTTGCGCAATGCCACCATCTTTCCATCGGGTGAGAGCGCGGGATGGGAATCCCTGCCATTCGCCATCAGCAAAATCGGCGGACCGCTCGCGACCACCTGCCGGTAAGCGTTCCAATCGCCCTGCGCGGTCTGGGCTTCGTAGGCTATTTGCCGGCCATCATCGGACCAGCGAAGCCAGTCAAAGGCGACGAGCCCGGGCGTCGGGAGATCCCGTGGTTGGCCAGGACCCAGCGGCTGAAGCTGGAGCGGCAGCTTTGGATCGCTGTGGTTCGAGCCCAGAACAACCGACTTGCCGTCCGGCGAAATTGCCGTCGTTCCAACACCTAATCGAACCGCGGCTGATCCATCCGTGGGGCGGTAAAAAGCCTGGACGTCATGCGCAATAGAATAAAGATCCCCCGATTCGTAAAACGAGATCAAACGACCATCTGCGGAAAGCGCGGTTGGTGAGGTAGCGTCGTTCCAGGAGTAGAGATGCTCAGACTTGTCTCCTGGGAACAAACCCATGAGTTGTCCCCTCCAGGTTTCATGAGACAGAAGCACGAGACCATCTTTTGAAATGTCGTAGAGGCGGATTGAGGGCGACGTGAGCACAACTCTCTCCTTGCCGCCGGGCCGAACGGCAAAGATCGTATCCGCCCAACCGGCGTTCTTCGTCGCTGCAAACCACAACTCTTTTCCGTCTGGAGTCCAAGCGAGTCCCTCGACGCTGGTGCTCTTCAAAATCACGGAGCGATTCCCGTTCAGATCGATCAGGTCAACTTCGCCGTCGTCATTGCCGGCGATGGCATGATTTTCAAAAGCGATCATGCTGCCATCGGGAGAGAAGCGGGGATGGCCGAACCATCCTGCCTTTTGCTGATAGATTACGTGCCCGGGAGGGAATTCCAAGCGCGGGCCATCGGGTGAAGTCACCGAGATGACCATGCGTTTGCCATCGGGGTGCCAATCGGCTTGAGCCACGTGCTCGGCCAGTGTGCGCGGCGATCCACCCGCCAGGCTTACAGTCGCCAGTGTGCCGCCGCAATTGAGAAAAAAATTCTGTTCGCAACCTTGGAAAATCGCCAACTCGTCTGTAGACGAGATCGATGCCACCTCCGCGGACGAAATTCCCAGCAGCCGCGACTCGGGACTGCCCACCCGTGCCACCGAAATCTGCATTGGGCCGCCTTCCCAGCGCCCGCTGAAAACGATGGTCTGACCATCGCGGGAAAAGCGCGCCCCGAACAGTGTTCCTTCGCGGAAGCTCACATCCGTATAGAGAGGGGAAGGTTTCTCATGCCGCGCCAGAAAAAGCGCCCCCAGAGCCAGCAGTAGGACGACTGCAGTGACAGCCCAAGGCAAAATCCTGAACAGCGGTTTTGCGGCCTGCGTGGGGCGCTGCTCTGTAAGTGGAGGGAGGTCCTTGTTCTTGGCAATCCATTCCAGCTCAAGCCTGACATCGTGCGCGTTTTGAAAACGGTCATCCGGATTCTTTGCCAGGCATGAACTCACCACGTGCTCAAATGCCGCCGGCGTCAACGGCTTGAGAGTTCGCATCGGCTCCGGATCTTTTTCCAGAATTGCGCTTGCCAGGCTGATCTGGCTCTTGCCTTCGAACGGCCGTTTGCCGGTCGTCATTTCGTAGACAACTGCGCCCAGTGCAAACAAATCCGACCGCGCATCCGCTTCCTTGCCCTCGATCTGCTCCGGTGCCATGTACTGAATCGTGCCAATCACCATGCCGGCGCTGGTCAGCGGCGTCAGCGGAGTGGCTTCGCTCATGGTCTTCACGGCCGACAGTAAGGGAGCGCTCGCAGCCGGACTCAGCCCGCCCACCGCGGCTTTTGCCAGCCCGAAGTCCATCAGCTTTGCGCCGTTTTTAGTCAGCATGATGTTGCCCGGTTTCAAATCGCGATGCACGATGCCCGCCCGCTGCGCAGCCTCCAGCGCCTCGCAAACTTCAATCCCAATCTTCAGCGCTTCCTTCAGCGGCACCGGCCCTTTCCGCAGTCGGTCCGCAAGCGACTCGCCTTCCAGACACTCCATGACCAGAAAGTCGACACCGTCTTGATGGCCAACATCGTGCAGGGTGCAAATCCGCGGATGATTCAACGAAGAAATGGCCCGAGCTTCCCGCTCAAACCTCTGCTTCAGATCAGGATTGGACGAAAGATGGTGTGGCAGAACCTTGATCGCCACGGTCCGGTCGAGCCGCGTATCGCGGGCCCGATACACTTCCCCCATACCGCCCGCCCCGAGAGCAGACTGGATTTCATAAGGGCCAAGTTTTGTGCCAGAGGTCAGGGTCATGCGTGGGCGTAATTATAGCCTGTGCAGCCTTTGCAGCAGAGAACGCAACGATAACGGATTTGTCATCGGCCAAGCGGAAGCGATCGAGAGCGCAACCTGGAAAACGCATCGCGTTTTAGACCGAGAACTCGGGGTGCTATACTGCCGCTCCGGAAACGAATAATTACTCCGAACAATAAGGAGTTGCCTGAGCGGAATGATCCATACAAATGTTACTTGTCTTGTCAGACGGACTACTATCTCACTTCTTCTTAGTCTTACGCTTGCAGGTTCAACTCTGGCCCAGGAAATCCCTTCCAACGTCTTGCAGGCGATGCAGTGGCGCCTGATCGGCCCACATCGCGGAGGCCGAGTGACATCCGTCTGCGGAGTGCCCAGCCAGCCCGCGATTTATTACATTGGAACGCCCGGCGGCGGCGTCTGGAAAACAGAGGATGGGGGACAAGTCTGGAAGCCGATCTTCGATCAGCAACATGTTGCTTCGATCGGCGCGGTAGTGGTGGCACCTTCCGATCCCAAAGTCGTCTACGTCGGAACCGGCGAACAGACGCAGGGGAACGGCGTGTACAAGTCAACCGACGCAGGGTTGACCTGGACGAATATCGGCCTGAGCGAAACGCACATCATCACAGGGATCGTGGTTGATCCGCGGAATCCCGACGACGTTCTGGTCGCGGCCGCTGGGGATCGCTGGTCCGGGGCGGAGCGCGGGGTTTACAAGACAACCGACGGCGGCAGGACCTGGAAGAAAGTTTTGTATAAGGATGAAAAAGCCGGAGTCTTCGACATGGAGGCTGATCCCGATAATCCCAAAAAACTTTATGCTGCGTTCTGGAGTCGTCCCGAGGATCCGTTTGAGCTCGGTGAGCAAAAGAAGAAAACCCAGGATGCCGCGATCTACAAATCTTCCGACCAGGGTGATACTTGGAGTGCGGTGGAAGGCAAAGGTCTACCAACCGATCCGATGGGCCGCTCCGGCGTGTCGGTTGCTCCCGGCACCAATGGAATGCGAGTGTACGCCATCGTCACCCAAGGATTGTTCCGGTCAGACGACGGCGGAGCGAGTTGGCAACGTAGCACGACCGATCCTCGCATCGTCGGGAATGGGTATTTCAGCCGCGTGTTCGTTGATCCAAAGAACTCTGACTTCGTTTACATCGCACAGACCTCCATGTACCGCTCCAAGGACGGAGGCCGCAGCTTCGAAGCTTGGGCGGGAGCGCCGAGCGGAGATGATTTTCACGTTCTCTGGATTAACCCTTCCAACACTCAGAACATGATCTTGGGTGTTGACCAGGGCGCGATCATCACTGTGAACAGCGGCAATACGTGGAGTTCCTGGTATAACCAGGCGACCGGACAGTTTTATCACGTCAGCACCGACCAGCAATTTCCCTATTACGTTTACGCAGCCCAACAAGACAGCGGAACGGCCGCGGTCCCCAGCCGCAGCGATTACGGCGAGATCACGTACCGCGATTGGGCGCCGACCGGCGGATTCGAGTTTGCTTACATCGCTCCCGACCCTGCGAATCAGAACTACGTTTATGCCGGAGGCTGGTATGGCACGGTGCTCCGCTACGACAAGACAACGGGGCAGGTCGTGCATCTTCTGGTGCGGAGTTCGAAATACCGCACCGCCAACATGGCGCCCATCGCGTTTTTACCGCAAGACCCGCATACGCTTTATTCTGCGGCGCAGTACGTCTTGAAGAGCAACGACGGCGGGTTCAGTTGGCAAGAGGTCAGTCCGGACCTCACGCAAAAAGCGGAAGCCGAAAAAAAGCCGGAGGCAGAGAAAAAGCCAGCGAAACCTGACCCACGCCGAGCAGTGATTACCACGTTGGCGCTCTCGCCAGTGAAAGCTGGAGTGATCTGGGCAGGCACTGGCAATGGCCTCGTTCAAGTCATGAAGGACGGCAAGACTTGGCAAAATGTAACCATGGCAGGCTTACCTGAACGCAGCAACATCACATTGTTGGAGGCTTCCCGCCACGATGCGGCAGCCGCGTACGTTGTGATCGGTAGCTCCCGAGAACTGCGTCCTTTGATTTATCGCACGCGTGATTATGGGCAGACATGGCAACTGATCACCACAGGTTTACCCGCTTCCGGAAATGCGCGCGTGATCCGCGAGGATCCGGCGCGCAAGGGTTTACTCTATGCGGGGACATGGGACGGCATTTACGTTTCGTTGGACGATGGCGATCACTGGCAGACGCTGCAACTGAATCTGCCCACTGCCACCGTAACCGACCTGGACGTTCACGGCGACGATCTGGTGGCATCTACCTACGGCCGCTCGCTGTGGATTCTTGACGACCTGACGCCGCTGCGGCAGTTTGATGCAAAGTGGACGCAGTCGGATGTGTACCTGCTTCGTCCGCGCAACGTGGTGCGCGTGCGTTGGGATATGTCTCAGGACACTCCATTGCCGCCGGAAACGCCCGCCGGCGACAATCCTCCGGATGGGGCGCTCGTCAGCTATTTTCTGAAGTCCGAGCCCGAGGGCAATATCAAGCTGTCGATTTACGACGCGAAAAACAATCTCGTCCGCGAGTTTTCTGACGTGCCTCCACCGTTCGATAAAGCGCCGGCCAACGCTCCCGAATACTGGTTTGCGCCGCCGCCAGCGCTTTCCAGGAAGGCTGGACTCAACCGCTTTGCCTGGGACCTTCGCTATCCCGCGATGAAGACCATGCGCTACGGCTACCGTGGAGAGGCTTTGGATTACATCGAGTACACGCTCTCCGACCATGCCATCCCTGGTCAATTTCCGCGCGAGTTGCAGCCAGGTCCGTTCGTTGTGCCGGGTGAGTATTCTCTGGTCTTGACCGTAAACGGCAAATCCTATCGCCAACCGCTCACAGTCACACTTGATCCGCGAGTGCATACATCGCAATCCGATCTGGTACGGCAACTCGATGCAGAGTTGAACATCTCGGCTCAGATGTCAGCCACCAATGACGGATACGAGCAGGTGAGAGCGCTGCAGTTGGCAATTGCTGATCGGCAGAAATCTCTTGGCGCCGACCCCGCGAAGAAAGATGTCGCCGATGCGCTGAAGGCGCTGGACGACCAGGCTGCGGACATTGGCGAGGGGAAAGCTGAGGATCTCGGAATTGGTCCTTTGAACCGCGAACTGGCGCGCCTGGCTTTCATGGTCGAGAGCGGGGACGCCCGCCCTGCGGCTCTACTGCAAGCCGGCGTCGATCAATATTGCCAGGGCTTGACGAAGCGATTGACTCAGTGGCGCGAACTCAATCAACAGAAAATCGCACAGGCGAACGCTCTCTTGCAGAAATACAATCTCACGCCCCTGTCGGTTGCGGCGAATATTCCGGTCGCTCCTGATTGCGGGAAATAGCGATTGTCGGTGGCCTGGGCGTTTGCGGCTTTAATGAAAAACCCTCTCCTCGGGCATGGAGGAGAGGGTTTTTGCGGTCAGAACGATTGTTATTCGTCTCCGTCATCCGCGTCGCCAGCGGGTGCCGGATTGTTGAATTCGCTCGGAGGACGGACCACCTTCTCGCCCGGATAGGGTCGTGTAAAGCCGGTTGCCTGGTACCAGTTGAAATGGTTGACCGTGTCCGGGTCTTCGGAGTCGGGCTTGGTCAGTTTGCCGGCGAAGACATCCGCCCTTTTCTGCATCCAAGCCGCCCTCAGTGCCTTGACCTTGGGGCTATCCTGCGAGTTGTCATCGTTCCCTCCAACTCCCTGGTTTAGCGGGATCTGGTTGGCTACGTGCGTCCAGGGGGCAAAGTTGCCCTGGGGCGGCGGCCCTACGACGAAATCCGTCCTCATCGGCGACGCTGTGAGGTCGAACTGGTTCATGGGCGGCAGACCGAGGATTTGCTCGATCGTCCGAGTCATGTTGACCTGCGTGTAGTAGGTATTGTCGGTGGGTCCGTTCTGAACTGCGTACGGGCTCACGATATAGCCGGGACTGCGGTGACCGTCGACGTGGTCGACGCCGTTTTGCGAGTCGTCTTCCTCGATGAAGATCGCCGAGGTAGACCACACGCTGCTGTGGCTGATGTAGTCGATAATCCGCCCAACGGCCAGGTCGTTGTCGGCCTCTTCGGCTTGCACAGTCGGCGGGCCGCCGGTGTGGTCGCACATAATCCACAGGAACTCCAACGCCGGCACTGTACCGTTCGTGACGTCATTGTTGAAGTCCTGTACCCATAGATCGACACGGAACTGGTCAGGAATGCCCAGGTCGAATTGCGGGAAGTTTTTGATGAGGTGGTTATACACAGCCGGGACAGAGGATTCTGCCTGGACCGTGTTCTGATAGTACAGTGTCGTTTCGCCCGCGGTCCCCGGAGGTCCGCAATTCGGCCCATTCTCGAAACACTGTGAGTCGGCGTAAAATGCGCTCCAACTCGGCTCTTGCGTCGACCCGTTCGGTTGCAGGAAAGTATCGTTCTCGACGTATTCGCCGTAGAGTTTCACCGGTAGTCCCGCGGCTGCCGCTTCCGAGAACACGAAGCCCTTGTTCTGATAAGCGAGTGCATCGCCGGCGTTCCCGCCTGGATAGCTGCGGACCCAGTCGGGCGACTGGATATCGTCGGCGTATGGCGCCATGCCTTCCGTGATCCATTGGTGACCATCCGCCGACTGGCGGCTCGGGTCGTAAAAGTTATCCAAGAGAGGGAAGCGCGTCACCAGGTTGTGTACATTCGGCGTGACCGGGGTGCCGCCGGCTGCGGAGCCGTCGCCGAACACTGCCAGCGTCGGGTCGCCGTTGCCGGCGGTTACGTCGCCCAATATCTGATCGTAGGTGCGGTTTTCACGGACGATCACGAACACGTGCTTAATCAGGGACGGATCGCCGATCTTGGCCGGGATCGCGACCGGCTTAGCCTTGGGGTTGCCACCGGAGGCAGACTCGATATTTTTCGTCCGATTCCAGTGGTTGTTCTCAAAAACCTGGTTCGTATACGTGGCCAAAGTCTCGCTATTCGGCACGGGGACGATGCTGACGGTGCCGTTGTCC
Organism: Terriglobales bacterium; assembly: GCA_050010155.1. Lineage (GTDB taxonomy): Bacteria > Acidobacteriota > Terriglobia > Terriglobales > Acidobacteriaceae > Acidiflorens. The sequence continues at coordinate 12,615 of JBEKLO010000099.1, forward strand.
TGATGCGTATTATAGTCGCAGACGTCGTAGTCGCATTCGAATGAATCCCGCGTACCGATTCCCTTGTCGTTGGCAACGATGAGCGCGTTAGCGGACTGGTCCAGGACGACTGAACTCGGCGCATACGCTACCGGAATCATGCCCACAACAGGGTTCGCAGCGCCCTTAGCGATGTCGATCACTCCGATCGCATTGGCGTTGTAAAACGCGACGTATGCAAAACCAGTCTTGGGGTCGACCGTGATCGAGTTCGGAGCGGCGCCATAGGCCGGTTCGCCCGAGCCAGGAATTCCGATCGGCAGCCCAACGTTGATCGTCCACGCCACCTGGTTGTTGGTCGTGTCGATCACCGAGATGGTGTCGCTATACGTGTTGGCGACCAAGAGATACTTTCCGCTGAACGCCATCCCAGTCGGATGCAGACCGGTCGAGATGTTAGCGGTCACCGTCATCGAAGTTAGATCGACCACAGAAACGGTACCGGTGATCGCGGCGCCCACCACGGGGTCGGCGACGATTTCAGTGCCGGCGGACCAGATCTGGAAGTCTCCCTCTGTAGCGGCCCGGCCCCCTTCGTTGCTCACGTAAGCGGTCGTGCCGTTGGGGCTGATCACGATGCTGTGCGGAGCATTGCCCACTCGGATCTGTGTGCCTTCCTGCATCGTGGCCAGGTTGATCTGGGCGAGCGTATCGTTCTGGTTCAGCAACGCGTAAGCGCTTTGGCCGTTGCTGGAGATCGCGACTCCGCCCGGATAGGACGTGCTCGGAGAGTAGAACGTGCCGCAGGGTACGGCATAAGCCCCCGGGGGGCTATTCGGAAAGCAGGTTATGAAGGAAGTATTCGGCGGGACACTGATCTGCGCACCGTCTTCCAGCAAGCCCTGTGGGGTGACCTTGGCGACGGTGACGTAGCTGCTGTCCTGGCTGAATACCAGGTAGTTGCCGTCCGCCGAATACGATATGCCGCTATAGCTACCGCTCGGATCCTGCCCTGACGATCCTGACGGGATGTAATTCTGGATGACAGCGCCGGTCTGGGTGTCGAACACCTCGACGGCTCCGTTGCCATCGCCCGTCGACGTACCCATGGTCAGCACGGCGGCAGTGTTGGTTTTGAGGTTGGGGTTCACCGCGATGGCCTTCGCGCGGACACGGATGCCGAGGTTGACTTGGGTGCCGGCCGGAGTGATGATCTGGCCACTGCTGACGACCCACGAACCGTTTCCCTGCGGGCCGGTAACGTAAGTCGGGTAGTACTCCTGCTGAGCCGCCGCGAGGCCAGCAAGACTCAGCCCCGCCGCCAGGCCGGCGAGCGGACGCAGATTTTTCATTCGAGTTTTGTTGCGAGAGTGGTTTCGAGATTTTCGGGACATAGTACGGTGCTCCTCCTTGGATTTCTTGATCATGCAACCAGGATCAGCATTGGGGTGGGAATCTGATCGACGATAGTAGTTGCCAATTCTTACGGGCTTATGACAATACTGTGAAACTTCCATTACAGGAGTTGAACGTTGTTCGTGGCTTGTGCCGCTGCTATGACGAATCGGGATCGTGCCTTACCCACTTCCGAGCCGTCATGGATTCTGGTTAACATCGACAAGAGCGCGTAGAGGCCCCAGCCAGGGTTCGTAGCGCCGCCAGCGAGCGACGGAGGTGGGATAGATCGGTTGTCGGGTCTGCCATTTGCTAGGAGTCTTCACAGCCCGCGGATTGGATTCGGGGCGCAGGCACGCGTCATCCCATGCCAGGCCGCAGGCCGCGAGGATTCGCCGGATGTGTGGTTCGGGCGCACTGGTCAAGTCCTCGTAATCGACCTCAATGAAGCGATCCGCTGGCAGCACGGTCCGCCAATGATCGATGAGCCGCTGGTAGTTGCGGAAATACGCGACCAGTTCGGCGCCCCCGGTCGGAAACGCCAGGGTCGGATGGAAATGAGTTTGATGGATCGACAGCGCAGTGTCGACTGCAGAGCGGCGGCAATGGATGATGATTGCGCGCGGGAATGCCAAGTGAATCAGACCCGCCCAGAGAAAGTTGAACGGCATCTTGTCGGTCACTCGCGCTGCCCTCGGCGCAATCGCGCGCAGCACGCGGAGATAGTCTGGCGCTGCCTTCGCCAGAAACTCAGTGCCCTGATTCTCCGTATCCTGATCTTCCGTAGCGATGACGGTCGTATTGTCAGCAGTCGCGTCCGAGCGGAGCCACGCAGCCCCGCGCTCGTTCCAGAAATTCAACTCGCCGCCAGCCCCGACCTCGGGGTGTATGGAGATGATCTGCTCGACCAGAGTTGTGCCGGATCGCGGCATGCCGATGATCAGTACCGGGGTCTCATCCGAACTACCGAGTTCCGTCCTCGCCATCAATTCGGGTGTGCAGCGGAGAATCAGGCGGTCGATCTGAAGGGAGAACCGAGCCGAATCGAACGACCCAGAAGCCCGGCGCACGGCGTCTGCGGCGTCGAAATGCTGCATTGCCAAGGCGTAGTCGCCAAGGTCCTCCGCCGCCTTGCCGATTGCGAGGTGAAGCCGCTGGCGTTGCCCCAACTCCAGCCCCGGCGTGGCTAGGGCGGCTTGCATCCGTTGAAGCAAACCGTCGTCACTGTCATTGCTCGTGACCGGGCGACACCGGACCAGATCGTAGTAGCTTCCCGCCAGCAGCGGCGCGATCGCGATCGCGCGTTCGAAGCATGCGCGGGCCTGGTCGAAACGGCCGATCTCAGAGAGCAAATTGCCCAGCAGATCATACGCCATGGCGTTCATTGGATCGGCCGCCAGCGTCTCTTGCAGTGCCTGTTCGGCTTCCTGATTACGATCCTCGATCAGGAGCGCCCGCGCTTTGCCCAGGCGGCTGAAGCTGTTACCTCCGGCTGCCGCCGCACGACGGAAACAGCCGATCGCCTGGTCGCGCTGGCCTAGTGTGTAAAACAAGGCGCCGGCACGGAACCACGCCTCGGTCAGGGATGGGAGCAACTTGGTGGCGCGCTCGTACGCAGCGAGCGCCCCGCCGACATTGCCCTGCTTCTCCCGGGCGATTCCCAGCCGGAAATATGCATCGGTGTAACGCGGGTCGCTGGCGATGGCATGCTCGAATGCCGCGATGGCATCTGATATGCGGCCGACCTCGAGGCAGGCAAGGCCGAGATCATGCTGGATGATGGAATTGGAAGGTTGCAGCAGCGCTGCATCGCGCAACGGTGCGATCGCGTCAATAGGTCGCCCCGCCCTGAGGAACTGAGCGGCCAAGGCAAGCAGAGGTGCCACCGGCTGTGACGAGACTGGGTTTGGAGACTGGGACATAACGCGGTCGCTTCAGGACATGCCGCCCGGCCGATGGGGCAAGTAGCGGACGCTCCCCGTTGTCTCGCACATTACCAATACAAGATGAACGTTTTGTAAATAATCGTCGGGGCTACATGCCCCCAGATGAACGATTTGTCATCTACGCGCCACGGTGAATTCATCCGGCAGCTGATAATCTTCTTCATGGAATGGTGTGACCCAGTTTGGCGTAGCGCTTACTCCGGCTGCCACTTCGCCCCAGGAACCGCATGGACCGCAGAAACTTTTTGGCTCTGATGGGAACGGCAGCCTTCGCTGAGCTGGCACGGTGCGCGGGTTTCCAAACTGCACCGGGCATTCCGAAAGCCGACATAGAATTACGCATCTCAC
>JBEKLO010000100.1:0-15434 GCA_050010155.1 Terriglobales bacterium
CATGCAGTGGGCTGCACCGGTCACTGGGTCTTCCGGGATGCCCTTCGCCGGAGCAAAGTAGCGGCTGATGAAGGCCTAAATGCCATCTCCCGGCGCGGTCACGATAACTCCAGGTCGGTCCATTCGAGCAATGGCCGCCATCTCAGGAGCGAGCTGACGCACGACATGCGCGTCGTCGAGAACAGCCATGTAGTTGAACGAGTTAACCCAAACCTCGCGCGGAACAACTCCCAGAGCATCAGCCAAACCCGCAGGTGCGGCGACATCCTGGGACGGACGCGCAGGGAAATCCATAACGTAACCCGCACCTGATCGGCTTACCGTCAGTGGTCCGCTCGCCGAATGGAAAACGACGCTGCTTCGCCCGACCTCTAACCGCTCCATGACCACCGCCGCGCTGGCCAGGGTGGCATGGCCGCAAAGCGGTACCTCCACTTCGGGAGTGAACCAGCGCAAGCGATAGTCGATGCCCTCAGGCACCAGGAAAGCAGTCTCCGATAGGTTGTTTTCCGCAGCGATGGCCAGCATCGCGGCGTCAGAAAGAAAACTCTTCATCGGCATCACCGCCGCCGGATTTCCGGCAAAACGGCGACTTGTGAAGGCGTCAATCTGATAAATCGGCGTACGCATGAATATTTGATATTACAAGAGCGTCGGAAATCGACAATACCCGAGCCACTTGCGGTCTCCACGATTCAACGCTGGTGTCAGCGTTGGCTTCCGTTCGATGAGGCACGTGGTCCGCAGATTACACCTTGATTGTGCCCGTCCACATAAACCGGTGCATTTTCGGCCAACCAAAGACCGACCGCGGTCGTAGTGTTTGGGACGGTTTCGGGCACGACCGCGGGGGCATCGTGCGGATACGGGTCTTCGTAATTGTCGACCGACCATTCTGAAGGAATGGCTTGTTGCTGGGTCAACTGGCTGACAAACGTCTGGGTGTCGCTACCAAAAGTATTGTTGTGAAACTCACGGAAAGTATCTGGCTTGCCTTTGGCGTTAGAGGGCCAGGGGTAAGGAGAAAGCAACATGGTGGTGCGCAGGCCGTGTTCATTACCCCATTGGATGGCCTGCACAATAAATTTCTGGTATCCGGGGCCGCTGCCACCAGTCAAAAAGAAGTTGGGCGGAACATCGAAAGCCATGGCTTTGCCATAAAGCGCTTCGCCCCGCTCGAGCGCGTAATAGGGGTTGGTAGCAAAGACGTGATCTCCTTGTTTTGGTTCGTTCCGAGCATTGGGGCCCACGATCGGAGCAACGGTTTCGATGCCGACAGTTCTGGCCGCATCGACGTACTCTCGCCAGAGCTTCAGGTCCTTTTGCAATTGTCCACGACGGGCATGATCGGATGGCGTGTCCACATTAGCTTCCGATGGCTGGAGACCATTTTGTATGTACACAGCCTGGTAGTAACCGTAGCTTGGAGGAAGAGTGAAGTAGTCCGCGCCGACCTGTCCGAGCTCAGCTTGCCCGGACCCGGTTCCGGTGAACACGCTCTCGATGGCTTGGATGATGCGCGGCGGGTGCTCGGCTGCGGCGACGGCATTCGCATGCTCGTAGAGTCCCACGTGGCCCGCTTGGAGAAGTTCGGTGAATTGGTCACCATTTTCTAGGCCATCAAACCCGCCTGTCCCACCGACGAAAATGTATATACCGAGGTTTGCGCAGGCCTTGTTCCCCCCGGAACCGGCGGCCGGATTGTCCTGCTGCGCGGCCTTCGCGGCCGAGACGGCGAGGGCGATAGTCGCGACTAACGCTAGATGCCAGTATGGGTGTCGCACATGGATCAACTTGGGCATGGCGTTCCTCCCTGCGCTACCAAATATTAAACCCCACATAATGTGGATTGTTGCCGAAACCCTTCTGGCACACGCCATACGCGTCAGGCTTAAGCATTCCTGAAAAAGTGCTTATGTCCTTTTTTGTCCGAGCCCAGATTAGTCCGGTGATCATCGAGTCTTCTAACCGACGAATCGGTTGGACATTCAAGTAGTTGGACATCCTAAGTAGACACGGGGAAAACGAAGAAAAGTGGCCGAGCAGCCCGGATCGAGTTTTCAGCAAACTGCTTACCCGCTAAGGATGGCAGCGTTCCAATTACACCACGACGGAACTTTCCCTTGAGTGTCGCCCCAGAAACCCCTAGAGTACTGGAAGTGAAATGATTCTCGCCCCCCGGATTCTCGCGCCGTGACCGTCGCACCTTGGATTTTCACACCTTGGATCGTCGCGATGCTGGCGGCGCTGGGCGCGGGGATTCTCGACTGGCGCTTCCGGCGAATTCCGAACTGGCTCACGGTGTCGGGAGCCGTGGCCGGAGTCGCCGTCAACACGATTCTCTACCGCTGGCCGGGACTGAAAGCCGCGTTGCTGGGGGCGGCTCTGGGCTTAGGTTTGCTGCTGCCGTTCGTGGTGGTCCGCAGCCTCGGCGCCGGAGACTGGAAACTGGCCGGCGCCTTGGGAGCCTGTCTAGGATGGAGACAACTGCTCTCCGTACTGATGGGCACGATTCTAGTGGCGGGAGTCATGGCGTTGGCAGTGGTGATCTGGAAAGGCCGGCTGAAACGAACTCTCGTGAACATCGCACACTTGCTCGCGGCATTGTTCACCTTGCGGATGCCGCCATCGGAGGTCTCACTCGACGATCCGCAGTCCACAAAAATCCCCTTTGGCGTTGCCATGGCCGTAACCGTTGTGCTCTTCGGCGTGGGCAAGGCCATGGGAAAGGTGTAAATTTTGATTTGTAATTTACGATTTGTAATTGGTAATTTGTGATTGCATTTATGATTTGTCATCCGGATTTCTTCAGAACTTGTCATCATTTATTTAGAGCTTGTCATCCCGAGCAAAGCGAGGGATCTGTAGTTTGCTGAACCTCAGACAAGTCGCGTGCAAACTCGCAAACACCGAAGGCGCGGAGATCGCCGAAGCCGCGTTGGTGCTGCCCCTCGTATTCATGCTTCTGTTGGGCATCGTATGGTTCGGAAGAGCCTACAACATTTATTCGACCATCCAGCAGGCCGCGCAGCAGGGAGCAATCACAGCGGCTCGGGATTTGTGTGCCACGTGCGGAGATACTCAAGCCGTCATTGGCACGGTGGATGGTGTGATCACCGCAGTGGTGCAGGCATCCAATCTCGATCCAACCCAGATCAAGCTACCACCGAATCCTCCGAATTGTGCCGTCGGACTCCCTTGCGCCGCGTGCCCGCAGCCGCCGTTTCCGCAGGGCAGTTGTGCGGCCCCTACCAGCGGCAGCATTTACGTCTGCCAAAATGTGCAACTGAATCCCGTCGCACCGAATGGCACGCCCCAGCCCACACAATGCGGTGCCGTGGTGAGCTTTCAATATCCCTTCCAGTTCTACTTTCCCGGCACATCGCTCAATATGTCGACGGTTCTTATGACGGCGCAGGCGCAGAGCAGGATGGAGGACTAGATGGCTCGCTTCCGAATCCCGCATTGCCGAGCAGCCCTTCTTCTGCAGGAAACGCGGGGCCAGGCATTGCTGGAATTTGCCATCACACTCCCGCTCCTGGTCGTGTTCATTGTCGGCATCTACGACTTCAGCGGCGCCTTTAACCAGAAACAGAAAATCGCGCAGGCGGCTCAAGAAGGCGCTATCATCGCCGGCGCTCAACCGATCAACGACATTCGGTCGAGCGGTTCCTCCGCTCCCACCAATCCAGACTCGCTACTGCCGGTAGTAACCGCGGTATTCAATTCGCTGGTTGGCAGCGGAGTGCTGTCCAGTGGTACCGCCTGCGCACCGCCCGGTTCCGTATCCGGACCGGGAGCCGGACTGGCTGCCCTGACATGGACGTACACGATGTCCGGGTGTGACAGCGCCGGCGACAACCTCATCGTCACCATTAACCGTGGATGGGCTTGCGGTAACGGCGGCGCGTGTTCCACCGGGCCGCCAGTCGCTGTCGGGACCACCGTCACCGTATCCTATCCATATCAATGGCAGTTCAACAGCATGATTCAATTACTCTTCCCGGCATCGAACGGCTACTCCAGTCCAACCGTGACCGAGACCGCTACCGTTCATAACCAGACATGAGATGTGTGCGACAGCGCCGAAACAAATTTCGAACGAGCTCACGAATCGGTTTACGTCGTGGTCGCCGTGGCAATGAGCGTGGGATTGTAATCGTGCTGGTTGCGGTCTTCATGCTGTTTGTCGTGGGAGCGATGGCCGCGCTTTCAATCGACGTTGTGACTCTCTACACCGCACGCAGCGAGGCGCAACTGGCCGCGGACGGCGCGGCCCTCGCGGCGGCACGCGTGCTCGCGAACTCTGGTGCAACTTCAGACCAGACCGGCACGCTGCTCAATATCGCGACGAGCGCCACAGGCCCCGCCAAGACGGTTGCGATTCAGGTGGCCACGCAGAACCTGGTGGGAGGAACAAACCTGACCAGTTCCAATGTCACTGTTGCTTTCGGTAACACCACGACGCCTCCATACACTAATCCGACGGTCACCGTAAAGGTCCAAGCCAGTCTGCCGACATTTTTCGCGCGCATCTGGGGAACCACACAAGTCGCAATCGCTGCCTCGGCAACGGCGGAAGCCTACAATCCAACACCCGGGCCCTCTTCGACTGGCACCGGGACACCACTTCCGGTCGCACCCATTTGTGTCAAACCGTGGGTGCTGCCAAATATTGATCCCAACATCACAAGCAAACCGATTTTCGATCCGACCACCGGTGCCATTCAAGACCAGGCGCTTCTGGGTTGGACTTGGACTTCCACGAACAACGTTTATCTGACTAACGCCTGCGCCATGGGTACGGGAGACTGCACCGCGAAACCACCGGCGGCCTGGGCGTTTTATCCCGGGGAGACATCGACGACCTTTCAACCCCCCGCAAAATATCCCACGTGCGCTCCGGCACTGACCACCGCATATGAGCAGAGTATAGGAGGCTGTGTACCGGCCGCCCTCGCATGTAACGGCAGCGCGGATATCCTCAAGGCCACTCATACAGGCCGAACGGTGGATGCGGTGAATTGTCTGACCCATGCAGCCAGCGGCGGCGGCGACACAGTCACCGTTACTTCGAACCCGCCGTCCGTGCCTTTTGAGTTTGTCCCCGGCGCGGACAATCCCATGGTGCTTGCCGGAGCAATAAGCACTGCAACCGATATCATGGTCAGCGATTCACTGGTCACGGTACCGGTATACAACAGCACCGCCAGCGCCCCGCCCTTCCCCGGCCCGCTACAGATCATTGGGTTCGTGCAACTCTTTCTGAATCCCAACGGGCAGGCGGCGACGATTGGATCAAACGGAGACCAGGTGATGACCACCGTCATCAACATGGCCGGTTGTGGTACCAGCGCCACCGGGCAGCCGATCCTCGGCAACGGCGCGTCACCTGTGGCCGTGCGACTAATCTCTCCCCCATAGACTCCGCTGCCTTTTAAGTGTTGCCTCACTCTTGCGAAGCTAAATAATTGATTTACAAATACCTTACAAGTAAGCCCATGTTCCTCAAAGACCTGAAAAAAATCACCCCCCCTGAGTCTTTGATTCCAAAAGACCACCGCAGGGGGGGCGAAGCAACCGGACGAAAAGGCCACAGCTTTCCTTCACGATTGGTTTTCTTCGTGCAGCTTTGTGTCCTTCATTGGTGGATGTCTTCGTGAAGCGAACACGCGACCCGGTTTCGCTAGAAGTTGTTGGGGTCGCGCAGCGTCAGGATGACGCGCTCCAGCGTGAGTTCATTTCCCACAAAAACAAAATTGTAATGGGATCCATTCAGCAGAGCTGCAAGCACGTCGCGCGCTGGAGCCGGACCGAGATCGGCGACCACTTTTTCCTGCTCTGCACCCGCCGGAATAGCAATGTCGGCCTGCGTTTGGCGTTGCACTTCGTACAACACTTCGGCCAGCGTGGCTCTCAGGGCGCGGATGCGCAGCATCCCGTCCGTATAGGTCACCGTCACGGACGGCGGTGGAGGCAGCGGCGTCAGCGGCACATTGACGCCAGCGGGAACTGGGACGGTCACAGTCTGAGCAGCTGTCTGTGAAACCGGAGTACGAGTGACCACGACTGAGGCTTGGGCGGCCGCAACCTTCGTGCCCGCAGGCAGCACCGCATTCTGAAGTCGCGCGGCCGATGCAGGTGGAACGTAGGGAACTTGGGATCGAGCGTCGCCGGCCGAGCCCTGCTTCACTGGAACCAGGCTTGCCTGACCCTGATTTCCCTGATCCGAATCTACCCCACCCAGTTTTATAACGACGGCGTTCGGCGTCGTCGAAATCCGGTACGACTGCGGTTCAGTCAAATCAAGCACGATGCGCGTAATAGGAGGGTCGTTGAAAAACAATCCGGCGCGTATTCGCTTCAGCGCACCCCGGTTGACTTCGAGCGCGCGTAGTTCGGCTGCGGGAAGCGCCCCGGGAAAATCCACGACGATGCGGTCAGGACTGGGGATCGCTTGGGTATCGGGAGCAAGCGGACTCCCGGAAGTCTGAATCTCCACTTCCATGGCGCTACCGCTGCCGCGCACAAGAACGTGCTGGACGCGCGCGCTCGGCGAAGTAGCCTGTGCTTTCGTCAGAGCATTCTTCTGAGCGACGGACGGTGCGGAGAGCAACGCCGCTATGCCCAGCAGGGCTCCGAAATAATGGAGGCGTGGCATTGGGAATCTGACTAAAGTTTAGCAGTAATAGGCTTGGCCATCCGCACCGGAAGTCGTAGTACGTCAGGTTCCGGGGTCTCGGGTGTCAGGTCTCAGGAAAACCAAATTCTAAGATCCAAGTCTGAGACCTGACACCTTTACTTCTAGCCGATTTTGATCGCCGAATCGGGAGCCTGGAAGGCAGCCTTGTGACTACCGTCGCAAAAAGGCCGGGTGGCGGAAGCGCCGCAGCGGCAGAGGGAGAACGCCGTTTTGCCGGTGAGGTCGTACTTGTTGCCCTCGGCGTCGACCACTTCAACCACGCCGTTGGGATCGTCAACCCGTAAAGGACCGTTCGGGCGCACTGTGATCTTGACTTGCGACATGAAACCTCCAGTGAAATGTGAGTGTTTTGAAACTATTGTACAGAAGATGCGCGGACCAGTTGACGGTGGCAGCTGGGTGCTGGCTAGCGCCAGCGATCCACGGCTTCAAACCATAGCGTCTTCATCCACTCATCCAAAGTGGTTTTTGCCCACTCGCGGTGTGTCCACCAGGCGTCGCCAAAGCTGGCAGGATTGCGGGCCGCGGCCACGCTGAACTGGTATTGCGGCAGGCGATGACGAAAGATCATCAGAGCTCGGCGGGTGTGAAATTCGGAAGTCACGATCAGCACCCGATGTGCATTCAGCGGTTGCAGACAATGGCTGACATCGTCGGCCTCCGCGAACGTCGAAAAGCCAACGATCGGACACACCGAGACGCGGTTCGCTTCCGGGGAGCTGCTCGCATATTTCTGTGCGAGGTCGGTCAGACGTTGATCGTAGATCACCTCGCGTGTTTCCACATCGAGAAACACGCGTGGCGCCTCTCCCTGGCGCAGCAGTGCCAAAGCGCGGGCCGGACGAAGGCTGGTTTCTCCGGCTAGCGCCACGATAGCATCAGATTTTTCCGGCGCGTCCACCACCAGAAAGTGCGCTGCCCGGCTGGCGAGCGCCACTACAATCAGAACAATCACCAGGAATGAAACGATCTGTGAGAATCGCATCTCAACCTGAATGTTACTAAGGAAAGCGCAGCGCCATGACATACGATTACTGGGGTAATCAAGATCGCAATCGTACCCTTAAGATTCACCAGAAAATCGAGCGAAAATCATCAATAATCGCCGCAGTTTCCGCGGCTTCGGGGGTTCACTAACGACCTCTGATGCTAGAATTATTACTATTCTTATGACTATTGAAGCCACTGCTTCTTCGCTTTTTACTGATTTGAAAGCTCGCATTGAGGCGCGCCAGGCGAAAGTCGGTATTATCGGACTGGGCTACGTCGGCTTGCCCCTGGCCCTGCTCTACAGCGAACAGAAATTTCCGGTCACGGGCTTCGATATCGATCAGCGCAAAGTCGACACCCTCGACAACGGCGGCACCTACATTGTCCGCATCACGCCCGAGGAGATCGCCGCCGCCAAAAAGAACGGCTTCAAGGCGACAGCCGACTATTCGCGGATTACCGCCATGGACGCGATCATCATCTGTGTCCCCACCCCTCTCAACGAGTATCACGAGCCCGACCTCAGCTACATCACCGACACCGCCCACTCCGTGGCGCCGCACTTGCGCGCGGGGCAGATTGTCATCCTGGAGAGCACCACTTACCCAGGCACGACCGAAGAAGTCCTGATTCCGATTCTCGAAAAGGAAAACAAAGCCGGCCTGAAAGTCTCCCGCAAGGGGGCGGCCGCCGACAACGAGTTGTGGGTCGCTTTCTCACCCGAGCGCGAGGATCCCGGCAACACCGAGGTGGCGCGTCACGACATTCCGAAAGTGATTGGTGGAGTCGATGCCCAGGCCAGCGAAATTGCAGCCGCGTTCTACGGCGCCATCTTCCGCCGTACCGTGCTGGTCTCGTCGCCCGCAGCCGCGGAGATGACCAAGTTGCTCGAGAACATCTACCGCTGCGTCAACATCGCGCTGGTCAACGAACTCAAAATGCTTTGCCTGCGCATGGGGCTCGACATCTGGGAGATCATCGCCGCCGCTGCCACCAAGCCCTTCGGTTTCCATCCGTTTTATCCCGGGCCGGGTCTCGGGGGACACTGCATTCCGGTCGATCCCTTCTATCTTTCGTGGAAGGCGAAGGAATTCGACTTCCGCACGCGCTTCATCGAACTGGCCGGCGAAATCAACGTGGCCATGCCCTACAACGTGATCGCCTCCACCATTTCCGCACTCAACAAGCAGAAAAAGGCCATCAACGGATCGAAGGTTCTGGTTCTAGGCGTCGCGTACAAGAAAGATATCGACGACCTGCGCGAGTCGCCCTCGCTTACCATCATAGAGTTGTTGCAAAAAGAAGGCGCCACGGTCAGCTATAACGACCCGTATTTCCCCTTTGTCGGACGCGGCCGCAAATACGATCTGCAGATGAAGTGCGCTCCGCTAGACAATCTGGGACAGTACGATTGCGTGCTCATCGTCACTGATCACTCCGACTACGACTACAAGAAGATCGTCAACGAAGCGAAGCTGGTGGTAGATTCGCGGAACGCCACCCGCGGCATCAAGAGCGACAAGATCGTGCACTGCTAGGAGACAGAGGCCCCGTCCTTACGTAGCAGGCCGAAGCACTGTGCAAACGGAGGCGCAGATGGGCCCTCCAATGTTGAACGTTGCCGCCACCCGCGGATTCTTGACTTGCAGCCCGGCCGGTGCTTTGCCTTGGAGTTGCCACGCGCACCATCCGAGCATGGCGATTCCGGTGGCGCCGATGGGATGGCCTTTGGCTATAAGGCCTCCGGAAGTATTGATGGCGCACTCCCCGTCTACGCCGGCTTTGCCTTCGCACCAATAACGGGCGCCTTGGCCGGTAGCGGCTTTGCCCAGCACTTCTGTTCCGATGGCACCCATTACGGTGAAGCAATCGTGGATTTCCGCCACGCTCACGTCCTTTGCCTTAACCCCGGCCATGTCATAAGCCTTGTTCATGGCGCGGTAGGCGCCCTCGGGCCGCAGCACGTCGCGTCCCGCTTTCTTCAGCGGATCGGTAGCCTGAGCATACCCGGCGATCTCCACGCAATCGGCCTTGTTCACGCCGAGTTTCTGCAATCCTTCGTCGGTAGCCAGGATCAGGCTGGCATAGCCGTCGGTGATCTGGGAGCAGTCGTAGGTCTTCAGAGGCAGGCCTTCAACGATGTAGCGGTTCACGCCTTCGATCTTCATGGCTTGTTCGAGCGTGATCTGAACATTGCGCATCTGGGCATAGGGATTGTGCCGGGCATTGGCATACTCGGCGACCGCGATCTGCGCCAGATCCTCTTCGCGTACCCGATTCACCTTTAGATAGCACTCCATAATCTCGGCAAACAGATGGGGGAAGATGAATACCTTGCCCTCGCGCTCGTCGGGATGGGAAAAGTAACCGAGAGCCTTGCCGATAAGTTTGCCGTCCATCTTGCCTTCGTTGTCGCGCATCTTTTCGTAGCCGACGGCGATGCCGACGTCACCCCAGCCCAGCAGAAGTTTCTGGATGACGGAGAGCACGGCCTGACCGCCGGAGGCACAGGCATTCTCCACCGATTCGATGGGCTTACCAGCGAGGCCCGGCACCATCGCCATCAGCCCGGCGAGGAGACCCTGATCGTTCAGCGATATGTTGCAGGTGGCGCCGATCGAGCCGACGTCGAGCGCGGCGGGTTCGACCCTGATCTCGCTGCAAACTTCAAGGATGGCATTTTGGATGATCTCTGGCACGGACATGGCCAAGAGTTTTCCAAACTTGGATTGATGGTAGGCCGCGATGTAAATGCGTTTCATAAAACACCTCTTAGGATGACTTGAGATTCCGCAATCCATCATTTCCGCAGACGATCGTTCCGCAAACGATCTTGCAGTTCGAGTTTCAAAACCTTGCCATACGCGTTGCGCGGCAATGCTTCTATAAAGATGATTTGCCGCGGCAGTTTGATCTTATTGATACGAAGACGTAGGAACTCAATGATTTCGAGATCGCTGGCGCTGGCGCCTGATTTCAGAACAACGAATGCGACTGGAATCTCACCCCACGTCTCGTCCGCCGTTCCAATTACGGACGACTCCGCGATCGCCGGATGCTCGAGCAATTCTTTTTCGATCTCCGCAGGATAGATGTTGACGCCGCCGCTGATGATCATGTCTTTAGAGCGGCCGGCGATGTAGAAGAATCCATCTAAGTCGCATCGCGCCAAGTCGCCGGTGTGGAACCAACCTTCCGCATCAAGCACCTGCGCAGTGGCGGCTGGATTGTTCCAATAGCCAAGACAAACGTGCGGCCCGCGCAGCCACAATTCGCCAACTTCATTGGTTGCGACCTCAGTGCCTTGGGGACTGACGACCTTCGCGTCCGTAAACATCATCGCCCGGCCCACCGAACCAGCCTTGCGCAGGGAGTCCTCGTCGCTCATGGCAAAGCAGTTCACGCCAACCTCGGTCAGCCCGTACCCTTGGCGGAAAATGACTCCGCGTTCCTGGTAGGCATGAAGAAGCTGCAGCGGGAGCGGCGCGCCTCCGCTGGCACACCAGCGCAGATGGCTACCATCGAACGCCGAAAAGTCCGGCGAATCGAGCAGCATTTTGAAAATCGTCGGCACGCCGAAAAAAAGCGTGCACTCATACTCTCGGAGAGCTCGTAAAACTTCCGCCGCGTCGAAGCCATCGTGCAACACAATGCTCCCGCCGATGGCGAACAGCGGGGTCATGAATACAGTGAGTCCGCCGGCATGATACATGGGCGTATAAACCTGAACCCGGTCTCCCTGCCACAACTGCCAAGAAATCACCGTGTTGTAGGCGTTCCACGCGATCTGCCGGTGCGGAATCATTACGCCCTTGGGCCGTCCAGTGGTGCCGCTCGTATAGAGCAAGCAGAAAATATCTTCGGCGTGGATTTTCGCCGTGAGCGGGTCTGGTCGAACGCGGTCTAGAGCGTCGGCATAACTTAGCGCCTTTGAGATGCTGCCGTTCGCATCCAGATTGATCAAGTGCTCGAAGCCCACGAGTTGTTGGAGCTCCTGCGCAATTTGCTCGTACCGTGCGGAGTAAATTAGGCAGCGCGGTCCGCAGTCCGCCAGAATCTGTTGCAGTTCATGAGCGGTGCTGCGTGTTCCGAGGGGGACGAGAATAACGCCGGATTTGCCCGCTGCCCAAAAGGCATCGACATATTCAACCCGGTTTTCGGAAAGAATGCAGACGCGATCTCCCGGGGCCAGAGAGCAGAGATCCGTCCAGACCCGCGCACACTGCAAGGCCCGCCGGTTGAGGTCCGCAAAAGTAAACTGGCGGCGCGTGGGAACGTGGATCAATGCGACGTCGTCAGGACTAAGACGGGCGCGCTCTCCGAGAATGTCGCCGGTGATCACGAGTGCTTCCAGATTACGGCATTCGAAACGCGCAGCCCGCCTGGTTGTACCCCACCCCGGAGCCCACCATCACCACCAAGCCGCCTGACTTCAGCTTGCCCTGTTCGATTGCATGGTCGAGTGCCATTCCAACGCAAGCGGAGCCAGTGTAGCCATACTGTTCCATGATCGTATGCGCGCGTTCCACGGGTACACCGAGACGCTCCATGACGCGTTCAATCGTCGGCTTCCGCACCTGGGTAAAAATGAAGCAATCGACGTCGCGCAGATTGAAACCGCCGTCCTTGGCAAGGCGCTGCGCGATGATCGGCCAAGTCTCCTCGTTCAACTCCGGAGGGTAGCGGTTCTTGATCGTGCACGCGGTGCGCCCGGCTTTCACAGATTCTTCAGTCGCAGGTTCGAAAGTGCCGCCGGAATAGATTCCCCAATAGTCGTGATAAGAGCCGTCAGCGCGAAACGTCGAAGTGATAAAGCCCGGTGAAGCTGCCGGTTCCAGCACTGCTGCGCCCGCGCCGTCACCGTAGAAGAAAAGCATGGGATCGGTAGCCGCCGTCAGCTTGTGCATCAGATAGACGCCGACGACGAGCACCGTCTTGATCCCAGGATTCGCGGCGATGATTCCAGCGCCCGCGCTAAGGCCGGTGGGAAACGAAGCGCAGGCACAACCTACATCGAACGTGCCAGCATTTTTGGCGCCCAGTTTATATTGCAGTACGACCGAAGTGGCCGGAGTGATGTAATCCGGCGAATCGGTACCAAGGATAATCAGATCAATATCTTCCGGCTTCTTCCCGGCGCGCTCAATGGCGAGCTTGGCTGCGGGCAAAGCGACATCGCTGGTCGCCCAGTTTTCGGGAGCATGCCAACGCGTCTTGATGCCGCTGCTCGCCTCCATCTTATCCACGAAATCCGGGATATGTTTGAAGCGCTCCCGCAGCATGTCATTGGTCACTTCGATCTCAGGTACATACCTCCCGGTGGCGACAATGGTTGCGAAACGCGTCATAGATGTGTCCTTTTGAATTGCCTTGTGACTTGCGTTGGGTTAGGTCCCCAGCACCAATCCGCCGTCAACGGAGAGCACGGTGCCAGTAATGAACGATGCCGCATCAGAGGCCAACCAACAGTAAGCCTCGGCGACGTCCTCAGGCTTGCCCATACGTCCGAGAGGCGTGTGCGAGACCATGTTTTGGACGACCTTCTCCGGCATCTTCTGCACCATTTCGGTGGCAATGAAGCCCGGTGCAATGGCATTCACGCGGATATTGTATTTTGCCAATTCCCGCGACCAAGTCTGGGCAAAAGCAATGACTCCGGCTTTGCTGGCGGCATAATTTGTCTGCCCGAAATTGCCATAAAGACCGACGACGGACGAGGCGTTGAGGATTACCCCCGAGCCCTTACGGATCATGTGTGGCACCACAGCCCTCGAACACAGAAAGACGCCCTTGAGGTTGACGGAGATGACCGAATCAAACGCATCGTCGCTCATCGTCCCGGCAACCGCGCCATCCTTCCATTTGACGAACTGCGAGTCACGCGTGATGCCCGCGTTGTTGATAAGCACATCCACCGTGCCCCACCGTCCGACAACTTCTTCGACAGCAGCCTCGACATCGGCGTCACTGGCAACGCTGACTTTGCGGAAAAGCGCCTCCGCTCCGAGCGCGGACAGTTCCCGCAGCAACGCATCTCGCCCGGCATCATTGACATCCCATGCCGCCACTCGGCAGCCTTCGCTGGCAAACCGCCGGGCCGTAGCGAGTCCGATCCCCGCCGCCGCCCCGGTGACGATGACGACCTTTCCGCCGAGACCTGTGCCTTTCATCCGCCTCCTAAAAGCTGTACTTCAGCGCAAACTGAATCACCCTGGGCCCGGTCGTGGTGGATGCGATCTGTCCAAAGTTGGCCGAGGACGCTATGTTTACGGGGTTGGCCCAGTTCACGTTATTGAACAGGTTGAAGAATTCGGTTCGGAACTCCAGGTGTTGGCTTTCCGTCACCGGAAACAGCTTCATGATGGAGAGGTCCGTCTCGACTTGTTTGGGTCCTCGTATGATGTTTCTTCCCAGCAGGCCGAAGGTGGGATCGCCCGCTGCTGGTATCGTGAACGCGGTCGGATCGAAATAGGCCTGCAAGCGACTTTCGACGTTGCCGCCCTTGATCGCGGATTGCAGGGTCCGGCCGGACTTCAAGTCGGCCATGGTTGACTCAAACGCGGAATCATCCCCGTAGACGGAGAATGGAGTGCCAGATTGCAGCGTCACGATTCCAGACACGCTCCAGGAGTTCAACGCTTCTCTCCCGAAAGCCGAGCTTCCGTGATAAGCCTTCGGTAATTCATACAAGTAGCTGGCAACGAAACGATGCCGCCGATCGAAGTCCGAAGATCCGTGGTTGTGTTGTTCGTTGACCATGTCGCCCGGAAGCAGCGTGATATCGCTGACGGGGCTTCCGGAGTAGTCATCAATCGAGTGCGACCAAGTGTAGCTGAGAAGCATTTGTAGGCCGTGCGAGAAGCGTTTGTTGAGAGTCGCCTGAAGCGAGTTGTAGTTGGAATTGGAGTTGCTCTTCATCAGGAAGCTGCCCAACCCGGGAGCAGTCAGATTGGCAAAGCCAGGGAAGAAGGGTCCGCTCTGAGCCGGTGTCAGGCCGTAAGTTCCAGCGTACCCTGGAAGCGCTTGATTGAAGGAGAACAAGCGTGGAAATTTGCGTCCTTCCGTCCCAACATAGCCCACGTCCAACATCCAGTTATTGGCAATGCTGGTCTGAAATCCAAGGTTGAAGGTTTGTATGTACGGGATGGCCCAGTCCTGCAGGTCCGGATAGAGGCCGGTGGACGGAACCGGAGTCTCAATTGGGCCGAAAAAGGCTGAAGTCACCGGCAGGAATGCCGGATATCCCCCCAATGGAAAGATGGTGGGATTTGCGCTCGGGGTCAGCGGAAAAGCGCTGGGCAGCGGAACCTGCACAAATGGGTTCTCGTTTGGCGTGGCGAGTGAAGTGGCCAGCATTTCGTAAGGCATGTTGAACAGCTGACTGTTAAACAGCCGCATGTTGGGCCGATCATAGAAAATGCCGTAACCGCCGCGCAAAACGATCTTGCCTGTGTCTCCTACCTGATAGCTGAATCCCACTCTCGGCCCGAAGTTCTTATAATTCGGCTTGACCAAGCCGTTGCCGACTTTGGGAAATCCAGGCAAGTTTCCATTGCCCGCCTGGACGAAGCCGCCGGTGACCACCTCGCCGACACCGGGCACAGTAACAGTCGTGGCCTCGGACGGGATGAAGCCCACAAAATGGCCCTGGGTCTCGGTCGTGGGACCGAAGTAGTCATAGCGCAGTCCCAGGTTGAGCGTGAGGCGGCGGGTAATTTTCCAATCATCTTGGAAGAAGGCC
>JBEKLO010000101.1:0-15676 GCA_050010155.1 Terriglobales bacterium
TGCCGACGCGGCTCGTTGCTGATAATTGGCGGAGGTCAAGTCAGCGATTCCGTTCGCTCCGGGCGCGAGTTCTACGGCGACCGCTGGCATGAACACATTGTTCAGCGGACGCAGAGAGGCGGACGATCGCTGAGCCGGGAATTCTTTTTTCTGCATTTCCGTCACGATGGCTGCGCAGACAACGCGGCTGATGGGCAGAATCGGCGCTTGGGCCGCGTTCCACGCATGAAAAATCCCGTTGCTTGCGCCTTCCACGGGGAGGAGTGCCGTGTAGACACGCGCGCCGCTCCCCTGCGAAACCGCGTGCAGGCTGATATAGATTCCGGCTTGCGCTACGTTGGCTGCTGCTGCGCGCTGATCGAGGGTCAAACTGGTATCGGCGTCGCGCAGCAAAGCGACCGCGAAACCGCGAACCTCGAGTTCGTGGCGCAGCAGGCGGGCAAATCCCAGAGTGACATCTTTTTCGGCCAGCGTATCCTACGGCCAGCATGCGATGGGAGTTACCATTGTTGCCGCTATTGTTATTGGCCGCACTGTTTGCAGGTGGTGCCGGCGGCGTCGGATTCTGAGGTCCCGCGGTTGCTCCAGTTCCTGCCGGATTTGTTGTCGGAGAGGCGGGCTGGGCCGGCGATGGCGCAATCGCTGCAATCGTGATCGTCCTTCGATCGCTGCTGAAGGTGGCTAGCAGCGGTTGGCTCGCAGCCACGTCTAATTCAGCGTCCCCGTTGTTCTCCGAATAACTGGCGTGGGTGATGACCTGGTTGTCGAAAGCGATCGATTGGCTTCCCGGCGAGACGACCGGGTCGCGCTTGAACACCATCCGCAGCTTGCCAGGTTCGGTGGAGATGGTCGGATTCACGGGCGCGCTGAAGTTAAGCAACAGGCGGGGCGGATTGGCGGCGTCGAGGCGGAAACTGGGTTGGATGCCGACGCCGCCGATGAACAGGCGTCGCGCGCTTTCATGAAAGGTAACCGGCGCACCCAGAAATCGCGGCAGCAACCCGCTCAGCGACGTCAGCGGAATCAGTCCGCGTGAGTTTTCAATCAGGACGGGTGCGGCGAAATCGAAATCGCGGCCATGAATCTTGGCCCGGGTCTTGCCAGCGAAAAATTCGGCATCGACGGCATTGTAGCGAAGTCGCAAGGAGCCGCCGTTCGAGTTGGTGCTTACCCGGCCCAGAGGCTCCAGCAGTTCCAGCAATCCGACATAGTCGCGGCCGGCGCGCTCCACTACTGGCAGTGTGTAGATGGCGACGGGAGAGTAGACGGAGACGTGTTTGTCATCTGCAAGGGGCGTCGAAGCCGGCGCCGTTGGCAGTGCGGAGAGGAGCGCCGCAGCGGCCAGCAGTATCCAGTACCCAGTCCTCAGTGCCCAGTGCCTCACTTTTTGCCGAGAGCTGGACACTGGGTACTGAATGCCGGGTACTTTAATCCAGCGCATAAATCGTGAGACCGCTGAGCAACTTCGGGTAGAAATCAGTCGACTTCTGGGGCAGGACCTGTCCGGCAAAGGCAATGTCGCGGACCTGCGCCATCCGCGCCGGATTCATCAGGAACGCCACCTGCGCCTTTCCGCTTCGCACCTGCGACAGGGCTTCCGCGGATTCGCGACAATAGGAAACGTTTTCCTGATGGCGAATCGCTTCCTCGGAAATGTTGAGCACGCCCTCGAGCAGGCAGCGGTGCAATTGCACTACGTCCAGCGCTTGCTGGCGCAGGGAAAGCTTTCCGAACAAGGCGGTGCCAATGGCTTTTGGCGTATGCAGCAGAAAGGCACGTTCGGCAGTGACGGCGAGTAACGCCGTTCCCGCGTGGCCGGCATTTTGCAGAATGGCAGTGGCGCGCGGCGCATCGATTCCGGCGTCGACCTCTTCCACATTGAAAAATATCCGCGCTTTCGCCTGAAATTGTTCGGCGGAAAAAGATGGCAGACCGAAGACGAGCCGGTGAGTCGGCAGAATGACCAATCCGGCTGGCCGGTCCTTATCGGGACTAGCTTGTTCAGGAAGATCCATGTCGACGAAGGTCATCATGACCGAGTCGTACGGAGCGGGAAGGCCTGCGCTCGTTTCGGCCGCGGCTCGGCGTTCGTTGCGATAAGTTAAGGCAGTTTCATAACGGTGATGACCATCGGCGATGATGAGTTTGCGATCTCGCATCTGCTGCTGCACAGAGACAATGAGCGAGGCATCGGAGATCTTCCAGACGCGGTGCACGACATCGTACTCGTCCGTGACCTCGATATCGGGAACTGTGTTTGTGGTGACGTCCAGTAGGGCATCGACTTTGCCCGCTCCGCTATAGAGCATGAAGATTTGCCCAAAGTGGGCTCGAGTCGCACGGAGCAGGTCGAGTCGATCGGCTTTCGGCTTGGCCAGCGTTTGCTCGTGGCGGAATACCACCTGGGCGGAATAGTTCTCGATCCGTCCGAGGGCGA
Source organism: Terriglobales bacterium (assembly GCA_050010155.1). Lineage (GTDB taxonomy): Bacteria > Acidobacteriota > Terriglobia > Terriglobales > Acidobacteriaceae > Acidiflorens. The sequence goes on from JBEKLO010000101.1 coordinate 2,438, forward strand.
TCAAGGCGCGGCGCTCGGCCTGCTTGTCGGCTCCGGGAACGCCTGCCGGAAGCTTGAACGTCTGGGTATAGCGGTAGATTGAAGGAGCCGGATCCTGGCGCAAAACGTCTGTCTGGCGCCAGTTCTCGAACGCCGCCGCCGCACGTGTGTAGACGTTTTCCGAGTTCCCATCCTCCGGCATGCGCTTGCCGAGGATAATCCTTACCAGGTTATACGGGCTGGCCTGGTAGTAGCTCTCCTGCATGGCCGGGCTGATTTTGTCGTAGGGCTGGGTGACGACCTGCTGGACGGGAACCTGTTCCGGGTTATAGCGCCAGGCTCGAAATGGAGAAATCACTGCCATAGAAGGGGAACGCAGAATTGTAGCAGGGAGGTGGTGGGACAGTGTGCGAAACCGCTACACCGTCCAACAGGTCCAGCAATAAATATCCAGCAATACATATATAAGGAGAAAAAAGATGCGCACGTGGGCGAGCCAACCCTCGGATCGCTTGCCGAATCCAACGCTCGCGTCCGAAAAAGTCCAATACTTTTTCGGGATTGTGCTACTATCCGGCTCATAGAGCTTATTGGGGCCCGCCTTTCTGGGCGGTGCGGGTCGCCTCCATTCAGGGCGCGGATTTTGTAGGGCCTATGTTGTCCGGCAAACAGTTCTCGGCTCGTATCTCCTTCGTAGTACTTCTGGTGATGGCTGTGTGCGGCGCGGCTCCGGTCTTCGCACAGACCTCGAGTGAAGACGTTCACATTCACCCTCGCGTACAGCCCCCGCCTCCCAAGGAACTGGACGGCGATCCCGCGTTCAGAACTCATACCAAGCCCATGAAAGTCGGCGTTGACCTGGTGTTGGTGCCGGTCACCATCACCGATCCGTTAAACCGGCTGGTAACCGGACTAGATCGCGAGAACTTCAACCTTTTCGAAGGCAAGGACCAGCAGGAGATCAAGACGTTTTCCAGCGAGGATGCCCCCGTTTCGATTGGCGTGATCTTTGACATGAGCGGGAGCATGGGCACGAAGATTGACCGCGCCCGCGATGCGGTGATCGAGTTTTTCAAGACGGCGAATCCGCAGGACGAGTTCTTCATGATCACGTTCGCCGACAAGCCCGAGGAGATCGCCGATTTCACCAGTTCGGTGGATGACATTCAGGGCCGTCTCCTGTACACGGTTCCGAAGGGCAGAACGGCGCTGCTCGACGCCATTTACCTCGGCGTCAGCAAAATGCGGCAGGCCAAGTATCCAAAGAAGGCGTTGCTGATCATCTCTGACGGCGGTGACAATCACAGCCGCTACACCGAAGGTGAGATCAAGTCCATGGTCAGAGAGGCCGACGTTCTGATCTATGCGATCGGCCTTTACGATCACTATTTTCCGACCGAAGAAGAACGGCTCGGACCTACCCTGCTGAGCGACGTCACCGAGTTGACCGGCGGCCGGGCTTTTACTATTGATAACCCGAATGACCTGGCGGACGTTTCCACGAAAATTGGGATCGAGTTGCGCAACCAATATGTTCTGGGATACCGTCCAAAGAACCCTGGGCACGATGGCAAATGGCGTAAGATCAAAGTGAAACTCTTGCCGCCAAAAGGACTGCCTCCGCTCAAGGTCTACGCCAAAACGGGTTACTATGCTCCGACGGAATAAAACTCCCCTACTGATTTCCTTCCTTTTAGTCGCGCTATTCCTGGCGAACTCACAACCGCAAAGTGGAGCGCCAACCCAGTCGATTCCGGCTTCAGGTCCTAGTTCCGTATCGGCTGCGAACCCACAAGCCGCGCCTGCAGCAGCACCCTCGACTCCCGGGCAGAATACTCAGAACTCAACTCAAAATCCGGATACCTCCGACAACGGCGTCTTCGTCTTCCGCAAGGAGGTCGAAGAAGTTGTGTTGCATGCCACCGTCATCGATGACAAGCAACGCATCGTCACCACGCTGGATAAGGGCGATTTCACCGTCTACGAGAATGGGCGTCTGCAGACCATCACTTCTTTCCGCCACGAAGACATTCCCGTAGCGATGGGGATTGTGGTCGATAACTCCGGGTCGATGCGCGAGAAGCGGGCGAAGGTGAACGCGGCGGCGCTGAATCTGGTGCGCGCCTCGAATTCCAACGACGAAGTGTGCATCGTCAACTTCAACGACGAGTATTACCTTGACCAGGATTTCACTGCCAACATCAAGAAGCTGAAAGAGGGTCTCGAAAAAATCGAGGCCCGCGGCGGCACCGCGCTCTACGATGCAGTCGTCGCCACAGCCGAGCACTTAAAAAAAGATGCGAAGCTTGAGAAGAAAGTTATTTTTGTTGTCACTGACGGAGAGGACAACGAGAGTACCGAAACGCTGGAGCAGGCCGTGCGGCGTCTGCAAGGCGAGAATGGCCCCACGATTTACGCCATTGGCATCCTGGAGAAGGAAGAGCATCCGAAACATGCGAAACGCGCTCTGCAAATCATGGCAGAAAGAACCGGGGGCATTGCCTTCTTCCCGCAAACGCTCGACGACGTTGACGCCATCAGCCGCACCGTGGCCCACGACATTCGCACCCAGTACACGATTGGATACAAGCCGACGACGCCGAAGAACCAGGGCGGATATCGACAAGTGAAAGTCGACGCGAAATCCAGCCATGGCAAACTCAGCGTCCGCACCAGGAGCGGTTATTACGCTGGAGCGGAGCCGCCTTCGGCCGGACAGTAGAACGAGTGGCACAGCGTATGAAATATACGTCCTCGGCGATTCGTGACGAAGAAATCCCGCGCTCGCGGGTTCGACTCCTGCAGCACGTGCTCGATACCTACGCCAGTGAGACGAATAAGGTGATCTCCGTTTGGGCGGCTTTTGCAGATTCCGATCTTACCTACCGGCCTCATCCGGCATCGAGTTCAGTGGCTGACATCATGAAGCACCAACTGCTGTCAGAGCGGCGATTCTTTGCCGAATTCCTGGGCGCTCCGGAAGTTGCTGCCGAACAAGTTCTGCCGAAGCAGCTCACGGTCGAAGGCCTGAACACGCGCATGCTCGAACTCGCGCGGCCGCGGTTGGAATTCATGGCCGAACGAGATGAGCAATGGTGGCTGACCGTAGTTCCTTTCTTCGATGCCCGGCGGGAACGGATCTGGATTTTCTGGCGGCGCGTATTGCACACCGCCCATCACCGCACCCAATTGACCGTCTATCTGCGTTTGCTGGGAAAGGCGGTGCCGTCGACGTACGGGCCAACCGCCGACGTGAGTTGGCAGGGAGCCGATCCCACAACGACGGTCGAGGCTGCCGGCCGATCGGGCATTACCACCGGTGATTGACGCTGGTGGCTTTCGTTCCTTACTCTGTCAACGTGGACACATTGACATCCAGCTCCCGCCTGCGCGTTAGCGACGATATTTCCAAACTTGTCGGCGAAACGCCGATGCTGCACATGAAGAAGCTGGCTCCTCGAGGGTCGGCCGATATTTTCGCCAAACTCGAATACCTGAACCCCGGCGGCAGCGTAAAAGACCGCGCTGCGATTGGCTTGATCGCGCGTGCTGAGAGCGAAGGCAAGCTGAAGCGGGGCGGGACGGTCATCGAAGCCACTGCCGGAAACACAGGCATCGGACTAGCTTTGATTGGCGTGAGTCGCGGCTATAAGGTGAGGCTGTTTGTCCCGGAAAAGTTTTCGGAGGAAAAGGTAATCATCATGCGGGCCCTGGGCGCCGAGGTCACTCGCACTCCGGAGGCCGAGGGCATGCAAGGCGCCATCCAACGCGCCAGGGACTTGCTGGCAACCGATCCCACCGCCTTCCTCGCAGCTCAGTTTGACAACCCCGCCAATACCGACTACCACTACGAAACTACCGCCCGCGAAATCTTTGAGCAGATGGAAGGGCGCGTTGACGCCATCACGGTAGGCTGCGGCACTGCCGGAACGTTTACCGGGGTTGCGCGTTTTCTGAAAGAGCGGCTGGCGAAAGTGTACGCCGTAGCCGTAGAAACCCAAGGCTCAATCCTCGGTGGCGGCAAGCCCGGCCCACACAAGGTGGAAGGCATCGGCAACAACTTTATTCCTGGAAACTTTGACCGCTCAGTCTGCGACGAAGTGATGATGGTGACGGATGAACAAGCCTTCGGCATGGTCAAAGAACTCGCCGCGCGCGAAGGCGTGCTCGGAGGCTCGAGTGCCGGCGCCAACGTCTACGCCGCGGTTGAAATCGCCAAGCGCCTTGGGGCAGGGAAGCGCGTGGTTACGCTGATTCCTGACTCAGCGGAACGGTATTTGTCCAAGAAGATTTTTGAAGGCGGGATTTAGTCTCGCGCCCTAAAAAAGTTCTGCCATTGGCCAAGCTTGTCATCAAGTTAAACCTGTCATCAAGCTAATCCCGGCATCCTGAGCGATGGACCTATTCATTTGGCCTGCAGCGTCGAACGCTGACGCGCTGCGAAAAATGTGCCTGCGGCTAACTAGCTCATCCATGTGTGACGTGCCCCCGCGTCCCTCCAACCGAGCACACAACACTTGAAATCCCGAGCCGATTGCAGCGTGAATGAATGCAATCGAGATTTGCAACCGTGACCGAGTCTGACACGGGCAATGAAACCTCGAAAGAGTGGGGAGTTTTCTTTGGAAGGAGGTCTGCATGCATAAACCAAGCCACGGCGGTCAATATTGCTCAGTAATTTGAAGACGGAGGCTCAATGCTAGGAATAGATAGCCGTTAGGGTTCGACCCTCTGATATCCCCCGTGGGTTTGCGATGTTCAACCTGATCGAAAAAGAGCACTATGGCACTAGGTTCTTCGCGATTCTATCCTTGTTGATCTTTTCCGGCTTGACGTGCGCGCCTGCGCTCGCGCAGCAGAATTTCAGTTCGAGCTCTGACAAGGCGCTCCCGAATGCACCCCAACCTGCAGCGATTACCAGTTCATCTGGAGGAACTGATTCCCAGCACATGGGTGCGGGCACCATTAGTGGCACGGTGTTAGACACGAATCGCGAGGTGTTGCAGGGTGCGCAAGTGACTGCAGCGGGGCAATCGGGCTTTGCGATTCGCATTCTGGAATCTGGTAGCAATGGCCAGTTCGCGTTTGCAGAATTGCCTGCCGATATTTATCGGCTTACGGTGACCGCGCCAGGCATGAACAGTTTCACCTCCTCTGTTATTTCCGTGCAGGGAGGTGAGACCCGTCTCGTCTCAGTGACGCTGTCGGTTTTCGGCGGGACAAACAGCGTTACGGTGAGTGAAAGCAAAGAGCAACTGGCCCACGAGCAGGTGCAGATCGCGGTACGGCAGCGTCTCGGGGGCGTCCTTCCAAACTTCTACAGCTCTTATGACTGGAACGCGCCGCCCATGGCGGCGAAACAGAAATTTCAGCTGAGCTTTCGCTCCATCATCGATCCGGTTCCGTTGTTCACCAATGCTGCATGGGCTGGCGTCCAGCAATATAGAAACTCTTTCCCAGGCTATGGCGGTGGAATCGAGGGATACGGAAAGCGATATGGGGCTGATTTGGCGGATACCGTAACTGACATTTTGCTGAGCCGAGGCGTTTACCCTGCAATCTTCCATCAAGATCCACGCTATTTTTACAAGGGGACGGGGAGCATCCGATCGCGTTTTTTTTACGCGATCTCTGCCGCAGTCGTTGCCAGGGGCGATGATGGGCGCTGGAAACCAAATTACTCGCAGGTGCTCGGTACCTTCTCCGCCGCAGGCATTTCGAATCTGTACTATCCGGCTTCCGATCGCGGAGGTTCGTTGGTCTTATTCAATGGTTTGGCGAACACGGGTCAGGTTGCTCTCAAGAACCTGCTTCGCGAATTCGTTTTCAAACGGGTTTCTTCGCACCTCCATGGAGGAGTGGCAGGACCCTGATTGGTTGAAACCGCGATTCTGAATGCTCGCTAAAAATCATTCTCGAGAACTGAGCAAAACAGTACAGGCCCGCTGGTACGGCATGTGTAGCATCGTTCTACGGGAGCGGCACCTTGCATTCGAGCAGCACCAGAACATTAGGAGGAATCAAATGAGGGGATTGCTAGTTACGGTTGTAATTTTGCTAGCCATGTTCATTAGCGGTTGCAACTCCAGCGCAACTCCGCAGCCAGGGCCCCCTGGACCACCGGGTGCGCAGGGGCAATCGGGCCAACAGGGTAATCCTGGGCAGCCTGGCCAACAGGGCTATCAGGGTGATCAGGGGCAGTCCGGCCAACAGGGCCAGCAGGGCGATCCCGGGGCGTCCGGTCAACAGGGCCAGCAGGGTGACCCGGGGCAGTCCGGCCAGCGGGGCCATCGGGGTGACCAGGGACAGTCCGGCCAACAGGGACAACAAGGTCAGCAGGGTCCGGGCGCACCATGTCCGGCAGGACAGCATCGCTACACCGATCCAAATAATGGTGTAGTGAGGTGCGTCACAGACTAAGCTGCGGTTCGCTGTCCATCGTGGGAGAGGGCCATAGGTTCAAGGCCCTCTCTTTCGATTAAATAGTTCACCGGCCTCTGTGTTGGTGAGAAGCGGAGCGCCAGCTCGCAGACTCACTGATGGTTGAACCAAATAGGAACCGAAGATCTTCCGCTGCGAGCCCTCTTCCGATTGTCCGGAAACGCGAACAGCCTCCTTGACATCACCTGCTAAAATAAAAGTTCGAGTCAATCAAGGAATTGCTTAGTCGTACCTGTCTTCTGCTGGCTGGCCCGAAAGTCTCGAGTGAAGTGGAATCTTTCTAAGTCTTTGATTTATAAATACTTTACGTATAAGTCCTTATTCCTCAAAGACCTGGGTCCCAACGCCCTCTAAGTCTTTGAGTTCATTAGACCGGGGGAGGGGGGGGGTAGGGTAACCAAGTAGTAACCACTTCCCGTTTTGGAAGAATTTCTTCGCCACTCTCCATTTTCGAGGACTCATTCCTTTGACCACAAAACAACCGATCACAAAACAACCATTTTCCGCAAAACAAGGCTTCGCCACTCGCGCCATTCACGCCGGACAAGAGCCCGAACCAGCGACAGGCGCTGTCAACGTTCCCATTTACGCTTCGTCCACTTACGTCCAGGAAGAGATCGGCAAGCACAAGGGCTACGAGTATTCGCGCGTATCGAATCCGACTCGCGACCGGCTGGAAACCAACCTAGCGGCGCTCGAAGGCGGAACAACGTCGCGCGTCTTCGGCAGCGGAATGGCTGCGATCAACGCTGTCGCTTCGATGCTGAAAGCCGGAGACCACATTGTCGCCGGGCATAATCTCTACGGCGGAACTCCTCGGCTGTTCGACCAGGTGCTGATTAATTTTGGTTTGACATTTACCTACGTCGATACATCGGATGTCCACAACGTCGAGCGGGCGTTGAAGTTGCAGAAGAACACGCGACTGGTGTTCCTGGAGACGCCAACCAACCCTCTGATGGAGCTTTGCGACTTGCGCGCCATCACCGAACTCAGCCACCAGCATGGCGTCGAGGTAGTGGTCGACAACACTTTCATGTCGCCATATTTCCAGCGGCCAATCGAGTTCGGCGCCGACATGGTCGTACACTCCACCACGAAATTCCTCAACGGCCACAGCGACGGACTCGGAGGCGTGGTGGTTTGCACCAAACCGGAGCAGGCGGAAAAGTTGGCTTTTCTTCAGAAATGCGCGGGAGCCATTCTTTCTCCCTTCGAGTGCTTTCTGATTTTGCGCGGGGTGAAGACGCTAGCGGTGCGCATGTTGCAACACGACAGCAATGGCCGCAAAGTCGCCGACTATCTTTCAAAACACAAAAAAGTCCAGAAAGTTTTCTATCCGGGACTGCCGGATCATCCGCAGCACGAACTGGCTAAGCGGCAGATGTCCGGCTTCGGATCGATGATCGCGTTCGAAACCGGCTCGCTAGCAAACGCCAACAAGATGCTGCGCAAAGTGCGCATCTGTTCGCTGGGGGAATCGCTAGGCGGCGTCGAAACGTTGATTTCCCATCCCGCAACGATGACGCACGCTGCCGTAGGCGAGGAAGGCCGCCGCAAAATCGGTATCACTGACGGCATGGTGCGCATCTCAGTGGGAATAGAGGATGTGGAAGATATCCTCGCCGATCTCGACCATGCGCTAGCCGCGATCTAGCTTCCAGTCATCAGCCATCAGTAAGAACTGATTTGCCTGAAGACTGATAGCTGACGGCTGTTTCACCGCACCGATTCTCCAATCCACTCCAGGTAAGGCGCGCTGCCTTCTTCGATGGCAATTTCTATGCACTCGGGAAGTTCGTAGGAATGTAGTTCCGCCAAAGCCTCACGCACGCGATGGAACGCTTCGATCGTCGTCTTGATTACGAGCAGACACTCGGTTGCGGTCTCGACCTCGCCTTGCCAGCGATAGACCGATTCAATCTGAGGAGCGATGTTGACACAGGCGGCAAGTTGGCGCTCCACGAGCGCCTGGGCAATGGATCGCGCCTCTTCGAGCGAACCGCAAGTCGTAAGAACGAGTCGTTTGTCAGTCATAGTTTCTCGGTCATAGATGGAATCATAGAATCGAGAGCTCGAGTGCCGAAGTCGAGTTTCACTGGAAGGATACGAGGCGGCTGATGGCAACGCAAATCAGGTTTGCCGGGTTGCTTTGCTGCGAGATGGTTGCACGCCGCGGGTCGTCGCTGGGAACCCAACTGGAACAAGTATTTGCCAAAGTTGGTTCCTTCTATCCTTTAAGAGAGAACTTCCGCTTGACGGCGGAAGTAAAACAGAAGTTTACTGAGAAGTTACGTCGCGATCCGAGCGAGTTTCATGGCATCAAAGTTGCCCAGGTGGTAAGGACGGACGGGCTCAAGCTCGTGCTCGCCGACGGATCGTGGGTATGCTACCGGCTCTCAGGCACGGAGCCAGTGGTGCGCGCGTATAGCGAAGCGCGGAGCAGGGAAGACTCGCCAAGTTCAGTGGGGCAGCAAAAGCATGGATCTTCGACTAGGAGCACCGTCGCGGGCCCGGATCATTCCACGTCCGGGGGAAGGTCTGCGCTCTGCTATTTATCAGGCGATGGACCAGGCGAAAGTGCAGGCGAAAGTTCGGGCAAAAGACCAGGCTCCGCGAGCCGAAGCCGCAGCGGCCCGTTGCGTGGAGCGGACGCGTCCGTTATGGACGTGGCTGGCGCTGGAGTGGCGTCGGCTGGGAACGGTGGCCGCGGTTGTGCTTATCCTTGGAGTATTGCTGCATGCCATGTACGGAGCCAATGGCATGGTGGTTTATCGGCAGAAGCGCGCCGAGATGCAAGCGCTGCAGCGTGAGGTCGACCGACTGCAGAAGGAAAACAATCAGCAGGCGGAGCAGATCCACGCACTCAAGTCCGATCCCGCGGCCATCGAGAAGGAAGCTCGCGAGCAGCTTCGCTACACCCGGCCGGGAGAGTTTGTACTTGTCTCACCCGATCCTCCGCAGAAGCCGCCCACCGGCCGCGTTCAGAACGACAACAAGACCAAGCGGTAGTTCCTGTCGAATGGCGCAGCTTTCAAAGCTTTTTCGCAACCCAGACTCTCCACCCCCTGTGATAAAGTTTGAAGATCGAATCACGTGTGGGAATCAAATTAAGGAGGGTGACATGCGGAAATTTCTCTCGTTGTTACTAGCCGGCGCTTTGCTTGTTTTGGTGGCCTCGGTGTCATTGGCCAGCGATGCCCAAACCGTGAACGGGTGGATCAGCGACTCCAAATGCGGCGCTAAAGGAGCCAACGCAGGCGCGGAAGCATGCACGAAGAAGTGCATTGGGGCGGGCGCGAGCCCGGTCGTGGTTACCGACAAAGACCAGAAGGTATTGACGGTGGACAATCCCGATGCGCTTAAGGAGCACTACGGACATCACGTTGCCGTGACCGGGCACATCGACGGCGACAAAATGCACGTCGATAGCGTGAAGATGCTGTAGAGATAGTTCAGTTAAATTGGGGGCGAAATCAACTTTGTTATCCTGAGCGAAGCGAAGGACCTATGCACCGAGTTGCAGCAAGTGCATAGGTCCTTCGCTTCGCTCAGGACGACAAGTTTGTTTGGGCTTTCCGCACTCTCTTCTATCTGACGACGCCTTCGAGCGGGGAACTGGCGGTTGCGTAAAGCTTCTTCGGCATTCGGCCCGCCATGTAAGCCTGTCGTCCCGCGAGCACCGCGTGCTTCATAGCTTCAGCCATCAGCACTGGTTCCTGGGCGCCGGCGATGCCGGTGTTCATGAGCACGGCGTCGTAACCTAATTCCATGGCAATGGCTGCGTCAGAAGCTGTGCCCACGCCGGCGTCTACGATCAACGGGACTCCCGTAATCAGCTCGCGAAGGATTCGCAGGTTGGCGGTATTCTGAATTCCCAGACCGCTGCCGATGGGAGCGCCCAGCGGCATTACCGCGGCGGCTCCGGCATCGACGAGGCGCTTGGCGTAGACGATGTCATCCGAGGTGTAGGCGAGGACGGTGAATCCTTCTTTTGCCAGCACTGCCGTGGCTTCGAGCGTCGCTTGCACGTCTGGATACAGCGTCGCTTGGTCGCCAATCACCTCCAGCTTGATCCAGTCGGAGAGGCCAACCTCACGTGCCAAGCGGGCGGTGCGGATAGTGTCATCTGCGGTATAGCAACCGGCGGTGTTGGGGAGAAGGAAATATTTACTGGGATCGATGTAATCGAGCAGCGATTCCTTGCTGCGGTCGAGATTCACGCGGCGCACGGCTACCGTCACCATGTCGGCGCCACTGGCCTCGAGCGCGCGCGCGGTTTCCTGGAAAGATTTGTATTTGCCTGTCCCTACGATCAAGCGGGAACGGAATTGCCTGCCAGCGATAATCAATGAGTCCGTCATAAGATTATTGTACGGCTCCCGGGAACCATCATGGAAGACGGGCGGAGCCGCCCGTCGCTCCATGGATGTTATTTCAAAACCGTTTCGCTCTCTGCTTTCGCGTACATTTCATCGATCATTGCGCGATAGCGTACCTCAATGCCGCGGCGGCGCACCTTGTAAGTATGCGTTAAAGTTCCATCCGCTGCGGAAAATTCTTCCGGCACCACCAGCACGCGCTTCAACCGTTCGAAACGCGCCAGGTTCTGGTTCGTTTCTTCGACAATACTCTCGTACAGCGCTTGCACCTTAGAGTGAGCGACGAGTATTTCGCGCGAATTAAATTCAACATGGTTTGCCCGCGCCCAATCTTCGAGAACGGGGAAGTGCGGCGCGATCAGCACGGAAGGAAATTTCCTGCGGTCTCCAATGACTACCGCGGTCCCGATGAAGGCGTTCAGCTTCAGGGAATTCTCGATCGGTTGCGGCGCGATGAACTTTCCGCCAGATGTCTTGATCAAATCCTTCTTGCGGTCGGTGATGGAAAGAAATCCCTCGCTGTCGAGATCCCCGATGTCGCCGGTTTTGAACCAACCATCGACAAAGGCGTTGCGGGTCTCCTCGGGTCGATTCCAATAACCCTGGAAGATCGAGGGACCGCGCACCAGTACCTCGCCGTCCTCGGCAATGCGCACTTGGACATTTGCGAGCGGCTTGCCGACCGTACCCAGTTTGTGGGCGGCGGGCGTGTTCACGGCAATCACCGGCGATGTTTCCGTCAGCCCATACCCTTCGTGAACGGGGATGCCGACATCGGCGTACCACTCCGCCAATTCGCGGCCGAGCGGAGCGCCTCCGGAAATGAATTCCTCGGCTTTTCCCCCCATGCCGGCGCGCACCTTGGAGAAAACCAGACGATTGGCGATTTTCCACGAGAGCGAGGTGGGTTCGAACCCTTCCAGAACCTTGGCGCGGTGAGCGCGGCCCACCGAAAGCGTCCAGCGGTAGATGGCGTTCTTCGGAAAGCCCGAGGCCTTCATGATCACTTGTTGGCGGATCTTCTCGTACACACGGGGTACAGCAATGAAGATATTCGGCTGCACTTCCTTCAAAGCTTGCGCCAGATTCGCGAGGTCAGGGCAGTATGCCAGCGCTACGCCGCGGTAGAGCAACGCGAAATCCACGTGCCTCGCCGTGACATGAGAAAGCGGCAGAAATGACAGGCTTACTTCATCCTTGATTCCAACGCCGAAACCGTCAAGTGAACGCGAGATGTTCGACGCCATGTTGCCGTGGGTCAGCATCGCGCCCTTTGGAGTTCCGGTCGTGCCTGAGGTGTAAATAATCGTTGCAAGGGCGTCAGGTGAAATCGCTCGCGCGCGGGCGTCGAATGCGGCATCGAAGTCGGTCGGACCTTGCAACATCAGTGACTGGACAGGGACGGCTTCCGAAGTTTCGACGGCATCCATGACCAGTATGTGTTCCAACGGCGTCTGCCGCTGAATGGTCAGCACCTTTTCCAACTGATGCTTCGTGGATACGGCAATGACGCGAACTCCTGCATCGTTAAGGATGTAGGAAGTCTGCTCCGCGGTCTGTGTGGCATAAACCGGAACGGTGACTGCGCCGAGAGCAAGGGCCGCGAAATCCGTGATCGTCCACTCGGGCCGATTTTCGCTGAGGATGGCGACGCGATCGCCTTGAGCGATCCCCCAGGACTCAAGGGCGCGAGCCACGCCCACCACGCTGCGGTAAAGCTCTGCGGAAGAGATCGGCGTCCAGCCCTGGACATCGCGCTGCATCATGACGCGGTCGCGGCTCCTGCCGCAGACTGTCGAGAAAATGTCGTTTAGTGTCTGAAGGCTCATCCGATCCTATTAAAGGACCCATCATTATTGTACGCAGTCAGAGTGGTTCGCAGAAGCGTTTTGAAGGTGTGATCACACTGGTGTGTGACCTTTTGACGCTCGTTTGGCCGCAAGCTTCGCGGAAGAGTTTCGTTCGATGGCTTCCCTTTTCTACGTCGTGCTCTGTGGTGAATGCTTTGCGCAATTCTATTTTGGTGCTGCTTGTGGTGGCCCTTTGCCCCAGATGTGCCGCTATCTATTTTTGGGTTTTGATTTGATCGCAACTGGCGATGCTGAGTGCGAAAGTGCGGGGCAGAATTTGCGAAGGCGCGTGTGTTAACGCGCTAGAGAGCATGCGCAGGTTTGCTCCAGCATCAGCACACTGTGTTATTCTTTTCGTGCGGGGTGGAGCAGTCTGGTAGCTCGTTGGGCTCATAACCCAAAGGTCGCTGGTTCAAATCCAGCCCCCGCAACCAAATAAATCAATAACTTACGATAATTGGTCGCTTTCGGTAGGTCCCCGTTATCCCCCAATAGGAACAGACTGCAATTTACTGGACAGTCGCAGTGGCCGCATCTGCGGGCAAATCCTGCGAGTTTGGGCCGAACACCAGTCCCACAACCTGACT
>JBEKLO010000102.1:0-14809 GCA_050010155.1 Terriglobales bacterium
GGTGCGGTGGTCGCGTTGTCTGCGAAAAGTCCAGCGCGGCCGGCTGGCGCAGCTTCATCCACTCGTCTTGCGTACCCCTAACTCGCGGAGGCTCTTGAACCCATGGTTTCCAACCAGGCCGATGCCCCGGCCATCGCCACTCGACCGTTCCTCATCACGTTTTCGGGAATCGACGGAGCGGGTAAGAGCACGCAAATCGAACACGTTTCATCGTGCCTGAGGGAAAGAGGTCTTCGTGTGTTGCGCCTCAGCTTTTGGGACGACGTTGCGGCCTGGTCGAATGTCCGCGCCGGAGCCGGCTACTGGACCGTGGGCTCCTGCCACGCGGTTCGCATCGCGGAGCGTTCGTTCGCTCCCAGGAACAATAAGCACGTTCGAAAGTGGTATCTCACCGCAGCGCGGTCGGGATTGTACCTGCTGGATGTTGCCCGATTGCATCGTCTCCTCGCCAGCGAACGGATCAGAAATTCTGACGTTGTGATCTTCGACCGCTATATTTACGACCAAATTGCAAATTTCTATTCGCGCTCGTTTGCGCGCATCTACGGCAGGATTCTTTTACAAAAGACACCCGCTCCCGACCTGGCTTTCGTCCTCGACGCCTCGCCGGCCGCAGCATTTGCGCGGAAGCCGGAGTACCCTCTGGAATTCATGGTTCAGAATCGTGAGAATTTTCTGCGGCTCCGCGAACTCGTTCCACAGCTGATCGTCATTTCTGCCGCCGATGCGGAGGCCGTCAGCAGTGAAATCTGTTCTCACATCCGAAGGTCGCGGCTCGTTCAGAAGCACGCCGCCTGAGGGAAAGAACTTACAGCGCCCCCGGAAACGCCGTAGTCCGGTCCCAGAATTCATGTAGAGGCGTCCTTCCACCCAACCGCAAGCCCCTAAATTCCATCCAAGGTTGACGCAGTATGAGAGCGGGCCTCGCATGATGCCGGGTATTTCTGAAAATCGTATCGCTGTGGTGATACCGACGCTGAATGAAGCGGGAAATATCGACAAAATAATCGCGGGACTCACTGACGCGTTGCGAGACACGCAATATGAAAACGACTACGAGATCATCATAGTTGACGACGGCAGCACGGACGGAACGGTGCAACAAGCTGGTGATTGGGCGAGACAGGATCCGCGCGTTCGTGTCCTCTTGCGCACCGGACAACGGGGTTTGGCAGGGGCGGTTTTGTATGGTTGGTGCCGATCCCGAGCAAACCTGCTCGGCGTCATCGATGCCGACCTACAACACCCCCCTGAGCTGCTTCCGAAACTGTTGCAGGCGGCCGAGGGAGCCGACATTGCCATTGCCAGCCGCTACGCTGGAGTTCACGGAACCAGGGGTTGGAATCCGCTGCGCGCCGCAATTTCGCGGCTCTGCACGCTGGTGGCAGCGCCTCTCCTTTCGAAGAAGGACCTTCGAGTCACCGACCCCATGTCGGGCTTTTTCCTGGTCCACCGCCGCTGCATCGAGGGGCTAAAGTTCCAGACCAGCGGTTTCAAACTTCTGCTCGAAATTCTGGTCCGGGGGCGCATCCGGACAGCACAAGAAGTCCCATATCATTTCGGTCTTCGCTACTGGGGCCAAAGCAAGGCCAGTGCCACGGTCGCATTTCAGTACGTGCACCTCCTGGGCCGGCTCTCGCGAGATCTGGTGTTGCGTTCGAGTGAGCCGTGAAAATTGCGCTTATTACCTCATTTCCGCCGAGTCGTCAGGCGCTCAATGAATATGGTTTCCATGTGGCGGAGCAACTTCGCCAGGAGCCCTGCGTTGAGCTGACCGTCTTGGGAGATTATCTCCCGACACCCACTGAGGAACTGCCTGGCTTTAACGTCATTCGATGTTGGGGTTTCAGAAAGCCCGGGAACGTAGCAACTCTGCTGCGCGCCATTCGCACGGTGAAGCCCGATGTGGCCTGGTTCAATCTGGGTTTCGCCAGCTTCGGCGACCGCCCCCTTGCAGTGATGCTGGGACTCATAACTCCGGTGATCGCAAGGCTTAACGGAGTGTACTCGCACGTTACGCTGCACCAGCTGTTCGAAACCGTCGACTTGGACGATGCCGCCGTTCCTTCTCAGCGGCTGTACCGGGCCGGAGGCTGGCTGGCGACGCATATACTCTTGAGCGCGAACTCGCTCTCCGTACTTCTGCCCACCTATCGTCTGACGTTGGATGAAAAATACCGGCGCGGCCGCGTCAGTGTGCGGTCGCATGGAATCTTTGCCGGAAAGCCGGATCCTCCCGACTTTACTCGCCGCGGAAACCCGACCCACCGCATTCTCGCCTTTGGAAAGTGGGGGACCTATAAACGTCTCGAACTGCTTCTCGATGCGTTCAACCGAGTCGCAACAAAATTCCCGAACGTAAAACTGATCATCGGTGGCGGCGATCATCCCAAAACTCCCGGCTATGTGCAATCGATCGCCCAGCGTCATCAGAGCGATCGCATTCTCTTTCTCGGTTATGTGGCCGAGCAGGCGATTCCCGACCTTTTTCGTGAGGCCAGCCTGGCCGTAATGCCGTATACATCGTCTGCCGGGTCCAGCGGCGTGGCTCACCTGGCCGCGCAATATGGAGTTCCGGTCATCGCTTCCGGCATTCCGGACTTCCGTGAAATCGCAGAGCACGAGGGAATTGCCATGCGCTTCTTCACCCCGGGCGACGCCGACGGCCTGGTCGAGCAACTGCTCCTCGCCTTGAATTCTCCGGATGACCTGAAAGCGATGGCCTGGAGGAATTACGAAGCCGGAGTGTCCATGAGCATGCCGCTAGTGGTGCGGGAGTACGTCCGTTCCTTCCGGCAGCACGAACGCATCAAGACTCTGCAATTAGCAGCCAGTTTGCGTCGAGTTGGGCAATTCCAAAGACCAGATGCCTTGGCGCGTGAAGTGGGCGAGAAAATTCAAAGATGGCAAGACGAAGACGGGATCGCGGAGCCCTCCGCTTAACCGGCGTTCCTCGCCGCTCGTCCAGGTCCTAACGAGATCGACACGACCGTCTGCCTCTGACACCCTGGACGATCGGGATTTATTTCTGCTGTGGAGGTGGGGGTTCTAAACTCCGCGGACTTGAATTTTGCTCCTGCTCCGGGTTTGGAGGCGGCAAAGCCGGCAGAGTCGGTGGCTGCACTCCAATCGAAGGCACGGGCGTTGCCTTCTCTTCACTGCTCCCAGAGACCGCTGCTCGCTGCTTCAATTCAATGGGTCTGTGGGCACGGCGCTTCGCCTCTTGCACGGCCTTCAGCGTGGACTCCACATCCGAGTGATTATCGTCGGCTAGATTCTCTATCCTCTGCCCCTCGGCATCGCGACGCGTTGCATAGCTCACTTTCGCATTCGCGTCTCGCCCGGAACGCGCCGCTTCGTAGTACATCTCGGCGCTCTCCCGGTCGCCCGCCAATTCAGTGACGTATCCAAGATTGTTCAGAGTGAATGCATTATCCGCATCCCGTTGATAGGCCTCTAAGAAAAAGTTTCGTGCTTCGGTCGGGTTGTTGTCGTTCAGTGCCGCCACTCCTCGCAGATTGAGGCGAGCGGCCGCGGCCTCGACGCCTTCTCCCCGCGCAATCTGCTCGCTAACAGCTGTCGCGTTTTCCGCTGCCACCTGGCTGATCGGCCGTCCGCGCCACTTCGCACGGGGAGTCACCACCACCCGCTGTTTCGAATGCAGACTGGCCGCTGCCGAGTAACAGCGCAACGCCCCTTCGAGATCTCCAACCCCCTCCAGCGCATAACCGAGATTGTTGAGGAGAAAAGGATCGTTGGGATGGTTCGACAGCGCCGAAGTCAGCAAATTTCTGGCCTCAAACACATGTCCCTGTTGACCCAGCACGATAGCCCGCTCGTTGATCTTGCTGATCTGCTGATCGGAATCCTGTACCTGCCGAAATGCCTCATCGAGAGGCTTCCCTTTAAGCGAAGCTTCGCTGGATCTGTCGATGATGGCATCCGTATGATCACGCTCCGCCAAAGCGTAGTAGCGAAGCGCTCGATCGGCATCGCCCTCCAATTCGGCGACATAACCGAGGTTGTTCAGGGTGAACGGGTCGTCGGGATCGAGCAGGTAGGCTTTGTAGAAAAGCTGTTTCGCTTTCTTCTGATGTCCGTGCTTGAGTTCGGCAACACCCTCGCGATTGAGCTTTTGGCTAGGTGTGGATATGCTGCGCTCGGGAAGCGGAACCCGCAGGTTGCCTGCGAACGCCTGGCCAGTCCCAGCGACAAATTGCATCGCCAGACAACTTGGAATCGCAAAGAGTCTTATCAGCTTGCCCATGTTCATCGCGTCACCGGCACAACTCGTCGACACTATGATGGCGAAAAGCCAACCGCGGTTGGACTGCCGCCGGACTACAGGAAACACCCTATGCTGAAATGCATACGGGACCGCCCGACATGGCATCCAAGGGAAATGCCAAGATTCGTCTGGGCGGTGCTCGTAATGCTTGGAGTCGGCTGCGCATCGGCGCAAGTCGCTGCGGTTGATGCGGGATCGCAGCTAACGGCGGATGTAACAGACAGTCCGTTGGTGCCACGCGGCAAAGTGAGTCTGGTACGCGGCGTCCTGCGGCAACTGGATCCAATCCATGATCAGCTCTTAATCCGCGCATTCGGAGGCCGCGATATCCGGATCAATTTTGATCCGCACACTCAGCTTCTGGCTCAGGATACGCACGCACGTTTGACCAGCATTCCCGCTGGTTCTGTGCTCTCCGTCGATACCGTCATCAATAATGGCAAGCTCTTTGCCGTCTCGGTGCGAATGAGCCCATCCAATGCCGCCGAGATCGATGGACAAATCGTGAGCTATGACACCGCCAAGTCCCGACTTTTGCTTCGCGATCCCCTCAGCCCAGAAAATCTTTCGCTGCGTCTTACTCCCGGCACCACGGTTACTGATCAGGGCCAGCCCGCCGCGCTTCAGGCGTTATCTCCGGGCACCCTCGTACGCGTGTCGTTTTCTCCAGCGGGAAAGACCGCCAATAAAATTGAGATCCTCGCCGAACGCGGCAATTCTTTTACATTTGCGGGGGTCGTCGTCGCCGTGGATCTGCACTCGCGCGTACTGTCTCTGTCCAACGATACCGATCAAAGCATTCGCGAACTTGCCATCGGTTCGCTCGATGCCTCGAGTCTGAGGCTTTTGAAGGAAGGCGCCGCGGTCACCGTTCAGGCCGAGTTCGATGGAGACCGCTACAATGTTCGCGCCGTTACTTTCTTGTCGCGCAATCCGTGAATCTTCAGCTATTCGTCGCTAACCATTTTCCCCGCGAGCTTTGGCGAGGTTTCGATTCCCGAACTTTTCCGAAGCGTCCGCACGACAAAGAAATCTCCTTGAGTGAACATGTGACGGACCATGTGCCGAGCATAGCGGGTTAAGCTTCGCAGGTCGGTCTTGTGCCAGCAGCATGAGTTCACGTGGGGAGATAAACCGCAATAGAAACGGAAGCGGTGGTGCGCCGAATCGGGCATCGTCAGCATGGCTGCTGCCATGCGATGATTTCCTTCGATAATTGTCAGCGGGTGTTGCCCATCCATGCCGATCAGCAAGACCGCGTCTGGCACCCCACTCCCGCGCAGATCGCTTGCGATATCCTTGATCTTCTTCAGGAATCGACTTTGCTTCCCGCGCGAAAGTTCCGCTTCGATGCGGCCAATCATTTCCGCAAGGTAGAAGCCCGGTCGTGCGAAGTGCCTCCACTCATTGCGAGGAAATGACCGCAGCCGCGCCAAGTCGCGCGAAGTCAGTTCAATTTCCCACCACTCTGTATTGGGAGGAAGCTCACGCCACAGGCCTCCGCGCCGGCGGAACAGCAACGTGCGTCGAAGAAAGTTATCGTGGGGATTCTCAAGATCGACCTTCTCCACAAGATGCTTGAACTCTCGCCGATATGGATCGAACTCGACATGATGGAACTCGGCGCGCAAGAATTCCGCGACGATTTCCTCCTCAGACACCGGTCGCAGCCGCCGCAGAGGTTCTGCATTTCCCGGAGAAGGCTCGACTTCATCTTTTCCCTGGAAGAGCGGAATGATGACAGCCACCAGCAGTCCGCTCATCACAAACAGTTGCACCAAAATCACTTGGGACAAGGAACCGTGATAACGCCAGATTCCTCCGGCCAACAGGATGCTCGCGACCAACTGCACCCATCCCGCGCTACCGGTCCGCCGGGAGATCTCGTACATCATGAAAACCACGGCAATGCCATAGATGCCGGTCATGATTGCATACTCGGTCAACAGACTGGAGAAGGCTCCTACCGTGCCGAGCAGGAACGCCTTTCCCAGTAACAGAGTCCATATGGATTGCGGCGCCGCGGCGACCGCGAGAATGAATACGGAAGTGACCGTAACTACGATCAGCAATCCGGTATATAACACCGAGCGCCCGCCTTGGCGCTGTGCATGGCCCGCCGATACCGGAAACATGCTGCTCACCACTGACCACGACAACATGAAGACCACGCGCCCAACCAGAGCCACCGCCGCATAGACGCCTGCTTCCGGTGGCGGAAAGAAGTGTTTCACCAGCAAAATGTCGAGGTTATTAAGGATTACTTGTCCCATGAAGTACAGGCCCGCCTGCACGCTTTCGCCAAAAGGTGCGATCTTGATGGGAGTCGGCATTGCGCCGTACTGGCTACCTGGCTTGCCGACAATGTACGCGATGACGGTCGATAGCAGCACCGCCGTCATCACACCCGTTACGCCCATTCCGAGATGCAGGAAGAGAAGGGCGCCTGCGAACTTGACTGCCACTTCCACCACCACGTTGATGGCTAGTCCGCGAAAATTGCAGCAGCCCTGCATTTTTCCGCGACGCACTCCGAGTGGTATGGAGATCCCGGCCGCGATCGCCACCAATACAACGTCGCGCTGCATCGGCAAATTGAAATATGACTGGAGGTACGCGCTGCTGGCCGCGAGGACTATGGCAACCCCCACGCCTACCTGCGAGGCGCGGAGCAGCATGCTTGCGTAGATTTGTGCTCGCACGGGGGTTTCGGAGTTCCGCGCAATGAACTTTGAAGTTATGATCTGGAACGAAAAGGTGATGGCCGCTGTCAGCATCAGCAGCGTGTACAAAGCCGAGGCGTGGCCGAAGCCCGAAGCGCCTAGCATCCGTGCCAGGAGAATGTTGTAGAGCAGGTTAGTTCCGGCCACCAGCCCCGTGCTCGACAAAAGGATGACACTACCACGCACAACTTCGCGGTGTCCCGGCGTTGCTATTGGTTGTGTTTCGAGAGGCGTCGTCATAAAAATTTGCGGTCGTCAGGCGGCTAGTTCAGTCGAAACGCATGCGTCAAAAAGTGAACTGCACTGACGGAACAACCTGGGTGCGCCCTTGTCCGGGAAAATCGTAAAAGCTTTGCTGCGCGAAGCCGAAAGAAAACCTCAGGGGATAAGACAACGATGCTGTCTCGGAGCTCGTGCTGCTGACCGAACTCCGTTCGCGGGTGTAGGACAGCATGGCGCTCGTCGTCACATTGTCGTAGGCGTGAAAAGTGCGCGCCGATGACCAGGCACCGGAGGCCGACAATGCCCACCGCTGTTTGAGCTTCGCGTCGATCCCAAAGCGGGGACGAAGTACCTGCGCGGTTGCGTATTGATCGCCTTCGATCCGCCAGGAGCGTAAGAACTCCGCGACGGCCGACGCCCGGATGCGGGAACCGAAGCCATGCTCCAGACCAACATACGAAATCGTCTGGTAGTATTCATAGAATTTTGGCTGAAAGAGTATGTCGCGCCCGTTGTAGCCGGCCAACAGCGCGTTCTTGCTCCACGGTCGGCCCACTCGAAAATCAAGTGCCCCGGAAAAATCCCGTGAGTGCAGATTCTGCTGCGTGAACGGACCCGCTTCCCGAATCAGATTGCCCGAAAAGGAGAGCCAATTAAAGATCGAACTGCTCGACACATACACGAATTGGCGGAAGAGATTCTGGTTCATGAATATCGGCGAAAGCGTGTCGCGTCGGACGGTGTACTGCAGGCCGGGCATGATGTTCAGTTTGAAGTTGCCCAGTTGCAACACCGGGGCTACCGAGACATTGAAGATCGTGTCGAACGTATCGCGATTCTGAATCAGGAGTTCACTCGGAAACGACACGGCACCCTGCGCATTGCGCTCGGCGACAAAGCCTTGAATGGAAGGCCAGGAAACGTCGGGCCGGAATTGAAAGCGCGAATCGGCAAAGGTCTCGATGGTACGCCGCGGCGGGGGTAATAAGGCTGCGTGGTTTTGCACGCCGAGAAGACGAGCATCCTCCATATAGATGGTTTCATCTTCAAACACCGCACCGACGCGCGCGTCAAAACCTGCACCCAAACGATCGGTAATCGGGCGGCCTTGTTCTTGCGCCAGTTCCATTTCCGTGGTGAGGGTCGCAGGATCCTGCGGATCCAACTGGCTAGCCTCAACAAAGCTGGCGAGAGCGCGATCATTCTCGCCGCGCTGTCGGTAAATGTTCCCCTGGGTGACCAGATATTCGTAATTGTTCTTACGCTCCGGATCGTCCGACAGGCTGGCCAGTTGCAATTCCGCGTTATGCGTTTCTCCCAGCGCGAGCGCCGCATTGGCCATGCCGAGCGCCACTGCCGTGTCGTCGGCACCGAGCGCCTGTGCGCGCCCATACATACTCTGGGCCAGCGGGAACTCGTGGATGCCCATCAGAATATCGGCCGCGTTCAGGTAGTCGTCGGCCGTGGTCACATCGGTGGATGCAACCCTCGCCTCGGCAAATCCGAGCGCGATTTGTTGCTGTGCGTCCGCTGGTTTCCCTTCTTCGGCGAACAGTCTTCCGAGGGCAAGCCGGACCTGCAGGCGATCTTCATCGGAACTTTCCAACGCCCGCACATATGTGGTCATGGCGCGGTCGCGATGCCCCAGGATGCGCAGTGCGTCCGCCGTTACCAGCAAAACTTTGTAGTCTTTCCCGGCGGCGCGCTCGGCGGAATCAATCGCCTGCATGGCCTCCGACGATCGGCCCAACCGAGCATACGATCTACCCAGTTGCGCCGAAATCATCGGGTCGTTCAGCCGAAGCGCGCTCTGCAAAGTGTCAACCGACCTCGCATATTGATGCGATTGGTACTGCACATCCGCGAGCGCAATGTAGGTAGTCGGGATATTCGGGTTGAACTTCAGAGCTTGTTTGTACTCGCTTTCCGCCGAGGCTCGCATGCCTCGCTGGCGGTAACCCTCGGCTTTGACGAGGTGCAGGCTTTCCGACTCGGGCAGCATACGGCTTGCGACTTCAGCCTCTTTCAACGCCGCCGTGGAACGTCGCAACTGGAGCAGGGCATAGGCAAGTCCGAGGTGCGCTTCGCCAAGCTGCGGATTTAGCGCGAGCGCGGCGCGAAAGTCCTGTTCCGCTTTCGTGGCCAAGCGCATGTCGTTGTACACGTAGCCGCGATTCATGTATCCCACTGCCATCTTCGGATCAATCTCGAGAGCGCGCGTGAAGTCGCGAACCGCAGCCTCGTAGTCGTGGTGGCTGGTACTTACATATCCGGCGATCAGCGGAAGGTCGTGATCGTTTTCAAAAACGGATTGATAGCGCTCTACGATGTTCATCGCTTCATCGAGGCGCGAGAGAAACAGCAAGTCGTATGCGAGATAGTCGACCGCCTCACGATCCCTCGGCAGTTTTTGGACTACCTGATACCCGAGATCTGCCGACTCCGCGTATTTGCGGGACAATGTCAGGTATCGCTCATGCTCGCGCATGACTTGCGGGTTCTGCCGCATAGTCTCCGAAGCGCGCGCGAGCCACTCCGCGGCTTGGTCGTTGTGATGCGCCTCGATCGCCGCGTTCATCGCGTCAGCGACAATCATTGGATTGCTGGGCGCTCTTTTGAAAGCTTGCTCGTAACTTTCTTGTGCTGCTGGAAATTGGCGGTTTGCGCTATACAGATCGCCCAGCGCGAGATAGGGCGCATAGTCGTCGGGATGCTTCTTCTCAAGTTCCAGGAAATAACCGCGGGCGGCCTCGGAGTTACCCATCTCCCGCGACACGAAGCCGAGCGCGCCTAAAGCGCCAGCATTCGACGGATCCAGCGCCAACGCTGTACGGTAGGTCTTGAGGGCGTCTTCATCACGCTGCATTTTCCAAAGAAGGTTCGCGTAGTTGAGAAGCAAGACGACATTGCGAGGCTCGAGTTGCAGCGCTTCTTGCAAATCCTTTTCAGCGGAATCGAGATTATTGTTGGCGATCTCCGTTGCCGCTCGCAGTCGCAGAAACTCGGGGCGTTCGGCGCCGTTCATGTCGAGTGCATCAATCGCGGTCGTTGCATCTTTTGTCACGCGTTCCGCGTTCGCGTTGTCTCCGGCATCGCGATACACCTGGGCAAGATCGACGCGCAATGAGATCGGATACAGCACTCCCTCCGGCACACCTTCCGGCAAATGCTGCAGCGCCGCTTCGTACTCCCGAATCGCGTTCTCGGTCTGGTGCTCGGCCGCATCGAGCCGTCCGCGCAGGGCGTACACGCGATAGTGCTCGGGACTCAGGGTCGCGGCATGATTGAGGAGGGCGGTGGCTTTGTCGAATTCTCCGGCATTGAGCAGGGCTTGCGCGGCATTGAGTTGGATCGTGACGTCCCGTGGCGCACGGCTGGCCGCCGCGCTATAGCTGCGCGCGGACGCATGGAGGTTGCCCGCGAGCGCGTAGGAATATCCCAGCTCGGCGAGGGTGTTAGCGTCTTTGGCGGGCAGGTCTTCGAGCGCCTGCGCGGCCGCTTGGTACTGGCCCGTATCGCGGTAGTAAGACGCAACCGCTCGCACTACCTCGGGATTCGTGGGAGCAGAACGGCGCGCCTTCTCCAGCAGGTTGTGCGCGGACTGTTCATCTCCGGTTCGCTCATAGGCGCGGGCTAGAAGAAGTTCCGTTCGCGGCGTCGCCTTGACCGCTTCTGACCGTTGCAGATATTCGAGCGCTCGTTTTGCATCGGTGGTCAGGAGCAATTCGCCCGCCAGTTGCAGGTCCACATCGCTTTTGGGATCGGCGGCCAGGACCTGCTCCAGCACTTGTTGCGCCTCCGCCGTGCGCCCCATCCGGGCATAGGTTTGCGCCAGGCCCGAGAGCCCCTGCATTGAAGCTGGCTTCAGCGCGAGACCGCGGCGATAGGCTTCGACAGACAACGAATACTGTCCGCTCAATCGTGCGGCGTAAGCCAGCGTGAACCAGAGGTCGGAATTTTGTGGGGCCGCGTTCACGGCGCGCTGAGCGTGCGCAGCTGCGCCGGCGGCGTCTCCATGTTGAAGTGCGGTTTGCGCGGCTCTCGCCTCGCGAGCCACCTCGATGCTGTTGCCCCAGCCCATCCCGGTTTCGTTGTTCGTGGAGGGCGACGCCTGCTTTTTCGTAGCTGTGGGAGCAGAGGAAGAAGAACCTTGCCCGTTCACGTCAAAGGTTTGAGCGGCGCAGGCAGCTGCAATAGTCAGCACCACAGTCAGCATTACAAGCCGAACCGACCCATGGAATGCCGATTGCACGGTCCCTCCTCAATCTCTGGCTGATACTTCGACGGGCGGGGCAGCACGCGCTGCCGTTGCGTCGTCGTTCAGATGCCATTAGCTCGCGCTGTGGTTGCGTACTTTTGCGCGCCGCGCCCGACCAACGCTTCAGAAAACTGCCAACCTTTAAGAGCCTTTCCGAATCCAACGTTGCGGTTCAATGAGCGATCACCAGGACATACTTGCTTTCCCGCCCAACACTGGCATTTGGCAACGGCCGATTCCCGTGGCTGCGATTATCTTGCTGGCCCTGGCGATTCACGGGCCTTTGCTGGTAATGCAGTTGCCAGCGACTACGTCTTATGACGCAAACCTGCATATCTTTTTTGCGTCCCACTATGCGCAACACTGGTTCGATCCGTGGAATGAAAAATGGTTTGGCGGTTTCTCTCAAACCACCTACCCTCCCCTCGTTCACCAGTGGATCGCTCTGCTCTCTTACCTCGTTGGCCTGACCGAAGCTTTCATGCTGGTGCAGTTGACTGCTGTCGTCTTGCTCGCGGTGGGCACATACCGGTTTGCGCAGCTTTGGGTGGATGACCGTGCTGCCAGTTATGCCGGAGTGCTGGCCGTGTTTGCCGGCAGCATCGCATTTCTGGTTTATTCGGCGGGGCAATTACCCACGACGATGTCGGCGTCTTTGTATTTTCTGGCTTTGCCTTATTTCTATTCGTGGTGCTTATCGGCAAGTTGGCGATCTTTGCTGAAGGGGCTGGCTCTCACGCTGGCTGCCGCATCGGCCCATCACGTCACGCTGATATTCGGCTCAGTGCTCTTTGCCGTGCCAGTCTTGTGGCTGGCTTGGTACGACGGTCGAAAGAGGGAACAACCGAGCGCCGCGATGATCGCGCGCGGTTTTGTTTTCGCCGCGATTGCGGCAGTAGGGGTTGGAGTCGTCCTGTTGCCTTACTGGATTGCAATTGTCCGGCATCCCATCGAGCAAATGCCGATTCCGCACGCCAGTCGTTCGAACTACCTGATGAACTGGACGTACGGAATGAACTACTTCATCGTGCCGTATGGCGCGTTGATTCTGGCGTTGCCCTTTATCGTGGTGAAGGGAGCATCGAATCCGCGTTTAAGAGTGCTGCTGCTTGCGTTCTGGATCACGTTTCTGATTGCCCTCGGCGGCACCACGCCGATCCCGCATTGGATCTTCGGGCGAGCCTTCGAGATTCTCACCTACGAACGCTTCACGCTGTGGGCCACGGTCCTGGCACTCCCGATTGTGGGGTTGTTAGTGGAGCAACTGATCGACCGCTTTCCACGCTTGGGCTCGATCGGCGTGAGTACCGCTGCGGTTGCGAGCCTGGCGCTTGCGCTCGGTTGGTTGACCTGGAGCCCCTTTCGAACCTTGAGCTCGCTCAATGTAGATCCAGTGGTCTCGTTCCTGAATCGCGACGGCCACGACCAGTATCGCTATATCACGCTGGGCTTCGGCAACGCTCTTTCCAAGGTCTCGACCTACGCCAACGCCGATAGCATCGATGGCGAATACAACTCTGCCCGCCTGTTGCCGGAGATGACTCGTTACGGCGCGGCGCAATTGACGAGCGCAAAATATTTCGGCGTCGCCGGCATGGATTCCCTGCGCGCGATGCTGCAACATGCCAACCACTATGGCTTGAAATTTATTTTTGTGCACGATCCTTTCTATGAGCCTCTGCTCGTCTTCGGCGGCTGGCGTCAGATTGAGAGCTACGACTCTGGATCGATCACGGTGTGGTCCAAGGATGACGCGCCCCCAGCACGCGCGATTCCGTCGGACGCGGTGCCGGCGCCTTGGGAAGGATTGATGTGGGGCCTACTGCCCATCGGCAGCAGCGTCCTCGCAATTTTGTTTCTCTTCTTGCTGTTCGAGCCACGTCGCGTGCAAGAAGAGGTCACGGTTCCCAGGGAAGCGCCTGAAGGCCTTTATGCCAATGGGGTGCGTTCATGAAATGGGGATTGGTAGCTGTGATCGCGATTGTCACCGTTCTCCTGATTACTTACGCCTGGATGCAATCGGGAGGTTTGAAGCAGCATGCGATGTTGTCAGGCGACACTCCCGAAGCGGCCATGCAGGCTCTTATGAGTCAACTTCAGGCGCACAACTACCAGCAAGCGTATGCTTCGCTCGATCCGAGCAGCAATACGGATCTGGCATCGCTAGTTCGCGAAATGGATGGAAGCGATGGCAGCTTGCGCACCTACTCGTCGCTCCAGAATGCCGAGGTTGCGCCGCTGCATGAAGACGCAGACCAGGCAGCGATGCGCGTTCGGATGAATTGGTCGAGCGCGCTCGGATCGCGGGTTGATGTGCGGGATTTTCAGGTGCGACGCCATGGCTCCGTGTGGCGTGTGGTATGGCCGAAGCCTGCGTTTTCTAGAGTGCCTCCGCAGGTGGTATCTGTGAACTACTTGCGTTGGGAAGTCATCGGGCGCAACACATCGCAGAACTGGGGCGCACAGGATGTGGACTCGCCGAAAGTGCACATCACGTCCATGAATGCTATTTCACGCGCAGGTCACGTGGTGATTCTCGGAGAAGTCGAGAATGAAGACACGGTTCCCGCGTATCTCAACGTGAATGCGACTCTGCTAAAGGCGGACGGCTCTCCCATTGAGGAGGAAGGCAGCTTCGACCTCATTTCGCACGTACTGCTTCCGAAGCAGGTTTCGCCGTATCGTATCGACTTTCCCGGGGTTCGCATGGATGCGGTCAAGAGCGTGCGCATGGATGCGCGCTCGCTCCTGGTTCCGGCGAGTGCTGATCCGGTGATTGCGGTCAGCGAACAGACCGTCGGCAAAGACAATCTGAATCGAAATGTCTTGCAGGGCCAACTGGTCAACCAGAGCGGACGGCCGGTGAATATCGCGCAGGTTCTCGCTACCTACTACGACAATTCCGGGAAAGTAATCTGGGTCGCGGATAGTTACGTGGATCAGGCGCTCATGCCGCAAGTGCCGGTGCCATTTGCCGTCGACATTCCGGATGACGTCGCGGGACGGCTGAAGAATTATCGCGTTATCGTCAATCACTATTCGCGATCGAGCAGCTAGCATGAAGTCCACTGCCCATCGTCGTCTCACACTACGCAACCCCCTGTTGTTGTTGTGCGTCGTGCTATTCGTCTTGTCGGTCTGGGGACACGCTGCTGAACTGCGCGTTCCTGTCAGCGTCGAAGCGGGGCAAGGCTTCTCGATTCCGGTCGAGAGTTCGGCGCAAGCCATTTTTTATCTCTTGGGGCCTGACCATGTTGTAAAACGCACCCTGAACTCCGGGAGCGAGGTGCAGATTCAGTCGAGCGATGTGCAGAGCGC
>JBEKLO010000103.1:0-14732 GCA_050010155.1 Terriglobales bacterium
AGAGTGTTTTACGGACATTTGTAATTGAGGATTTGTAATTGGTAATTTAAAGGGCTTTAAGGTTTCAATTACCAATTACAAATTAGCAATCACAAATTCCATGCCTGACTCAAAGTCCTTTCACATGTCGCCAGAGGAGTTCCGCCGCCAGGGCCACGCCGTGGTGGACTGGATCGCCGACTATCATTCCCGCATTGAGAGCTTCCCGGTTCTCTCTCGCGTGCAGCCGGGAGAAATCCGCGCGAAGCTCCCGCCCAACGCACCCGACCAGGGCGAGGCCTTCGACCAGATCCTAGGCGACTTGGAGCGCATCATTCTTCCCGGCATCACGCACTGGCAATCGCCCAACTTCTACGCCTACTTTCCGGCAAATGCCTCCGGCCCAGCCATTCTAGGCGATCTGGTTTCCTCCGGACTCGGCGTCCAAGGCATGCTCTGGTCGACCAGTCCCGCGTGCACCGAACTGGAAACGCAGGTGCTAGATTGGCTCGTTCCCATGCTCGGCCTGCCCGAGAAATTCCTTTCGACCAGCAGCGCCGGAGGCGGAGTAATTCAAGACACTGCGTCCAGCGCCTCGCTCTGCGCCCTCCTAGCCGCGCGCGAGCGCGCCACGAAATTTGCCAGCAATCGCAAAGGTTGCGACGGAAGCCTAATTGCCTACTGCTCCACCCAAACCCACTCCTCCATAGAAAAGGCCATGAAGATCGCTGGCATGGGCTCGGACAATCTCCGCCACATCGAAGTAGACAAGAATTTCGCCATGCGCCCCGAAGCGCTGGCCGACCAGGTAGCGCAAGATCTCAAAGCCGGCCTGATCCCCAGTTTCGTCTGCGCGACAGTCGGAACCACATCCTCCAACGCCATCGATCCCGTCCGTGAAATTGCCCGCATCTGCCGCGACCACAACCTCTGGCTACACGTGGATTCTGCCATGAGCGGCACCGCCGCACTCTGTCCCGAATTCCGCTTCATCCACGATGGCGTAGAATTCGCCGACAGCTACACCTTCAACCCGCACAAGTGGATGTTCACTAACTTCGATTGCAATGTCTTCTACGTTGCCGACCGCAAGCACCTGATCGAGACGCTCTCTATCCTCCCCGAGTACCTGCGCAATCAGGCCACGGAATCCGGCGCCGTAATTGACTACCGAGACTGGCACATTCAGCTAGGCCGCCGTTTCCGGTCGCTCAAACTGTGGTTTGTAATCCGCCACTACGGAATCGAGGGACTGCAGTACCACGTTCGCGAGCACGTGCGTCTGGCTCAGCAATTCGTAGCCTGGGTGCGCAACGATTCACGCTTCGAGCTGGCCGCCCCCGCCCATCTCAATCTAGTCTGCTTCCGCCTAACCGCGGGAGATCAGCCTAATCAAAAACTAATGGATCGCCTGAATGCCAGCGGCGATCTCTACCTGACGCACACCAAGCTCGATGGCAAACTCACGCTCCGATTCTGCGTAGGCCAAACCAACACGCAGGCGCAAGACGTAGAACAGGCATGGCAGCGAATCCAGCAAGAGACTGGGAAGCTGGAGAATTCAGTGTAGGGCGGGCTCCCTCGCCCGCCAGCCGAGCGCAGCTCGGCAATTGTCGTCGGCCACGATAGAGTTTCGATTCGCGATAAGCTAGGTTATGCCCAGGGAAATTTCAGCAGGCGGCGTCGTGCTAAGGCAGGTTGCAGGAGTCTGGCATGTAGCCCTGATTGAACCGCAGAAAAGTGAACCCAAAAAGTATGACCCACTGAAAGATGAGAAGAAGCCGTCCAAAGCGCCACGCAAGCGCACCCGAGCAGTGCTAGCCCTCCCTAAAGGTTTGGTTGATCCCGGAGAAAAACCGCAAGCAGCAGCCGTGCGCGAAGTCCAAGAAGAGACCGGCATCACCGCCGAGCTGGTCACGAAGCTCGCGGATAACAAGTATGTCTACGTCCGCACCTGGGGTGATGGTGAACGCGTTTTCAAAATCGTAAGTTTCTATTTGATGCGCTACATCTCCGGAGAAATCGACAACCTAACTCCCGACATGCGGATCGAAGTGAAGCAAGCCCGATGGGTACCCCTCGCCGAAGCAGCCAAACAACTGGCCTACAGTAACGAGCGCAAGGTACTGCGCCAAGCCCGGGACTACGTCGAAAAACACGTCCTTTTTTCTTAGGAAAGCCCTTTAGTCAAGAAGAGCCCGTTACCTGTAGCGCCCGATCAATCGCCCGCTTTTCCGCCGCCGTCAGCGGTCGCGCCAGTCCCTTCTTCAGGTCGCCCAGCTCAATCGGTCCAATCGAAACCCGCACCAGCCGCAAAATCTGAACTTCCAGAGCCTCGAGCAGACGTCGAATCTGCCGGTTCTTGCCTTCGTCCAACGTAATCTCAAGCCAACTATTCTTATTGCCGTGCCGCAGACGCCGTACGTCCTTGGCCCGCAAATGTTCGGCGGAGTCGCCCTCAACCGCGCACCCACGAGTGATTTTCGCAAGCAGCTTCTCATCCGCCACGCAGTCCACCTGCACGTGATATTTCTTGTCAAGATGGCTAGCCGGATCGGTGATCCGGGCTGCCCATTCCGAATCATTCGTCAATAGCAGCAGGCCTTCGCTCGCCTTGTCCAACCGTCCTACCGGACCAACCCAAGGAAAATCTGGCTCCAGTAAATCGTAGACAGTGGCACGCCCTCTCTCATCCGAAGCCGTAGTCACCACGCCGCGTGGTTTGTTCAAAACAAGATAGACCACCGCAGCTTTGTCGAGCGGCACGCCGTCGACCTCAATCCGGTCCTCATGCATGTGCACCGCGCTTTCGGGATCGCGTGTGCTCCGCCCATTCCAAGTAACTCGTCCAGCGCGAATAAGAACCGCCGCTTGCGACCGCGAGCAGTAGCCCATTTTAGAAAGTGCTCGCGCCAAGCCAATGCGTCTCTGGCCCTTCATGTCCTCATGCTAAATGCATCGGTGCACAGCCAGAAAGGATGATCTACGGACGTGTGCGGTCGGACTTTGCGCAAGCAATCACGAAGGCACAGGCCGATGCTCCACAGCCCCGGACAAAACGTCGAAAAATAATTTCGTAAAGGCGCGGGCGACGAATCAATCCGCCGTCATGTATCGCGTCTCCGGTTCCATCTGCCCCCGCAGTTGATTCTCGTACGCCGCGAGTTGCGCCTCGACCTCCTCGACCGCCTTGCGCTTCCGGATGACCTCCTCGCGATACCGCCGCAGGAAATAGTCGATGGTCTCCACGCGAATCTTGATCGAGCCCGAAGGCTTGTTCTCGTCCAGATCCTTGAAGCAGAAGTATGGCGTACCCGACTGTTCGATAATCCCCTCGATCACGCCATAAATCGGCGCGTCGTGTCCGCATTTGAAGCTCGAAATCTCCAGCGCCACCAGGTTCGGATGTCGCGCCGTGAACTTCGCCGCCCACACTTTATGGTTCGTGCTGCACGAGTAAGAGTTCTTCCACGCATCGCCGATATCCAGGGGATGACTGATCACGCCGTCGCGAACCTCATCGCCAAATAGACGCTCCAGCAAGTCCTCGTCCAGAGGCAAAGTATTTTGCGAGAAAATCGGATAGCCCAGCTTCTGGAACTCCTCCAGAATCTCGTGATTCAGTCCCGGATCGTGATGATAAGGCCGTCCCAACATCACAATGCCGATGCGGTCTTCGCGTTCTAATTGATCCATCACCTCGCGAGCGCGCCGCCGGATGCTGGCTTCGTAATCGGCCAGTGCCTTGTATCCCACCTCAACCGCGCGGTCATTTTCCTCCTGCGACAGCCCAAGAATCGGCTGCCAAGCCTGCAGCATCTGGTGCGCAAATAGCTTGCGGTCGGCAAAATTCAAGACCGGAGCAATGTACTTCACGTTGTGCTCGGCAAATACGTCGTTCTCCTTAGTAAACGCAGCCTTCACCGTTTCCGGCGTGGCCGTCACCGTAGGACAAGCATTCGCCGCAACAATCTTCACCAGCGGCGAAGTCAGCACGTCGTACATCGGGAAGAAAATCACGTTCAGCGGTTTCTTGCGATGCTTCTCCTGGATCAGGTTATAGACGTGCGATATGCCGATCTTGGCAGGGAAGCACGGATCGATAGCACCACGGCTAGCTCCCGCACGGTAAAGATCGGAACTCGTGTAATCGGAGTAAATGATGTTCTCCGGCTGCACGCCCAGGCTCTCCAGGTATCCGTTGAAGAGCGGTGCATAGCTGTAAATATTCAACACGCGCGGAATGCCGACGCGTACCTTCTTGCGCCCCTCCATCAGAGGAATGCGCTCTTTAGCCGCCTTGTTCCAGAATTTCGCAGCCGGAACCGGATCGGCTACGCTCTTGGCATTCACGGGTCGGAAAACTTCGTGAGCCGCGAAATCCACGAAGTTAGGATATTTATCCTTGATCTCGTCGATACCGGCCTTGATGTCCTTCATGTCGTTGACATCTTCAACCAAGCCTTTTTCACAGGTGGCAATAATCAGCCGCTGTTCCCCATGCATCAGCGGAACCTTGGTGACCTTCTGCACCGGAATGATGCTCATTTCATCCTTCGGAGCAGTCCGGATGTCGATAAACGTCCGCAGGCAGTTGTTCTTGCAGAAATTGCACCGCGTCGCTTCGTTGCGCGTCGTGCGGTACTGAATCTTGCGTACGGCATCAAGCCCGACAAACGAGGTTTGCAGTCCCTTGCGCCATAACCGCAGAGACTCAGCCGCCGCGCCAATCGCGCCCGACTCACCGCAGAATTCATGCACGATAATTTCCGGCTTCTTGCCCGCCGCGCGGAAGCTGTTGTTAATGAAATCGACTTCAGCTTTCACCACCGCCATGTTGTTCTGCGTTCCGCCCTGCAGCACGAACCGCGTGCCCAGCGCCGCCAGATTCGGGATGCTGGCCACGTAGAGGAACACGTTCTTAGGCAGTACGGCGGCCAGTCCCGCCAGAATCTCCTCCGCCCTCCATCCTTGCCGCTGGAAGTTCACGATGTCCGATTGCATGAACACCGCGCACCCATAGCCAAACACCGGCATGGACTGCGCCGAAAACGCAAGGTCGGCGTATTGTTCCACGCCCAAGCCAAAGCCTTCTGCCGTCGACTGCAAGAAATATCCGTTGCCCGCCGAGCACTGCGTATTCAGCTTGAAATCTTTGACGCGACCGTTATGCAGAATGATGATCTTGATATCCTGCCCGCCCACGTCAACAATCACGTGCGGATCTTCATAGAACTTGAGCGCCGACTCCGTGTGCGCCACGGTCTCGACCAGAGCCACGTCCGCGTGCAACACGTCTTTCAAAATATCCTTTGCATAGCCTGTGGTCGCGACTCCCAATACCTCCAGCTTCGCGTTCTGCGCCTCCACTTGTCCGCGCAGGTTTTCAAACATCTCGATCGTGTCCTGGATCGGATTCCCGTTAGAAAGTTGGTAAGCCTTGCAAAGGATGTCGCCGTGGTCATCGAGCAGAACGGCCTTGGTGGAAGTCGATCCGCCATCAATGCCGATAAAGCCGCCCACCGTCTGCCCCTTCTGGAAGGTTGCGGGCGTAAACTTTTTCTTGCGGTAGGCTTCCTTAAATCCGTCAAGTTCGCCGTCTTTCGAAACCAGCCCCTTCGCGCCCGACTTCGCTTTTTCCTCCTGCCGTCCGTACTCGATGTAGTACAAGAGCTTTTCATAGCCCATGTAGCAGCCAACGCAATCCTCTTCGCTCTTGCCAAATTCAATCGCGCCCAGCGCCGCAAAGTACTGCGCGTTATTCGGAACCTTGATCAGCTCTTCCGGTTTCGCGCCCTCCGGGATCGCAACCTTGCGCTCCTGCCACATCCGGGGAATGTTCGCCTGCCAAGCCTCGCGCATTCCCTTGATAAAGCTATTCGGCCCGCCCAGCAGCAAAACATGCGGCCGCAAAGTGTGCCCACGAGTCAGCACGCTCAAATTCTGCAGCACGATCGCTTCGAACAGCGAAGCCATCAACTCATCCGGCGGTGTCCCAACTTTCTGTAGGCCGTTGATATCGGTCTCGGCAAATACGCCGCACTTGCCCGCCACCTTGTGCAGCTTGATTCCGCTGTACCCCTGCACCGCGAGCTCGGCCACCGGAATCTTCAGCTTCGCGTTAATCTTGTCGATGACTGCTCCCGTCCCGCCCGCGCACTTGTCGTTCATGGACGGAATCTTCTTCTTCCGTCCCGTCTCATCGTCATCCTTAAAAACGATGATCTTAGCGTCCTGTCCGCCCAGTTCGATCACCGAATACACTTCGGGATGCAGTTTCTCCACCGCCAGGGACACGGCCGTGACTTCCTGCACAAACTTAGCGCCAATCTGTTCTGCGATCCCGCTGCCACCCGAGCCGGTCATGAACATCCGAGTGTTGTGCCGGTTGATCCCGACTTCCTCTTCCATCCGCCGCAGGAATTCCAGCGTCTTCTCCGGTTGCTTCGTCTCATGCCGCTGGTAATCCTGCCAGAGAATCTTGTCGGTAGCGGCTTCCACAACCGTAGCCTTCACGGTAGTCGAGCCCACGTCAAGGCCCACCAGGAATTGTGTATGGTGGTCGTGCGGCTTTTGGTAGGGAGCTGCCGCAATCTGCAGCAGCACAGGCGGCTGAGGAGCATGTCCCGTCGAATGGTCGTGCATTCTGTCGTTCTCCGATCAGGCGAAAGCGAAAAGACGAACAATAAAAATAATAATGACCGGCGGCACGCAATAACGACGAACCGCCGGCCCAGATCGGTTAAGCAGCGTTCGGAAGCGCTATCCCCGGCACGCGACTCCGGCGCCGCAGCCAGGTTCCTTTATTCATGCGATCGTTCACATGCAGAACGAATTGCGCCGCAGTTCCGGCAATCCCTTCGCGATGCGGTACGTGGTAGAACGGCCGCTTCAACTCCGGATGCTCCGAAATATATTCCCGAATTTCATCAAGGCTTTTGCCCGTAGATTTCAAGCATTGCTCGAACTCCGTCTTGGCCTTTACCTTGGCCTCGCCCAGTGCCATCTGGACCCGGCTGTGCGCGTTCACCTCGCCCTCGCCCGAAGTCTCGATCGGCAGGAAGATCATGTCCTTGAACTTGTTGATGACCGCCGATTGCACTCCGTCCGATTGCGATGACGGCATGCACCCGAACGGCTTGAGCGCCAGCACCATGTGGCAGAGATGGTGAACTGTGTAGTATACGTTCTTGCCCACCTCTAGATGTCCTTCGCCGCCGCGCGCAAACTGGTTGTAGAACGGATGCGCCATCTCCGCTAGCTCTGGCTGCGGCACCAGGTGATGCGTAATCCCACCCAGATTCTTGATCGTCCGGTGATAAAGGTAGTTCCACATCTTTTCCCCGGCGCCAATCCCCATCAGCTTCTTGCGCAATCCAAAATCGTTCGCCAGATGCTTTTTCACTTCCCACCATTCCGGGTTCCGATGCGGACGATTCACCGGCCACTTTGCCTTGGCGTGCGCCTTGGCCTGATACATAAGGTAAGCAACCCATGTAGCAATCGGCTCGACAAGCACCTGTGCGCCCTCCCGCTCAAGGAAGTCGAACATGTGGAAGTTGCCATCACCCTCGGTGATCTGCGCCCAGAACTCGCCCGTAATCTTCACCACCGGCTTTACCTTCGTTCGATCCACTTCAATGTTGTCCATCCTCTCGCGAGCCGTGGCCAGCGCACCCAGATAATCCTTGCCCCAAAGGTGCTCGTGCATCTTGCCGAATACGTTAAACGTGTTGCGCAAAATCTTATTGCTCTTGAATTTCGGCTTCGCCCACTCCGGAGCCCGCTCTTCAATCTCAAACGAATCCCGATTCCTGAGGTCGTCGCAAAGCCCATCCACTGTCTCGCGAAACACGCGTTCGGTCTCGCCCTTGTTCACTTCAAACGGACGAATCTGGTAAATCAAATCGTTGAACACATCGCCCATATGCATGGCGTTCAACATGCCAAATCCGAAGTCGATCGTGAATTTCAATCCCGGCTCGCCCGATGCCGCCTTGATCCCATCGCTGTCCTTGAACAGCAGCACTCGGAACCCATCGAACCCGGCATTCTTCAATGCGAAGCGATACTCCGCCTCATACATGCCAAACCGGCAAGGTCCGCAGGACCCCGCCGTAAAGAAAACGTAGTTGTCCAGAATGTCCCTTCGTGGAACGCCTTCCTTCTCGAGGAACTGCAGATACTGCACCAGATTGCCAACCGTAAAATATGTCGGATTGCACTGCCCGTTGTTGCCGAACTCTTTGCCGATCTGAAACGCTGGCACATCCGGCACCGGCAGCTTCTCGCACCGATACCCGCAGCCTTGAAAAACCGCACGAATCAAATCCTCGTGCTTCCACGTGAACCCCCCAAACAGAATCGTAACTTTCCCGCGCTCCTCTGCCGTAAACGCGCGTTCCACCGGTCGGTGGAAATGTGTGGGCCGGTCAAGACCGGCAATCTTGCGCAAGCGCATGCGCTCTGCTTCCAGACGTTGTTGGAGTTCCACGTCGTTTTCAATCTGGACAAACTTCGTTGCCATACACGTCTCCTGACTCGCACCTGGCGGTGCAATAAACTCTGAGATGCAATTCCGCAAAAGCGGTTGCTGAAAAAAGCAGTTGCTTGACCCCGGGACCTTCCCGAATTTATGCCATAAAAAGCTGTGCTACAGCAAGTGGGGATTTCCCCCAATTTATCCATGCAAGACATTCAAAAATCGCATCCTCGGGACAAGTCGTATCCCTCTCATGTACAATGATCAACCTGCAATCATAGACGTATTCCCTAAACAACTTCGGGTAAGTTTAAGACAGATAATAACTTCACAATTACACTGTCACTTCCATCTCGGGTGAAGGAACGTCGCATCGAGCTTTGCTGTCCGCATGAGCATTCAATTCCCCCCACTTGCGACGGAATCGAATCAGCACGCATCAGCCGCAAAGCGGCGCAAGAATGCAGCCCACGGCGAAAGCCGTGGGTGCAAGTGGAGGAACGGCACGGCCCAGAGGGCGAAAGACGATCTCTCGCACAACTTAGCGCTTAGAAAGGAAGAAAAAAAGTTAAGGGGATGATTCAACTCGCTGAGGGACAGCTGAATAGCTTGCGTTTTGCCGCCTGCGATGTGCCTTTTGGTCTCGCGTCTATTCCGCCGCGGCCAGCGCCTCTTTTTCCATGTACCGCCCGACTAACTCCGCGCACGACTCAATGAATCTCTGCTCCGGCGGCGTGAACGTATCTGCAAAATAGCTCTCGATGCACAACTCCGCCACGACCTGGTGCTTCACGAAAATCGGCGCTACCATATTCGATTTCACAAGATCCGACCCAAGGTAGCGAGGATCCGACGCTACATTATTAACCGCGACAGTCTTCCCGGAAGTGGCAGCCGCTCCGCACAGTCCTTTGTCCAGCGGGATCCGCAGCGTCGGAACAAAGCTGCCCTCGCAGGGTCCCAGCACCAGAGCGTCCAAAGCGGGAGCTTCCATCAGATAAAAGCCAACCCAGTTGTAGCGCGTCGTCTCTTCATGCAGGCGCTGGGAAATCTGCTGCATTAGAGGCCTCGTCCCGGTCGCAGAGCGCGCGTATTTCTCAAACTCTCCCAGCAGTTCCTCGTACCGTAACATACGAATCGGAATCTCCTGTAGCCAGTGTAGGTCGCAAGCATAAACCAGCAAGTTACGACAGTTTCGCAGAGTCGGATGCCCACCTTGGACGTCCTTGCGCAAGAGCCGGCCCTGAGTGAGGCCGAAGGGGTGAAACCCCCAGAACCATCCTGCATCGGATCTCATCCAGTGCGCCCGGATCTGTAAAACTCAAATCTCCCCACACCGTCCAACGCGCACGGTGTCCCGCTGGCAAGTGCCCGAAAACGGAGCTACAATGGCGCCGCCCCGAATTCAGCCTCGCCCCGGAGGTTAGTATGACGTGTCCCTGCTTCGCCCGCACACTTTCCCTGTTTGCAATTCTCGTGTTCCTCGCCGGCATCGGCGATGCGCAACCTTTCTGGTCGCAATGGGGTGCCAACTCTGAACACAGCGGTATGGTCAACATTCCCGGCCAGCCGCTCGATCAAAAACTAACCGACATTGTTTATGACCCATTTACCCCGCAAGAGAAAGCCGAGAATCGCCCCATTTATGGGGCAGCCATTCTGACCGTTCACTACCAGGCCACCCTGGTCGACGGCGACAACAGCTTCTACATGATCAAAAAGAGCGGCACCTACGTCTCCTGTAAGCCGCTCGGCGATTGGTGGTACGGAGGCCAGTGCGGGCCGAACGCCTGGGGTCAGCTCAAATGGAATGTCGTGCGCTACAACTGGAGCAACGGCCAGGCGGTCCCTCAGTGGACATTCGAGACCGACTGGAAACCCGAGCCTAATGCCTCAGACTTGGATTTTGGCCTCACCGGCTTGATCGGTTGGGAGCCCGTCTTTCATCCCGCCTTGGCCAATGGATATCTCTATGTTCCGGGCGCCGCCGGTACTATCTGGAAGGTCGACAAAACCACTGGCAAATCCGTCACCCACATCAAGCCCTTCGGAGGCGCTCAAAACGCCACCAATACCTTCGTCTCCGGTCCGCTAACCGCCGATAGCCAGGGCAACATCTACTACAACGTGATCCAGTTGAATACCCTCGACGGCAATCCCTGGGACCAGAACGACGTGACCAATGGATTTTTGGTGAAAGCTACCCCTGGCGACCAACCCAGCACCGTGACCTTCGCCACGCTCGTGCCCGACGCGCCTCCGGGAAGTTCTTACAAATGTCCCGGCACGTTCCTTGATCTCGGAGACGGCGGAGCGTCGCTGCCCTGGCCGCCGAGTTCGACCGCCAAGGCTTCCCCTCAACTCTGCGGTTCGCAACGCCCGCCCATCAACGTGGCCCCGGCGGTCGCTCCCGATGGAACGATTTATACCGTCAGCGTTGCCCACTTCAACACCATGGAAGCTTTCCTGATCGCGGTGAATCCCGACCTCACCCTCAAGTGGGACGTCACCCTCCAGAAGCACCTCACCGACGGCTGCGGCGTGCTCTTGCCGATCGCTCCCGAAGGTGTCGACAACGAACCCAATTCCTGCCGCTACGGAACCACTCCCGGTGTCGACCCTACAACCAATGAAAAGGGCACTGGCACCGTTGAAGATGAGGCCTCAGCCACTCCTACCGTTCTGCCCGACGGCTCGGTAATTTTTGGCGTGACCGACAACTACGACTATGGCCGTGGGCATCTTCTCCATTTCGATTCCACCGGTAAGTACATCAACGCCTACACCTTTGGCTGGGACTCTACTGGCGCCGTCTACACCCACGACAACACATTCTCCGTCGTTATCAAAGACAACCACTACTCGGCGGCAGCCTATTGCAGCTTCGACAACCCGGTTTGCACGCCAGTGCCGGATGGTCCTTATTATGTTTCGCAGCTCGACGCCAACCTGAACGTCGAGTGGTCCTTCCAGAACACGACCATCAACCAAGATCATCCCAATGG
Source organism: Terriglobales bacterium (assembly GCA_050010155.1). GTDB lineage: Bacteria > Acidobacteriota > Terriglobia > Terriglobales > Acidobacteriaceae > Acidiflorens. The sequence goes on from JBEKLO010000103.1 coordinate 11,467, forward strand.
CTATGAATGGTGCGTAAACGCTCCCGCCATCGATTCCAACGGTGTGGTATATATCACCAGCGAGGACGGCCACATCTACTCGGTTCCGCAGGGCAACACCGGAGTCTTCACCAACCCGCTTCAGAAAATATTCCTGAAAGAAGCCTTAGGTGCGGCCTACACTCCGTTGTCCATAGGCGCAGATGGCAAGATCTACAGCCAGAACGATGGCAATTTGTTTTTGGTAGGCCAATAGAGGTGGTTAGTAGAAAAGGCCGTGTGCCCCACCCTAGCGCGTTCTCAGCGCTAGGGCGGGATTCCACGGAACTTTCCCGTAAGGGGTTTTGAACTTCTTACTTGATCGTGACCAGCTTCTCCACCAGTTCCGAGTAGTCTTTCTTCTCCAGCCCATGCACTTGCTTGTTGTATTCATCCACCTTGCTGGAGTAGTTCATCGAGCAGAACTTCGGCCCGCACATGGAGCAGAAAGCTGCAGTCTTGTATCCGTCTTCAGGTAGCGTTTCGTCGTGCATGGACCGCGCCGTCTCTGGATCGAGCGAAAGCTCGAACTGTTTCTCCCAGTCGAACTTGTAACGGGCATAGCTCAGGGCATCGTCGCGATCGCGTGCCCCCGGACGCTCGCGTGCCAGGTCAGCAGCGTGCGCGGCGATCTTGTAAGCGATGATTCCATCCTTGACATCCTTTTCGTTGGGCAGCCCGAGGTGTTCTTTAGGAGTCACGTAGCAGAGCATCGAAGCGCCATACCAGCCAATCATGGCCGCGCCAATCGCCGATGTGATGTGGTCGTACCCCGGAGCGATGTCGGTAACCAGCGGTCCCAACGTGTAGAACGGAGCTTCGTCGCACCACTCGTTTTCTTTTTCCACCTGCTCCTTGATCTTGTGAATCGGAATGTGTCCGGGACCTTCGATCATGACCTGCACGTCGTGCTTCCATGCGATACGCGTCAGTTCGCCCAGGGTTTTGAGTTCGGCAAACTGCGCTTCGTCACTAGCATCCGCCAGGCATCCGGGGCGTAACCCGTCGCCAAGGGAAAAACTCACGTCGTACTTCGCAAAAATCTTGCAGATGTCCTCGAAGCAGTCATAGAGGAAGTTCTGCTTGTGGTGATGCGTCATCCATTGCGCCAGAATCGCGCCGCCACGGCTCACGATGCCGGTGATGCGCTTGGAAACCATGGGCACATACTGAATGAGCACGCCCGCGTGAATGGTCATGTAATCCACGCCCTGCTGCGCCTGCTCCTCGATCACCTCAAGCATGACGCTTGCTGTGAGATCTTCGACGCGCTTGACGCGCGAAATCGCTTCATAAATCGGCACCGTCCCGATCGGCACCGGCGAATGCCGGATGATGGCTTCGCGAATGGTATGAATGTCGCCGCCAGTCGAGAGGTCCATCACCGTGTCGGCGCCATAATGCACGGCGGTGTGCAATTTCTTGAGCTCTTCATCCACATTCGACGTGACCGCCGAATTTCCAATGTTGGCATTGATCTTGCACAACGACGCGACGCCGATTGCCATCGGTTCCAGTTCAGGATGGTTGATGTTCGCGGGAATGATCATGCGTCCCCGAGCGACTTCATCGCGCACCAGTTCTGGCGTGATCTTCTCGCGGTGAGCGACATATCGCATCTCGTCGGTGATGACTCCGCGGCGCGCGTAATGCATCTGCGAAAAGTTGCCATCCGTGTTTTCAGCCTTCCGCTTCGCCAGCCACTCTGCTCGCGGCTTCAAAACTTCGTTCAAGCCGTTCCCGTTGGAGCCGTTGGTCGCATTGCCATTGTCTGCGGACATTTGCGTCGTACCATCCTTTTCGGAATCTCACTTCCGAAATTATACCCCGCATACGGCACGCCGCGATTTTCTCGGCCACATCGAGCCGAAATTTGGCCACCAGTGAAATTGAATCTTCGCGCCGCGCAAGGGAATCACTATACTGTCGTTATAACGACAATTGCGGGAGCGCGGCACGATAGTTGCCCCGCCAGGAGAAACATCGTGAAGACACTGATGGGTACAAGCAACGACGTAGCGTTGACGATCTTGCGCTTGGGTCTCGGCGTGGTGTTCCTGGCGCACGGCGCCCAGAAACTGCTGGGATGTTTTGGAGGGTACGGATTTCACGGCACTATGGGTTTCTTCGAGCACATGGGAATGCCCGCGCCGGTTGCGTTTCTGGTGATCTGCACGGAATTCTTCGGAGGCCTCGGATTGATCGTTGGCTTACTGACCAGGATCGCAGCGCTCGGCATCGGCGTCGAGATGATCGGCGCGATCTTCATGGTTCACCTGAAGAATGGTTTCTTCATGAACTGGTATGGAACGCAGAAGGGTGAAGGATTCGAATATCACCTGCTAGCGATTGCCATGGCCGCGGCGCTGTTACTGCGGGGAGCGGGCGCATTCTCATTGGATCGAGCGCTGTCGAAGTAAGTGCTACGGCAGCGGTGGCGTCTCACGCGTCTATCTTGAGGATACCCGAAGGATCCGGCGGGCAGAGACCGCCCGCCGCTCCACCGCAAACCGGCAGTCGTCAGTTCCGCAGCGTCCTGCCCGTCTTCAGCGTGAACTGAATTCTCTCTTGGGTCTTCTTTTCGCCGCACAAGGACTTGAACGCCTCGCGCTCCAGGTCGAGCAGGTACTGTTCGCTAACCGGAGTGCCGGGTGTGATATTCCCGCCGCAGAGCACTTCCGCGATCTTCGACCCCAGCTTCAACTCGTGATCGCTGATGAATTCACCTTGCCGCATCAGGTAGACGCCCATTTTCAGAGCGGCAAGAATGTTCTCCCCCGGAGCCGGAATGTTCGTGCGCATTACGGGGGGTTCGTAGCCCGCGCGCACCAGTTCCAGCGCGCGTGTTTTGGCGTCAGAGAGAACGCGCTCTCGGTTCATGGTGATCCGGTCGGAACTCGACAGGAATCCAAGCCCTCGGGCTTCCTCTGCCGAAGTCGCGACTTTCGCGGTGGCAATCGTTTCGAAAGCCTTCTTCATCGCCTCCATTACTTCGACAGATTCGCCCCGGCCATCGGGACGAATCGACGCTGCGCTGTCCACCGCGCGCAATAGCATTTCCTTGCACCCACCCCCGCCGGGAAGCAGGCCGACTCCAACCTCGACCAGCCCCATATAGAGTTCGGCGTGGGGCTGGCGAGCAGCCGCATGCAACGAGATTTCGCACCCGCCGCCAAGCGTCAGTCCGAAGGGCGCGCTCACCACCGGCTTCGGTGAAAACTTAATAGCCTGCGTCATACCCTGAAACT
>JBEKLO010000104.1:0-15181 GCA_050010155.1 Terriglobales bacterium
CTGCAGTCGACCTGGCTGCACGTGCACGTCACGCTGGCCATGTTGGCCTATGCCGCCTGCGCGCTCAGCTTTGCACTAGCCATGATGTTCCTCATTCAGGACCACCTGAAGACCGAGACCGTGCTCGCAGTAACAAGTGCCAGCACACTCGCGATTTATGCGAGCGTCGTCTTTACCCGTTTTGAGAAGTGGGGCGGCCTGAGTTTGGTGGCGTGGAACCCCGAATCGAAATCAGAAGTCTTCCTCGCGAAGGGTGTGCGGTTATTCGTCGTTGTTCCCGATCTTGGCTGGCTCTTGACTCTGACGCTCCTGGTAGTTGCCTCACCGCTCGTCTGCTACGCGCTGGCGCGCTGGAAAAACAAGGAGAGCGACAGCTTCCTGGCCCTCGCCAATCGCGCTGTGTTCCTCAGCATTCTGCTTCAGGTAATGACGCTGGTCATGTTCATTCTGCGAGCCCGGGATGGCCGTTATCCATCGCTCGACGCAGACGGATTATTCCCGACAAATCTCGCCGCTAGTCCCTTCATACTGTCGGGGTTGGTAGGCGGCGTCTTCATATCGCTGCTGTATTTACTGCTGCTGTGGCGGCGTCCCGATCTCGAGCGTTCCCTGCCTACCGCGGACGCACTCGATCGGATCACCTACAAGACCATCTGTCTAGCCTTCCCTCTGCTGACTCTGATGATCGCCTCCGGAGCGTACTGGGCGAATCAGACCTGGGGTTCTTATTGGAGTTGGGATCCGAAAGAAACCTGGGCAGCGATCACTTGGCTCGTGTACGCGGGCTACTTGCACATGCGCATCACCCGCGGATGGCGTGGGCGTCGCGCCGCTTACTTTGCCATCCTTGGCTTTGCCGTAGTGATGTTCACTTTTTTCGGAGTGACTTACCTGCTGCCCGGATTGCATGCTTATGCTTAACCAATCCCAGTCCGCAGAGGCGTTCGGAGATTTGCCAGTTGGGCCCGTTGGCAGCGCGTACCCCGGTATTGAACCGGCTGGCGCTGAGGACTATGGTATTGAGCACGTAAGAACCAAGCGTTTGTCGCAGCCAGAGGAGTCCCCTTTGAATTCAGTACGTTTCAATTGGCAGGTCAAAGCGATCTTGCCGGTAGTGTTCGTACTGCTGGTGGGGATGGTGCTTTTCACCTTGGCAACCGTATCGCTTGAGAACGGCGACCGCCACGCTGTGCTGATCGTCGCGGGAGCCGGAGCCATCGCGATCTGCGGAGTGTCGATCGGAGCCCTTGCCTATTTCATTCAACGTCCCATGGTCGAGCTGCAGGAGAAGATGGCGCTGGTGAGTGAAGGAAATCTGGAGGTCGAAGTCAGTTTTGCGCGGCGTAATGATGAAATTGGAGATCTCGGTCGCAACTTCAACCACATGATGCGACAGTTGCGCGACAGCCAGAAAGAAATTGGGATCTTGCATCGCACGCAAATGTCTCGCGCCGAGCACCTGGCAACGCTCGGAGAATTGGCTGCGGGCCTGGCCCACGAGATTCGCAACCCGCTGGCAGGAATCGCAGGCGTTATCGAAATCATTTCCCGCGATCTGCCGGCGACGAGCCCGGCGAGGGCCGTGGTCAAAGATGTTCGCCTGGAAATCGTGCAGATCAATCGCATCTTGACCGATCTTCTGGAGACGGCGCGGCCGCATCCGCCGCAGATTTGCCTGAGCAACCTCAACACCACCGTGGAACATGCCGTGATGCTGGCTCGTCAGCAGGTGCTCTCCAAGCCCATCAAGGTCGAACTGCAACAGTCACCCGATCTGCCGGAAGTCGAGCACGACAGCGATCAGATTCACCAGGTGCTTCTGAACCTCCTGCTGAATGCAGTCCAGGCCATGGAGGCCTCAGGCACGGTTCACGTAGAGATCGGTGCACGTGACGGTTACGCGAGCGTGGTTGTCAACGATACTGGAAAGGGGATTCCAGCTCAGAACCTGTCAAACATTTTCCGTCCCTTCTTTACCACCAAGGGCAATGGCACCGGCCTCGGCCTCTCGCTCGCCCGTCGCATCGTCGAAGAACATCATGGCCACATCGAAGTCACCAGCGTCGTGGGGAAGGGAAGCAAGTTCACCGTGCTTCTGCCCTTTCAAATGCCGATCCCGGGCAGCGCTGGCGACTAGAATTCCTGTCGAGCAGCGACCCTGTTGCGTATTGAATTCTGTATTGACACTTCAGAGGGCTGTGCTACGCTCCGTCACATCACAGCTTGAAGCTTTGTTGGCTGGTGACACGTACTGCGGAGGAAAGATCCTGTGAAGGCAGCCAGAAAGGCCGCTCCGTTAGCCCCGGTCGCTGCCGAAAAGCAGCTCAAGGGGTTCATTGGCAAATTCGAATTGAAGACCCAGGCCTTGATTCGTGCGGTGCGCAAGTCGTTACAGAAGCGGCTCCCCGCGGCGAACGAGCTGGTTTACGATAACTACAACTTCTTTGTGATCGGTTATAGTCCAACCGAACGCCCCTCCGATTCCATTCTTTCGATCGCTGCCGGAGCGAATGGAGTAGGACTATGCTTCATCCGCGGCGCCAGTCTTCCCGACCCACACAAGATATTGCTCGGCTCGGGGAAGCAAACCCGTTTTCTCCGGATCGGGTCGGCAGAGGTTCTGGCTCGTCCCGAGGTAGAGGCGCTGATTGTGGCAGCCGTTGCCAAGTCCAAAGCACCCCTGCCCCCGGACGGCAAAAGAAAACTGATCATCCGATCCGTCGCGGCGAAGCAGAGGCCCCGCCGAAAGTTAGCGAGGTAACGAGCCTTGGCTGCGATCAGCCGGCCGCCGCGCTATTTCGGCTCGATGACGTGAAGTCCCTTAACCACAGCGAAATGTCGTTTGTTGAATGTGGCCACATGGCTGCCCCGTTCGATCGCGGTGGCTGCCACGATCAGATCGTATGCTCCGATCATTTTGCCAGCGGACTGCAACTCTGCCCATATGCGCGCATGTTCATACGCCGTTTGCTCGGTATAGGAAACAATAGGCAGCGCGGCGGTCACGGTTTCGAGATACTTTCGACGTTTGGACCTTTGCGGATCGACAGCACGTTCCACTCCGTGCCAGAGCTCCGCAATCGTGACGGCGGCGATTTCAAAGCTATCGTCCGGAAGCGATCCGACCCAGCCCTCCAGATCGAAGATGCCCTTCTCTCCCCGAATGATGACATCGGCATCGAGGAGGATCACCATTTGTCGGCCGGATGCTTCAAGCTTTTACGAGCCGCTTGGAGATCACGGCGCCAAGCTCTGGCCGTGTCCTCCGGCAATTCGGTTTTCCCGAGGACCTCCGCCAAGTCGCGTCCGGAGCAGACTCTTGCGTTGTCCGGCACCAGGCGGGCAAAAGGAGTGCCATTCTTGAGGAGCACAAACGTGACGTTTTGATAGTGAGCGCGGTTGACGCAGTCGGCGAAGTTGCGGGCCGCTTCCGTAACGCTGATAAAGTTCTGTTTCACAAAATCAGATTATCATATTATCTGCAAAATATCTACAACCGGTCGGGCGTGCCGGGCCACGCCCGACGCACTCAGCACGGGCCGCGACCCCGCCGGTTCCGCCCCGTCACCAGACATTCTGCTTCCATTCGTAGTAAATTACACAGGGGATGCCTGTCGAGAAAATCATGATCGTGGACGACGAACGCCTGGTGCGTTGGTCGCTCCGCCAGAAGTGCGAGGAGTGGGGCTACAACGTAATTGAGGCCGATTCCGGCGAACCGGCTCTGAAACTGGCGCAACGGGAATCGCCCGATCTCGTCCTGCTCGACGTGCGCATGCCCGACCTCAGCGGTATCGAAGTGCTTGATCAGCTCAAGAAAAATGGCGATGCCCGCGCCGTCATCATGATCACGGCTGATCCGCAGCTTGACGATGTCAAGGCCGCGCTCAAGCTGGGCGCCTACGATTTTGTGGGCAAGCCGGTGGATTTCGACGAACTTCACATCACCATCAAAAACGCGCTCGAGGCAACCAACCTGCGTACCGAAGTCCAGGCTCTGCGCGGCGAGGTGCGCCGTGTAGCCGGTTATGACAGCGTGGTGAGCGTCTCGCCGAAAATGACCGAGCTCATGAACTTTGTTCGCAAGGTGGCGTCGAGCGAGGCCACGACCATCCTTATTCAAGGCGAAAGCGGCACCGGCAAGGACCTCATCGCCAAAGCCATTCACTACGAAAGTTCCCGCCAGGAGAAGCCTTTTGTCGCAATCAACTGCTCGGCCATTCCTGAGACGCTGATGGAAGCCGAACTCTTTGGCCACGAAAAAGGCGCATTCACCGATGCCAAGCAGATGAAGAAGGGCCTCTTCGAGGCGGCCGATGGCGGCACACTTTTTCTCGACGAAATCGGCGAACTCTCGCCGCTGTTGCAAGCGAAACTTTTGCGCGTCCTCGAAGACCAGGTCATCCGCCGTGTGGGCGGCATCCGCGATATGCAGGTGGATGTGCGGGTGATCGCCGCCTCCAACCGTGATCTCGAAAAGGCTGTGCGCGATGGCCAGTTTCGTCAGGATCTCTATTACCGCCTAGCGATCATCGCCATCTTTATTCCGCCCTTGCGGGAGCGCAAAGAAGACATCCTTCCTTTAGTGGACTTTTTCATCGATCGTTACAATCGCAGATTCAAGAAGTCGGTTCGTGGCATTACCGAGGAGACCCGCCGTCTTATTTTCAGTCACAACTGGCCGGGCAATGTTCGCGAACTGAAGAACACGATCGAGCGCGGTATGATTCTCGAAGATGAGCCGCTTCTGCGCCCGGTGTACCTGCCGTTTTCCGTGGGCGAATCCGGAGGCCGCACCCTCTTCGAACGAACTTCACCGGCTGACGGTGGACAGAGCTTGCCCAACGGGCGAGCCCTGCCGCGGCTCTATATTCCAGAGGGTGGCACATCTCTCGAAGAGGTGGAGCACGCAATGGTCGAACTTGCCATGCGCCAGGCCCAAGGGAACCAAACCCACGCCGCCAAGCTATTGGACATCAGCCGCGACGCCCTGCGCTACAAGCTGAAGAAGTTTGGATTAATTCGCGGCGACGATGAAGGCTCGCAGACTGCCGTCGAGGACCGTTAAGGAACGTTGGTATCACTTGCAGGCAAAGCTGTCTGCATCGTCGGTGTTGCCGCTGCCCTTATACACGGCTTCCTGTGGATAGACGCATAACGGACGCTTAAACGCGATGCCCTGAGCGGGATCGTTGTTGACATAGTGCGTCGCAAGAATTCTGTCTGGCGCAATGTCATGCTCCACCCAATGGGCAAGCGGGATAAGCATGTCGAATACATTTGCGCCGGGCCCGCTCTTGCAGTGGTTCATGCCCGGTACCATGAAGAGCCGGTAAAAATCCTGCGTCTCGTCCTGAGTTTGCTCCGATGAACTGCCGGAAAAGTTCGCAACGCTCTCGAAGTAGTTAATACTCGTCAGCGGCGGCACCTCCGGGTCGCTGAATCCGTGGTACTGAATAAGTTTCCCGCCGCGCGCGCGGAACCGCTCCAGATCAGGATTGACCGAATTCAGAACCGACGCCAGCGTCTGACCAGGAACCACGACTTTGCTCTCCACGTAAGCAGGCCCAGAAATCCAGTCGAAAGTCCGAAAGTCCCAACTCGGATTGTCGTAGACGAAGTACTCGAAAAAAGGAATGCCAATCTGTGCGTGATCGTCGGTCTGCGCCGCAGGCGGCGGCTCCGGAGAGATGGTCGACGGCCAGCCATCCGCTTCGCCTCCGCGCTCAAATGGCGGATAGTATCCTCGCTGCTCCACCATCTCATCCGGGCCAGTCCACAAATGTCGAACCGCTTCGACCTGCTCAGCGGTAAGGCAACTCGGTGGCATCTGCGAGCCTGTGCACAGAAGCGCCGCCGGATCAAAGTGACAGCGTCGCGGATCATTTAGAACGCCATCCACAACTCCATCAAGAGCGTCGCACGCAGCATTGACCGCATTGCCAAGAAGTGTGTCCTGTGTAGTGAAAACCGTCTTGGCGGGATTCTCAAACATCTGCCACACCACCCACAGATTGCCGCCCACATGATGATGCGTGTAGTAAGCAACCGGATCACCGGCAACAATCCCGTCGTAATCGTCCGGAAAACGTTGTGCTTCCATCAGGGCCTGTCGCCCGCCAGTGGAGCAACCCGTAAAGTAGGAATAGTTCGCATCTTCTCCGTAGAAGGTAGACGCAATCTGCTTCCCGATGACGGTCATCAGATGGATCGAGCGATATCCAAAATCAATAATCTTTTCCGGGTGTCCCAGCGCGAAAGATCCGTCATCACTGGAAGATCCGACGTGTCCGGTGTCCGTACCGACGGTGGCGTAGCCAAGCGATACCTCCGGAGCAATCGCGCTGTAAGGAATCGATCCCGCATAACCACCGTTTCCGACGCCCTCGAACTTCCCATTCCAGCGATGTGCCGGCATCCAAATTTCGATTCCGATCTCCGAATCGCTGGTCGGAGTGAGCGTCGCTGCCACGCGACAGAATGCCGGCATATTTTGGAACACCTCACCGTTGGGTGCGGTATAGGTTCCCGCCGGTATCGACTGCGCTGCCGTAATCGTGGTGTGTGACAGCTTAAGAGAGCCCAGGCTCTCGCATGTCGCCGCCGCAACCTGATCGCCGGCAAACACGGCGATAACAAAGACGAGGGCCACGCATACCTTGCGCAGGGACGTGCTGGCTCGCCCTCTGATCATTGCATCATTATAGATTCATGTTCGAGGGCGCCGGTACAGTGCAATTGTTTGCACTCCCGCATGGGGAAAAGATGCGAGAAAAAAGGATTTGCGCGAAACAGCGAGTCATTCATCCAATTGACGGGTTATGACGAGCTGAGATCGCAGGTGCATTGCGCCCTCGTCAGGGTAGTTCACCTCGTCCGCTGTCAATTCCGTAAATCCGTAAAGAGGAGAAGCGCTATGAAATCCCACCCCAGGGTTTTGTTACTTTTCGTCGCCGCGCTCGCGTCGACTGCCGCTTACGCCCAGTACGGGACCACTCCAATCAAACATGTCGTCGTGATTTTTCAGGAAAACCGCACTCCCGACAATCTGTTTCAGGGATTATGCACCGCCAACGGTGGCGTACCCGGATGCAGCGCGACAGGCGCGAAGGGAACCTACGAGATCGCATCGACCTATGTGAATGGCGACGGCCAGACCGTGCCGTTAACACCTGTGGGACTGGCCACCAACTTTGATCTCGACCACAGCCACGGTGGCCCAAAGCTCAACGGAACCATCAGCGGGTGGGATTTCGAGTTCAAGAACCAGGGAATCAGCGGCAAACCCGGAGCCGTCGTTCCGCAAGTCTGTGGGGCCAACATCTTTGGCTGCGTGGTTCCGGCCGACAACTATTCTCAGTTCATGTATGTGTACAACACACCCGTAACGAATAGTAACGGCAGCAGCGGCGCTCTTCTCGACCCATATATCACGTTAGCCACGACCTATGGTTGGGGCAACCGGATGTTTCAGACCAACCAGGGCCCGAGCTATCCGGCGCATCAGTTTATTTTTGGCGCGACCTCGGCGCCCACCGCGGCCGACGATCCGCTAGGCATTTTTGTCTCAGAGAATGGCCCGAATACGAACTATGGCTGTGGCTCGGGAAATTCGGTACAACTGATCCGGCCGAACGGCAACTCGGAGCCCCCTTACGGCACGGAGACTCCCGGCGACGAGATCGCCCAGTGTTTCACCCGCAATGCCATGGACTACCTGTTTAGCCAGCCTAATCCCCAGATTACCTGGACCTACTATGCTCAAGGGCAGACTAGTTTATGGGTTGCGCCAAACTCGCTCTCGAACATCTGCATTCCTGAGTCCGGCGTTTGCACAGGGCCAGACTGGACGAAAGGCGAGTCCAATGGTTACGTCGACACCCTGCCGCCCGATGTCTTGAACGATATTTCCAACTGCGCGCTCTCGCAAGTAAGTTGGATCACTCCCGCCGGACAATATTCAGATCACCCGATCAACAGCGGCCAGGGACCCTCGTGGGTGGCGGCCATCGTCAATGCCATAGGCAATAACACAAATTGCGACGACGGTACCGGCTACTGGAAAGACACGGTCATATTTATTACCTGGGACGATTGGGGAGGATGGTACGACCACGTCCGGCCGATTTTCCAGTCCGGCGCCAACCAGAACGACTATCAACTCGGATTCCGTGTTCCGCTGGTGGTGGTTTCGGCTTACTCCACCAAGCCCGGATATATCAGCAACCTGGAATACGATTTCGGCAGCATCCTGAAGGGGATTGAGGGTATTTTTAATCTCGGCAGCCTCGGTTTCGCCGATGCGCGAGCGACCAACGATCTCCACGACTTCTTCAACTTTAAGCAGACGCCGACGGCGTACAAAACAATTCCCGCTCCGCTGGAGGGAAGCTTCTTTATTAAGAATGACGAGATCGAAAAAGATCCGCCGGATAGCGACTAGCCGACGGTGTTAGCAAACCCCGGGGCCTTTCAGGAAGTTGCTGCCAACGACCAACGACCAGCGACCTTGAGAGGCCCCCGCAAGGATCACGACCGGCGTCCAAGTAGCCGTCTACTCGTACCGCAATGCCTCGACCGGATTGAGCCGCGACGCTTTGATCGCGGGATAAATGCCAAAGAACAGCCCAACGCTCATCGAAGCGGTTACCGCCGCGATGATCGACCAGAGCGGCACCGCCGATGGCAAACTTGGCAAGAGCTTATTGATCAGGAAGCTGATGCCCGCTCCGAGTGAGACGCCAATGATCCCTCCCGTGCCCGTCAGGGTGATGGCTTCGGTGAGGAACTGGCGGATAATATCGCGGCGCCGCGCGCCGATAGCCTTGCGTACTCCGATTTCACGCGTGCGTTCGGTCACGGACATGAGCATGATGTTCATCACGCCAACGCCGCCGATCAGGAGCCCTATGGAACTGATCACGACCACGGCGATGGCAATCGCTCCCGTAATCTGACGGAATTGGCGCGCAATCTCCTCCGAACTGGAAATCGCGAAATTATTATCCTTATCGGTCGCGACTCGTCTGCGACGCCGCAGCAGCCCGATAATTTCGTCTTCCGCCTGCGCCTTTCTGCCGGGATACGCTTGTGCGCCGATGAAATGTTCGTCGTCCTGCGGATTGTGCTTGCGGTAAGCACCGTACGGCACGACCACAACCTTGTCCGCCGATTCATCCTTGAAGAACTGGCCTTTCCGCTTCTCCAGTACTCCCACGACACGGTAGTAGGCGCCTCCGACCTCGATCGACTTATCGAGCGGATCTTCCTCGTGAAACAGCCCTTCCGCCAAGTCGTGCCCGATCACCGCGACATCCATGTGATGCAAATCTTCCGCCTCGGTAAAGAACCGCCCTTTCTCGGGGTTCGCGTTGTAGACCCATTCGTAAGATGGAACAGTGCCCGTAAATTGAATCCCGTAGACCTCGTTCTTCTTGTAGCGCGCGGGCACCACCGTCATTGGCTGTCCCGGTTCGATTCTAGGAGAGACCTCCACGGTCACATCCTTTACGTCGGGGCACTCATCGCGAATCGCCATGGTGTCTTCGTAGGTCAGTGGTTTGCGGTTGCGTTCTTCGGCATTGAGCTGGCCTCGGAATCCGAAGTCCCAGCGAAAGACGAACAGCGTATCGGTGCCATATTGATCGAGAAAGCCGCGAATGTCCCGATCCAATCCCACCATGATCGAGGCCACAGCGACCATGGCCATGATCCCAATCACCACGCCCAAGACGGTCAACAGCGATCTCGCCTTGTGCTGGCGAAGCGAATCGAACGCCATGCGCGTGTTTTCGCTAAATTCAAACTGCACGGTCGGAACCTCTTGGAACATTGAAGCCGCTAAGTCTCAAAGCGCAAAGCCTCGATGGGGTCCAGTTTCGAAGCCCTGTGCGCAGGGTACAACCCGAAGAACACGCCCACGGTGGTCGATACCGCCAAAGACAAAATCACTGCGCCAATCGGTACCTGGGACGGTACGGGAGTAAGCAGTCTTACCAGCGTAGAGAGAAGGTAGGCAATGCCAATACCGATCGCGCCCCCCACGGCTGCCATCACAGCGGATTCGACCAGAAACTGCATCAAAATGTCCTGTCGACGCGCTCCCAGCGATTTACGAACGCCAATCTCGCGCGTACGTTCCGTCACACTGGCCAGCATCACATTCATGATGACCACGCCGCCGATAACCAGGAACACCGAAACCACTCCCACCATAGTCTTGGCGATCGCCCCCGTCAGGTTGTTCCACAATCCCATAATCGTGTCAGACGACAGGATGCCAAAATTGTCATCGGCCGTCGGATCGAGATGGCGCCGGCCGCGCATCATGGTCCGGGCTTCGTCCTGTGTCTCCTGCATCCACTCCGGGCCGCGCGCTTGGATGTTGATGGCCAGATCCAGTCCCTGCCCGTGTTCTCCGTAGCGCTTCAAGAAGGTGCGAATCGGGATGTAGACGAAATCGTCTTGCGATTGCCCGAGCACCGTTCCAATCGGCTTGGCTACGCCGACCACCATAAAGCCGCGGCCATCAACGTAGATGGTCTTGCCGATCGGATCGACGGAGGGAAACAGCTTGCTCGCGACTTGTTGTCCGATGAAAGCGACCTCCGACCTGCCTTCATTGTCCGCATCGGTTATGTAGCGGCCCGTTTCCACTTCCTCCACATCCATATCGGAGATGTTGGCCGTCACGCCGCGAATATTAATGTCGTCCAGCGCTTGTGTTCCCAGGCGGACCTTGCCATCGCTACGCGTTTCCAGGCCCACCGCGCGAGGCAACTTCATGCCGTCCCGCAGCGCCTCGTAGTCTTCCCAAGTAACATATTTGTTGCGGCGCATCGCTTTGAGGAAGTCCTGCTGGTTAGTGATGATGGGGAAGCGCAGCACGAGAAAGACGTTAGAACCCATATTGGCGACGCGTTGCTCGATGTAAACGTTCGCCCCAGTGATAATTGATACGACAAGAATGAGCACTGACACCGACAAAGTTACGCCCAGCAGGGTCAGCGCAGACCGCAGTTTGTGTGCACGTAACGCGGCCAGAGCCTCAAACGCCGGGTCGCGGAAAACGCTGCCGTGACGTCTGAGTTTTTCTCCGACGCGCAAAGTGGCAAGCTTCTGGACGCTAGTCCGTGGAATCTCCTGCTTCGCAGCTGTGTCGGCGCCGTCCACACTGGTATCGTATACGACGCCAGCCCGGAAATAGTTCCAGGGATGGTGTAGCGCCGCCGTCCCGTCCGCACATCCGGCTCTACGTCTGCGGAAGAGCTCGACCTCGTTTTTGTTGCTAAAGAATGGAATTCCACCGCCGATGGGTGCCCCATCCTAACGTCGCGTCTTTTGCGACGTTAGGGTGGGATTCCAAGCAAGCATCGAGCGAGGTTCTTGCCTTTGCTTTTGCCTTTGGGTAGCGCAGCGGTTTACCGCTGCGATAACGGTCGCATTTTTGCCGACGGGCTTTAGCCCAGAGCAGCCTTATATAAGGAAACCAGTTTCCCCCAGGCACGCTCGGCTTCAGCCTTGTTATAGATCGGAACGCCCTCGCGCGCGGGCATGTCCGTCATGCACCAGCCATGCAGCGCCGAATACACTTCGATTTCGGCGGAAACCCGGGCGGCGGCAAAGGCCTCCTTCAGCTTGTCCTTCGCATCGGGCTGACGCGAGTCATCGTTCGAGGCGATTCCGAAGTACATCCGCGCCTTGATCTTCGGCGCGAGCAGATGCGGGCTATCCGGCTTGTCCGTCACCAATCCCCCGCCGTGGAATGACGCGCCGGCGCCGATGCGACCGGGCAAGTGCGCGGCGGTCCTAACCGCGAGTGCGCCACCCATGCAGTAACCTTGGTTTCCGATCTTCCTCGATCGGTCCACTTCTTTTTGCGCATCGAGAAATGCAACGTAAGCGGCAGCATCCTTTTCGGCGTTGCCGGGCGCAGTTACCGACGCCATCATCGGCCGGAGCCTCGCCATGTCATCCGGATTCTTGAAGTTGAAGCTGGAAGGATCCGCAACAGAAGCTTGGGATACGCGATAAAAAGGATTGGGCACCAACACGGAATATCCGTCACCCTCAGACGCAAGCCGCCGCGCCAGCGCACGTAGCGCAGGCCGCAAGCCAAAGGCGTCGGACCAGACGAGTACTCCCGGACAGGAACCGGTATCCCGGTGACCCTTATCCGGATAAAAGTATGCGGCGTCGCACATGCCGTCTGGCGTCTTGATCTCGACATCCATCTCGACCACGTCGATGTTTCCAGAATGCGTATCATTCGGTTGTTGGTTCTTCGGATCGTATGTCATAGCGGGCGTTTCAATCAGCTTACCGTTTTTCGCCGCCGGTTCGTATTCCGGTCAAAGCTGACCGTTCGCGACAAAGCCCGACTACACATAGGCCATCCGAATTCGCCGTCCGAAATAGGCCGCCGTTACCAGTACAGCGCCAATAACGATGTAAAAGACAGGTTGGCTCGCGGAAGGACCGCCCCCGATGAAGTCGAATCCCGGCGCGTGGTTTAGCGGCCCGATGTACCACCACACGGTGTAGATCGCCTCGAACGGCTTTGCGGTCCGGCTCCAGACTCCAAGCGCCAGCGCAAGGCTGGGGATAAACAGTGCCCCCGCGAACCATGCCAGCAGTCCGCGCCAGTCCGCGCTTGCCACCATGCGCAAAGCATAACCACCCCCGGTGATGACGGCCACGAGGAAGCCTGCAGCCCACACTGCCGGTAACTGCCGGTGCAACGTCCGCGCGGAAGAAAAGATGAGCGACTGCGTGGCATACCGCGACTCGCGCGCCCCCATCTGCGACCATACCAGTGCCGGCCAAAGCCATGCCACGGCGAGCACGCCCTGTCGCGCCGCGACGCTGGGAGAAGCGACGCTCGCGATCCATAGACCGAGCGCGACCGCATACCACCACCAGCGCTGTCCTTTCAGCATGAGCTGCAGTTCAGACATCACCAGTTGCCCAAACCGGGTTCCTCTTCCTGCGTCCTCAAGGGGCGTGAGATGTACGACCAGGGACCGGTCTTCCGGATTGTGCCCTGTGGGAAATGTTTCTCCACTCGTGCCCGCGGCCAGTGATTTCTTAGCTCGTCTGAACGACCATGCCCACGCCGGATCAAAACGGTGAAAGAAGAACGACGCGACCACCGCCGTAGCCAGGGCAGCCAAAATCCACAGCATTCGATGCATAACGATCGCAGGAGTCCAATCCACTCCAGTCCATACGAATCGCTTGCTGGCGAGGGTACTATCTCCGATGCTGAGGGAAAAATCTTCTTTATAGGCCGGATACACCTTCCTCAGCGCCGCCTGCATGCTGCGCGCTATCACCACGAACCCGGCGAAATCATCGATGCCTTTTTGGTTGCCCATCGCGAAGCCGGCTACCCAAACGAAAAAATAAATCACATTACCGACTCCGCCACGCAGCACGGGCAAGGTTTCAAATAAGACGGCGATGGCCGCGGTGATAGCCATCGCGGGAATCCCAACCCAAAGGAACGGCGCCAGTAGCGGGCCCAGATGATAATGCGTATCTTCGACGCGGAAGAACTGAACGAAAGGTGCGGTCGCTGCCAGCACCGCGATCATTAACGCCAGGACCGCGAAGTTGCTCAGCGTTTTTGCCAGCGTATAGAAGACCCGGCTCATCGGAGTGCTGGCCAGAATTCTGCCGACGCGCGTCTGCTCGTCCCTCAGAATCGCGTTCTTCACGATATAGAAACCCACGAGCGAGATGAACAACGTGCCCACGAGGGTCATCATGCCGCCCACCCAGGCCGAGTTGAACACGCCGCGGTACTCTCCCAAACGCAATACGATCAGGCCGGACGCCGAGCCCCAGGCCAGATAGACGGCGAAAGCCAGAGTCAGCAGAAAGCTGTAACGCCGCACGCGCTCCAGGAAGTCTGCCCGCACCATGTGATAGAGAGCCCGCGCCGGCATCATGCCCCAATGCTTCATGCCGCAATCCCTGCGCGATGATGAGCTATGCAGAAGAGGTACGCGTCCTCCAGGTTGGGCGTCACCGGCTGTGCGCCGGTTGGTGGCACATCCGCGAGCACCCGGGCGTGCACGCCGTCGCTGCGCCGCGAAGTGTTACTGATCAGGTATTTTTGTTTTGCAGAATTCAGTTCCGCACTGGGCAACACCCACTCCCACACTTTGCCTTCGACCCGGCGCAGCAATTCCTCTGGCGAAGCGTGTGCCACCAGCGTGCCTTGCGCGATCAGCGCAATATCCGTGGCAGTGGCTTCGACGTCGGAAACAATATGCGTCGAAAGAATGACAATGCGCTCGCCAGAAAGATCAGAAAGCAAATTACGGAAGCGCACCCGTTCTTCCGGATCAAGCCCGGCGGTCGGTTCATCGACAATCAGTAACTGCGGATCATTGAGCAACGCCTGCGCGATTCCCACGCGCTGCTTCATGCCTCCGGAATAATCGCCCAAAGGCCGTTTGCGCACGTCGGTTAGATTCACCAGGTTTAGCAGTTCGTCAATGCGGCGGCGTGAGGTAGCCGCATCCAAACCCTTGACCGCCGCCAGGTATTCCAGAAATTCCACCGCATTCAAATTGGGGTAAACGCCAAAATCCTGTGGCAGAAAGCCGAGCACTGCGCGCAATTCATCCGGCTTCGACGCCACGTCGGTTCCATTCCACGTGACCCGAGAGTGAATCCTTTCAGCGCCCAATTTCCCCCGCGGTAGCGTTTGCTGACTTTGTCGATGATCAGTTGCACTCATCCCTCCACTCGCAATGGTAGTGTTAGAAACGCTGGCTATTGAATAAAAGTTCCGCCAGGAGACTGGCGAGGCAGGCTACCGCGTGTTCAAGTCCACATAGTGGCCGAAGTTGGCGAGCGCAACCTGATCGTTGCCCGGAATGTAAAAACCAAATCTGCCCAAACTTAGATTGCTCCCAGACTGAGTCCAGTGATCCAATACCACCCAATTCTCTCCTTGCCTGATCTGGTGGGTGATTTCATTCGCTCCGACACGAATCTGCAGAGTCTGAAAACTTTTCTTGTCTCCCTTGTGAGGAATCTTGGTCTCCTTCCCCTTCTGGCCGTTATGGACTACCGTGCGGTAGAAATTATTCTCGTCAATTTGGAAGAGAACGTAGTTGTTGGCGTCGATGCAGTTAAGCACCCACTGCAACCGATGACCCTTGGCGAG